>CP075369.1:653125-1306250 GCA_019454205.1 Xanthobacteraceae bacterium
GCTTCAGCCCGGTACGATACGTTCGCTAAGTCGCTGATCCACGATCTCGACCGTGCGGTCGATCTCCGCGTTTGGCATGTCGAGCTGTTTGGAGATCAGCTTCACCAGCAGATCGACCCGCTCGATGAATGGCGCGCCGGCCGCGACCGCACGCGCCGCCGATGACGGCTTGAGCAGGCTTTCTGCAGCTTTCGCGTATTTCTCAAACGGTACTTGATCCGCCGGATCGGCGCCGAGACGGCGTGCGATGTTATCGACGTGATCGTAGATGGATTTCGAGAGCGCGAGATTCTCATGCACTGCGTCGCGAATAGAGCGCGGTTCACCAAGGGTGATGCAGCGATAATTCCCGGTGAGCAGCATCGACCATTTAGCTAGCGGCACGAACAACGAGTCGTGAGCCTTCAGCTTCACCGGGACGTCGTGACCGTCCAGCGTCAAAGCGGAAATGCCGGCGTCGAGTTCGCGAAGCATTGCGTTGTGGCGGTCGTCGGCAAAGAGCGCCGCCTTGAAGTTCGTGGGCAGCCCGACGTGCAACACATTGGCCGGTTCTTCCGGCGGCCGGAATGCCTGCGGGTCGGGCGAACACAGTGAAACCAGCCCCGGCTCGAAACGATCCCATACCTGTGCGTTGGTATAGGCTTCTTCCAGGTTCATTTTCGCGAGCGACGGAATGCGTTTCAGATAGGGCAGGGGCGGCATATTCATGATCGAAAGACAAGGCAGCCGCGCTTCCGCGATCTTCACCATCAGTACGCGGATCGTATGGTTTGCGTATTGCGGCTCCTGCATCGCAAGGCAAACCAGATCATAACGCGACACATCGACATTCTGCGGCGCGGCTGCGTCCAGCTTGCCCGGCAGGTCGCGCGAAAAGATAGAACGATGCGAAGGCTCCTCGCGCAGTTTCAGCCGGACTTCCGTGCCTTCCCGGTTGATGAGATCCGCGGTCTTTTGCCTGCAAACCAGCGTTACGTTGTGGCCTGCCATCAGCAGCTTCGTGCCCAGCAACGAGCCATACGAAGCGCCAAGAATCAAAACTCTGCGCGCCATTTCTTGTCTTCTAATTTAGGGAATGATCGGAACAGGTATAATCGTTTTAATGACAGAAGCGTCAAGCGGCTCAACGATTGTCAAGTCCTATCGGGCGATAGGCACGGCAGCGCAAGCGCTCCAAAAGCTTCTAAACGCTTATAATAGAGTAATTCACTACACGCCTCGGCCGGAAACGGAACCGGCGTCAGAATGTCGAGCGCACGGTCTTCGGCGATACGCCGAACAGCCGTTTGAAGGCGGTAGAGAAGTTTGCCGCACTGGTATAGCCGGCGATATGGGCGGCCTCGGTTACACTGACACCTTCGCGCTCGATAGCCTGACGTGCGCGTTGCAGTTTGAGCCGGCGCACATATTCGAAAACCGTCACGCCGTAAGCCATCTGGAAAAGACGCTGCAGCGTGTTCGCGCTCATCCCCGCCTCGCGCGCGATGACATTCAATGTGAGCGTATCGTCCATGTGCTCGACCAGATATTCGCGAAGATTGGCGAGGCGCCGGTGCTCTCTGGGCTTTAAGAGACCGTTCGGAACGAATGGGTCCGGATTGGATATGGCGTGCATCGCTTCTGCTACGATTTCGATAGCACGGCTCTCCAGATAGAGGTCACGCAATATCGTGGCATAGGGCGGCGGATTCAGAATCTGCTCCGCTATGGAAACGAGGCGCGCCGAAGGCTTCCAGCGAACGCAATTAAGATGATCGGCTGCGAAACGGGAAATCGCAGTCGAGTAGCCGCCGAGGCCGAGTTCGTCCCGCTCTAGCCATTCCGGTGAAACCGTTACGTTGACCTTGCGGATATGCGTGCCGCGGCGCGAGCAGCGGACAAAACGCTCCGGGCGCGAACGGGAAATAACAGTTCCTTCGAGATCACGCGGCCCGGCCTTTGTTCCCGGCCCCATTTCGAATTGCCGGTCACCCATTCGAACTGCAACGCGCCCGCGCAGGAAAATCGAGCAGGTTATTCCCGCGTGCTGCAGAATTTCGTTTGTGAGGTCATGCGTGTCGTAGGTGTCGGTGGCGTGCAGGATTAGTCCTGAGCGCAGCCGGACCAACTGATAGTCGCCGCGCAGAGCGACATCCTTGTCGGAAAGATCAGGGTCGGTAACCTTGAAGCCGGTTCCGGCAAGCTGCGAGGACGACGCGAGATCGTCGACAGTGACTTCTCTTAGTTCGCTGTGAAAATCTGAAGGAAAACCCACAGCCGCAATCCCGTTCGAAAAGGTGCATTCGTGGATATTGGATGCAGTCGGCAAGCACAATAAGAGATGTGTAATTCAGAACCATCCGAAATTGCAGAGCTGCTTAGTTTAGAAGAACTGTAAGCAAGCGCGTCTCCGATGTCGCACTTGAAGCTCCGACAAACGGAATTAGTGATTAAACAAACGTTGCCTCCGCCACCTCGCTCCCCAATGACTGTACAAAAAGACACTTAAAAACAAGCGCTTAGAAGCGTTCTAACTGGGGGCGTGCAATGTATTCCGATGTGAAGCGTGGGCTGGCGGGTTTCTCCGCTGCGCTCGCCGCGACGACCATGTTGACTGTCTGCATGATGGGAACCGCGAGCGGTCAAAACATCTCGCTTGATACAGTCGTCGTCGATCAGCAGCGTCCCGATCGATTGAGGACTGAAGGTCAGGACACCTACAATTCTCCGCGCACGACCGTTGGGGGAAAAGAGAACCTCGATGTGCGCGAAATCCCGCAATCGGTGAGCGTGGTTACGCGCCAGCGCATGGACGATCAGAATCTCAACCAGCTCGAAGACGTCATGCGCAACACCGCTGGTGGCGTCATTCTGCAAAACGATACCGGCCGCAGCAGTATTTTCATCCGCGGTTACGAAACCGACGTTCTCGTCAACGGTCTGTACGCGCCGAACTCCAGTATTCTCGGAACGCAGATCGACATGTTTATGTTCGACCGCGTCGAAGTTTTGAAGGGGCCGGCAGGTCTCTATTTCGGTGGAACCTCGGGCAACAACTCCGGTCCGGGCGGCGTGATCAACCTGGTCCGAAAGTCGCCGCTCGATCATTTCCAAGCGCTTGCGAACGTGAGCTACGGCTCATGGAGCAACAAGCGTATCGAACTCGATGTTACCAGCCCGCTGAACGAAGCGAAGACAGTGCGCGCACGTGTCGTCGGCGCGTTCCAGGATCGGGATACGTTCGTAGATCTGAATCACAATCAGGTCTGGTTCGGTTACGGCACGATTGATGTCGACTTCACCGAGAACACGACGTTCTCGTTCTCGCTGTGGCGGCAGGAGCGGGATATTCTGCCCTTCAACGGCCTTCCGATGTTTGCGACCAACCCGATCACCTATACCGGCGTGCCGCGCTCCACTTTCGTCGGCGCAAGCTGGAACCGGTTCGACAACTGGTCCAATGAATATCTTGCCGAACTCACGCACCGCCTCCAGAACGGCGGTCATATTAAAGCGGCCGTGCGCTACACCGACCGTTTCATCGACTACAAGTATGTGCAGGCCGCGAGCGGTGCCAACCCCGCGACCGGCGTGATCACGGGTGGTCTCAGCCTTACCGCGGGACGTTGGTGGGAGCAGCATCTCTCCACGGATCTTCACCTCTCGACGCCGTTCCAGTTGTTCGGCCAGACGCATAACTTCGTCATCGGTGCCGAATATAAGGCGCATGACCTGACCCAGTATGCGCCGACGAGTACGGCCGTCGGTGGCGGGCCGTACAACATCTACTCTTTCAATCCGTATAGCGTGCCGGAGCCTGCAGACACGCTGAACAACCGCACCAATCAGAATCCGTCGCAGTATGGCATCTATAGCCAGCTCCGGCTGAAGCCTGTCGATGGCATCACGCTGATCGGCGGTGGCCGTCTCAGCTACTACGAGGCGCGCACGTTGAACCTCGTCACCAATGCGGTGACCAACACGATCGACATCAATGGTCAGGTAACACCATACGGTGGCATCGTTCTCGATCTGACCAAAAACATTTCCGCCTATGCGAGCTACACCAGCATCTTCGCGCCGCAAACCGAACGCGACGCCGGCGGCAACCTGATCGACCCGCGCGAGGGCGTTCAGTATGAAGCCGGCCTGAAGGGTTCGTTCATGGGCGGACGTCTCAACACCTCGTTCGCGCTGTTCGAAATCCGCGACAACAACCGCGCGCTGGCGGTGACAGGTATGCCGGGTGTCTTCGTCAACGCGGGCCAGGTTGCGATCTCGGGTTATGAATTCGAGATCAGCGGCAAGCTGACGCCGGAATGGGAAGTGTATGCGGGCTACACCAATCTGAAGACGCAATTCCTCAGCGGCGGCACCGGTGACTTCCGCACCTACCAGCCACGGCACGTCTTCAACGTCTGGAACAAGTACACCTTCCTCGATGGCCCTCTCACCAACTTCCATATCGGTCTGGGCGGCCGCTATGTGAGTGAGTTCTATACGGGCACGACGCCGGCGGCGCGCGTCTCGGAAGACGGTTACATCGTCGCTGACATGCAGATTGGCTATAAAGTAAGCCAGAACGTGCAGGGCACGTTCACCATCACCAATCTATTCGACGAGGTTTACTATTCCCGCGTCGGTAGCGTCGCGCTGTTCAATTTCTACGGCGAACCGCGTGCATGGAACCTGAAGGTGAGTACGAAGTGGTAGAAAACCGCTTTCAACGCCGGACTACTGGACCCTTGGGCATCGCCCAAGGGTTTAGTGCTTTTATTCTGGCGTTGTTCTTCATTGTTGTTGCGCCACATTCCTATGCGCAAAGCAGCGACGCTTACGTTCTGAAAAATGTAGAGCAGCGGACCATCACTGCGAAGAACCGTGATATCTACCGGGTCTTTATTATCAAGCCGCAAGCACCCGCACCGGAAAGCGGCTACCCCGTTTTGTATGCCCTCGATGGAAACTCGGTTGCAGCGCTGTTCTCGACACTCAGCAGAAGTCACTCCGGACGCAACGAGCTTTCCGGTTTCGAGCCGGGACTTGTGGTTGCCGTAGGCTATCCGACTGACAACCTGCTCGACATGCGCCGCCGTTCTCGCGACTACACGCCGGCCAAGGCCACGCCGAATAGCGGCACCTATCTGAAGCCGGAAGATACCGGCGACGCCGAACGCTTCCTCGATTTCATCGAGCAGGAATTGAAGCCCGCGATCCAGGCCGAGTTCAAAACGAGTCCTTCGCGGCAATCCATCTACGGCCATTCCTTCGGCGGGCTGTTTGTGCTGCATGCCTTACTCACACGGCCGGGCACGTTCGCGAATTACATCTCGGCGAGTCCGTCGATCTGGTGGGCGGACCGCGCCATCCTGAAGACGTCCGCGGAGTTCCTGTCGCGCAAGCCCGCGCTGAACAGCGTCAGTGTTTTCCTGATGGTCGGCGGTCTTGAGCAGACCGTGACCCCGGATCAGGCGTCCGCGAAAGACGCAAAGGACATCGCCATACGTTTACAAGAGCGGCGGATGGTGGGCGATGCGCGCGAAATGGCGGAACGGCTCGCAAGCCTCAAGGAACGCGGGCTGTCGGTCCGCTTCGAAGAGATACCGAACGAGACCCACAACTCTGTGACCTTGCTGTCGGCCATTAAGGCATACCGTTTTGCCTTCCAGATCAGGAAACCTGTGAAGTGATGCGTTCTGTGAAATATTTCTGCTGGCTTTTTGCCGCCGCGCTTTGCGTCGCCATTTGCGCCGGCTCGCCCGCGTGGTCGCAATCGGAAGTAACGCTCACCGACATCGCGGGGAGAAAAGTCACGGTGAAACTGCCGGTGCGCCATGTCGTGCTCGGCGAGGGGCGGCAGCTTACGGCGCTGGCGCTGTTGCACCCGGACCCGGTGTCGCTGGTCGCGGGATGGCTCGGCGACCTGAAGCGGCTGGATTCCAAAACCTACGAATTATTTCGCAGCAAAAATCCCGCGATCGACAAAATCCCCCTGATTGGCATCACGAACGAAAGCACGTTCTCCGTGGAACGCACGCTTTCCATTCGTCCCGATGTCGCGATTTTCAGCGGCGGTCATGGGCCGTCCGCCAGATCGGCGGAAGCGGTGCGCCAGCTCGAAGCGGCCGGGATTCCCGTAGTGTTCATTGATTTCCACGACAAGCCGCTCGAGAATTCGGTTGCGAGCATCGCAATCCTCGGAAAGTTGCTGGGTCAGGAAGAAAAGGCGAGCGCCTACATTAAGTTCTATCAGGACAGGCTCGACCTGATCGCGAAGCGGATCGCCGAAGCAAAGCTGAAGCGCCCCACTGTTTTCATGCACATGCATGCGCGTCTGTGGGAATGTTGTCCTTCGCCGGGAAAGGGTAATCTCGGCGAGTACATTGTCTTCGCAGGCGGCAGTAATATCGCGGCGGATATTCTGCCCGGTGCGACAGGGCAGGTGAATCTGGAATATGTAATTCAACGCAATCCCGACATCTATATTGCGACCGGCGGGGCCCACGCGATCAACCGCGGTCTTGCCATCGGCACCTATGTTACAGAAGACGACGCGCGCAAGGCGTTGCAAACCATCGCCGAGGAAAAAGGCATCAACACGCTTTCCGCTGTCGCCAACGGCAGGGTGTATGGTCTGTGGCACCACTTCTATAATTCGCCACTCAATATTATTGCCATCGAGGCGTTCGCGAAGTGGTTTCATCCTGAATTGTTCGCGGACGTAGATCCGCGCAAAACCCTCGCCGAAATCAATGCACGGTTTCTGGCGGTGCCGTTCGATGGAGTTTATTTCGTAAGCCTGAAGCCGGAGAAGCGCTAAAGATCGGAAGTGGTAGCGTGTCTGCGTTGGCGGAAGAGAAAACCATTTCGGATACCGTCGTGGCGTACCGGCGGTTCCTGCGGCTGCGCATCATGCTGCTCTGTCTGCTGGCGGCGGCGGTCGCTGCCGTATTTTGCGCCGATCTTCTGACCGGCCCGTCCGCGCTGACCTTCTCGCAGGCGCTGAAAGGCTTGGCTGCGCCATCGACATTGTCGCGCACGGAATACGTCATTCTCTGGGAAGTGCGTTTGCCTGCCGCCTGTATGGCGGTCGCGGTCGGCGTTGCGCTCTCGCTTGCGGGAGCGGAGATGCAGACGATCCTCGACAATCCATTGGCGAGTCCCTTTACGCTCGGCATCTCCCATGCGGCGGCGTTCGGCGCGGGCATGGGTATCGTGCTCGGCTACAGCCTGCCGGGTATTCCCGCGAACTGGCTGATTTCCGGGAACGCATTCGTCTTTGCCTTTGCATCGACTGTGCTGTTGCAATTCATGGCGCAGCGTTTCGGTGCCAGCGCGCAAACCCTCGTGCTGTTCGGAATCGCGATGTTTTTCGCATTCGAAGCGCTCGTGAAACTTCTGCAGTTCATCGCCAGCGAGCAGACCTTACAGCAGCTCGTATTCTGGACCATGGGCAATCTGGCGCGCGCCGACTGGACCAAGATCGCCTATCTTTCCGCTGCGATTGCGCTGGTCGCCCCGTTCTCGATGGCGGCGAGCTGGAAGATGACGGCGCTGCGCATGGGTGACGAGCGCGCCCGCAGCTTCGGTGTGCGCGTCGAGCGGCTGCGGCTGTTTTCGTTGTTCAGGATTGCCGTGCTGACATCTTTTGCCGTGGCTTTCGTCGGCACCATCGGCTTCATCGGACTGGTAGGTCCGCATATCGCGCGGATGCTGGTTGGTGAAGATCATCGCCTCCTGTTGCCTGGCAGCGCGTTGTGCGGCGCGCTTCTGATGTCGGCCGCGTCCATCGCGAGCAAGACGATTCTGCCGGGAGTCATCATTCCCATCGGGATCGTCACCGCACTAATCGGGGTTCCGTTCTTTCTCTGGCTCGTGATGCAGCGGCGGTATCGCGCATGACGGTTTCATTGGACATCCGCGCGCTAGAAGCAGGGTATCGCGAAAAGATCGTGCTGCGCGGTCTCTCCATCCCTTCCGTGCAGGCGGGACAAATGGTTGCGCTGGTTGGCCCCAACGCCGCGGGGAAATCCACGTTGTTGCGCGCTATCGCCGGGCTGATTTCGGCAAGCGGCGAAGTGCGGCTCGGAGAGAAAAACCTGCTCGCGCTCAGCCCCGCCGCGCGGTCGCAACTGGTCGCGTTCATGCCGCAAAGCCTGCCTGCGGGCAGGGGACTGACTGTTATCGAAACCGTACTCAGTGCGTTGCGCGCGGTGCCAGCATCCGCAAATGCAAGCGGCGAGACGCAGAACGACGAGGAACGCGCGGCATCTGCGCTGGCGAAGGCTGGCTTGCTGGAACAGGCATTGCAACCGCTCGACCGTCTCTCCGGCGGTCAACGCCAACTTGCCGGCATCGCGCAGGCGATCGTCCGCCAGCCGTTGTTGATGCTATTCGATGAACCGACCAGCGCGCTTGATTTGCGTCATCAACTCGAAGTCATGAACATCATCCGCGGCCTTGCGCGCAAGGGGCGTATCGTCGTTGCGGTCATGCACGATCTTGCGCTGGCTGCGCGATATGCCGACCGCGTGCTGTTGCTGCACGAAGGCCGCGTTATCGCAGACGGAACGCCTGAGGAAGCGATCAGCGCGCGTACGCTGGCCGAAACTTATGGTGTCGATGCGCGCGTGGAGCGTTGCAGCCAGGGATTTCTCCAGATCATCGCCGACCGGCCCATCAACAACACAGCCCAATCGCCATCATGATGATTACCGAAACGGCCGATAGCCGCCTCAAGCGCTATAACGACATTCGTGTATTGCAGGTTCTGCGAACGGAAATGCTGACCCCGCGCATGAAGCGCGTGATCGTCGGCGGGGACGAGATCGAAGGTTTCGGCCGCGGCCCGAATATCAAGCTCGTGATTCCACCGCCGGGAGCGGCAGAACCGGAATGGCCGCTCAAAGGCCCGAATGGCGGCGCAATCTGGCCCGACCATCCGCGGCGTCCCACAGTGCGTACATACAGCGTCAGCGCGTTCGATGCGCGCCGCGGCGAACTCTCGATTGATTTCGTTCTGCATGGCCGTGACGGCCCTGCCGCGAACTGGGCATCGCGCGCAAAGCCCGGCGACCAACTGGGCGTGGGCGGACCGGGCGGACGCTCGCTGCGCGAGTCCGACTGGTATCTGTTTGTTGGCGATCAGAGCGCATTGCCCGCGATTGCAAACATGCTTTCCGGGTTGCCGTCTTCGGCACGCGGCCGTGCGATTATCGAAATTCCAAACCGGGATGAGCGGCAGATAATATCGCATCCACTGAACCTGGAGATCACCTGGTTGTACCGCGATGCTTCGGCCGGCGAGCGGTCCGAAGCGTTGCAGGATTGCGCGCTAAACGCATGGTGGCCAACGAACGCTAACGCGTTTGTATGGGCGGGCGGCGAGTCCGAAATTATACGCACGGTTCGCGCCCATTTCCGGCATGAGCGAGGGATGACGCCACGCCAGTTGCTTGCGATAGGGTATTGGCGGCGCGGCATGAATGAAGACGATTACAAGAAAGCCTTCAACAACGATCGCGACGAAGACTACTTCAAGGGCGCTTTTTGAGCGGCGGCGGAACGGAGAGGCAGTAACGTGAAACACCGACAGATTTTTGCACGGGTAATCGGCCCGATGGCGGCGGCAGTCGTTTCGTCAAATGCATTTGCGCAGACGGAAGTGATTGCCACGATTCCTCATGATCTTTCGCCATGGGGAATGTTCGTGCAGGCCGATCTGGTGGTGAAAGCCGTCATCGTCGGTCTGTTCTTTGCTTCGCTCGTCACATGGACGATCTGGCTAGCGAAGGGCATCGAACTACTCAGGGCAAGACGCACGATCGATGCGGCAATGGCAAAAGTCCGGGCGGCCGGGAGCCTGCGCAAGGCGGCCGGCGAATTCTCGGAAAACAGGAGCGTATCCGGACTTTTGCTGCAGGCTGCGGATGCCGAGTACGAAAACTCCATTGGGCTTCCGGCCGAGGGCGTGAAAGAGCGCGCGGGCATCGCCCTGTCGCGCATCGAGCAGCGCGCGGCACGGAAAATGACCCGCGGCACCGGCCTGCTGGCGACCATCGGCGCAACCGCGCCTTTTGTCGGCCTGTTCGGTACCGTGTGGGGCATTATGAATTCTTTCGTCGGAATCAGTCAGTCGAAGACCACGAACCTTGCGGTCGTGGCGCCGGGTATTGCCGAAGCGTTGCTCGCGACCGCCATTGGATTGTTCGCGGCGATCCCCGCAGTGATTATCTATAACGTGTTCACCCGCGCCATCAGCGGTTATCGCCTCGCGCTGAGCGACCTCTCGGCGATGACGATGATTCATCTGTCGCGGGCACTCGACGAACGCGCGATCACGCCGGAGCCGAAGCAGCGCGCGCGTGCGGGAGGCTGACGATGGGCGCGGCGTTCAACGGAAACGGCGAGAACGACGATCTCAACGAACTGAGCGAGATCAACGTCACGCCATTTATCGATGTCATGCTGGTACTGCTCATCATCTTTATGGTGGCCGCGCCGCTCTCAACGGTTGATGTTGCAGTCGATCTTCCTGCTTCGAACGCGCAGAAACAGAATAAGCCGGACAAGCTCGTATTTCTGACGGTGAAGAACGACCTGTCACTGGTCATTGATAACGAGCCGGTGGACCGCACCGGCCTTCAGGCCGCGCTCGATCTAAGAAGCGAAAAAGACCGCGAACGCCGCATTTTTCTGCGCGCCGACCGCACAGTTCCATACGGCGAGATCATGAATGTGATGAACTTGCTGCGCGACGCAGGCTATCTGAAAATCGCTCTCGTGGGGCTTGAGCAGGTGAAATGAATTCTGCCCGCACCATGCGGCTTGAATCTTTCGCGACGGAGGACGAAAGCATCGTCCGCTGGTTTGCCGCCGGCGCGATCGTGTTGCTGCTGCATACGGCGGGTGCCGCGGCGGTTTTATACTGGCCAGGCTCGCGCGATGCCGCGGGCGACCCGCCGCCTGCAGTGATGATCGAGCTTGCGCCGGTCGCGGTTGCGCCGGAACCGACACCGCTCGACATCGCGCCTGGTCCGAACATGCTGCAGGCACAGCAGAAGGCCGCACCGCCAAAAGCGGAGGCGCCTGCGGAGAAGCTCGACCTGCCGGAGAAACCGCAGGCGGAACTGCAATTGCCGCCGCCCGCGCCGAAAGAACCGGAAAAAGAACCGCGCAAGGACCAGCCGGACAAGCAGCCGGAATTGCAGAAGATACAGAAGAAGGCCGCGCCGCAAACCACCGCCGCTCCCAAGACGCAAGTGAAGCGTGCGAACAATGTTGCAGCTCCCGTTCCCCGACACACCGAGCGCAGCAACGTCTCGCACACAACCTGGCGCGGCGCGGTGATGGCGCAGCTCAATCGCTACAAACGCTATCCTGCGGGCGGCACCACCGGCACCGCGGTCGTCGCGTTCACGATTGATCCTACGGGAAGGGTATTGTCGGCACGGCTGGTTCGTGGCGCACGGAATAGCGCGCTCGATGCCGAGGCGGTATCGCTGGTGCGCCGCGCGAGTCCGCTGCCCGCGCCACCGCCCACGCTAAGTAATGGCAGGAGCTTAAGCCTCACGGTGCCGGTGCGTTTCGGGCGATAACTGCGAGGCGTTACTGCGTAACGCTTTGCGCCCCGCGAGCGTTCATGGTCAGCAATTCGTAGCGCGCGACGGTTTCGCTTTCCTGATTGAACACCTCGACGTCCCAGCGCACCTCGCCGTATTCGGGTTTGCGCGCGGCCTGCTTCTGCTTGACCGTGAGACGCACGCGAATGTCGTCGCCGGGCGAAACGGGCTTCAGAAAACGCAGATTGTCGAGGCCGTAATTTGCAAGCACGGGACCCGGCGCTGGCTCGACGAAAAGTCCCGCCGCAAACGACAGGATCAGATAGCCGTGCGCGACACGGCCCGGAAAGAACGGGTTCGCTTTCGCAGCTGCTTCGTCCATGTGCGCGTAGAAAGTATCGCCGGTGAAATTTGCGAAATGCTCGATGTCGTCCAGCGTGACCTTGCGTGCGGCGCTCTCCAGCGTGTCGCCGATCACGAGCGTATCGAAATCCTTACGGAACGGATGCTGTTGCGAGGCGATGGTCGCGGCACCCTTGCTCCAGTCCTTCGTGAGGCTGACGATGCGATCGGGCGAGGCCTGAATCGCAGTGCGTTGCAGATAGTGATGCACGCTGCGCATGCCGCCGAGTTCTTCGCCGCCGCCCGCGCGGCCCGGTCCGCCATGCACGAGGTTCGGAAGCGGAGAGCCGTGTCCGGTGGATTCCTTGCCGCTGTCGCGGTCGATGACAAGCAGGCGGCCGTGATACGGCGCAATACCGAACACGAGTGCGGACGCGACCGCAGGGTCGTAGGTGAAAACGGACGCGACAAGGCTGCCTTCGCCTTTCGCGACAAGCTCGATGGCCTGATCGAGCGTGTCGTATGCCATCACGGTCGCGACCGGACCGAACGCTTCTGTGATGTGCACGCGTTTGGCTTCCATCGGCTTTGCGCAGCGTAGCAATACCGGCGAAATAAACGCGCCGCCTTTCAGCGCCGCGTCGCCGGTACCTGAGGTGGCCGGATCGCCGAACACGATCTCGGACTCGCTCGCGATCTCGCGGACCTTCTCCTGTACCGAGCGCTTCTGCGAGAGGCTCACCAGCGCGCCCATCCGGGTATCTTCCGCGCGGGGGTCGCCAACCTTGATCGCCGAAAGCTGTGCTTTCAGCGCGTCGATGACGGCGGTTTCCTGTGCGCGCGGCACGAAGACCCGGCGAATGGCGGTGCATTTCTGTCCTGCCTTCACCGTCATTTCGCGCACGACCTCTTTAATAAAGAGATCGAATTCTGGCGTGCCGGGCGTGGCATCGGTGCCGAGGACCGCCGCGTTCAACGAGTCACGCTCGGCGACGAAGCGCACGGCGTTTTTCGACACGGCCGGATGATTACGGAGCTTGTCCGAAGTCTCGATCGAGCCGGTGAAGCACAGGCTGTCCTGTCCGTTCAGGTGATCGAGCAGGTCGCCGGTCGGGCCGCAGATCATCTGCAATGCGCCATCAGGCAGCAGCTTCGATTCCACGATCAGCCGCATCATGGCTTCGCTGACATAGGCCGAAGCGGTCGCGGGCTTGGTGATGACGGGAATGCCGGCAAGGAACGCGGGCGCGAATTTTTCCAGCGGACCCCAAACCGGAAAGTTGAAGGCGTTGATGTGAACCGCGATGCCCGCGCGCGGCGTCAGGATATGCGTGCCCGCGAACTTGCCGCCCTTGGAGAGCGCCTCGTTCGGTCCCTCGACGATGAATTTCTCGCCGGGAAGGTCGCGCCGTCCGCGCGAGGCATAGGCGAACAGCGTGCCGATGCCGCCCTCGATATCCACCATGTTGTCGCGCTTCGTCGCGCCGGTATGGGCCGCGAGCGCGTAGAGCGGTTCTTTTTTCTCCGTGAGATGCGCCGCGAGTTTTTTGAGAATGTCCGCGCGCTGATGGAAGTTGAGCGCACGGAGATTTTTTCCGCCGGTCTCGCGTGCATAACGCACGGCTTGCGCGAAATCGATGCCGCCGCTTCCGGTCTTAGCAATCAGCGAACCGTCGATGGCGCTCGGAATTTCCACGAAGTTCGCGGCGGGCGCGATCCAGCGGCCGCAAACATAGCTTTCAAGAACAGCGCTCATGATTTCCACCCCGCATGGCCGCCGCTTTTCGCGGCTTGTGTCTGAGAGGATTATAGACCAACCGGCCGGTCAGCGAAAAGGTGCGTCTGCGCCTTCAGGCCGGTTTCGCGCTGTGCGGCTGCAATATAAGGTGCGCGCACCTGATGGCCGGGAATGGAAATGAACGGGCTGGTCCGCGAGCTTATCGCCGCCTTCAACCGCCGGAAGCCGGTGCGCGCCGGCTCGCTGATCGTTACCTTATATGGCGACGCCATCGTGCCGCGCGGCGGCAGCCTTTCGCTCGGCGACATCACGCGGATCATGCACTTGTTCCGCATCGACGCCGGTCCTGTGCGTACCGCGATCTCGCGGCTTACCACCGAAGAATGTTTGGAGCGCAGGAAGGTTGGCCGCAACACATTTTATCGCCTGTCGAAGCGCGGCGAGGGTGAATTCGCGGAAGCGACGCGGCGCATTTACTTCGCCCGCACGAGCGATCCGGCGCGCTCGATCCGCCTCGCTTTGCTGAACGGAGAACCCTCGAATCGCGCATTACAACGCAAGGCGCTCGAAGCGGCGGGTTTCGCGCAGTTCAATGCGGTGACTTACGTTTCCGCCGCCCCGGCCTCCCTGCCGAAGGGGGCAAAAGGAATTCATGTGCTGGAGATAGGCGCGTCCCCTGAGGCCGCCGAGATTCTCCGCGCCTCCTACAATCTCGACGAGATCGCCGGGCGCTACCGGGACTTTATCTCGTTGTTCCGGAAAATGCGCGATGCGCTGGCGAAGGGCGAAGTGCTTGAAGATAGCGAAGCGCTGATCGTGCGCCTCATGCTGGTTCAGGAGTTCCGCCGCATCGTGCTGCGCGATCCGGCGCTCGCTCCCGGCCTATTGCCGGACGGCTGGCCCGGCGAGGAGGCGCGCAAGCTCGCGGCGGCTGTCTATTCGCGCGTGCTGAAAGGCTCCGAGCGTTTTCTGGACGGCTGTCAGGCCGACGAAACGCACAGCCTGCCGAAGCCGAATTCCACGCTCGGCCAACGCTTTGCCGCGCTGCAATAGGGCGGCCCTAAAATACGTTACAGTAATTATTGACTCTGAAAATTTCTGTAACGTATTATAGCGGTTATAAACTGGCATCCCTTTGCGAGGCGCCGATGTATACCCAAGCCCTGAACGTCAAGGATGAGGCGACCGCCGCGAGCGATCCCGTGCTCGAAGCCCGCTTTCAGGAGCATGTCGATGCCGAGCTCAAAATCGAGCCGAACGACTGGATGCCGGAAGCTTATCGCCGCACGCTGACGCGACAGATTTCGCAACATGCCCATTCCGAAATCGTCGGCATGTTGCCGGAAGGAAACTGGATCACGCGCGCGCCGACCCTGCGCCGCAAGGCCGCGCTGCTCGCCAAGGTGCAGGACGAAGGCGGCCACGGGCTTTATCTCTATTCGGCCGCCGAAACGCTCGGCACCTCGCGTGAGCAGCTTTTCGACCAGTTGCTCTCCGGCAAGGCGAAGTATTCGTCGATCTTCAACTACCCGACGCTGACTTGGGCCGATATCGGCGCGATCGGCTGGCTGGTGGACGGCGCGGCGATCATGAACCAGATCCCGCTGTGCCGTTGCTCCTACGGTCCTTACGCGCGCGCGATGATCCGCATCTGCAAGGAAGAAAGCTTCCACCAGCGTCAGGGCTACGAGATCATGATGGCGCTCGCGCGCGGCACGCCGGAACAGAAGGCGATGGCGCAGGACGCATTGAACCGCTGGTGGTGGCCTTCGGTGATGATGTTCGGCCCGTCCGACAGCGACAGCCAGCATTCCGACCAGACCATGCGCTGGAAGATCAAGCGCTTCTCCAACGACGACCTGCGCCAGAAATTCATCGACGCGACCGTGCCGCAGGGCCACTTCATCGGTCTCGAATTCCCCGACAAGGACCTGAAGTTCAACGAGAAGACCGGCCACTGGGAATTCGGCGAGATCGACTGGACCGAATTCAAGCGCGTGATCGCGGGCGACGGTCCCTGCAACAAGCAGCGCATGAAGCAACGCCGCGCGGCCCACGACAATGGCCGCTGGGTGCGCGAGGCAGCGCTCGCTTTCGCCGAGAAACGCCGCAACCGCGAAGCCGCTGCGAAAGTCGCCGCGGAATAGGTGACAGCATGACCGAACAGAAAACCGAACAGCACTGGCCGCTCTGGGAAGTGTTCATCCGCTCGAAGAACGGACTTTCGCACCGGCATGTGGGCAGCCTGCATGCGACCGACGCGACGATGGCGTTGCAGGCCGCGCGCGACGTCTACACGCGCCGCGGCGAGGGTCTTTCGATCTGGGTGGTGCCGTCGAATGCAATCACGGCGTCCGATCCGGCCGACAAGGACGTGATGTTCGAGCCGACGGCTTCGAAGATCTATCGTCACCCGACCTTCTACGACATCCCCGACGAAGTCGGGCACATGTGAGTTCACAGCTTCATGGTTCGAGACGCGATGCTTCGCATCGCTCCTCACCATGAGGATGAAAATGAAACCTCATCCTGAGGAGACCGCGGAACGCGGCCGTCTCGAAGGATGCGCGAGAGGAAAGAATGACCGAGACGCCGCTCTTTGCCTATGCGCTCCGCCTCGCGGACAACGCGCTGATCCTCGGCCATCGTCTGTCCGAGTGGGTCGGTCATGCGCCCGCGCTGGAAGAAGACCTCGCGCTCGGCAACATGGGCCTCGACCTGATCGGGCAGGCGCGAGCGTTCTATACTTATGCGGGCGAAGTTGAAGGCAAGGGCCGCGACGAGGACAAGCTCGCCTATCTGCGCGATGCGAAGGACTGGCGGAACGTGCTGCTGGTCGAGCAGCCGAACGGCGATTTCGCCGCGACCATGATCCGGCAGCTTCTGTTCGCGGCTTACGCGCACCCGCTTTATGTCGCGCTCGCGAAATCGAAGGACGAAACGCTTGCGGCGATTGCTGCGAAGGCCGAGAAGGAAATGGCCTATCACGTCCGCCATTCCGGCGAATGGGTCATCCGTCTCGGCGACGGCACCGAAGAAAGCCATGAGCGCGCGCAGGCGGCGCTGGACGAGCTTTATGCCTACGCGACCGAACTGTTCGAAAGCGACGAAGTGGAACGCGCGCTGATCGAGCGCGGCATCGCCGTCGATCCCGCAAGCCTTCGCGGTGAATGGGAGCGAACGGCTAACCGCGTCTTCTCAGAAGCGGGCCTGAAGACGCCACCGCGGAGCTTCGCGCAGACCGGCGGCCGCAGCGGGCGTCACAGCGAGCATCTCGGTTTCATCCTCGCCGATATGCAGTTTCTCCAGCGCACCTATCCGGGAGCACACTGGTGAGCGCAGTGCTTGAAAACATCGACGCGGCGCGCATCCGCGAACGCGCGTGGGCCGCTGCCGCTTCCGTGGTCGATCCGGAATTGCCGGTGCTGACCATAGAAGACCTCGGCGTATTGCGCGACGTGCGCGTGAGCGGCGAGGGCAAGGTCGAGGCGTTGATTACGCCGACCTATCTCGGCTGCCCGGCGATGAACATGATCACGCTGGAAGTGGAGCTTGCACTGGAGCGCGCGGGCTTCGCGAAACCGAAAGTGACGACCGTGATGTCTCCGGCCTGGACCACCGACTGGATGTCGGAGGCGGGCAAGGAGAAGCTTCGCGAATTCGGAATCGCACCGCCGGCCGCGAATGCCGGCCGCCGCGCGCTGTTCGGCGAGGAAAGCGTCGAGTGCCCGCACTGCAAGTCGCCGGACACCGAACGCATCGCCGAATTCGGATCGACTTCCTGCAAGGCGCTATGGCGTTGCAAGTCCTGCGCCGAACCGTTCGATTACTTCAAGTGCATCTGAAGCCGCCATGTCGATCGAATTCCATAAACTGAAAGTCTCGGATCTTCGCCGCGAAACGCCGGATGCGGTTTCGATCGCCTTCGACATTCCCGACGCGCTGCGCGACGCCTACCGCTTTCATCCGGGCCAGCATCTGACGTTACGCCTGAAAGAGAGCGGCAACGAACTGCGCCGCTCTTACTCGATCTGCGCCGGCATGGATGACAACGAGTTGCGCATCGCCGTGAAGAAGGTGGATGGCGGCAACGTATCTTCATGGGTCAACGAAAAGCTGCGTGCGGGCGACGAGATAGAAGTGATGACCCCGCAGGGCCGCTTTGGCGTCGCGCCTGCGCCGGACGAGGAGCGGGTTTATCTCGCGGTCGCCGCCGGCTCCGGCATCACGCCGATCAATTCCATGATCCGCACCATGCTGACGCGCGAGCCGAAAAGCCGTTTCGTGCTGGTTTACGGCAACCGCAATGCGCGCAGCATCATGTTCAAGGATCAGCTCGAAGACCTGAAAGACCAGTTCCTCGACCGCCTCGTCGTGCACCACGTGCTTTCCCGCGAGCCGCAGGAAATCGCGCTGCTCAGCGGACGGCTGGACCGGGACAAGATCACGAACCTGCTGAAGGCTTCGATGCCGGCAAGCAGGATCGCCCATGCATTCCTTTGCGGCCCCGGCGGGCTGATCAAGGAAGGCGAGGAAGCGCTGCGCGACTACGGTCTCGATCCGAAGCGTATCCATGTCGAGTATTTCTCCACCGACGGACTGCCGGTAGCGGTGAAGAAGCCGGCGGGAGCGATTGCGGACGACGTGGACGTCAACGCATCCATTACGCTGAACGGCATCCAGTACGACGTGCCCATGAAGGCAGGCGACACCATCGTCGATGCCGGATTGCGCGCCGGTCTCGACCTGCCGTTCTCCTGCAAGGGCGGCATGTGCTGCACCTGCCGCGCCAAGCTGACAGATGGCGACGTGCAGATGGAGCACAACTATTCGCTGGAAGACTGGGAAATGAAGGCGGGCTTTGTGCTCACCTGTCAGGCGCGGCCAACCACGAAGAAGGTCGCCGTGGATTTCGACCAGGTCTAGCGAAAACTAGCTCGCGCGGCGCGTGGCGGGCTTTGCTTGTTCAAGCGACGCTGCGCCTTCGATCAGAAGCTGCGTGGCGAGGTCCGCGTATTCTTCGCGGCTCATGGCGCCGCCTTCGCGGAACCACATGTAATGCCAGTTCAGCATGCCGAACAGCGACATCGTCACCGGCTTCAGCAACCGCGGCGTAGCGCCGATATTCCTGTTCACTGCGCCGATCGCGGACGAGAAGATCAATACCAGTTCGCGCTCCAGCGCGATCAGTTGTGTACGCTTCGCCGCCGCCAGCTTAGACAATTCGTTGATCTGGATCTTGTGCTGGTGGTCGGCATCCTTGTAGGCGCCGAGTAGGGCACCGACCAGCGCACGCAGCCGCTCGCGCGGCGGCAGCTTCTCATCCACCGCACGCACGGCCGCGATCAGGTCGTCGAGATGCGCGCGAAGGATGTCGAACAGCAATTCGTCCTTGCTGGTGTAGTAGTGGTAGAGCAGCGCCTTCGACACGCGGCAGCCGGCGGCCACCTCCGCCATGGAGGTGCGGTCGTAGCCGTTTTTCGCGAACAGCTTTGCCGAGCGATCGAGGATCGCCTTGCGTTTGCCGTCGTAATCGGCGGCGCGGGGACGTGCCATTTTTTATGCCTTCGGCCGCTTGTCGATGATGCGGCGCGCCTTGCCTGCGGAGCGCTCCACGCCGCCGGGTGCGGAAACTTTCACTTTGGCGGAAACGCCGATGTTGTTCTTGATCAGGTCCGCAAGTTTTGTGCCTTCGGCCGTGCTTTCGTGTTCGGCCGCGCCTTCGCGCGCTTCGACCATCAGCAGCATCACGTCGAGCCGTTCGTCGCGCGTGAGTTCGATCTGGTAGTGCGGCGCAAGCTGGCCGCAGCGAAGCAGCAACTCCTCGATCTGCGTCGGGAACACATTGACGCCGCGGATGATCATCATGTCGTCGGAGCGGCCGGTGACTTTCTCCATGCGCCGCATCGAACGCGCGGTGCCGGGCAGCAGCCGCGTCAGGTCGCGCGTGCGGTAGCGGATGATCGGGAAGGCTTCCTTGGTGAGCGAGGTGAAGACCAGTTCGCCTTTCTCGCCGTCGGGCAGCACCTTGCCGGTCTCCGGGTCGATCACTTCGGGATAGAAGTGGTCTTCCCAGACATGCAGGCCGTCTTTGGTCTCGACGCATTCGTTGGCGACGCCCGGTCCCATCACTTCCGAAAGGCCGTAGATGTCGACTGCATCCATGTCGAACGCTTCCTCGATTTCCGCGCGCATGGAATTGGTCCACGGCTCCGCGCCGAAGATGCCGACTTGCAGCGGCGACTTGCGCGGGTCGAGTCCCTTCGCGCGATACTCGTCGAGGATCGCGAGCATGTAGGACGGCGTTACCATGATGATTTCCGGGCGGAAATCCTCGATGAGCTGCACCTGCCGCTCGGTCATGCCGCCGGAGACGGGAATCACGGTGCAGCCGAGTTTCTCCGCGCCGTAATGCGCACCCAAGCCCCCGGTGAAGAGTCCGTAGCCATAGGAAACATGCACCTTCATGCCGGGCCGCCCGCCGGAAGCGCGGATCGAGCGCGCCATCACATGCGACCAGGTGTCGATGTCGTTCTGCGTGTAGCCGACCACGGTCGGCTTACCGGTGGTGCCGGAGGAAGCGTGGATGCGCACGACTTTCTCCTGCGGCACGGCGAACATGCCGAAGGGATAGTTGTCGCGAAGGTCGCTTTTCACCGTGAAAGGAAACTTAGCCAGGTCTTCGAGCCGCTTGAAGTCGGCGGGACTTACGCCCGCGGCGTCGAACTTCTTTTTGTAAGCAGGCACGTTGTTGTAGACGTGCTCCAGCGTCCAGCGCAGGCGCTTCTCTTGCAGGCCGGATATTTCGTCGCGCGATGCGCGCTCGATCGGCTCCAGTCCATAGGGTTGATAGGAAGACTTATCGAGCATGGCCGCTACCGTTGGATGAGGTGAGTCCGGGTACGATTTCGCCGTCGATCGAGCGTGAGTGTCCGCGGAATTCCGCGATCACCGTGCCGTCCTGCCGCGTGACCGTGATGTCGTAGATGCCGGAGCGGCCGGATTTTGAAATCTCGACCGCATCCGCGCGCAACTTGTCGCCCAGTTTGCCGGGGCGAATGAAAGTGACGGCGCATTGCTGCGCCACCGTGATCTGGTTGTAGGTATTGCAGGCGAAGGCGAAGGTGGAATCCGCGAGCAGGAAGATATAGCCGCCGTGGCAGATCTTATGCCCGTTCACCATCTTGTCGGTGACGGTCATCGTCATCGCGGCCTTGCCCGGAGAGACCGAAACGATCTCCATGCCGAGACTACGGCTCGCTTCGTCGTCCGCCCACATTCTGTCGGCGGAGGCTTTGGCAATGGCAAGCGCGTCCATCAGCCTGCTTTCCGCGCGGAGAATTTAGCGCCGCGCTTTTCCATGAAAGCCTTTACGCCCTCGGCGTAATCGTCGGCGGCACCAAGACCGGCCTGCACCTTGCGCTCCAGTTCGAGCTGCTGTTCGAGCGTGTTGGTTTCGGCGGCGGCGAGGGCATTACGGATTTCGACCAGCGCCGTGGTCGGGCCATTCGCAAGTTGCTCGCAAATTCTTCCCGCTTCTTCCATCAGCGCGGCGTCGTCGACCGCTTTCCAGATCAGGCCCCAGCTTTCCGCTTTCTCCGCGGAGAGTGGTTCTGCGAGCATCGCGAGTCCGCGAGCGCGCGCCGCACCCGCGAGTTGCGGCAGGAACCACGTTCCGCCGGAATCCGGAACCAGTGCGATCTTCGCGAAGGCCTGAATGAAATTGGCGGAGCGCGCCGCGAGCACGATATCGAACGCGAGCGCGATGTTCGCGCCCGCGCCGGCCGCGACGCCGTTGACGGCGCAAACGGTGGGGAAGGGCAGCGACTTAATCCGCTTCACCAGCGGATTGTAGAAGGTGCCGATGGTGTGGCCGAGATCGGGCCGGTTGCCACCCGAAACATTGCGGTCCGACAAATCCTGTCCCGCGCAGAAGCCGCGCCCCGCGCCGGTGACGAGCAGCGCCCTGCATTGCGTGTCGCGTTCCGCTTCATCGAGTGCCGCTTGCAGTGCAGCATGCATCGCCTCGTTGAACGAGTTGAGGCGTTGCGGCCGGTTGAGCGTGATCACGCGAAAATTGCCGCGCGCGCTGGAAAGAATTGGCGTTTCTTCCATACTGTCCCCGAACAGTTTCTGCGGTGCGGTCCGGCTGCGTGTCGCCGCCGTAAACCGCCGAAGATTTTTTATGTTTCCGGACTTGACCGACCGGTTGGTCAGGTAATTAATATGGTTCTGCGTAACGAGTGTCAACGCGCCGCAATCATAACGACGGTGCGAATGTGCGGGAGGAGGATGCGGGCGGAAAAATCCGCGCGCGTTTGCCTTCCGAAAAGATCAAAAAAATCGCCCGGCATCGCCGGACGAAAGCCATGGGAGGAATGAAATGAACTTGCTCCGTAAACTTTTTGCGGTTGCGGTTTTTGTGTTTGCTTCCGCGAGCGTCGCGGACGCGCAGATCAAGATCGGCGCAGTGCTTTCGGTCACCGGACCGGCATCGTTTCTCGGCGATCCCGAAAAGCGCACGCTGGAAATCTACGCCGCCGAGATCAACAAGCAGGGCGGCATCAACGGCCAGCAGTTGCAGCTCGTCATCTATGACGATGGCGGCGACCCGAACCAGGCTCGTACCTTCGCGACGCGCCTGATCGAGGAAGACAAGGTCGATGCGTTGCTCGCAGGTTCGACCACCGCGACCACGATGGCGATCATTCCGCTCGCGGAAGAAGCCAAGATTCCGCTGATCAATTTCGCCGGCGCGGTGGTTGCAGCAGATCCGAAGTTCAAGTGGAATTTCAAAACACCGCACACCGACCTGATGGCCTGCGAAAAGATTTTCGTGGACCTTCAGAAGCGTAAGCTCACCAAGATCGCGATCATCTCCGGCACCGACGCTTTCGGTAAATCCATGCGTGACCAGTGCCTGACCGTGGTCAAGAAATACGGCATCGAAGTTGTGCACGAAGAGACCTACGGTCCGCGCGACAGCGACATGACCCCGCAGCTTACCAACATCAAGGCCAAGGCGGGCGTGCAGGCGGTCGTGAACACCGGCTTCGGTCAAGGCCCGGCGATCGTGACCCGCAACTACCGTCAGCTCGGTATTAACGTGCCGCTCTATCAGAGCCACGGTGTCGGTTCGAAGCAGTTCATCGACCTTGCAGGCCCGGCCGCGAATGGCGTGCGCCTGCCGGCAGCGGCATTGCTGGTTGCCGACATTCTCCCCGCCAGCGACCCGCAAAAGAAGGTCGTCGTCGCGTACAAGACCAAGTACGAGCAGGAGACCAAGCAGCCTGTGTCCACCTTCGGCGGCCACGCTTACGACGGCTTCATGATCATGGTCGAAGCCATGAAGCGTGCCGGCGGCGCGAAGGACAAGGCCAAGGTGCGCGATGAAATCGAGAAGACCAAGAACTTCATCGGCACCGGCGGCGTCGTGAACATGTCGCCGACCGATCACCTCGGCCTCGATCTCACGGCGTTCAAGATGCTGGAGATCAAGGACGGCAACTGGGCGCTCGCCGAGTAAGCCGCTTTCGTCATCACGCGGAATACGGGACGGCGGCATCGCCGTCCCGGTCATTTTCCGGGGAAGGGGCCACGGGCGATGGCGCAGTTTCTTCAGTACGCATTCTCGGGACTGACTGTCGGCGCGGTCTACGCGCTGGTCGCACTCGGATTCACGCTGATCTATAACGCCTCCGGCGTGATCAATTTTGCGCAGGGCGAGTTCGTCATGCTCGGCGGCATGGTCACCGTGTTCGCGCATCTCGCCGGCGTGCCGCTGCCGCTTGCAGCGTTGCTGGCTATCGCCATCGCGGTGCTGGTCGGCGTGGCGCTGCATCTGCTGGCGATCGAGCCGGCCAGGGGCGCCTCCGCCGTCACGCTCATTATTATAACCATCGGTGCGTCGATCCTGCTGCGCGGGCTGGCGTCGGTCGTATTCGACAAGCGCTTCCATGCACTGCCGGCTTTCGTGCCGGGCGAGCCGCTGCGCATTGGCGGCGCGACCATCCTCCCGCAGAGCGTGCTGGTGCTCGCGGGTGCCGCGATCATCGTGCTGCTGCTATGGCTGTTCATGTCCCGCACGCTGATGGGCAAGGCGATGATCGCGACCGCCGCGAACCGCATGGCGGCGCGCCTCGTCGGCATCAATACGATGTGGATCATCTGCGCGTCGTTTGCGGTATCGGCCGCAATCGGCGCAATCGGCGGCGTTCTCGTCGCGCCGATTACGCTGACGAACTACGATGTCGGCACGCTACTCGCGCTGAAGGGATTCTCGGCAGCGATGCTCGGCGGCATGGGCAATCCGCTCGGCGCCATCGCGGGCGGGTTGATTGTCGGCCTGCTGGAAGCGTTCGGCGCGGGTTACATTTCGTCGGCCTACAAGGATGCGATTGCCTTCATCGTCATCCTGCTCGTCCTGTTCGTGATGCCGAACGGGCTGTTCGGCAAAGCAGGCGTCGAGCGGGTATGAACATGACACCGCTTCTCCGGCGGAATGGCGTGGTGCTTGCCGTCGCGGCGCTGGTGCTGCTTCTTCCGCTCGTGCTGCCGTCGAATTTCTATTTCCGCATCGCGACGCTGACTTTCATCTTCGCGCTCGCGGTGCTCGGCCTGAACCTCGTCATGGGATATGCGGGGCAGGTCAGCCTCGGCCACGGCGGCTTCTTCGGCATCGGCGCCTATGCGGTCGCGGTCGGCCCGGTTCATTTCGGCATCCCCGGATGGGCCGCGCTTCCCCTCGGTGCGGCCATCGCTGGCCTGCTCGCCTTCATCATCGGCAGGCCGATCCTGAAATTGAAAGGCCATTACCTCGCGGTCGCGACGCTCGGCATGGGCATCCTGATCGCGATGGTGTTCACCAACGAAGCGCAATACACCGGCGGCCCGGACGGCATGTCGGTGCCGCGGCTCGTGCTCTTCGGCTGGGCCGCGCGCGGGCCGATCACTTGGTACTGGATTTCGGGCATTACGCTGATTCTCGCCGCCTGGCTCGCGATGAACCTGATCGAAAGCCCGACCGGCCGCGCGTTCCGCGCGATCCACGACAGCGAACCGGCGTCCGGCGTGCTTGGCATCGACATCGCGCGCTACAAGCTGACGGCTTTCGTGTTGTCCGCGGTCTATGCCTCGGTCGCGGGCGCATTCCTCGCGTTGTACGACGGCGGCGTCACGCCGCGCACGGCCGATTTTCTGCGCTCCATCGAGTTCGTCACGATGGCGGTGCTCGGCGGCCTCGGCTCGGTGATCGGCAGCATCGCGGGCGCGGCGTTCCTTACGATCCTGCCGCAAGTGCTGACGGTGTTCCACGACTACGAGCACATCGTGCTCGGCCTGCTCATTATTCTTTGCATGATCTTCCTGCGCGAAGGCATCGTGCCTGCACTGGCGAACCGCATTTTCCGGAGGCAGAAATGAACCTGCTTTCGGTGCGCAACATCGGCATCGAATTCGGCGGGGTCACTGCATTGCAGGATGTTTCGCTCGACGTGAAACCCGCTGAAATCTTCGCGATCATCGGCCCGAACGGCGCGGGAAAGACCACGCTGTTCAACATCATTTCCGGTTTGTATGTGCCGAAAAGCGGCCGCGTCGAATTGCACGGCAAGGACGTCACGCGCTTTCCCGCGCATCGCCTGAGCGCGCTCGGCCTCTCGCGCACGTTCCAGAACCTGCAAATCTTCTTCCGCATGACCGCAGTGGAAAATGTGATGGTCGGCCGCCATCTCCACGAAAAGCGCGCCGTGCTCCCGCATCTGTTTTCGCTGCCTTCGGTGAGAAAACAGAATGCGCAAACGCGCGCGAAGGCGGAAGAATTGCTTGCCTTCGTCGGCCTCAAGGGCATTTCCGATCAGGTAGCCGGCAATCTTCCCTATGGCGCGCTGAAGCGTCTTGAAATTGCGCGCGCGCTCGCCGCCGAACCGCAAGTACTGATGCTCGACGAACCGGCAGCCGGTTGCAACGCAGTCGAAACCGCCGAGATCGACGAGATCATCCAGAAGATCGCCGCGCAGGGCATCGCGGTCGTACTGGTCGAGCACGACATGCGCCTCGTGATGAAGATTTCGCACCGGATTCATGTTCTGGAGAGCGGGCGCACGCTGGTCGAAGGTTCGGCGCAGGAAGTGCGCACCGACCCGAAAGTGATCGCCGCTTACCTCGGCAAGCATGCCGCGGAGGAAGCGCGCCATGCTTGAGGTCAAGGACCTGAAAAGCCGCTACGGCCGCATCGAAGTGCTGCACGGTATTTCCGTCGAGGTGCGCGAGGGCGAGATCGTTTCCCTGATCGGTTCGAACGGCGCGGGCAAGACCACGTTCCTGCGCGCGCTCTCCGGCGTGCAGCCGATTTCCGGCGGCAGCGTTCATTGGGAAGGTAAGGATATTTCGAAGGTGCCCGCGCATATGCGCTCCCGGCTCGGTGTCGCGCAGGTGCCGGAGGGCCGTCAAGTATTCTCGCCGCTTTCGGTCGAGGACAACCTGAAGCTCGGCGCATGGGCGCGGGGCGATAGCGAAATCGTCGGCGACATGGAAAACATCTACCAGATGTTTCCGGTGCTCGCGGAAAAGCGCCACATCGCGGCCGGTTCGCTTTCGGGCGGCCAGCAACAAATGCTCGCGGTTGGACGCGCGCTGATGACGAAACCGAAGCTGCTGCTGCTCGACGAGCCGTCGATGGGTCTCGCGCCGCTGCTGGTCGATCAGATTCTCAGCTCGGTCGCCGGACTGCCGAAACGCGGGATCACCGTGTTGCTGGTCGAGCAGAACGCGACCGCCGCGCTCGCGATTTCCAACCGCGCCTATGTGCTGGAAACCGGCAAGGTCATTCTTTCCGGCGAGGCATCGGCGCTCGCGAACGACCGGCGCGTGGCGCAAGCCTATCTCGGATTATGAACATGCTGTTCGCGGAACGCGGCGGGGCGGGCGAGGACTTGCTGGTTCTCCTGCACGGCCTCGGTGCAAACGCGGCCGTTTGGCATCCGTTCACGAAGATTCTCGATCGCGAATGGAGCGGCCGCTGGCTTGCGCCGGATTTTCGCGGTCACGGCCGCTCGGTAAAGCAGGGGCCTTTCACTTTCGAACAGCACGCGGCGGATACGGGCGCGCTGATTCAGGATGAAGGCGCAAAGAATATCATCGTGCTCGGCCATTCCTTCGGCGGCGTGATCGCGGCATTGCTTGGCAGCGGCACATTCGGCGTGCAGCCGCGCGCGGCGCTCGCCTTCGGAGTCAAGATAAAATGGAGCGAGGAAGAGAAAGCAAAAGCGCTCGATCTCGCGAAGCGGCCGGCAAAAATCTTCGCGACGCGCGGGGAGGCCATCGAGCGCTACCTTAAAATGGCAGGCATTTTCGGGATGGTTGATGCCTTGTCGACAGATGCCGAAGCAGGGATCGTCGCGGCCGAGGGTGGATGGAAGATTGCACAGGAGCCGGGAACATTCTTCGCAGTCGAGCAATTGGTGCCCGATGCGCTGCGCCGCGCAAATCCGCCATTGCGCCTCGCCGCCGGTTCCAAGGATCCGATGGTGACGCTCGACGATATGCGTGCCATCGATCCGAACGCATACCTGTTTGAAGGCGCGGGACATAACGTGCATGTCGAAGCGCCGGAGCAGGTCTGGCAATTCGTCAGGCGCGGACTCGCCGGGTAACACGGGAACGGGAGAATACCTTGTCCGTCACTCCTGAGACGCTTGCCGCAAATTTCGATCTCGGCAAATTGCCTGCGGATTTCTATGCCGACCCTTATCCTTATTACGCCGCTTTGCAGGAACACGAACCCGTCAAGCGGATGCCGGACGGCTCCTATTTTCTGACGCGCTACCGGGACATTCTCGGCGTCTATAAAGACACCGATGCTTGCAGCTCCGACAAGAAGGTGGAGTTCAAGCCGAAATACGGCGACTCTCCGCTTTACGAACATCACACCACGAGTCTTGTCTTCAACGATCCGCCGCTGCATACGCGCGTGCGGCGTCTGATCTTCGGCGCGCTGACCGCGCGCGCCATCGCAGAACTGGAGCCGGGCCTGATCGCGCTCGTCGACCGGTTGATCGCAGACATGGCGGAGAAGCGGGACGTCGACCTGATCGAGGATTTCGCGAGCGCGATCCCGGTCGAGGTCATCGGTAATCTGCTCGCAGTGCCGCGCGGCGAGCGCGGGCCGCTACGGGAATGGTCGCTCGCCATTCTCGGCGCGTTGGAGCCGGTGGTGACGCCAGCTGCCGCCGAGCGCGGCAACCGCGCGGTCACGGAGTTCATCGCCTATCTCGAAGGGCTGATCGAGGACCGGCGCAACAATCCCGGCAATCCCGACAAGGACGTGCTGACGAAACTCATTCAGGGCGACGTCAACGGCGAGAAGCTGACCTCGAAGGAGTTGCTGCATAATTGCATTTTTCTCCTCAACGCCGGCCATGAGACGACGACCAACCTGATCGGCAACGGATTGGTGGCGCTGAGCCGCTTTCCCGATCAGAAGCAGCGCCTGCTCGGCGACCCCGGCCTCATCAAGACTGCAATCGAGGAAGTGTTGCGCTTTGAAAGCTCGAACCAGCTCGGCAACCGCATCACGGTGAAACCGGTCGAGATCGGCGGCGTAGCGATGCCGGAAGGGACAAAGATCACGGTCTGCATCGGCGCGGCGAACCGCGACCCGCGCGAGTTTCCCGCACCGGACAAGTTCGATATCGGCCGCGCGCCGAACCGGCATCTCGCCTTCGCTTCCGGCATCCACCAGTGCGTCGGCATGAATCTGGCGCGGCTGGAAGGCGCGGTTGCGATCTCGCGATTCCTTGCACGCTTTCCTTCCTACGAACTGACCGGCGCGCCGACCGGCGGCGGCCGCGCGCGCTTCCGCGGGTTCCTGAAAGTGCCGTGCCGGGTCGCGTAACCGCACGGGATGGGGTATCGCTGCCCGTAATCAATCGGGGAGCCTGAAAATGCCAGAAGAAAAAGTAGCGCTGGTGACGGCGGGCGGCAGCGGAATGGGCGCAGCCTGCGCGCGCAAACTCGCCGCCGACGGGTTCAAGGTCGCCGTATTGTCCTCTTCCGGCAAGGGCGAAGCGCTGGCGAAAGAACTTGGTGGCATCGGCGTCACCGGCTCGAACCAGTCGGCGGACGATCTCGCGCGTTTCGTCGATGAGGCGATGAAGCGCTGGGGCCGCATCGATACGCTGGTGAACAGCGCCGGTCATGGCCCGCGCAAGCCGCTGCTCGAACTGACCGATGAGGACTGGCACCGCGGCATGGAAGTCTACTTCCTCAATGTCGTCCGCGCGGCGCGTCTTGTTACCCCGGTCATGGTGAAGCAGAAGGGCGGCACCATCATCAATATCTCGACCGCGTGGGCATTCGAGCCGAGCGCAATGTTTCCCACTTCCGCGGTCGCACGCGCCGGTCTTGCCGCCTACACCAAGATTTTCGCCGACGACTATGCGCCGCATAACGTACGCATGAACAACGTATTGCCCGGCTGGATCGACAGCCTGCCGCAGACCGACGAGCGCAGGCAGAACGTGCCGATGCAGCGCTACGGCACCAGCGAGGAAATCGCCGCGACGGTTGCATTCCTCGCCTCGCCGGGAGCGGGATACATCACCGGCCAGAACATCCGGGTCGATGGCGGGATCATGCGCTCCGTCTGAGGCGGCGCAAAAAAAACGCCGCGGACGAACCGCGGCGTTCAGGCGCTGAGAGTTTCTGTTGTCTTTATATTGCTAGATCATCTCCGCCAGTCTTCGCGCGACCGGAATAAGTTCCATTACGCCGCGGTAGCACATCTCCAGCGCGACATAGAGGATGACCGCGAGGCCGATATAGGCGATCCAGCGGTGCTTCTGGAGCAGGTTCGCGATGAAGGTCGCGGCAAGGCCCATCAGTGCAACCGAGAGCGCAAGGCCAAATACCAGCACGCCCGGATGATCGCGCGCCGCACCCGCGACCGCGAGCACGTTGTCGAGCGACATCGAGACGTCGGCGATCACGATCTGCCATGCCGCCTGCGCAAAGGTCTTGCGCTTCGCCTTGCCCGCGATCGTGCCGTCGGCATTGACGTCGACATCCGTCAGCGCTTCGTGCGCTTCCTGCTCCTCCTCGTGGCCGCCTTCGCGCAGTTCGCGCCACATCTTCCAGCAGACCCAGAGCAGCAGTACGCCGCCTGCGAACAGCAGCCCGACGATGGCGAGCAGTTGTGTGGTCGCCGCTGCAAAAGCGATGCGCAGCACCGTCGCGGCGATGATGCCGATAAAGATAACCTTGTTGCGTTGTTCCGCCGGCAATCCGGCAGCGGCGAGGCCGATTACGATGGCGTTGTCCGCTGCGAGTACCAGGTCGATCATGATGACCTGAAACAACGCGACCCACGCATCGGCGGGCATAATCATAGTCATGGTCCGAGCCTTGTGTTTATGCAGTCCGACATCGCAGCGCGTGCGCGCTGCCAGAGGGGCCCGGTCCTGCTATGTTGTTCCTAGTTGTTCGTTGCGAGATGTCCGAATAGACCGATGATGTTTTGCGAACCGCTCATCATCCCGGCGGCGAAACCAAACAGCGCGTAAGCACCGGCGGTATCCCAGAGGCCGATTTCTCCGCGCATCACGCGAACACGGAGCAGGGAAGCGGCGAGCGCGATTGCGCCCGCTGCGGCAAGAAGAACGACGCTGGCGGCCGGCAGCACGAATTCCCTTGGCAACATCTGCGCGAGCGCGAACACCGCAACAGCGGCGAACGCGACCAGTGCATAAGGTGCTAAGGGAAAGCGGGCCGGACGCACGGAATTGGCGCGGTGCGAACCCGGGCGAATTCCGAAACTGCTCACGGCGTTTTTCCTGTCGATGGCTGCCCGTTCGATGCGAACAGGCGACGGAAAAACCCTAGAGAGCGGGGCCGTAGAAATGTATTCGTGGGATCAGGGGGGTAGTTTTACGGAGTAATGCGCCCCAGACGGATTGCCTGACGGACGATGGAAGCGACGCTGTCCGCCTGCATTTTGTCCATGATTTCAGCGCGATAGCTCTCCACCGTGCGGGCGCTGATCTTGAGTTCAGCCGCGATTTCCGCGCTGGTCATGCCGACCGCGACACGGTCGAAAATTTCAGTCTGACGCGGCGTGAGTTGGGCGAAGCGCGCGTTGAGCGTCTCGTTGGCGGTCTCGGCATTTCGCTGGTCCAGCAGCTGCGTCATGCAACGGTTGATCGCGGCGACCAGATGCTTGTCGTCCACCGGCTTCTCGATGAACTCGGCGGCACCTGCCTTGATACCGGCGACCGCCATCGGAATATCGGCGTGTCCGGAAATCAGGATCACCGGCAGGCTCGAATCTTTCTTCTGAAGCTCGCGGGTCAGTGCAATCCCGTCGGTTCCGGGCATGCGTACATCGGCCACGATGCAGCCTTGCGGCTCCTCCGGCGGGGAGGCCAGAAAGGCATCGGCAGACTCGTATGTCTCGACGGAAAAGCCAAATACCGTGAGCATTTCGCGCAGTGCATGGCGCACCGCTTCCTGGTCGTCGATCACATAAACCGTCGCGGCCATTGTTACCTAGTGCTTAGGATCCAGCAGGGAGGGAAAAGCGAAACTCGGTCGCGCCCTGTTCTCGCGACGCTACCCATATTTTTCCACCATGTGCCTCGACGATCAACGCGCAAATTGCCAGCCCCAGTCCAAGGCCTTCGCGTTTTGAAGTCACCATCGGCTCGAACAGGCGGTCGAGAATATCGGTCTTGATGCCGGGGCCGTTGTCCGCGATTGCGAATTCCACCCGTGATGGGTCGTCGAATGTGTATGCAGAAAGGGTGATTGTGCCGTTCTCCGGCTTTGCGTCGGCGACTGCATCGATCGCGTTCTGCACAAGATTGAGCAGAACCTGCTGCAACTGCACGCGGTCGCCATGCACGAGCGGCAGATTGTCCGCGTCGCCGAGTCGCAGTCCAACGCCGCGTGTCGTGGCTGCGGTGCGGGCGAGGGCGATGGCGTCTTCCAGCATTTCCTTTGGTTCCAGGGTGCTTAGGCGCGGAGAACCGCGGCGCAGGAAATCGCGCATGCGCTTCACGATGCTGCTGGCATGATCGACTTGCGCGATGGCGTTCGCGAGATTGGCGTCGGCGCGCGGGATGTCGGTTTTCTGCCCGCGCAGCAGTTCCTGCGCCGAGCGCACCAGCGCGCGTGTAGCTGTCATCGGTTGGTTGATTTCATGCGCAAGGACTGTGGCCATGCCGCTGACCAGATTGAAGCGCGCAGCCTGCGCCGCCTCGTCCTGTTTCTCTTTCAGGAGCCGCCGTGCTTCTTCGGCATCATGCAAGGCGTTCTCGCGTTCGCTGACCGTCACGCCGACGATCAGCCCGGCGGTGGTGAGCGCCAGCATCAGGAGCTGCATCTCGGTGAAAGAGCGGTCATCGGCGCCGTAGTATTGCGAAACCGCGACCAGTCCGACCTGCGCGATCGCGAGCGCTGCGCACGCGCCGTCAAGGCCATGCCGGATCGAGGCGGTGAGTACGGGAATCAGCAGCAGGTAGAAATATTTCAGCCCCCCCGGAAAGCCGTTCTCCGCCACGATCCAGAGCGCGCCGAGCGAAAGCGCGGTGTAGAGCGCGAACTCCGCGAACAATTCCGAGTCGATCTCGATGCGCTGCGTCACCAGCCGCAGCACAAGCGGGGCGGCAACTGCGATCCCGATCATGTCGCCGACCATGAACGGAACGAAAGCGCGGGGAATATCCCGCCAGCTAATCTCGGAGTCGAGCAGCAACAGCCCGCAGACCAGAATGACGACTGCAAGCGTCGTGATGAAACCGGAAGAGAGCAGCAACAGCACGTCGCGAAGCCGCTGCAAGCCCGTGTCGATCATCAGGCGCGTTCGCATCAGATGCGCCGCGAATGCAAATACGCTCGCATAGATAGCGGCGATGCCGAGCAGGATCGGCCAGCCGACGCTGGTGCGAAGCACGAATATCTCCGCGATCACTACGCCCGCGAACAGGCTGATCGCATAGCGCGGGCCGGCGGCGACGATCAGGCCGAACAGGAATCCGACACCCGGATTCCATGCCGTGATCGGCACGCCGCGATACTCGTGCAGGTAGCTGATCCACTCCAGCGCGAGATAGATTGCGGTTGCGCCGGCAACGAGCGCCGCCTGCCGCAATCCGAAACCGGGCAGCGTCAGGCTGGCTCGGGCTTCGCTGGTCGTCATGTATTTGATATTAATAGGTTTTTTCTCTCTTTGTCCCGACAGCCTAGCGCACCCGTGAAGCGTAGGCGAACCCGTTTCTAGGCTGCTTACGGACGGGGATAGCGCTGCGGCGTGACGCGGAGGCCCTTGCCGTTCCTGTAAAATGACAGTCCGCGATTCCTTTTTATGTGAGCAGTCCAATGATGCGCTGGTTTCAGGCGTTGATGCCGAAGGAAGAACAGTTCTTCGAAATGTTCTCCAGCCACGCGAAAGTCACCGTTGCCGGCGCGGAAGCGCTGCGCGAACTGCTTTTGCAGGGCGGGGACAAGGTCGAGCATTATTGCAAGATCGTGTTCGACCGCGAGAACGATGCCGATGAAATCACGCGGCAGGTTTTGAAGGCGGTCCGCCGCACTTTCATCACGCCGTTCGACCGCTCCGACATTCAGGACCTCATCACGTCTATGGACGACGCCATCGACCAGATGAACAAGACCGCGAAGATCATCACGCTCTACGAAGTCCGTGCGTTCGACCCGCAGATGCAGCAGATGGGCGAGATCATTCTGGAAGCGGCCAGGCTGGTCGAGCAGGCGGTGCCGTTGCTCAGCGCGCTCGGCAAGAACAGCAGCCAGTTGCATGCAATGACCGAGAAGATCGTCCACCTCGAGGAAAAATCGGACCACCTCCACGATGCAGGCCGCAAGGCGCTGTTCCTCGCCAGCCGCAATGGCAACGCGATGAATTTCATCGTCGGCGGCGAGGTGTACGACCATCTGGAGAAGGTGGTGGATCGTCTGGAAGACGTTGCGAACGAAATCAGTGCTCTCGTCACCGATCACCTGTGACGGGCGGAAGAAATGGACGCCAGCACCAGTCTCTACATCCTGATCGGCTTGATCGCGGTCGCGTTGCTGTTCGATTTTCTGAACGGCCTGCACGACGCTGCCAACTCGATTGCGACTATCGTTTCGACTCGCGTGTTGCGGCCAAAATACGCGGTGATCTGGGCCGCGTTCTTCAACTTCATCGCGTTTCTTTTCTTCGGCCTGCACGTCGCGAACACCGTTGGCACTGGGATTGTCGCGGCCGGAATCGTGGACGAGCGCGTGATCTTCGGTGCGCTGATGGGCGCGATTACGTGGAACGTGATCACCTGGTGGGCCGGAATCCCATCCAGCAGTTCGCATGCGCTGATCGGCGGTCTGCTCGGTGCAGCGGTAACGAAGGCGGGCAGCGTTGCAATCGTGTGGGCCGGCGTCCTGAAAACTTCCGCCGCCATCGTGCTTTCGCCGATGACCGGGTTCTTCCTTGCGCTGGTGCTGGTTCTGGTCGTGTCATGGATCTTCGTGCGCGCGCACCCGCGCGCGGTGGATGGCACCTTTCGCCATCTGCAATTCGTTTCGGCTTCGCTCTATTCGCTCGGCCACGGCGGCAACGACGCGCAAAAGACCATGGGCATCATCGCCGTGCTGCTGTTCTCGACCGGCCATCTCGGCAAGGATTTCTATGTGCCGTTCTGGGTGGTCATCACCTGTCAGTTCTTCATGGGCCTTGGCACGCTCATGGGCGGCTGGCGCATCGTTCATACGATGGGTTCGAAGATCACGCGGCTTACGCCAATGCAGGGCTTTTGCGCGGAGACCGGCGGCGCGATCACGCTGTTCACGGCGACGGGGTTGGGAATTCCGGTTTCCACGACCCACACCATCACGGGTTCCATTGTCGGTGTCGGCGCGGCGCGGCGCGTATCCGCGGTGCGCTGGAACATCGCAAGCAACATCGTGGTCGCATGGGTCATTACCTTGCCTGCTTCCGCTGCTATTGCGTCGCTGGTTTATCTGCTGACGGGGTTGTTCAGTTGAGTCCCGATCGCGCGAAAGCCCAGCAATACGCGGCACTTCCGTTTCGCCGTAAACGAGGCGGTGCGGTCGAGGTGATGCTGGTGACTTCACGCGAAACCCGGCGCTGGATCATTCCGAAAGGCTGGCCGATTAAGGGCGTGACGCCGGGCAACCTTGCCGCGCTGGAAGCGATGGAAGAAGCCGGGCTGGTAGGGCGCATTTCCGAGGAACCGGTCGGCAGCTATCGCTACGACAAGAAGCGTTCCGACGGCTCCGTGATTACTTGCGACGTCGCCACCTTCACGCTTGAAGTCGAACAACAGATGCCGACCTGGCCGGAGAAAAAAGAACGCGAGACGAAATGGTTCGGGGTCGATGACGCGGCGAACGCAGTGCAGGAACCGGAACTGCGCGACATCATCAAGAAGCTGCGCGCGCTGATCAAATAGGCGCGGCGATGACCTGTTTTGTCTATGTGCTTGGCTGCGCCGACCGCCACGGCATCCGTACCTATGTCGGCTGGACCAACGACATTGCGAAGCGCGTGAAGCGCCACAACGGCGGCACCGGCGCGCGCTCGACGCGCGGGCGAAGCTGGACGCTGCTCTATGTCGAATGGCACCTCGACCGCCGTGCGGCGATGAGCCGGGAGTGGTATCTGAAAAGAGACCGCCGGTTTCGCAAACGCCTGAGCGGCGGTCTTGTTTTTTCCAGCCAGGTTTGTTGAAGCGAGATGACGACGCAAGAACCTGTACGCAACACCGTCGTGATCGGCGCCGGTCCCGCCGGATTGATGGCGGCCGAGCAACTGGCGGATGCAGGTGTTGCGGTAACGGTCTACGAGCGCATGCCGTCGCCGGGGCGAAAGTTTCTGCTCGCGGGCCGAGGCGGACTGAATCTCACGCACACAGAAGACTTCGAATCCTTCGTTGCGCGTTACGGCGCTCGCACAACCGCGCTGCGCCCGGCAATCGAGCGTTTCACGCCGGAGATGTTGCGCGCATGGAGCGAGAAGCTGGGACAGAAAACTTTCGCTGGTTCCAGCGGTCGTGTTTTCCCCGAAGCCTTCAAGTCCTCGCCGCTCTTGCGCGCGTGGCTGCGCCGTCTCGATGCGGCGGGCGTCGCTTTCCGGTTCCGCCACCGCTGGCTGGGCTGGAGCGATGGCGAGCTTCTGTTCGACACGACGGCGGGGAAAGCAACAGCACAAGCGGATGCGGTCGTGCTGGCGCTCGGCGGCGCGAGCTGGCCGAGGCTTGGCTCGGATGGATCGTGGCAAGCCATACTGCAGGGAGCGGGCGTGGAAGTTTCGCCGCTGCTTCCCGCGAATTGCGGCTTCAAGATTGGGTGGTCGCCTGCTTTTCGCGAGCGCTTCGAGGGCACGCCGCTGAAGCGGGTTGCGCTGCGCGGCGCGAGAAAAGCTGTTCGCGGCGAAGCGATGATTACCAAAGAAGGGCTGGAAGGCGGCGCGATTTACGCGATCTCATCCGCGTTACGTGAAGAGATACTTTTAAAGGGCAGCGCAACGCTGGAAATTTCCCTCCGTCCGGACCTTTCTGCCGAGGACCTTGAAAAACGCCTGGCTGCGCCGCGCGGCAAACAGTCTTTCTCCAATTTCCTTCGCAAGAGCGTGCAACTGACCCCGGCCGGAATCGCGCTGCTCCATGAAGCGGCCGCGCAGCAATCCCTTCGCGTGCAGGACATGGACGCAAAGACACTGGCTTCGTTCATCCATGCTGTTCCGCTTCTCCTGACCGGCATGATGCCGGTGGCAGATGCGATCTCGACCGCGGGCGGGGTCGGGTTTGCGGGTCTCGACGAAAACTACATGCTTCGCGGAATGCCGGGCGTATTCGCGGCCGGCGAAATGCTCGACTGGGAAGCGCCGACCGGCGGCTATCTGTTGCAGGGGTGTTTTGCGACCGGTTTCGCCGCGGGGCAGGGCGCTGTGCGCTGGCTGCGCGGCATGCGATAAAGCGGAAATGGCCGAGCGAAGAATTTCAATCCGTTTCGATCTGGCGTCGGGTCCGCGCATCGGACCGGGCAAGATCATTCTGCTGGAGGCGATTGCGGAGACAGGCTCGATCTCGGCGGCGGCGCGCCGGCTCGGCATGTCCTACCGGAAAGCCTGGCTGCTGATCGACGCCTTCAACAAAACCTTCAACCAGCCCGTCATCAGTACCGAAACCGGCGGCGAGCAGGGCGGCGGCGCGAAGCTCACCGATACCGGACGCGAAGTGATCAGGCTGTTCAAACAGCTTGAAACCAAGGCCGCGTCCGCGACCGAAAGCACGCTGCTTGCATTCGACAAGCTGGTCGACGCCGCGCCTTCGTCCAAGAAGAAATAGCTTCTGCAAAATGAAATATCCGGAGGTCGCTGACGGCACGCGCCAAGCGATGCTCCGGATAGCGTCCAGCGGAGGGAAACCACTCTCTCAGCCAGTAGCGATATGTATAGCAGAATATAACGGGTTGCGCAAATGGATTTTGCGTTGTCGTTTCTTGCAGGCTAGGCAAGCTGCGAAAGCGAAGCGGCGCGAGGATTACCTCGCGCCGCCCGTACCCGGTAAGGGATGTGAAGGCTAGAACGTCGCGCGCATCTTCGCGAAGAATGTCCGGCCCTGTTCGGGCAGGCCGTCCGCCAGTTCGAAATGCTTGTCGAACATGTTGCGGACGCCGGCCGTGATGTCCGCGTTATGGCGGATCCGGTATCTCGCAGTCAGGTTCACCAGCATGTACGAACCCGTCAGGTAATAGGCGCCGACAGCAGGCGCCGGATTCTGCACCACTTCGGTCCAGCGGCTGCTCGCGATTTCCACGCTCGGAATGATTTCGAGCTGCGAAAGGGCCTGATAGTTGAGGAACATATAGGCCTTGTGTTGCGGCACGCCGGTCGGACGGAATGTGGTGTTCACGGTATCGGTGATCTCGCGCCGGATAAACGTATAGTTCGCCCCAAATTGCAGATCGCCGGTGATGCGGGTCTCGCCGGAAATCTCAAACCCGTAGAAATAACCATCGCCGACGTTCTGGAACTGCGTGGTGTTGGCCGGGTTCGGCGGCGTTGGCAGGCGAACGGACTGAATGAAATTCTTCATGTCGCTGTAGAACACCGCGGTTTCGATCTTGGTGTCCGGGTTGAAGCGATATTTCCAGCCGAGTTCGTAATTGGTGGAGCGTTCAGGCCCGAGGTCCGGGTTGGGAAGTGCCGTGCCGAAGCGCGTGCTGAACCGCTCGAACAAGGTAGGGAAGCGGCTGCGCTACGAAACGCTGGCGTGCACTTGTCCCGCCGTTGAGTAGCGCCAGACCAGCATCGACTGCCAGTTGAACGCATCGCTCCCACCGAGCGGATAATTATAAAGACCGAGCACGGTCGAATATTCCTCGACGCGCTGCAGCTTGTTCTGGTCGTAGCTGACGCCGGCGATCCAGTCCAAGTCGCGGTTGACGTGGAACGTATTCTCGGCCGCGATCGACCAGGTCTGCTCTTTCTGCGTCTGTACCGGTTCGATGTTCCTGTTGACCGGATCGGTCGGACGGTTGTCGTTGTATTCCTTGTGCGTGTCGTAGCGGATGTGGAACGCCGTCTTCAGCGTATTTCTCGGAATGATCTGTGTTCCAGCCTCGATGCTCGCACCATAGGCGGTGTCGTTGTAATAGCTGTCGAAGCGGCCGTTAGCGCTCTGCGTCGTGTAGGTGATGTTGTCGTAGGCCGAGAGCAGGTTGTCGAACGTGTTGTAGTAAAGCTTGGTCTTTACGTAAGACACTTCGCCGATTTTCGTATTGGAGTGGAAGCTGACGTTCTGGATGTTCCAGTATGGCCAACGCCAGAATCCGTTCGCAGGAACGGGAGGGTTATTGCGCACATGGAGCGGCGCGCCTTTTTCGCCTTCCTGCTTGATGTAGTTGAAGACGTATTCGTCGGTGTCGTTCGGCGTGAAGCCGAGCTTGAAGTTGGCCCGCCAGTCGCTCGAATCCGAATTAATGCGGCGGCCGCCGTCTTCGAGGCTGCCCGGAACCGGCTGATACTTGCGCGATAGCGTCCAGTAGTCCTGATCGACCACCGCGATGCTGCCTTGCAGGTAATAGCGTTCCTGCAATGTGCCGAGTCGCGCGTATGTCTGCCAGCCATTGAAATTGCCGCGGTTATCCAGGTTCATGCCTGCGGTGACTTCGCCCTCGAAGGGCTTTGTCGGCTTTCGCGTGACCAGGTTGATCCAGCCGCCCATGCCCCCAGGACCATTGAGCACCGAGGCATAACCTTTCTCGACCTGAATCTCGGCGAGATCTGGCGTGATGAATCGGTTGTAGTCGAGCCGGTTATCGGCGGGCAGATAGACCCGGACACCATCGACGGTGAGGGGTACCTGCCAGCGGCCGAAGCCGCGTACGAAAATATCACGCTCGTTGCGGCGCGCGTTGCTGTCCATCGTCGCGTTCACGCCGGGAATGTTGGCGAGCGCATCGTCAAGCGTGACGGCATTGCGCACGTATAGCTGCTCGCTGGAAACCGTGACGCCTGTAGGAGAAACGGTCGAGCCGGGTTGGCTCGCAGTAATCGTGATGGTGCCGAGATTGAACACTTCATTGCTCTGCGCGAATGCAGGCTGAGAGCAACAGATAGCCGTAGTGGATAGAAGAATCGCTGAGAGAGAAACGCGCATAACGCCCCCGGTCACAGGCTTTTGCCTTGCCTAGTTTTTTGCTGACCGGCTCCCTCGAGCCTTGAAACGCGCATCCCAGCCCGGATTGACGCGTTATTTACGTTATATCTTGGGAAATATAGCGAGTCTATGCTTCGGGACGCACAAATCGTCGCGCTTTCGCTACGCACTGGGCGAGTGGGTTGGCGCCGCTAGCTACGAGGATTCGTAGTTGTGAGACGTCTTCAGGTCGCGGGCTGTACCACTTCGACCAGCGTCTTCTCTTTTTCCTGCACCGGAAGCGGAGAAAACTCGCCTGCCGCGGAAGCGTCCGGCAGCAGGTGCGCAATCGCGTTCGCGTAGTAGCGCACGACATGAACGTCGTTCGGGTTCACGCGGAAGCTGCCGTCGTCTTCCAGCACGAGATGGCGCAGCCGCAGCATGCGCAGGCCGACTTCGATGGCATAGTCACGGTCGGCACGCGGAATGTGGACGTAGGCACCGTTCGACTCCAGTTCGTCGATCAGCCGCGCGACGCGCGCCTTGATCTCGAACAGGGAAAGCGCAGCCGGGTTGGCGTCCAGCAGCGCAGTCGAAACCAGCGAAACGGGAAGGGCGGGCACCACGCGGCCCACCGCGTCCATCAGCTTCAGGCCCAGCTTCTCGATTTCGGCGTGACGCGTATCTTCGGGCAGGTCGCGGAAATCAATCTTCTGCTCCGCCACATATTTCTTCAGCGAGAACGGCTCGCCGAAACTGACGCAGGTATAACCGAGCCGGTACCAGCGTCCGCGGAATGCGAGCCAAATCGCATTGAGGAAGTGCTTGAGGAACGTGAACAGGTTGAAGCCGAATACCGGCTTCTTGCCCGGCTCGGTGTTTGCGGCGCTGGTGAGCATCCGGTCTTCCAGCACGCGGTCGTAGTTCACGCCGACTGGAACGAACACGACATCCTTCGGCCCCTTGGGATCGAACGCCGCCACCATGTAGCTGAGCAGGCCGAACTTCGGCGGGCGCAACTTGCCATCGCGGCTCAGGCCGCCTTCGGGGAAGATCGCCTGCACCACGCCGGAAGCAGTCGCCATGTGAACATAGCGCGAAAGAACTTTCCGGTAGAGCGCATCGCGTGAGTCGCGACGGATGAAGTAGGCGCCCATCGAGCGGATGAGGTTGCGCAGTCCCCAGATCTGCGCCCATTCGCCGACCGCGTAACTCAGCGCAGACGAGGTGGCTGCGACATAGGTCACTAGCACGTAGTCCATGTTGGAACGGTGATTGATGACGAACACGACGGAAGAGTCGGGATCGACCTTCGCAAAGGAGTCCTCGTTGCGGATACCGATGCGCACACGGTAGAGCGATTCCGAAATCCGCTTCGCGATCCGCGTGCCGATACGGAAATAGGCATAGGCACTGAACGAGGGCACGATCTCGCCCGCGTATTTCTTCACCTTCTCCATGACGACTTCGCGCGGCATTTTGTTGTCGCGCGCATACTCGTCGATGGTGTGGAGCACTTCCGGGTCGTATACCAGCCGGTCCATCAATACCTGGCGCTTGGTCAGCTTGAACGGTTTGATCTGGAGCCGGAGCCGGGTGTTGAGTTCGCTGATCGCCTTGTTGGCCCGCCGCCGCAGCGCCCAGCGCACGCTTGGAATCAGGAGCCGGTCGAGGAAGGCGAGCGCCGCCAGCAGCGCGGCGATAATGACCAGCCACAGCGGCAGCGTGACTTCAGACCACATAATTCAGCCCCACTTCCCCGCGAGACGGCGGGTACGCAATCCGCTATGAAGCGCCGCAATTCTCCGGCGATCCGTTTTTCTGTCACGCTCCGGTCACGAACCGCCCATGCAATACAAACCCCGGCCTTCGCGCAACTGGTCGCGCAAGCTGAAAGGCTACGCCCTCGGCTGGCCCTGGTTCGACCCCATCAGTTCGTGGGTGCTGCGCAGGATCTTCGTGCCGTCTTCGCTGCTCTGGGCAGCGGCCGAACAGGCCGGGCTATCCACCGACAAGTTCTATGAAGCGACGCGCTTGCCGCGCCGCACAAACGACGAAAAGAAACTTGCTGCCGCGCTCGAACACGCCGCGAAAGCGCGCGCAATCGCGGACAGCCGCGAGGCGGAATGGCAGGAAGCGTTTTTCGGCGGGCAGGCGGTCGATGCGGAGCGTTTGCGCGAAATCGAAAGCGCGCGTTTCAATGCCAGCCACGACTACAACATGACGCGCCGCGCGTTCGGTTTCCTGCTTCGCCGCGAGCCGCCGCAGATCCGGTTCGCGACCCAAAGTCCGGAGGAAGTCGCGGCCGTATATGGCGCACAGTTCGAGAAGCTGCGCGAGATGCCGGGCAATCCCGCTTCGGTCCCTGTCGAAGAATCGCGCAGGGTCGAACGCAGCGCGGGGACGGATTTCTGGCTCTGCTTTCAAAGTCCGTCGCCATGGCTCGGCGATACGGTCTATGCGCGTGTGCTGGAGCCCCGCGGCGTGAAGAACCCGCCGACCGTGATTTTCGGCCACGGCATCTGCATCGAGTTCGATCACTGGCGCGGACTGATCGACGAAGCGCGCACGCTGCGCGCGGAAGGTTTCCGTGTCATTCGTCCCGTTGCGCCGTGGCATGGCCGCCGCCGTCCGCGCGGCAGCTTCGGCGGCGAGCCGATGATGCACCGGATGCCCGGCGGCCTGTTCGATGTGTTCGGCGGCGCGGCGCAGGAATGGGCGGTGCTCGCCAACTGGGCGCGCAAAAACTCGCAAGGCCCGTTGGCTTATGGCGGCACCAGCCTTGGCGCGCTGATCGCACAATTCGCTGCCGACCGTCACGCCGCGAGCGGGCAGCCGCGCGCAGAGGGGCTATTCCTCATCACCCATTCGGGACGCATGACCGACGCCACTTTCGGCGGCTCGATGGCAGGTCTGCTCGGCGTTACAGTGGATGCCGAAGCGAGTGGCTGGAATCGCGAGCGCATCGAGAACGCGCTCGGCCTGCTCGATCCCGCGCGGGAAGCGGCCGTAAGGCCGGACCGGATCGTCACCGTACTCGGCCTGCGCGACAAGGTTACGCCTTACGCGAGCGGACTGAGCCTGATCGATTCCTGGGGCGTGCCTGCGGAGAACCGCTTTGTGTGGGATCGCGGGCATTTCTCCATGCCGCTGACCATGATCCGCAACCCCGCGCCGGTCACACGCTTTCGCGAAATTATGACGCGCACCTAAACAAGCGCGCCTTTCAGCAACATGCGGTAGAGCTTTCCGCGAAGGTCAGTCGGTGCGTCGAGTTGTACGCGTGTCAGCGCTTCGCGCATTTTTTCGTTTTCCTTCGCGGAGAAACCGCGCATCGCGAGTCGCAGGAGTGTGAGCGGCGAAGCGGACGCGGTTTTCAGCGTTTGCAACGCAGGGACCAGCCGCTGCTCGGTCTCGTTAAAATCCGTGCCGAATGGGAAGTCGGGCAACAGCCCGCGCTCTTTCGCGGATGAGAGCGCAAGGATAATGCGTTCTGGCGTGTTATTGCGATGAGCGGCGGGGATTTCGTAGTTCCTCGCGATCTTCCCCACGTCTTTCGCCTTGCGCAGCAATTCCGGTTGGAAGCGGGAATCCGCGATTGAAAGCATCGCCGCTACGACCTGCGCGTCGGATTTTCCCCGAAGGTCCGCGATGCCATATTCGGTAACGACGATATCGCGCAGGTGACGCGGGATGGTGGTGTGGCCGTAGTTCCAGATGATGTTGGAACTGGTACTGCCGCTCGAAGTGCGCGTCGCATTCACGCAGATGATCGAGCGCGCGTCGTCGAGCGCAAAAGCCTGCGCCACGAAATTATACTGGCCGCCGACGCCGCTCACGACCTTGCCGTCGTCCAGCCCGTCCGAGACGATGGCGCCGAGCATCGTTGCCATCATGCCGTTGTTGATGAAGCGCGCCTTCACGCGCGCCGCACGTTTCTTCGCCTCATCGCCGTAGAGCTGGTTGACGTAGGAGATCGCTTTCATCTGAAGTTTCGCGCGCTCGCCGTCGCCCATCTCGCGCAGGCGGCGGTAGAAATCCTTCGGCCCGAGGAAGAATCCGCCTTGCAGCAGCGCGCCATCGACTTCGCGCTTCACCACGCCGGCGTCGATCAGGGGCAGGAACGAGTCCACGAACATTTCCGTGGCGGCGTACAAACCGGCGTCGAACGTGCCGAGTTCACGCGGAGGAGAAGTTTCGAACGGCAACAATCGCGCAATCGTCTCGCGATACGCCGCGTTATCGCGCTGGCGCAGCACCAGCGCATGGGCGGCGGCGTCGCCTTCCGCGCCGATCCCGATTTGCAGTGTGCCGCCATCGGCCACCAGCGTCGAGGCGTTCAGGCCGATGGCATAGGCGGTGAGGGGCACCGGCGATTTCGGCACGGCGAACAGCGGAAAGTCGGTGGCCCTGTTTTCGTATACGAAATCGAACGCGCTTTCCGGCAGGTCGCCGTCGCCGGGCATGAACGGCAATTCGCTGTTCACTTCCGCCACCAGCGCGAAATCCGCGCGGCCTTCCGCGCGCGCCTGCAAGAGATCGAGGGTCAGATCGGTGTTGCAGGAGAGCGAGTAGCGCGTCTCGCCGTTCACCACGCGCTTCGCGACCAGTTGCGCAATCACGTTGATGCCGCGCTCCAGCACATAGCGTCCCGCATGCGTGTAGTTCGCGGAGATGTAATTCTGCTGGACGGCTGCCACGCCGAGCCAGCGACCCGCCAGCAGGAAGAACTCGCTGACGTCGATATTCGCAGGCACCGTTCCGCTGCGCAGCGCGCGGGCGTAGTGCAGGTCGGGGTAGTCCTTGAACAGCCGGTCCAGCACCGGATTGATGAACGCCGCTTCCAGTCCCGAAACCTGCGGCCGTTGCAACGTCAGCGCGGTGAAGATGGAAAGCTGTTGTGCCGGCTCGTTCGACGCAAAATCGTAGATCGCGTTCGCGACCGTGTTCGCTTTGCCGAGGCCGAGCGGCAGCGCGAGCACCATCTTCCTGCCGCTGCGCGCGGCGAGCGCGGAAGCGAGCGCCGCCGCATCGGAGAAGTGCTCGGTCTTTCGAGTCGCTGTCCTGTTCATGGGCGAAGTCTAGCTCCGCCGCACGAAACCGGCGTGTTATTTTTTCGACAAGTCGATCCCGTTGGCTTTCGCGGCCATCGCGACATATTTCTGCGTCTGGTGGAACGCGCCTTCGAGGATTTGCGCGGTCTTGATGTCGGAAATCTCCGCGAATTTCGCGGCAATTGTTTCCGGCGTGCGCTCCTCCGGAGCGAGGTAGACGCCCTGCGTCTCAACGACGCGCACCACCGCGTACACGCCTGCGCCCGCGCCCATGATGGTCCGCGACGGCGCGTCCTCGCTCACCATATAAAGCACGGCAGGCGTGATCGCTTCCGGCTGCATGAGCTGAAGCACGTTCGGCGGCAGCAATTCTTCGGTCATGCGCGTCGCCGCGGTGGGCGAGAGTGTGTTCACGCGAATGTTGAACTTCTGCCCTTCGTGGTGGAGCACGTTCATCAAGCCGACCATGCCGGCTTTCGCCGCGCCGTAGTTTGCCTGTCCGAAGTTGCCGTACAGGCCCGACGAGGAAGAAGTCAGCACGATGCGCCCGTAATTCTGCTCGCGCATGATTTCCCACGCCGCTTTGCAGCAGTTCACCGAACCCATCAGGTGGACCTCGAGGACGAGGCGGAAATCGTCCAGTTCCATCTTGTGGAAGGTCTTGTCGCGCAGGATACCGGCGTTGTTGACGAGGATATCGACGCGGCCCCACTTCTTCTTCGCGTCGGCGATCATCGCCTCGACTTCATTATATTTAGCGACGTTCGCGCCGTTGGCGATGGCGTCTCCGCCCTTCGCCTTGATCTCCTCGACCACTTTCTCGGCAGCGCTGAGCGAACCGCCCGATCCGTCGCGCGCACCGCCGAGATCGTTGACGACGACCTTGGCGCCGCGTTCGGCGAGGGCAAGCGCATGCGAACGGCCGATGCCGTTGCCTGCGCCGGTGACGATAGCGACCCGATTGTCGTAGCGGATGGTCATGGGATGTACCTGTTACTGCTGTTTGGAGAAGGAAATCAGAATTTCTGGCTGAGTGCGAAGCGGTCGGCGTGGAAATAAGCGTCGCCGAGAAACTCCTGCGTGACGCGCGCGCGTTTCATGAACAGCCCTGCGTCGATTTCGTCGGTCATGCCCATGCCGCCGAACATCTGCACCGCTTCGGAAACCGCGAGCTTCGCCGTTTCGCAGGCTTTGAACTTCGCGGCACTCACCGCCGTGCCGGCGCCGTCGGGATTCTTGTCGAGCGCGACGCAGGCCGCGAGCACGAGCGAACGCAGCAACTCGATCTCGCCGAACAGATGCGCGGCGCGGTGTTGCAACGCCTGGAATTCGCCGATCGCCTTGCCGAACTGCTTGCGTTCCTTGAGATAAGCAACCGTGCGTTCGAAGCTCTCGCCCGCGATGCCGAGCATTTCCGCGGAGACGCCGGCGCGGCCCGCGTTCAGCGCATTCTCAAGCAGGCCGTAAGCCTTGCCGGTCTCGCCGAGCGCGTCGGCGCCGGTGGCATTCACGTTGTCGAAGCGGATGCGCGCATTGTTGCCGCTATCCACGCTCGTCACGCGCTCGATGGTGATGCCGGGAGATTTCGCATCGACCAGGAACAGCGCGATGCCTTCCTTGTTGCCCGGTTCGCCTTCGACGCGCGCCGCGACGAGGATGCTGTCCGCGACATGCCCGTCCACCACGAAACTTTTCTCGCCGTTCAGCTTGAAGGCGTTGCCCGCCATCTCCGCCTTTAGCGCGATGCCTTCCGGCGCGTGCTTGCGGCCTTCGTCCACGGCCAGCGCGATGATCGCCTTCGCGTCCGAGATCGCAGGCAACCATTTCTTCTTCTGCTCGTCGTTGCCGCCGCGGCGGATTGCGGTCGCCGCCATCACCGCGGTCGAGAGGAACGGGGAGGCGGTCAGCGTCCGGCCCATCTCCTCGCAGACCAGCGCCATGCCGACATGGCCGAAGTCCGAGCCGCCATTTGCTTCGTCGATCAGGATGCCGGTCCAGCCCATGTCCTTCATGCCGCGCCAGAGGTCGCGGTCGAAGCCGTCTTTATCTTTCGTGTCGCGCAGGCGGCGCAGCGCGCTTACAGGCGATTTCTCCGCGAGGAAGCCGCGCGCGGAGTCGCGCAGCATGATGCGGTCTTCGTCGAGCGCGATCATGGTCAGGCTCCCGGCAGATCGAGGATGCGCTTGGCGACGATGCCAAGCATGATTTCGGACGTGCCGCCTTCGATGGAATTCGCCTTGGTGCGAAGCCATTCGCGGGCAAGCGTGCCGTCTTCCGAACGCGCGCCTTCCCACTCCAGTCCGTCGATGCCGGCGATGGTCATGAAGGTTTCATAGCGGCGCTTGTTCAGTTCGGTGCCCGCGTATTTCAGGATCGCGGATTTCGCACCGACGCCCTGTCCGGCCTTGGCTTCCGCCTTGTAGCGGTCGATGGTCGCGAACAATGCGCGGCCGTCGATTTCGGCGCGGACGATTTCCTGCCGCACGAACGGATCGTTGAGGCGTCCCGCCGCATCCTTGCCGATGGCTTTCACCGCCGCAGCGGGCAACGAGCGCAGCGCGGCGATGGCCAGTCCGCCGCCGATGGAAGCGCGCTCGTGGGTGAGCAGGTATTTCGCAATCGTCCAGCCGTCGTTCTCGGTGCCGACCAGATTTTGCTTCGGCACCTTCACGTTGTCGAAGAATGTCTCGCAGAACGGGGATTTGCCGGAGATAAGAAGAATTGGTTTGGTCGAAACGCCGGGCGTTGCCATGTCGAACAGCACGAAGGAAATGCCTTTGTGCTTCGGCGCGGCCGGGTCTGTACGCACGAGACAGAAAATCCAGTCCGCCTTGTCCGCATAGGATGTCCAGATTTTCTGGCCATTGACGAGGTAATGATCGCCCTTGTCCTCGGCGCGCGTTTGCAGCGATGCGAGGTCAGAGCCTGCGCCCGGCTCGGAATAGCCCTGACACCAGCGGATTTCGCCGCGCGCGATTTTCGGCAGATGTTCCTTCTTCTGCGCTTCGTTGCCGAATTGCAGGAGTGCCGGGCCGAGCATCCAGATGCCGAAGCTTTCCAGCGGCGAGCGCGCGTTGATCGCGCGCATTTCCTCGCGGAGGATTTTTTCTTCCTCGCGTGAAAGCCCGCCGCCGCCGTATTCCTTCGGCCACATCGGCACGGTCCAGCCGCGCGCCGCCATCCGTTCCAGCCAGATCTTCTGGTCTTCGGACTGGAATTGCCAGTTGCGTCCGCCCCAGCAGATGTCCGGCTCGCCACGCGAGGGTTTGCGCATGCCCGGCGGACAATTCTGCTCCAGCCATGCGCGTGTTTCGCGACGGAAATCTTCGAGAGACATGGCGTTCACCCCGCGGACCGCGCTGTGCCGGTACCGGCTTCGCGGTTCATGTTTGGTATCGCAAGGTGATGGCCGAGGGAACGCGAAAGCGCAATGGCCGCGCGGCGTTCCGCTGCTCGGTACTTGAAATGCAAACGCCGGCCCGCGGTTGCGGACCGGCGTAAAGCGCAGATGACGTTACGTCAGCGCCTGCAGCTCGTGATGTAGCAGGTATAGCCGCGCGGGGTGCGGACTGCGCATTCGTAAAGAGCGCGGTCGCGCGCATAGCGCAGCGAGTTGGAGTGATAGCCCCAGCCGTAAGCCTGCGGGCTGTCCGCGCGGCAACGATAGGCATGGGCGTCATTGGAAGTCGCAAACATGAAGGTGCCGGCCGCGACGAGGCCGATCGCCAGATACTTGAACATCTCTCAGTCCCCCGGATTGAATGGCCCGGCGACTATAGCGCGCTCTTTTCGGGCGGCCAGTAACAGTTTTAGTGCGGCGCGGTAACGATCCGGCGAGCGCCGGGTCCGTCAAACCCTGCCGTTGTACGCAGCCGCAGGGAAGCTGGGGCCGTCCACCCCGCCTGGAACCATGCTAAAGTAGCGCTGTTGTTCTCGCCGCCCCCAGCGGTTTGTCCGGAGAATATATATGAGCGCCATCTCGAAATACCCGGTTGAGGGCTATTCCGGTTTCGCAAAATCCCTGCACTGGATCGTCGCGCTGCTCGTGCTGACGGTCATTCCGGTCGGGATCGTGATGGGCGAGATCGAGAACGCGCCCTTCAACCTCTACAACTTCCACAAATCGCTCGGCGTGCTCATTCTGGTCCTGATGACGATCCGGCTGATCTACCGGATCGTACATGGCGCGCCGCCGGGGCCGGACATTCCGGCTTTCTATCGCATCGCCGGCAAGCTCACGCATTGGGCGCTTTATATCCTGCTGTTCCTGACGCCGATCTCAGGGGCGATCGCCAACATGTATTACGGCGCGGTGACACCTTTCTTCGGCTTGTTCGAGATTCAGCCTTTCTTCGCGAAGAACGAGGAAATCTCGAACTTCATCTTCGCGCGCCACAAGCTGATGGGATTTGCGGTGGGTCTGCTCGCCTGTGCGCATATCGGCGCAGGACTGTTCCACTACGTCATCCGCAAGGACGGCGTGTTGCAGCGGATGTTGCCGGGAAGCTAACGCCGAAAGTTATTCCGGCGGCAGTGCCAGCAAGTCCTTGTGACCGACGATGCAGGTAGTGTCGCGCGCTTTGCGAGCCGTCAGCCATGACTGGATGACCGCTTCCGGCACGCTGTTCGTGTCGCGTACCGCGTTGGCCCAACCGTCCGCGAGTTCGGCAATCAGTGCTTGGTCTGAACCGTCGAGTCGCCACGGACTGTCTGTAAGCGCAACATCGTAGCCGAGCGTTTTCAGTTTCTCTGCCATCAGGCCAATGGCTTTATTTCCGGCGGAAGGGCCGAAGCCTTTTTCTTTGCCGAAGTCGCGCTCGAACGCTGCCGTCATCTGCGCATCGGCTTCATGCGCGGGCGACCATTGCGCGGTCTCGTCGTGTACCAGCGTCGTGTAGAGCGGTAGTCTGTCTTTTGCGAGCATTTCACAGAAACGCCCGATCCAGCTTTCCGAAACCAGATCGAACAGCGCGGCGGAAGTGACGAGGTCGGGTTTCGTCTCGCCCCACGGCGCGGGGTTCGCCGCGAGGTCGGCGCGCTTCACTTCAATACGAATGTGTTTTCCGTTCTTTTCGATTTCGAGGCCCGCCGCGGTAGGCCGAGACTTTTCGGCCCATTCGCTGATGAAGTCGAGCGAAGCGGAAAGGAGATCGGCGTCGTAATCGACCAGCACCCAGCGCTGCCGTGCAGGCAGAGCGAGCGCGGTGCCGCGCAAGTTCGATCCGGCACCTGCGCCAAGGTCGTAGATCACCGGCTCTTTTCTGCTTGCGAGATAAGCGCCAGCATTTTCGAGTAGCCGCTTGTCGCGCGAGCGGTGATCGACCGGCTCGCGCAAACGAAGCCATGTAGCGGAAAAGCTCATGCGGCAGCCTTTGCGCTTGCGCGTTCCAGCGCGCCCGCGATGAGTTTCGCCGTGTCGGACCAGCGCGGCAGTTTCTTCGCGTAATCCCACGCGGCGTCGGCGCGTTTCGCGACCTCGGCGGGCGTGGTCAGGAGCCTGCGCAGCGTGAGCGCAAGTTCGCCAACGTTTCCGGGGGTGACGAACACACCCGCGTCACGCGGCACGGTTTCCACCAGCGCGCCGCCGGAACCCGCGACTACGGGAAGCCCACGTGCAAGCGCCTCCGTGAAGGCCATGCCGTAGCCCTCGAAGTGCGAGGGCAGCACGAACAGCGAGGCACTCGAATATTCTTTTTCAAGCCCGGCATCGTCGAGCGGGCCGAGCAGGGCGGTGCGTTCCGCTATTTTCCCCGCTTCGATTTCGTTCTCTAGCGTCTGCATCGCAACCGCATCGCGGTCGATACTGCCCGCGATGCGCCATTCCCATTCGAGATCGCGGATTTTGGAAAGCGCCTTTGCCAGTGTGTCGTGACCCTTGCGCCGCGTGATCGCGCCGACCGAGAGCAGGCGCGGCGGCGAAGCATCGCCCTTCGCGCGCGCGGAAGGCTCGGTGCCCGGTTCCGCAACGGTGATGTCCTCGGCTTTCACGTTGAATTCGCGCGCAAGCAGTACGGCGGTCGAGCGGCTGGTCGCGATCGTCGCAACCGCGCGCGCGAGCGCTTCGCGCTCGGTGCGGTGCAGGTAGTCGATGCGTTCGATAGACAACCCCGTTTCGAACGCCAGCGGATGATGGCAAAGCGCAATCAAGCGCGCTTTCAAATGGGAAAGCGTCTCGCGCGGGATTGCGCCGAGCGCGAGGCCGTCCACCACGATCAGTTCGTCTGCGCCGAACGAAGCAAAAAGTTTCGCCGTATCCGCGAGCGTCCGCTCCGAAGGCGAAGGATAATCGCCGGGCAGGGCGACATGCTTTACCCGCCAGCCGAGGGATGGAAGTTCTTCCATCACCCGCTTGTCGTAGCGATAGCCGCCGGTCGGTGTATTCAGATCGCCCGGAATGACGAAGACGACGTCGCGCATGAAGTCAGACCGCGGCCTCGTACCAGCCGCGCGCTACATGCGACTCGTGCATGGTCACTTTAATCCTGGAAATGCCTTCGCTGTCCGCGCCGAGCTTGCCGGCCTTGAGCGCCGCTTTCATCTGCTCGAACACATAGCGCGCGAGAAATTCGGTGGTGGTCTGCTTGCCTTTGAATTCCGGCACCTCGTCGAGGTTGCGGTAGTTGATGACGGCAAGCGTCGCTTTCAGCGCATCGCTGGCCGCGCCGATGTCGACCACGACCTCGTTCGGTCCGAGCTTTTCGCGGAAGAACGCGACGTCGCAAACGAAGGTCGCGCCATGAACGCGCTGGGCAGGCCCGAAGAACTCTCCCTTGAAGGAGTGGGCAATCATGATGTGGTCGCGGACTTCGAGGCCATACATGGCGTGTAGCTCTTTCCTTAAAGTGATGACTTAGTAACGCACCAGCGCGCCGAAACCGGACGCGGTTCGCGCTAACAGGCGGGGTAATTGCTGCGGAAGTTCGGCAAACGGCACTTCCTCGCCAAGCAGCGCGTCCAGCCGGTCGTCGGCGAGCAGGTTGATAGCCGCTTCCAGCCGCCGCCCCGTACTCCAGCGCCGGGCGCGGGTCGGACAAACGTGGCCGACCTGGCTGGAAACCAGCTTCAGCCGCCGCGAATGGAAGCTGTCGCCGAGCGGCACGCTCACTGCGCCGCTGCCGAACCAGCTTGCCTCCACCACGGTCGCCTCGATGCCCGCCAGCTTCAGAGCGAGGGTCAAGCCATCGGCCGTTGCGGAAGTGTGGATCACGAGGTCCGCATCTCCCGGAGCCTCGCCGGGCAGGGCGAAAGCCGCGCCGAGCTTTTTCGCGACTTTCTCCCGTTCCGGATCGACGTCGACCAAGGTAACGCTGGCGCCCGGCAGGCGGCAGGCGAGCGAAGTAACCAGCAAGCCGAGGATTCCCCCGCCGATCACCACGATCCGGTCGGCCGCCTGTGCGCTTCCGTCCCAAAGGATGTTCAGTGCGGTTTCCATGTTGGCGGCAAGCGTCGCTCGCCGGGCGGGAACGCTGTCCGGTATCGCGACGACCTTTTCGGCCGGAAGCACGAAGCGGTCCTGATGGGGGTAGAGGGCAAACACGTTGCGGCCCTTGAGCGCAGCCGGTCCGTCCTCGACCGTGCCGACGGCGGCATAGCCATACTTAACGGGGAACGGAAATTCGCCTTCCTGTGCCGGCGCTTTCATGCGCGACCATTCGGCTTCCGGGACGCGGCCCTCGAAAACCAGCCGTTCCGTGCCTCGGCTGATGCCGGAATAGAGCGTACGGACCAGAACCGAGCCTTCCGTCCGATCACTCAGTGTTGCGGAACGTAACTCCGCCTTGCCGGGCGCGACGTACCAGAGCGCGCGAACCTGCGTATTCGGCTTAAGTTTTTGGTCGTCTGTCACCGGAAGCCCTTCGCAACAATTTTAGGACGCGCTACCAATTCGCCAAGTTTCGCCACGGATTTGTACCGGTTGTCGGCGAGAAGGCGCTAAGGCGCAAGCAGGGGACGGACCTTCCTTCCATGTCGATGAATTCCAGTTCCGCCGAAGCGGCCAAACCGGCCCTCGGCGTTAATCATGATGCGGCCACCGCCACGGCGGCCGGTATCGCTTCCACCCATACCGAAGAGATGACGCCGACCGGCACCCAGTCGGTCCGGGCAATTGCCCGGCGGCGCATGATCTACGCCGCGCTCGTCACCGCGACGCTGTTCGGCATGGCCGCGTGGCTCGTGCACATTCTTTCCTATGATGGCTTCGGCTTCCTCGATGCCGTTCTGGTCGCGTGCTTCCTCGTCTACGCGCCGTGGATCGTCACCGGCTTCTGGAATTCGGTGATCGGCTTCTTCATCATGAATTTCGTGAAGGATCCGCTGCCCTTGATCGTTCCGGTCATCGGCAAGGCGACCGACGCGGACCCGGTATTCGCGAAGACCGCGATCCTGATGACGGTTCGCAACGAAGACCCGGCCCGTGCATTTGCCCGGCTTCGTGTCATCAAGCAGAGCCTCGACCGCACCGGGCAGGCCGACAAGTTCGACTTCTTCGTGCTCTCCGATTCGAACCGCCCGGAAGTCTTCCCGCTGGAAGAGGCGGCCGCTGCCGCATGGGCCAAGGATTTCCCCGGCCCGTCGAAGCTGGTCTATCGCCGCCGCGATCACAACGAAGGCTACAAGGCCGGTAACGTCCGCGACTTCTGCGAGCGCTGGGGCAACGAATACGAGCTGATGATTCCGCTCGATGCGGATTCGATCATGACCGGCGAAACCATCGTCCGCATGGTCCGTATCCATCAGGCCAATCCGCGCCTCGGTATTCTCCAGAGCCTCATCGTCGGCATGCCGTCGAAGAGTTTCTTCGCGCGCGTGTTCCAGTTCGGCATGCGCGGCGGCATGCGCGCCTACACTTCAGGCTATGCCTGGTGGCATGCGGAGTGCGGGCCGTTCTGGGGTCACAACACCACGATCCGCATTCAGCCGTTCCGTGACTACTGCAAGCTGCCGCTGCTTCCCGGCAAGCCGCCGTTCGGCGGGCACATCCTCTCGCACGATCACATCGAGTCGATGATGATGCGCCGTGCCGGATTTGAGGTGCGCGTGATTCCGGAAGAGGTCGGCTCGTTCGAGGAAACTCCGCCGACGCTGCTCGACTTCGAGGCGCGCGACGTACGCTGGGCGAACGGCAACCTTCAGTACACGAAGTTGCTGAACAACATGCCGGGCCTGCAGCCGACGAGCTGGATGCAGATGTTGCTTGCGATCCAGATGTTCGTCGGCATGGGCGCGGTTTGCCTGTTCGCGATCGTCGCCGCAATCGGTGTCGCGCTCGCGCCCGCGGGCGGACAGTTCCCGTACTGGTCGGCGTTCTTCTTCTATGCGCTGTTCATCGCTCTTTATATTTCTCCGCGAGTGCTCGGCGTGTTCGACGCCGCACTTCGCTCGGTGAAACGCTATGGCGGCGCGTTCAAGCTGTTCGCCAGCGGCGCGATGGACATGGTCTTCACCTTCCTGCACGCACCGTTGCAGATGTTCGCAGCCAGCTACTTCATGGTCGCGGCGCTGTTCGGCCGCAAAACCCGCTGGGATGGCCAGCAGCGCGACGGCTATCGCGTCCCGTGGAAGGCGGCGATGCGCACCTTCTGGCCGCATACGCTGTTCGGTGCCGCGATCTTCCTGTTCGTGCTCTGGTTCTCCCCGTTCGCGGCGATCTGGTTCGTGCCGTTCGTGGCGGGACTGATCCTCGCCGCACCCTTCGCGGTGTTCAGCTCGCTGCCGTGGCTCGGTGCTTGGGCGGAGCGCAACCACTATTGCGTGATGCCGGAAGAACTGGACATGCCGGAAGAAATCCGCGCGGTGCAGGCCCCGGCTGCTGCGTAAACTTCCATGTTCGAATGGCTGACAACGGGGCGGGCGATTCTTCGCTCGCTCCGTATCTATTACGGCGACCGTCCGCGCCATCATGCGATGGATGCGATCTACCGCCGCTTCCTGAAAGAAGGCGACATCGCCTACGACATCGGCTCCCATGTTGGCGACCGCGTCGCGTCTTTCCTGCGTGTCGGCGCGAAGGTCGTCGCCGCGGAGCCGCAGCCGCCGCTCGCGCGCGTGCTGCAATTTTTCTACGGGCGTAATCCGAGGGTGACGCTGGTGCGCGCCGCGGTCGGCGCGAAGGAAGGCACGCTCGAATTGAAACTCAATACCCGCAACCCGACCGTCGCCACTGCTTCCGACGATTTCATCAAGTCTGCGGACGGCGCGCCGGGCTGGGAAGGGCAGCGCTGGGACAGAATCATTTCCGTTCCGGTCACCACGCTCGACAAGCTGATCGAGGCGCACGGCAAGCCGGCCTTCGTGAAGATCGATGTCGAGGGTTTCGAGGACGAGGTGCTGGCCGGTCTGACGCAGCCGTTGCCCGCGCTGTCGTTGGAATTCACCACGATCCAGCGCGACGTCGCTTTGCGCGCGATCAAACGCCTCGCGGGCATGGCCACCTATTCTTTCAATGCCGCGCTGGGAGAGAGCCAGCAATTCGCACACGCGAACGCAATCTCGGCGGATGCGATGGCGGGATGGATCGAGGCATTACCGGCGGAGGCCAACTCCGGCGATATTTACGCTTGCCTTGATGCCGGAGCGCTCGCCAGCAATCCTTCAAGCTGATCCCGCAACGGGGACTGGCCGGAATCTTCCTCCCGAATATTGTACGCTTCAAAAAGCGGGTTCCGCGTTTGCAAGGCGGGGAGGAAACATGGCCGATGTGATTCCGTATCGTCGCGAGGACAAGAGCGCGCAGCCGCCCTCGTATTATCCGCCCTATGCCTCGACCGTGCTGCGCGCGCCGAAGCAGCCGTTGGTCATTCTTCCGCACACGCTCTCCGAAGTAACCGGGCCGGTCTATGGACACGGCAAAGTGTTGCCGGTGGATTCCGATCTCACCCGGCAACACGCGGGCGAACCGCTTGGCGAACGCATCATCGTTTCCGGTCGTGTACTGGACGAAAACGGCCGTGCGGTTCCGCACACCCTAGTGGAAATCTGGCAGGCGAATTCGACCGGACGTTATGTGCATCAAGGCGATCAGCACCCTGCGCCGCTGGACCCGAACTTCACCGGTGCGGGCCGCGCGGTGACGGACGCGGAAGGCCGTTACTCGTTCACGACGATCAAGCCCGGCGCTTATCCTTGGCGCAATCATCCGAATGCATGGCGTCCCGCGCACATCCATTTCTCGATGTTTGGCCCGAGCTTCATCAATCGGCTTGTGACGCAGATGTACTTTCCGGGCGACCCGTTGATTCCGTACGATCCGGTTTACAACGGCATTCCCGACGAGAAGGCGCGCGAGCGGATGGTGAGCCGTTTCGATCTGAACACCACCGTTCCGGAATGGGCGCTCGGTTTCCAGTTCGATATCGTGCTGCGCGGACGCAACGCGACACCGATGGAGCATTGAGTTTGAGCAAGACGAAGTTTGGCCAGACGCCGTCGCAGACCGTCGGACCATTTTTCCATTTCGGTTTGCCGTATGAAGGCGGCGAGAATCTTGTCGAAGGGAATGCGCTCGGCGAGCGCATCATTGTCGAAGGCCGCGTACTGGACGGCGATGGCATGCCGGTTCCCGATGCGATGATCGAAATCTGGCAGGCGAACGCTGCCGGAAAATACGATCATCCCGAAGACACGCAGGACAAGGCCGCCGATCCGGCATTTCATGGCTTCGGCCGCTGCGCGACCGACAAGAACGGCGTGTTCCGTTTTTACACGGTGAAGCCGGGAGCGGTGCCCGGACCCGGCAACTCGCTACAGGCTCCGCACCTCGTCACGATGGTGTTCGCGCGTGGGATGCTCAAACAACTTCTCACGCGGATTTATTTCGATGACGAAGCGCACAATGCGAACGATCCAGTACTTGGATTGGTTCCAGAGCAGCGGCGCACGACATTGATTGCGCGTAAAACTAATTCTTCGGTTTATTCGCTCGACATCGTGCTGCAAGGCGAACGCGAGACCGTATTCTTCGATTATTAGTCTTGCCGCGGAGGGGGCTGCATCAGCGCCAATTCGTCGCGATTTTTTGCAAAGTGCGCTGCAACTGCGTTCATTCTCGCAGTCAGTTGTCATTTTCAGCGACGCCAGTTGAAATTTTTTCAACCGCTCTCAGTCGGCACCGGGGTCATGTTGCGACGCAAGATAACAATACGCTTGCGCTGTATCCCGACATTTTTGCAAAATCAATATGCGCGCCCTTGGCGTGCTTAATTCAGCGCGGCGAAGAACCGCGTCTCGGCTTTCCGTGACGGAAAGTCGATCTCAGGGAGGATTAACTCGATGCCGACCAAAAAAGGTTCGGGCGCGCCTGTAGCTGGCCGCCGGAAATTTCTGAAAACCGCCGGTCTGACCGGTGTCGCTGCGGCTGCGACGATCGCGATGCCGCAAATTTCGCGCGCGCAGACCCAGACCTGGAAATATCAGTCGACCTGGCCGACCAAGGACATCTTCCACGAGTTTGCTGTCGATTACGCAAACGTCGTGAACAACCTTTCGGGTGGCCGTCTGAAGCTCGACGTTCTCGCAGCGGGCGCTGTCGTTCCCGCCTTCCAACTCGCGGACGCGGTGCATTCGGGCGTTCTCGAAGCCGGCCACGGCGTTTGCGCCTACTGGTACGGCAAGCACAAGGCTTACTCGCTGTTCGGCACGCCGCCGTCTTTCGGCTGGGACGCGAACGGCTTCCTTGCCTGGTTCTACAACGGCGGTGGTGAAGCGCTCTACAAGGAGCTGGTCAACGACACGCTCAAGCTGAACCTCACCGGCTATCTCTATTTCCCGATGCCGACCCAGCCGCTTGGCTGGTTCAAGAAGGAAATGAAGACCGGCGACGACTTCAAGGGCATGAAATACCGCACCGTTGGTCTCTCGGCCGACGTGTTCAAGGAAATGGGCGCGGCTGTGACCATTCTTCCGGGCGGCGAAATCGTCCCGGCGATGGACCGTGGCCTGCTCGACTCCGCTGAGTTCAACAACCCGTCGTCCGACATCCTGCTCGGTTTCCCGGATGTTGCGAAGTACTTCATGCTCGGCAGCCATCACCAGCAGATGGAAGCCTTCGAAGTCATCTTCAACAAGCAGAAGGTTGAGGCGTTGCCGAAGGAACTGCAGCAGGTGCTGCGTTACGCGGCGCACGCTTCGTCTTCGGAGCAGATCTACAAGGCCTATGATCGCTACTCGACCGACCTCGAAGCCATCAAGAAGCGTGGTGTGAACGTCGTGAAGACGCCGCCTGCGGTTCTGAACGCGCAGCTCGATGCGTGGACGAAGGTGATCGCGGAGCAGTCGAAGGAGCCGTTCTTCGCGAAGGTAATCGCGTCTCAGCGCGCATGGGTCAAGAAGATCTATCCGTACCTGAGCACGAACAACCTCGACTCCGTCGCGCTCGACGCCGGCTTCAAAAAGCTCGCAGGCTAATCCCGATATGATGAATGGAACCCGCGCGGACAATCTCCGCGCGGGTTTCTCTATGGGTGCGCGTGGCGTAAACGCTGCATAATAAAACCGCTCACGCACCATTCGCGTAAACTGCTATGACGCCCGCACTCGTAAAGTTACGGGTGCGTGGAGGGAGGACGGCCATGAAAAATCTTACGCTTATTCTCGGCGTGGTTGGTGGTGCGCTGGGTTTATGGGCAGGCGTCAGGTTCTATGGCCCCGATTACAGCGCTGCATTTTCTTCGTTCAAGGCGTTCTTCCACGTTACCGGCACGCTTGTTCCCGTTCTGGCGATCATCGGCGGTTTGATCTCGTCGAGAAGGCCTTCGATTGGCGCAGTGCTGATGATCGGCGCCGCGCTCGCGATGCTGCCGATTTTCGGTCTGAAGTGGATCGTCGTGCTCGCGGTTACCTTCTGCGCGGCAGGCGGTGTTGCCGCCACCTTGCAGACCGACTCGCAGCACGAAGTCGGGCTTCGCGTCGTCGACGCGATCAGCACGTTTGTCGGCAAGACGGTGGGTTGGGCGATTCTGCTGCTCACCTTCATCACGTCCTATGAAGTTTTCATGCGCTATGTGCTCGGCGCACCGACCGAATGGGCGTTCGATGCGAGCTACATTCTCTATGGCGCGCTGTTCATGCTGGCAGGCGCCTACACGCTTTCGCGCAACAGCCATGTGCGCGGCGACTTCATTTATCGCGCGTGGCCGGTGCGCCGTCAGGCGGGCATGGACCTCGCGCTTTATGTGCTCTTCTTCTTCCCCGGCATTCTCGCGCTCATTTACTCGGGCTATTCCTTCGCCGAGCTTGCCTGGATCATGAAGGAGCGTTCGTCGGCCAGTCCGAACGGGCCGCCGGTCTATCACTTCAAGACGTTGATCCCGATTACCGGGGTGCTGATGCTCATGCAGGGTATCGTCGAATTCATGCGCTGCATTATCGCGGTCCGTGACGGCAAGTGGCCACAGCGCCTGCACGACGTGCAGGAACTCGACCAGCAAATGCTCCAGAAGGCGGAGCAGGGCGAGTACCAGACCATTAAAGACCTCGAAGAACTCGGCCAGCGTAAGGGAGCCGTTTGATGTTTTCTCTTTCTTCCCTCCTGGCTTCGATGGGCATCGGCAACGCCGAACTCGGCGTAATCATGCTCGTCCTGTTCGTTGCGTTCATCATGTTGGGCTTCCCGATCGCCTTTACCTTGATGGCGCTTGGCGTGTTCTTCGGTTACTACGCGATGGGCGATCTCGTTTTCTCCCTCGTCGTGCAACGCACCTATTCGGTGATGACCAACGACGTGCTGATCTCGATCCCGTTGTTCGTCTTCATGGGCTACGTGATCGAGCGGGCGAACGTGCTCGATCGTCTGTTCCGCTCGCTACAACTTGCGGCAGGGCCCGTGCCTGCGTCGCTGGCCTTGGCGACGCTTGCGACCTGCGCAATCTTCGCGACCGCGACCGGCATCGTCGGCGCGGTGGTGACGCTGATGGGCCTACTGGCGTTCCCGGCTATGCTGCGCGCGGGTTACGACGTGAAGATTTCGGCCGCCGTAGTTTGCGCGGGCGGCTGTCTCGGCATTCTGATTCCGCCGAGCGTCATGCTCATTCTTTACGGCGCGACGGCGGGTGTTTCAGTCGTGAAGTTGTATGCCGGTGCGTTTTTCCCCGGCATTATGTTGGCAGGTCTCTATATGCTGTTGACGATCGTGCTCGCGTTACTCAATCCGAAACTCGCGCCAAAATTGAAAGAGAACCCTTCGGACATCGACAAAGAGCTTTCGCCTGCCACAGTGAAATTTTTCCGGTCGCCGTTTCCGTCGTTGATTTATGCAGCGTTCGTGGCCGCGTTGATCTGGTTTCACGATCTGGGTGCCGTCTGGATCACGGGTTTCATCAATTTCGGTATCGCGAATGCATATATCGCGTGGCGTTGGCCTGGCGTCTATTTCACGCTCATCAGTTCGTTTCTTCCTCTCTTCGCCCTGATCGCCTCCGCGCTCGGTACCATCGTGCTCGGTATCGCTACGCCATCGGAAGCGGCGGCGATGGGTTCGCTCGGCGCCCTCATCCTCGCACTGCTCTACGGCGCGAATTACGACGTCGCATGGAAGCGATGGCTGGTCTCGATTTATGGCATCGTCGTCGGTGCTTTGCTGATCGGGCTATTCCTCTTCATTCCGTTCCGTACCTTCGCCATCAGCTTCCTGCTGCTCACTGTGCTCGTCGTGCTGCCGTTGATCCCGTACAACCGTTTCGGTTTCTCGGCTGTAAGCGACTCGGTCTACCTGACCGCCCGCACCACCGCGATGGTGTGCTGGCTCTTCATCGGCTCGTTCATTTTCTCGGCGGTCTTCGCCTATCTCGGCGGTCACGGCCCGATTGAGAAATTCGTGCTCTGGATGAACCTGAACCAGACCGGCTTCATGGTGCTCGCGCAGGTGATCATCTTCGTGCTGGGCTGGCCGCTGGAGTGGACGGAAATCATCGTCATCTTCATGCCGATCTTCCTTCCGCTTCTGAAGACGTTCGATATAGATCCGCTGTTTTTCGGACTGCTGGTCGCGTTGAATATCCAGACGTCGTTCCTGTCGCCGCCGGTCGCTATGGCGCCGTTCTATCTCAAGGGCGTCGCGCCGAGCTGGGTCAACATCAACGACATCTTCCGCGGCGTGCTGCCTTACATGCTGGTCGTCATCGTCTCGATGGTGATGCTCTACGCCTTCCCGCAAATCGGTCTCGGCCTGCCGAACTATCTTTATCCGGGCGGCAAGACCACGGTGGAAGGCTTCGCGGCGGGTCTGAACCCGGTCTACCTGTTCGTTTCGGGCTTGGTCGTCTTCGTGGTAATCGCCGGCTCTTTCTGGGCGGCATTGCCCGCAGGCGGAAAAATGCATCGCTACGTAGGCACCGAAATGGAGCCTTACGTGGCGCTGTTTTTCACCTCCGGAATTGCGCTGGCTTTCACGCTGATTTTATCCGGCGCACTCAATCTCTGGCTCTAAACGTGGTATGGTTCCCGGCATAACAGCCGGGAACCAACCCTTTGAGCGAACATCTCTTTGAACTGACTGCGGTGGAAGCGGCGGATAAGATCGCCGCCGGAGATATTTCCGCAGAGCAATACACCGCAGCCTGCATCGAACGCTACGATGCGGCCGAACCGAAGGTGCAGGCTTTCGCGCATTTCGACCGTGAACATGCGTTGAACCAGGCGCGCGCGCTCGACGAATACCGGGCGAACGGCAATGCGCTGGGTCCGCTCCACGGTGTCCCGGTCGGCATCAAGGATTGCATCGACACTTCCGATTATCCGACCGAGAACGGCTCCGCGCTGTTCGCGAACCGCCGCCCGTATCGCGACGCGACCGTGGTCGCGAAGCTTCGCGCGGCTGGAGCGGTCATTTTCGGCAAGACCGTCACCACCGAATTCGCCTTCTATCATCCCGGCAAGACCCGTAATCCGCACGATTTCGAACGCACGCCCGGCGGTTCGTCTTCCGGCTCCGCGGCCGCGGTTGCGGCCGGAATGCTTCCGCTCGCGCTCGGCACGCAGACCAACGGCTCGGTCATTCGGCCGGCCGCTTATTGCGGCGTGTTCGGCATGAAGCCGAGCCACGGCCTGATTTCGCGCGCCGGTATCCTGAGCCATTCGCGCGCACTCGATCACGTCGGCGGCTTCGCGCGTTCGCTGGGCGACCTCGCGCTTCTGCTCGATGTCATCGCGGGGCACGACGAAGCTGACCCCGATACCAAGCCTTATGCCTTGCCGAATTTCACCGCCGGCGCGGCAGAGACGCCGCCCGTGACGCCGCGGATTGCTTACGTTCGCACGCCCGCGTGGGATCGCGCCGATGCGACCACGGCACAGGCTTTCGAGCAACTGGTCGAGTCCCTCGGCGAAACCGTGCAGCGCGTGGAGCTGCATGCGCCGGTTTACGGCCCGGCGTGGGACGACCTGCGCGCGATTATGTCGGTCGACATGGCGCATCATCATTCGAAGATCGTGCGGCGGGGCGGCGAAACCGCGAGCAAGACGTTGCGCGATTTTCTGGCCGAAGGCCGCCGGGTTTCGGCGGTGCGTTATCTCGAAGCGCTGTCGCAGTCGCGGCAATACACAGCCGGGCTTTCGGACTTCTTCGAATACTACGACGCGGTTCTCACGCCTTCAGCCGCCGGTGTCGCGCCGAAAGGGCTGGAGAATACCGGCGATCCCGCGTTCTGCTCGCTCTGGACCCTGACAGGTTTGCCCGCGATCTCGTTGCCGCTTCTCGAAGGCGAGGGCGGCCTGCCGCTGGGCGTGCAGCTCGTGGGTCCGGCGGGCCGCGATGGCCGCTTGCTGCGTACGGCCAAGTGGTTGCTGGCGCGGCTCAGCGAAGATCAGGAAGCCGAAATCGCGTCCTGATTACTGGACGCGGTTGCCGTTCAGGGTGAGTTGCGCGTAGCGCGACGGGTTTTCGCGCTGCAAGTCTTCCGATACGCGCAGCAGGCCGTCCATGCCGACGATCGCGCCATGCGACGTGCCGCTGATCATGTTGTCGGCGATCAGCGCAGCGCCAGCGCCCTTCGATACCTGCACCGCGATTCCGATGCGCGAATTACGAACGAGGTTGCCGGTGACCGCGACATCGCGCAGCCATTCCTTCCAGCCGAGCCAGATGCCCGCGACCGGCGCTTTCTCGACCACGTTGCCGGAAACGACGGTATCGGCTTCCACGGCGATGCCGATGCCGCGCGCCTCCTGATCGACGAACGGCTTGCCGCGCACCACGAGGTTGCGGATCAGGTTTCCCTGACACACCGCGAGCCGCCCGCCTTCCTTGAAGTTCGTGATCGAAACGCCGAGTGCCGCGCCGTCTACGACGTTGTTGGCGATCACCGAGCCTTCGAAATCGAACTCCGAATAGATCGCGACTTCGCCGAGCGAACTCACCGTATTGCCGCGCACCTGCATGTTGGACGCGGCGTTGCCGCGCACGGCGCTGAAGGTGCAGTTACGGATCCGGTTGTCGCTGACAATGACGTTGCCTGCGCGGAACAGGCTGATGCCGTTGCCGTTCTGGCCGCTGCCGCCGTCGCGCGCATAGATGTCCTCGATGCGGTTGCCGCTGACAATGGTGCCGTCGTCGCCCTTTTCCGAGCGCCAGATCATGATGCCGTTATTGCCTGCGCTGCGGATGACGTTGTTGCGGATCACGAGGCCGGTGGCGTCCAGCGAGAAGATCGCGGCCTTGGTAGGCCCGGTGAAGGTGCTGTTGCTGATCTCGCCGGAAACATTCTCCAGCACCAGCGCGGTGCCGCTGACACCGATCATGGCGCAATCGCGCATGGTGAAGTCGCGGGCCTGCCGGATGGTGATTAGTCCGCGCCGCTCCGGCAGCGGCTTCGACGCGCCGTCGAATACGAGGCCGGTGAGGGTGATCTGGTCGGCGCGCGAACTTGCGAATAGCGATGCGCCGTAACCGAGCACGATTCTGGAAGCGCCTGGCACGCCCACGAGGTGCGCGCCCGCCGGGAGCATCAGGTCGCCCGCGCGATAAACGCCGGGCGGGAATACGAGCGGAATACGCGCACCCGCCGCGGCGTTGATGGCGTCCTGCAAGGCGCGCGACTGGTCGTGCGAAGCATTGGCCGCGACCCCCAGCTTGGTGACGTCCGCACCGAGACCGCCGAGTGCCTGCGGCGAGGCGCTAGCCTGCGAGTTCAGCGGAGCGAAGGTGCCCGCTGCGGTCAGTCCGGCCAGTACCATGCGGCGGTCGAAATCCATGCCCGTCCCCAATCAGGAAATGAGCAAGGTGCATTTCAAGAAGCGGGCCGCTTTCCCCGTGCCGAATTGATACGGTTAACGGCGGCGGGCGGCGGAAATACTGGCGGCGAGGATTGCGGCGGCCGCGCGTACCAGTGCTGAGAAGAGCGGCAAGAGAGCCGGTAGACGCCGTAACCGCCTTCGCGGCCTTCGCGGCGGCCGGTTCGCGCGCGGCATCGGGATATGAATGAATACGACCAGCGGAGGCTTTTCTTGCGCGCGGGTTTCGTGGAGCGCGCGGTAGAACGAAGCATTGCAGAGATAGCTGCCTGCATCGCGCGAAAGCCGTGCGCGAACGCCTGCGGATTTGGCCGCCTGCAAAAGCCGACGCGCAGGTGCGCGCAACGGCAGCGTCCGCGAACCTTTCTCCATCAAGGCGCGTTTGGCTGGAACGAACCTCGCATTATCGGGAGCGAGAACCGAGACTGCATTGCGTGCGGTCGTCTCGATGCACACTTCGCGGCGGCGTCCGGCAACCCCGAACAGGACAACGGCATCGGGTCCTGATTTCAGAAGCGTTAGAAGCTCCTTTTCGGCGGCTTCGTAGGCAGTCGGAAAAATCGCGCCGGAGAGGCGAATACCGGAGTTGCGGAAGCGCTGCATGCGCAAGAGTTGCCGCACGATTTCGGCGGAGGGATTTTTCGCCACACCCGGAAATGGCCCGAAGCCCGCGATTGCGATGCGCAACGGGCGGACTGCGGACATCAGTCGAGGCCGATCAGCTTCGCCAGTTCGTCGGCGGCGAGTTGCGGCGGTAATTTTCCTTCTGCGACTGCCTTTTCGAGCGCCGGGATGCGCGCGCGTACCCTCGCATTCGAACGGATGCGCTCCTGGAAATGTTCTTCCACCAGCGTCCACATCCACTTGATTTCCTGCGTGCGGCGCTTATCCGCGAGCCGCCCGGTTTTCTGCTGGCGCTCGCGGTGAGCGAGCACGCTCTCCCACAATGCGCCGATGCCGTTGCCGGTCAGCGCAGAATAGGTGAGCACCGGCGCGGCTTCGTTCTGGTCCGATGAGAAAATATGGATCGCAGCCTTGAGCGCGCTGGCCGCCGCGCGCGCGCGGGGAAGGTTGTCGCCGTCCGCCTTGTTGACGGCGATGATGTCCGCGACTTCCAGAATGCCTTTCTTGATGCCCTGCAATTCGTCGCCCGCGCCCGGCAGCATCAGCACCAGAAACACATCGGTCATGCTTGCGACCGCGACTTCCGACTGGCCGATTCCGACCGTCTCGACGAGTATGACGTCGTAACCTGCCGCCTCGCATAGAAGCATCGACTCGCGCGTGCGCGCGGCGACGCCGCCGAGCGTTCCCGCCGATGGCGAAGGCCGGATGAAAGCGCTTTCGTCGGCGGAGAGATGCTGCATTCGCGTCTTGTCGCCGAGGATGGAGCCGCCGCTTTTCGTTGAGGAAGGATCGACTGCGAGCACTGCGACGCGATGACCGGCCGCCGTCAAATGCGAGCCGAGCGTGTCGATCGAAGTCGATTTGCCGACGCCGGGTACGCCGGAAATGCCGATGCGAATCGCCTTGCCCGTTTCGGGGAGCAGTTCGCGCAGAAGCTCCTGCGCTTTCGCGCGATGCTCGGTTTTCTTCGATTCGACCAGCGTGATCGCACGCGCCAGCGCCGCCCGGTCATGCGCCTGTAGCTTGCGGGCAAGTTCGGCAATGTCTGGGGAGATGCGCGGAGCCTTCGGCATAGCCGCTGTTTACAGCAGATCGTCGAAATTGGGGAGTTTCGGGTCGGGTGAAAGCACCAGAGCCTTCTTCTCGTAGCGGAAGTCCGCGCCCAGCGGCCATACATTGTCCGGGAAAGCCTTCAGGAGCTGCCCGATATAGAAATCGAACATAGGCTCGCGGCAGATCATGTATTTCGTCTGCGCGGCGATGTCTTCGCGGTCGATAATGCAGAACACACGCAACGACGGCTCGCGCTTGAGAAATTCATGCACGATGACCGGAAGCGTCGGATAACCCGCGTGCAGCATGTCGTCGAGGCAAATCACGCCGCGCTCGTCGAGGGTTTGCGTTGCAAGCGACATATCATTTGCGAGATGCTCTGGCGTATGTTCGCCGTCGACATGAAAGAATAGTACTTTCTTGCCGGTCGCGAGCGCCAGAATCTCTTTCGCGCTCAATTTCAGGCTATCGGCGGCAACGATGATCGAGCGGCCGGGAACGCCGTATTTCGCGATGTTGTCTTCCAGCGCGGTCTTTACCTTCGGGCTGGGCCAATGAAACGTATCGAAACCGATCGCCCGCTCATCGCCGGTCAGTGCATGCGAAAGCGCGATGAAATAGCGGCCCGCGAAAGCACCTATCTCGACGAAGTGTCCGGCAATTCCTTGCTCGGATTGAATGCGCATCGTGGCTGCGCCGACCGCCGCCGCGAAACGCGAGGACATGCCTGGTACGGAGAAGTAGTGCTGCCCGATGTAGGCGTCGGCCGCGGCAATTCCGGATTTAAAGGGTGCCAGCAAAGAATTATTCCGCTGCCGCCCGATCGTGGCCGAGTTTCAACGAGAGCGAGCGCAGCAGGTCTTCCGCCGCTTCCGCGATCACGGTGCCCGGCGGGAAGATCGCTTCCGCGCCTGCTGCCTTCACTTCCGCGTAGTCCTGCGGAGGAATGACGCCACCGACGACGATCATGATGTCCTCGCGGCCTTCCTTCTTCAGCGCAGCTTTCAGTTCGGGAACCAGCGTGAGGTGTCCGGCCGCGAGCGAAGAAATGCCGACGACATGCACGTCGTTCTCGACTGCCTGCCGTGCGGCTTCCGCGGGTGTTGCGAACAGCGGACCGATGTCCACGTCGAAGCCGAGGTCGGCGAAGGCGGAAGCGATCACCTTCTGGCCGCGGTCGTGGCCGTCCTGTCCGACCTTCGCCACCAGGATACGCGGGCGGCGGCCTTCGTCGGCCTCGAACTTCTCAACCAGTTTCTGTACGCGGACGACTGCGTCGGACATATTCCCGACCTCCCGCTTGTAAACGCCTGTAATCGCACGGATTTCCGCACGATGCCGGCCCCAGACCTTTTCCAGCGCCATCGAGATTTCGCCGACGGTCGCTTTCGCGCGCGCGGCATCGACACCGAGCGCGAGCAGGTTGCCCGTGCCACTCGAAGCCGCATTGGTAAGCGCTTCGAGTTTCTGCGCCAGCACCTTCTCGTCGCGTTCCGCGCGAAGCCGCTCCAACTTCTCGATCTGGCGCTTGCGCACCGCCGAGTTATCGACTTTCAGCACTTCAATTTCGGCTTCGCTTTCCGGCTTGTACTTGTTGACGCCGATCACGGCCTGCATGCCCGCGTCGATGCGCGCCTGTGTCTTCGCGGCGGCTTCCTCGATGCGCAACTTCGGAATCCCGGCTTCGATGGCTTTCGCCATGCCGCCGAGGTTCTCGACCTCCTGAATGTGGTCCCACGCCTTCTTTGCGAGTTCGTAGGTGAGTTTCTCGACGTAATAGGAGCCGCCCCACGGATCGGCGATGCGCGTGGTGCCGCTTTCCTGCTGGAGAAAGAGCTGCGTGTTGCGCGCGATGCGTGCGGAGAAATCGGTCGGCAGCGCCAACGCTTCGTCAAGCGCATTGGTGTGCAGCGATTGCGTATGGCCCTGTGTCGCCGCCATTGCTTCGACGGAAGTGCGCACCACGTTGTTGAAGACGTCCTGTGCGGTCAGCGACCAGCCGGAAGTTTGGCAATGCGTGCGCAGCGAGAGCGAGCGTGTGTCCTTCGGGTTGAACGGCTTGATCAGCTTCGCCCAGAGCAGGCGAGCCGCGCGCATCTTCGCGATCTCCATGAAGAAGTTCATGCCGATCGCCCAGAAGAAAGAGAGGCGAGGCGCGAACTTGTCGATGTCGAGACCCGCGGCAATGCCCGCGCGAACATATTCCACGCCATCCGCGAGCGTGTAGGCAAGTTCGAGATCTTGCGTCGCGCCCGCTTCCTGCATGTGATAGCCGGAAATTGAGATCGAGTTGAACTTCGGCATGTTCTGCGACGTGTAGCCGAAGATGTCCGAGATGATCCGCATCGAGGGCGCGGGCGGATAGATGTAGGTATTGCGGACCATGAACTCCTTCAGGATGTCGTTCTGGATGGTCCCTGAAAGTTTCGAGGCGGGTACGCCCTGTTCTTCGCCCGCAACGATGAAAAGCGAGAGAACGGGAAGCACCGCGCCGTTCATGGTCATCGACACGCTCATCTGCTCGAGCGGGATGCCCGCGAACAGGGTGCGCATGTCGAGAATGGAGTCGATCGCGACACCCGCCATGCCGACGTCGCCGGTGACGCGCGGATGATCGGAGTCATAGCCGCGATGCGTCGCCAGATCGAACGCAATGGAGAGACCCTTCTGTCCGGCCGCGAGATTGCGCCGGTAGAAGGCGTTGGAATCTTCCGCCGTCGAGAAACCGGCATACTGGCGGATCGTCCACGGCTGCGTGACGTACATGGTCGGGTAGGGGCCGCGCAGGTACGGCGCGATGCCCGGCCACGTGTTCAGGAAGTCGATGCCGGCGAGATCGCGTTCGTCGTAGGCGGACTTTACCGGGATGCCTTCCGGCGTCAGCCACGGCTCTGCTGCGCCAGCCTGCGCACTCAGCGCGCTCTCGCGAAATTGAACCTTGGAGAAGTCCGGCAGCTTGCTCATGGCCTTATTTATACCCCGTCGCGCAGGATAATCACGCACCGCAATAATCTCTTATATTCCAGTCGTTTACGTGCACAAGCCGCAACCTGACAATGCAAGACCGAGCGCCGCGGCGGCCTGGGCGCCGCTCGCGCGTTTCATCGGCGCGGAAGCCGCCATCGGCCGCTGGGCCGAAAGCGGCGGGCGTTTACGTGCGTGGACCTACGAGTTCGTGCGCTTCGGCATTAAGCAGGCATGGGCTTGCCTGTTCGGCGGCTTGATGGTCGCGCTGATCATCGCGACGACGCTGTGGTATCCCCGTGGTGCCACGCTCGCACGCTACGATTTCCTGTTTCTTGCGGCGCTTGCCATCCAGATCGGCATGCTCGTTTTCAAGCTGGAGACATGGAACGAAGCGAAGGTGATCTTCATTTTCCATGTCGTCGGCACGATCATGGAAGTATTCAAGACCGGCGTGGGTTCGTGGATTTATCCGGAGGCCGGTTTTTTCAAGATTGGCGGCGTGCCGCTCTTCTCCGGGTTCATGTATGCGAGCATTGGCAGCTATATCGCGCGCGTCTGGCACCTTTTCGATTTCAGGTTCACGCGCCACCCGCCGCTATGGACTGTGTATTTGCTCGCCGGTGCGATCTACCTGAACTTCTACGCGCATCATTACATCTATGATTTTCGCTATTTCCTGTTCGCGTTCGCGTTCCTGTTGTTTGGACGGACGATGATCTACTACAAGGTCTGGCATGCGCATCGTCCAATGCCGCTGCTATTGGCCGCGTTTCTGGTCGCGTTATTCGTGTGGGTCGCGGAGAATGTCGGCACGATCACGAAGACCTGGCTTTACCCGCATCAGCTCACTGGCTGGCAGGCGGTGTCGTTCGCGAAATTCGGTTCGTGGTTCCTGCTCTTGTTCCTGAGCTATGCGCTGGTGGCGTTCGTGAACCAGCCGAGGAATGGCGTGCGCTGAGTTAAATGGCGCTTTGTGCCGTCTTGAGTGCCGCAATCACGTCGCAGCCCGCGAATGCGAAGCCGGTGATCCCGGCACTCTTATAGGCAGCTTCTTTTTCGCCGCCGCGTCCGGCGAGCCAGATGGCAGCCGCGCCGGCTTGCTTCAATGCCAGTGCCGTGGCTTCCGCCTGCGTTCCGTAGATTTCGTCCGACGAACAGATGCAGGCAATCTTCGCGCCGGATGCTGCGAAGGCCTTCACAGCTTCCTCCGCTGAAGAAAGATTCTCGCTCGGCACGGCCGCGATGCCGCCTGCCTCGAAGAAATTGCGCGCGAAGGTCGTGCGCGCGGTGAAGTCAACCGGCTTGCCGAGATTGGCAAGGAAAACCTTCGGCGCAGGGTTCATCTTTTCCGCCGCGTCGCGAAGGGCCTCGAACCCTTCCGAAAGCCGCATCCGCGGCATCGCCTCCGCAACCTGCGGGAAGGGCAGTTCGGCAAATTGCGGGTTCGTGTCCGCCACGCCTTCCTTGCCTTCCGCGATATTCGGAAACTCGGACGTGCCAGTCAGCGGGTCTTTGCGCCGGGCGATGTTGGCGAGGCGCGAGGCGCGCGTCTCTGTAACCTTCTTCTGGAGCAGACCCTTCTCAAGTGCAGCGGCGATGCCACCCGCAGCTTCGATTTCCTGAAACAATTTCCATGCGCTCTGGCACAATTCTTCCGTCAGCGTCTCGATGGAGCCGCTTCCCGCCGCAGGATCCCCCGCACGATGAAGGTTGGACTCTTCGAGCAGGATCAGTTGCGTGTTGCGCGCGATGCGCCGCGCGAACTCGCCGGGCAGGCCGAGCGCCGCGGTATGCGGCAGCACGGAAATCGAGTTCGCGCCGCCGAATCCGGCAGCCGCGACCGCCATCGTCGCGCGCAGCATATTCACGTTCGGATCGCGTCTGGTCAGCATCCGCCACGCCGTCTCGGTGGAAATGAAAATCGGCTTCGGCACCAGCGAGGATGCTTCCTCGATGCGCGCCCAGAGTTTTCGTAGCGCGCGAAGTTTCGCAATCGTGAGAAACTGGTCGGCGTCGGCGGCCAGTCGGAAGAAAAGTGCGTTCCGTGCATCGTCGAGCGAAAGTCCTGCCGCTTCGAGTGCGCGCATGTATTCGACGCCGCAAGCCAGCACGAACGCGAGTTCCTGCGCTTCCGAGCCGCCGCTCGCATGCACGATGCGCCCGTCGGCGGCGGCGAAACCGCCCTTGAAACCCTGCTTTGCAAGAGCGGCGATCTGCGCAGCGAACTGCGGCGCGATTTCCTTCCATGGCGCCCGGCTGCAGCCATGCAAGGCGATGGCGCCGAGCGGATCGAGGCCAAAGCGGAAATTGCATTTCGCCGGTTCCGCGCTGCGTTCTTTCGCGATTTCCGCAAGCCATAGCGGCACGTCTTGCGAGAGCGGACCGATGTCTAGTTCGATCTCTGCTGCGTCCAGCCAGAAATTCTCAAGCGCTTGCGATAGTGCTTCTTTGGTGGCGGGCAGGGCGAAGCCGTAGTCGCCGATTGCACCGGGGAAAACGAGCTTTATTCCCGTCGCGCCGTTTTCGAGGTCGTGCAGCGCCTGTTTGTTCGCCTGCTTCGCGTCGCGGAGTTCGATCCGTTGCACGACGGCCCAAGGCTCTCCGTCGATGCGGCCGGGCACGCGCGCGGTTCCCTTCGCGCGTTCGTAAAGCGGCTGGATCGCGATGCCGTCATAGGTTTTCGAAACCAGACGCTTGTCGAAATCGGCGCCCTTCAGGACGCCATCGACGAGCTTGCGCCATTCTTCGCGGGAGGCGGCAGGGAATTCGGATGCGAGCGGAAGTTCGGACATGGAGACACGCAAGGAATATATGTACCGGACGACCATGCCACGCGCGCTTTCGCACGCCAAACGGCAGATCGCCGCTACTCGGCGTAAGGGCGCACGGTACCGGGGTCGATTGCTGCGAGGGCTGTCGCCACGCGTTTGCCGCTGATTTCGAGATCGGGAGCGATTTCCGCAAGCGGCACCAGCACGAAGGCCCGCTCCAGAATGCGCGGGTGGGGCAGGGTCAGCTCCGGCGTGTCGAGGGCCGCGCCCTCATAATAAAGAATGTCGAGATCCATCGTGCGCGGGCCGTAGCGGACTTCCTGTTCGCGGTTACGGCCGAGCGCGGCCTCGATCCAGCGCAGGCGTGTCAGCAGCATGCCGGGCGCAAGCGAGGTTTGGATACGCACAGCCTGATTGAGATAATCGTCCTGCGCCACCGGACCCCACGGCGCGGTTTCATAGACCGAAGATGCAGCCGTGATGGTTCCGCATTGCTTCGCAATCGCATTGCGCGCTTCTTCCAGCAATGCGGCTCGATCGCCGAGATTGGAGCCTAGCCCGATATAGGCATCAGGCATCGCGCTTGCGCTCCACCGTGGTCGCGACGTAATCGAACTCGGCGTCGATCGGCGCTTCCGGTTTCTTCACCGTGACCCGCACGTTCTTCACTGCCGGAAAGTGGGCGAGGATTCCAGCCGCGACATGCGCCGCTGCCGCCTCGATCAGGTAGAAGTTCTTTCCGCGAAAAACCGAACTCGCGACGGCGACGACCTCGCCGTAATCCACCGTATCCGCGAGCCGGTCGTGTTTGACGGCTTCGCCAACATCGGTCTCCAGCGTGATGTCGAGAATGAAGCGCTGGCCGAGCCGCGTTTCCTCCGCGCCGACGCCGTGGCGTGCAAACAGCACGAGGCCCGCGATGTCGATGATGCCTTTCATGTCTGCCGGTCCGTCGCTTCGAGTACTTTGAGCGCCTGCACATGCGCGCTCACATCGTGCACGCGCACTACGGAGACTCCGGCCTGCGCCGCGAGCACGGTGGTGACAATGCTTCCGCCGATGCGCTCGCTCGGTTCGCTCGGCGATACCTTGCCGATGAAGGATTTCCGCGATGCGCCGAGCAGCACCGGATAGCCGGATTTGTTAAGCCGCTTCAGATCGCCGACGATGGCGAGGTTTTGTTCAAGCGTTTTGCCGAAACCGATACCCGGATCGAGCATGATCGTATCTGCTGCAGCTCCTGCAGTCGTTACTTTCGCAACGGCTTCTTCGAAAAAACCATCCATCTCCGCGAAAATATCGAGCGTGCCGTCGGTGCTTTCGCGGTTGTGCATGATGATGACGCCAGCCTCCGCGCGAGCAACCGCTTCCGCCATGCCGGGATCACGCGAAAGGCCCCATACATCGTTCACGATATGCGCGCCTGCGGCGAGCGCTTGTGTGGCGATGGCCGCTTTCGATGTGTCGATGGAGATCGTCGCTTCTGTTTTGGCGGCCAGCATCTCGATCACGGGCAGCACGCGCTCCAGTTCGGTCCGGGAGTCGACGGGCTGATGCCCTGGCCGGGTGGATTCGCCGCCCACGTCGATGATGTCGGCGCCTTCCGCGATCATCTTGATAGCAGCGGAGACCGCGTCATCGGCGTTGCGATAGGAGCCGCCATCGGAAAACGAGTCGGGCGTGACGTTTAGAATACCCATCACCAGTGGACGGCGGCGCAATTCGAGCTTGCGGCCGCGCGCGCGGAACGTCCGGTTAGGGGATTTTGTCAGCATCCGGCGAATAGACCCCCCGTACCCCGAAAACGCAAGCAAGAGGCGGGTGGTGACGCGTGCGCAGTGGCCTCAATAGGAGATTTGAAGGGGAAGGGTCTTCGCCCGTTCGATCCAGCGCTGGATCGTCTTCTCGCTAGGCAACAGGCGGACGAGCTTTTTGCCTTTGGTCGCCGCGGTTTCGTTCGCAACAACCATCTTCTGCGCGAGCTGCGAGGGCTTGCGCAGACGCAATTCGCGAACCGTGTCCACGCCCGCTGCAAACAGCAGTTCGGTGTAGTCGTCGCCGATGCCTTTGATGCGCATGAGGTCGGCCTTGTTGGCCAGACGGAGGATTTCGGAGGCGGAAATCTCCATCAGATCGGCGAGGGCCTTGCGTCCCCTCGGTGTTTTTGCCTTTTCGAGATAGCGCGTGGTCGTCCTGATCCGGAAGGCACGCAGCTTCTGCGCGCGGATCGCATCAATCCCGGCCATTTCACGGATGGGATAGGATGACGGGCGCTTGCTCTTCACGGCAATTTACTCCGGCGCGCGATGAGAAGGTCACCGCAGCGGGGCAGGCAGGTTGCAATCAGGCGGAATTTTCGGACGGGCAACGCAAGGCAAATAATTTTTGCGCTGCAAGGAAGAGGTCGCTCGACAGGTACCGGCGGGTAAAAGAACGACTCGCCATCCCGATCATGTCAGCCCCACTTCCTTCTCTTTACGACCGGACTTTCCAATTTTTTCGTCGGGCATCCGGTGCGCCCTGTCAAAAGATTTTTTTCCGGAAATCATGTTGACTGTTACTTTGTTTGGTAGTTGGCGGGCGGTTGGAACGGGACGGCAGGCGCACTATATCTTCGCAGTGCGCGCACGCAGCAGGGAGCGACGACATGGCGAATGCAGATACCGGTGACAAGATTTTCGTCGGCCTGGCGGCCAAGCCGCAATACCTGACGCTCGGTCTGGCGAACCGCCACGGCCTCGTCACCGGCGCAACCGGCACCGGCAAGACCGTAACCTTACAGGCGCTGGCGGAAGGTTTCTCGCGCGCGGGCGTTCCGGTGTTCGCTGCCGACATCAAGGGCGATCTTTCCGGTGTGTCGCAGCCCGGCGAAGGTAAGGACTGGGTGCTCAAGCGCGCGAAGGAAATCGATCTCAAGTACGAACCCGACGATTTCCCCGTCATTTTCTGGGACTTGTTCGGCGAGCAGGGCCATCCGATCCGCGCGACCGTCAGCGAGATGGGACCGTTGCTGCTTTCGCGCATGATGAATCTGAACGACACGCAGGAAGGCGTGCTCAATATCTGCTTCCGCGTCGCCGACGAGAACGGACTGCCGATCCTCGACCTGAAGGATCTGCGCGCGATGCTGACCTTCATTGCAGACAATGCGTCCGAACTGACCAAAACCTACGGCAACGTCAGTTCAGCCACCATCGGCACCATCCAGCGCGCGCTCCTCGTGCTCGAAAACCAGAACGGCGATAAGTTCTTCGGCGAACCGGCGCTTAAGATCGACGATCTGATGCGCACTAAGGGCGGCAAGGGCGTCATTAGCCTACTCGCGGCCGACAAGCTGATGAACAATCCGCGCCTTTACGCAATCTTCCTGCTCTGGCTGCTCTCCGAATTGTTCGAGGAATTGCCGGAAGTCGGCGACCCCGAAAAGCCGAAGCTGGTCTTCTTCTTCGACGAAGCACATCTCCTGTTCGACGAGGCGCCGAAAGTCCTGCTCGACAAGATCGAGCAGGTGGTCCGGCTCATTCGTTCCAAGGGCGTCGGCGTTTATTTCGTGACGCAGAACCCAGCCGACGTCCCCGAAACCGTGCTGGCGCAGCTTGGCAACCGCGTGCAACACGCGCTTCGCGCTTATACGCCGAAAGAGCAAAAAGCGGTGAAAGTCGCGGCACAGAGTTTCCGCCCGAACCCGAAGCTGAATACCGAGCGGGTCATCACTGAACTCGGCAAGGGCGAGGCGCTGACATCGTTCCTCGAAGGCAACGGCGTGCCGGCGATGGTGGACCGCACGCTGATCCGCCCGCCCGCCGGTAATGTCGGTCCGGTCACGGATGCGCAGCGCAAGGCGATCATCAACAAAAGCCCGGTCAAGGGCGACTACGACGAAGCGATCGATCGCGAGTCCGCCTACGAGATGCTCCAGAAGAAGACCGACCTCAAAACCCGGAACAACACGCAGTCCGGAGAGGAGGGCGGAGAATCTTCCGGCGGCATCATGGGCGGCATCGGCGACATGATCGGCGGCATCTTCGGTACCAACCGCAAGCGGGGAGAAAAGCTCTCTACCGGACAGAAGGTTGCGCGCGAGGTGACCCGTTCCGTCACGAACCGCATCGGCGGTGCGGTGGCCGGAGAGTTCGGGAAGAAGATCGCGGGTTCGATGGGCAACACCGTCGGCCGCGCAATCTTACGCGGCGTGCTGGGGGGAATACTTCGCCGCTAAAATTTCCGGCGAATCTGCCTCCGGTTGTGCATCCACTGGTTGCAAACATGAGACGGATTGATAACATTGGCCTTGGGCGGCCTCGGCCGCGCGGGATTTTGTCCGCGCGAACATTGGCCGGGGGTATGGCCGATGCGTTCTTTAATGGCGGCCCGGCTTGTGTTGCTGGATAGCGATGCCGCGCGCCGGGATAATTTGTGCAAGGAGCTTGATGCTCTGATCCCCGGCGTCGCCGGGATTTCCGCGGTCTCCGAAGCCGCGCGTTTCGTTTCGGGCCAGCCCGATCTCTACATCATCGATCACGGCAGCCTCGCTGCAAATGACGATGTCGCCGTGTTGCCTAATCCCTTCGCTGGCACTGGCGCAGCCACTATCTTGCTGCTTGCAGGTGCATCTACCGCGCAACGCCGTGAAGCGGCACGCGCTGGCTATACGGCGGTACTCGGGAAGCCGGTTTCGACCAGACTTCTCTATCGCCGCGTCGCGCATGTGTTGCAGATCGCGCGGCGTGTAAAACGCCGGGCTGAACAGGAGCAGAAGAAAGCGGCCAAGCCCGCATTGGAACTGGTGCCGCCCTCGGTCGCAGCATCGCAAGGTTGAGCGGCGTTCTCAGAAGCGGCCCATATTGCTAGCCTGTCCGCGAAAGCGGAGGAATCTCATGGCTCTGGATGCGGTGCTGGCGGCGGCGGACAAAAATCTCGACGCGAGCCTGGAGCGGCTGTTCGCGCTCATGCGGATCGAGAGCGTTTCGACCGATCTCGCCTTCTCGAAAAATGTGCGCGCGGCGGCGGATTGGCTCCAGCGTGAACTGACCACGCTCGGGCTGGAAGCAAGCGTGCGCGAAACCAAAGGGCACCCGATGGTGCTGGCGCACGGCAGGAAGGGCGGTGCCGGTCCTCGCGTTCTGTTCTATGGCCACTACGATGTGCAGCCGGCCGATCCCGCCGAACTCTGGAAGACGCCGGCCTTCGAACCTCGCCTTGTCACCCTGCCAAATGGCACCACGCAGATCGTCGGCCGCGGTTCTGCCGACGACAAAGGCCAGTTGATGACCTTCGTGGAAGCGCTGCGCGCGTTTCTCGATGCCGAAGGCAAGCTGCCGCTTCCGGTCACCATTCTCCTCGAAGGTGAAGAAGAAACCGGCAGCCCTTCGCTCGGGCCGTTTCTCGAAGCGAACAAAAAGGAACTGGCCGCCGACGTTGCGCTCGTCTGCGACACCGACATGTGGAACGAGACGACGCCCGCGATCACGACCATGCTGCGCGGTCTGCTGCTGGAAGAGGTCATTATTCGCGGTGCCGACCGAGATCTTCACTCTGGCCTGTTCGGCGGTGCTGCGATCAATCCGATCCGCGTATTGGGAAAAATCATCGCCGCCGTGCACGACGATCAGGGGCGCATCGCAGTCCCCGGTTTCTATGAAGGGGTCGACGAACTGGACCAAGGCGTGCGCGCGCAATGGCAGGCGCTCGACTTCGACCAGAAGAAATTTCTGGGCGAGATGGGTCTGGGCTTGCCTGCCGGCGAAAGCGGAAGGCACGTGCTCGAGCAAATCTGGTCGCGCCCGACCTGCGATATCAATGGCATCATCGGCGGATATACCGGGCAGGGATCGAAGACCGTCATTCCCGCGCAGGCTTCCGCGAAGTTTTCGTTCCGGCTGGTCGGCCGTCAGGATCCCGCCAAGCTGCGCGAGGCGTTCCGTAAATTCGTTACCGCGCTGGTTCCCGCCGATTGCAAGGTAGAGTTTCTTTCCCATGGCGGCAGTCCGGCCCTGCAACTGCCGCTCGATTCGCCTTACCTGAAGAAGGCGAGCGCCGCGCTCGGCGAGGAGTGGGGCAAGCCCGCGGTATTGAAAGGGTCGGGCGGTTCAATCCCGATCGTCGGCAGCTTCAAGCGCGATCTCGGCATGGACTCGCTGCTCATCGGCTTCGGCCTCGACGACGACCGCATCCATTCGCCGAACGAAAAATATAATCTCTCGTCGTTCCATAAGGGAACGCGAAGCTGGGTGCGGATTCTCGACAAGCTTCGCAGCTAATGTTCAGAGATCGAGGTCGGGCAGGGATTGCAGGTCCGGCACGATGAAAGCTGGAGCCAGGTTCTGATATTCGTCGGGCGCTTTGCCGCGATTTACCCAGATCGCGGTAAACCCGAAATTGGCCGCGCCTGCCACGTCCCAACGGTTCGACGACACGAAGGCGATGTCTTCCGGCTCCAGTTCGAGTGCCTCGGTAACGAGCGCATAGACCTCGCCGCGCGGCTTGTAGATGCCGATTTCATCGACAGAAATTACATGGTCGAGCAGCGGTGCGAGCTTGGCTGCGCCAATCGCGGCATCCAGCATTTCCGGTGAGCCGTTGGAGAGAATGCCGGTCACTGCGCCCGCGGCTTTCAGGCTTTGCAGGGCCGCGCGTGCATCGGGGAATGCGTCCAGTTCGCGGTAGGCGGCAAGCAGGGCCGGCTTGAGCGCCGGGTCGGCTTCGGGGAATTTGGCGAGGGCGAAATCGAGTGCGCGTTCCGTCAACCGCTCGAAATCCTCGTAGCGGTCCATCGCGCTCAGCGTCCAGGTGTATTCGAGTTGTTTGCTGCGCCAGAGTTCGGAAAGGCGTGCTGCATTCTCGCCGATACGGTCGCCATACTTGGCGATCGCAGCATGGACGTCGAATAGCGTACCGTAGGCATCGAAGATATAGGCGCCTGCGGCCATGCGTGCCGCTAGCGCCAGAAAGTGTGGATGGTCGCCTGCGGTTTCGGCGTTTCGATCTCTCCCGTTTCCGCGTAGACGCTCTTGTAATTGAGCTTACGCAGATCGTAGACGCGGGCGAACACCACATGATCGCGGCTGACTTCGGTAATCAGCGGTGCGAACAGTTCGGCGCAATAGAAGGTGCCGAGCGACACGGCAAAGTCCGCACCCTTGGCTTCGTTGGTCGCGACGAAATCCTCCCCGAGTTCGAGACCGACCACCGCGGCCGGACCACAGACCGCCACGCGCCATTTGCGGTTGATGGGTTTCTTCAATTTCAGTTCTTCGATCTTAACAAGCAGCGTCTCGGACGCTTCCTTGAAGCCGAGGCCCCAGTAATCGATCATGTAGCGGTCGGATGCACCGCGTACGCCGCCTGCAACGTGGTTGAACAGCGCATACTGGTACGGATGGATACGGACCAGATCGACCACGGTGATGCCTGCGCCGATGGCGAATGCAGCCACGCCCGCGATCACGGCCTGCCTGCGATAGGCAGCCAGCCTGTCGAACACATACGCAACCGCGACGCCTGCGAGCACGACGAAGGGCGGCACGATGAAAATAAAGTGGCGAATGCCGTTATAAAGCACCGGCCGCGTCATCACGACGATCAGCACCGGCAATACCGCTGCCGCGACGAGCAGCGTCAACGCGGCGCGTTTCGCCGGCGTGCCGTGGCCGCGCACGAGCGAAACAACTGCACCGGCGGCGCCGGCCAGCGCGAAGAAGCCGACGATCTCCGGAATCTTCAGGAGACAAAGCTTCGGCAAATAGGTGCGCGGCATTTCCGGAATCATGATCTGCGCGCCGTCGAACAGTTCTTTCCACGGCTTCTCCCAGAAATTGGAGAAGTACGCGAAGGCGCGAAGTGGATTAAGCGGCGCCTGCACCGACCACGGCCAGACCAGAGCCATCACCGCATAGGCGACGGGAATAGAAAGGGCGAGCCAGCCGACGAAGCTTACGCCGCGCCAGATCGAGTCTTTAACCCCATGTTCCTTGGCGTCGGCGAAAAGATAGACGAGCAGTGCAACGCCTGCGAACAGGAACACCAGCGCGCCGATTACGCGCGTGCCGATGAGGAGGCCTAGCGAGAGGCCGAACAGCAGGATGGTTGACGCGCGCGGCCTCGGAAATTCTTCGAAGGCGCGAACCAGCATGAACAGTACGAGCGCCATTGCAACCGCGAACGGTATGTCCTTCGCGTTGATGAACATGTGGCCGTACCAGATCGGCGTGATCGCAAGCAGCAGCACTGCCGCAAAGCCAGCGACCGGTCCCGCAACCCGTCGTGCAAGCCGCCACACGATCACAAGACCTGTAATGCCGACGATGGCGCCCATCAGGCGGCGCGTTTCGAACAGATCGGTCGAAACGAAACGGTCGAGGATGGAAGCGGCGAGGTCGAAGCCGCCGCCGTAGTAGAACAGGTTGGAGAACTCCATCGCGCGCCGGTCGGTGAAACCGCTCGCGTAATAGGAGTAGAGAATTTCGCCGTAGTGCGAGTGCGCGTAGTCGTCCCAGCCGAGACCGTAGTCCTTGAAGGTGAACATCGCGGCCGCGGTTACGATTGCGAGCGTAACGAGCGCAAGAAGATCGGCCGGGGCGGGCAGCCCGCGGTTTTGAAGGATGGAGTAGCGCATGATCTCTGGGAGGTAAGGTCTGCGTTATCGTTTTGGTTTCGCGCCGGACGAAACCTGTTGTGACCAAAGCGGCCGGCTAACGCGCTCTTCGCCTAGGTAATAGGCGATTAAGGCGGGATTCGTGCAAATTGTATGCACTCCGGCAAGCCCCTAGCCGTGCAGTGCAGCAGGCCAAGCCCTAGAACGGAAACATGAAACTAAAATAAAGGTCCCGGCGGACGGTGCCCGCCGGGACGGCAGTTCTGTCAGGTGCCTACAGAAGTGGCCGATTACGCCTTTGCGGCGGCGGCATACATCTCGGCGACGTATTCCCAGTTAACTAGGTTCTCGACGAAGGCCTTGAGGTAGTCAGGCCGGCGGTTGCGATAGTCGATGTAATAAGAGTGCTCCCAGACGTCGCAACCGAGGATCGGCAGGCCGCCATGCACCAGCGGGCTTTCGCCGTTGGGGGTCTTCATCACGACGATCTTGCCGCCCTTGACCGCGAGCCAGGACCAGCCGGAGCCGAACTGGCCGACGCCGGCCTGGATGAATTCCTCTTTCATCTTATCGACCGAGCCGAGGTCGGCGACGATCTTCTTTTCCAGTTCGCCCGGAATCTTGCCGCCGCCGTTCGGCTTCATCCACTTCCAGAAATGAAGGTGGTTGTAGTGCTGGCCGGCGTTATTGAAGACCGCCGGGTTCTTGCCGAAGGAACCTTTCACGATTTCCTCGAGGCTCTTGCCTTCGAACTCCGTGCCCTTCAGCGCGTTGTTTCCGTTATTGACGTAAGCGAGGTGGTGCTTGTCGTGGTGATACTCGAGCGTTTCCTTGCTCATGTAGGGCGCCAGCGCATCGTGAGCGTAAGGCAGATCGGGCAGCTTGAAGGTCATGCGGGGGTTCTCCTCTTCGTGTCGGCGGCTAAATAATCAGGGTGGGGCTTGTCATACAACCTGCGGCAGCGTGTAGTGGTTGTTCGCGCAGGTCTCCGAAAAGCCGCCTTCTGGTAGGATCGGTTAACGCGATACGGCTAAAAGTAGTTCATTCATCGGGAGTATAGCCGGGTATGCCCGCAGTATTGATATGGGGCGGCGTGACGCTGGCCCTCATTTCCCTCGGAATTGTCTTTGCGGGAATGCCGGAACGGGCGGCGGGGCTGGGCTTCGGCAGCGACCTGATCCATACGGGCGCGACCCTTTTCGCCGGTGGTTTGCTCATTTCTGCCTTGGGATTGGTCCTGCGCGCGCTTCGTGACGTGGCCGAGCGGGTCGAGGAAGCCGGTTTCGGAATGTCTGGCCGTCCCTCCTACAACGATGCGGAGGTGCAGGACGCGCCGATGCCGTTGCCACGCGCCAGTGCGCGTAGCGCTGCCCGCCCGCAAGACGATCGCGGCCGCGAACCTGTGCGCGACACCGCGAATGAGTTTGAAGAAGAATTGTTGGCGGAAGAAATGCGTCCTCGTGCTCCCGCGCCACGCGCTGCTGCCCCCCGCGAGCCGGAACAGCCCGTTCGTGCTGCGCGCCCGGCGGAGCGTCCGATGGAACGCGAGCCGCGCAGCGCGGAAGTCCCGCAGCGTGCCGCGCCGCCTTCGCGCTTCCCCGGCGGGGAAGTGCCGCGCCGAGGTCCGCAGTCGAATTTGCCCAAACGGGATGCCCGTTTCGGCGGTCCCGAACCTGAACTCGATCCGGAAGAGACGCCGGAACTGGATATGCGCGCGCAGCGCGGAGCGCCCCGTGATCCGCGCGGCGAAATTCCGCGTGCGCCGTCGCGCGATCCGCAGCGTGGCGACGATCCGCGCTTCGCCCGCGCCGCAGGTGCTCCGCCCGCGCCGCAGCCGATGCGTCCTACCCGTGGCCCTGCCGCGACTCCCGACCCGCGCCGCCGCGAAGCGCCGATGCAGCAATACGATGCCCGCCGCCGTGGCGAAGAACCGCCGCAGGCGCCGGAAGGCGACCCCGGCGCAGTCGTGCGTTCGGGTATCATCGCCGGCATGGCTTACACGCTCTATGCCGACGGCTCGATCGAGGCGGAATTGCCGGTCGGCACCGTGCGCTTCAACTCGGTTGCCGAATTGCAGGAGCATGTGAAGCGCTCCGGCGCGGAAGCCGACGTCGATTTCAAGGGCCAGTCGCCCGTCCCGCACTAGGCGGCGGTGACGTTCGCCTTCGCGCGCGGACGGTTCACCAGCCAGATACCGAACGCGACCAGTGCGAGCGCGATCCATAGCGCCGGGCCGATCTTCTCGTTCAGGAAGATCGCGCCCGACAGCATTGCGAACAGCGGCGACAGGAACGTGAAGGCAGCGAGCGTCGCTGCCGGATACATCCGGATCAGCGCGAACCACGCGAGATAGGATGCGAACGCGACCAGTACGATCTGGTACGCGAGCGAGGCCGCAATCAGCCCGTCGAATTTCGTGATCCCGCTCTCGCCGAGCAGCAGCGCGGCGGGAATGAACAGCGCGGTCATGGCAAGCTGATAGGCCAGCGTCTTCGCCGGATGAATTTTAATCAGCTTGGTCGATTTTATGTAGAGCGTCGTCACGCCCCAGAGGATTCCGGCGAGCAGCATCATGCCGTCGCCGATCAGCGCGCGCCATGACGGCAGCGAAAGCCCGTCCTTCACCGCCAGCGCAAGACCTGCAAACGCACAAAGCAGGCCGATGACCTGCGCGCGCCCGAGCCGTTCGTTCGGAAACAGAAAGTGCGCTCCCGCCGCGACCACGAACGGCGCGGAATAGAGAAACAGGATGCTGCGGCCGACATCGGTGAACACCAGCGCCCAGTAGATGAACGCGAACTCGGACGCGAACAGGAAGCCCGCGATCAAACCCGGAACCAGCGTGCCGTCGCGCTCGAACAGCGCAATATTGCGCACGCGGCACCAGACCAGCAGCAGAACCAGCGCGCCCGCGCAGCGCAGCCCGCTCTGGAATACGGGCGACACCGCCGCGTTCGTGACCTTGATTGCAACCTGCTGAAAACCCCAGAGCGCGGTGAGCGTCACCATCGCGCTTACGGCGATGACGTCGAGCCGGTCGCGGGTCATGCGTTTGCGTTACCGGCGACCGCCAGCGCGAACACATACGCCAGCGCGACTTCCTCCAGCCGGTCGAAGCGGCCCGCCGCGCCGCCGTGGCCCGCGTCCATGTTCATCTTCATGAAGACCGGATTATCGCTGGTATTCAGAAGGCGCAGCTTCGCGATCCACTTCGCCGGTTCCCAGTAGGTGACGCGCGGGTCGGTGAGGCCGGCAAGCGCAAGCATCGCGGGATAGGCTTTCGCGCCCACGTTGTCATAGGGCGAGTAGCGCAGCATCCGCTCCAGCACTTCCTTGTCCGTGATCGGGTTGCCCCATTCGGGCCATTCCGGCGGCGTCAGCGGCAGCGTTGCATCGAGCATGGTGTTGACCGCATCGACGAACGGCACTTCCGCGATGATGCCCGCGAACAGGTCGGGACGAAGATTGGAGATCGCCCCCATCAGCAGGCCGCCCGCGGAGCCGCCCTGCGCGACGATGCCGTCGCGCCGCGCAAACTTCTCCGCGACCAGATGTTCGGCGCAGGCGATGAAGTCCGTGAAGGTGTTTTCCTTTTTCGCTAGCTTGCCATCGAGATACCAGTGCCAGCCCTTCTCGGTGCCGCCGCGGATATGCGCGATGGCGAAGACGAAGCCGCGATCCACCAGCGACAGCCGCACGGTGGAAAAGCTGGCCGGCATCGGGATGCCATAGGAGCCGTAGCCGTAGAGCAGGCATGGCGCGGTGCCGTCGATCTTGGTGTCCTTCCGGTGCAGCAGCGAAATCGGCACGCGTTCGCCGTCCTTCGCCGTCGCGAAGATGCGCCGCGTGACGTATTGCGAGGCGTCGTGTCCGGACGGCACTTCCTGCCGCTTGCGCAATACGCGCGTGCGCGCACGCATGTCGTAGTCCCAGACTTCCGACTGCGTGGTCATCGACGAATAGGTGAAGCGCAGGTTGTCGGTCGCGAATTCGTAGCCCGACGAGTTGCCGAGCGAGTAGGCTTCCTCGTCGAACGAGATGGTGTGTTCCTCGCCGCCGGGCAACGCGCGAACGACGATGCGCGGCAGGCCTTCGTTGCGCTCCAACCGAACCATCCAGTCTTTCAGCAACGAAAGGTCGATGATCATCGTACCCTGGCGATACGGGATCAGGTCGCGCCAGTGCGCTCGTCCTGGCGTCGCGAGCTTTGTCGTGACGATCTTGAAATCTTCCGCGCCGTCGGCGTTGGTCAGGAGATAAAGCGTATCGTCCGCGGGGTGATGCTCGACGTCATAGCGCAGGCCGACCGTGCGCGGTTCGACCATGCGCGGTTTCGCGTTCGCGTCATGCAAATCGAGCAGGTGCACTTCCGAAGTATCGTGATCGCCCGTCGAGATCAGGGCGAAGCGGCCCGCCTGCAATTTGCCGACGTTTACGAAAAAGCCCTTGTCGGTTTCGCTGTAGACCAGCCGGTCCTGTTCGGTCTTGTCGCCGAGCTTGTGCAGGTAGACCTGCTGCGGCCGGTGTTCGGCATCGAGCTTCGCGTAATAGAAGCCGCTGCCGTCCGCGAGCCACACCGCGCCGCCCGCCGCTTCCGGTACGAGATCGTCGAGGTCTTTTTCCGTCGCCAGGTCGCGCACGCGCATGGCGTAGAGTTCGGAGCCTTTATCGTCCGACGACCATGCCATCAGCTTGTGGTCGGGCGAATGCCACGCACCGCCAAGCTGGAAATAGGCTTTGCCTTTCGCGAGCGCGTCGCCGTCGAGCAGCGTTTCTTCCGCGCCGCCTGCGGCCGGCTGGCGGCAGATCAGCGGATGCTGGCCGCCTTCGCGATAGCGCGAGAAATAGGCGTATGGCCCATCGCGCGAAGGCACCGAGGAGTCATCCTCCTTGATGCGTCCGCGCATTTCCTTGATCAGCGTCTGCTTCAGCGCGTCGTAGGGCTTGAAGGCTTTTTCGAAGTAGGCGTTCTCGGCTTCGAGGTAGGCGCGGATTTCCGGGTCCAGCTTGCCCGGATCGCGGATCACTTCCTGCCAGTTATCGTCGCGCAACCATGCGAAATCGTCCACGAGCGTAAGCCCGTGGACGATCTGCTGATGCGGCTTGCGTTCTGCTTTCGGCGCTTCGCCAAGCGCGGCACGATTCCAGCGCGCGTTATTTGCCATCCTTGTCGTCTGCCTTTTTGAGCTTCAGCGCATGGCCGTTCATGCAGAAGCGTTGTCCGGTCGGATTCGGTCCGTCCGGGAATACGTGGCCGAGATGCGCCTCGCAAGTCGCGCAGCGGATCTCGGTGCGGCGCATGAAATAGGAGTTGTCCTGATGCGCGCTGACGGCTTCCTTGTCGATCGGTGCGTAGAAGCTCGGCCAGCCGGAACCGGAATCGTATTTCGTATCCGAAGAGAACAGCGGCGCGCCGCAACCGGCGCAGTTGTAGGTGCCCTTGCTTTTCTCGTTCAGGTGCGGCCCCGACCATGCCGGTTCGGTGCCGTGCTTGCGCATGATGTGATACTGCTCGGGGGTGAGTTCCTTCTGCCATTCGGCATCGGACTTCATGATCTTCGGGCGGCTGGTGGTGGTTTCGGACATCGGCTGTCTCCGCTTTTCTGCGCCAGAGGTATGCCTGCGGCCGCAGGCTCGCAAGGCAAGTGCCGTACACAAGAGCGAGAGCCGGCGGGCACAGCCGGGTTCTTCACGCCGGCCCCGGAATTTCAGGATATGGCCGCCGCAGCAGCCGGACCAGCGCGAAATGACGGGCCAGATCGTAGCCCTTGCCGGAGCGCGCGCCGCGGCGCGCTGCCCTGAGCGCGCCCGCGAGTTGGGCAATCGGGCGATGCCCCGCGCCCAGAAATGCAAGCTCGCGCTTTAATTGTTCGTCCCGGTTCTCTGTACGGAATGCGCGGATAGCAGCGAACTCCGGGCCTTTGACGAGGACGGGCTTCTTCCTGACGGGCATGGGGCGGCTCCTTCGATAAACCGCCGCCACCTTGCGGGAGCGCCGTCCCTGCGGGGATAAATTCCTATTGAGAAAAGGCGATCTTTCCGCGCAACGCTTTGAATCGCGTGGCGGAATCGGTCCGCAAATTTCTTTCATGCACAGGCCCGCATCCCCGCTTTCGCCGCATTGGCTATTCTATGCTTATATTCCTATCGGCGGGAGTGAGCGTTGGAACGGAATTGGACGGATCGGACGGCGGTATTCGCGGCGGCGCGTTATCCGCGCGCGCAACAGGCGCAAGACATTGCCTTGCCGTTACAGGTTGTATGTGAGCTGGCATCGCGGCTCGGCGCGAGCGCAATCCGGCGTCATTCCATGCGCAAGGCGGCATCGCGGCAGATCGGCATGTACCTCGCGCACACCGCAATCGGTTTGCCGCTGCATGTCGTCGGAAAATATTTCGAGCGCGACCGCACCACGGCGGCCCATGCTTGCCGTCTCGTGGAAGAAAAACGGGACGATGCCGCGTTCGATGCGGAGCTTAACGAACTCGAGGCATTGCTGCGCGCAGCATGCATCGCTTCCGGCGAGCGGAGCCGCTGACATGGCAAAACGCACGCGCCGCCGCGCTGACGCGGCAAATCCATCCGCCACGCATCAGGGCATTCACGCCGCGAACAACGAGACGCGCCGCATCGCACCCGATGCGACGCATTTCAACGCCTCCGAAAGCCCGCTCGCATGGCTGGCGCGGCGAAAGGATTCTTCCGGTAAGCCAATGATCGACGCCGCGCAGTTCGCGGCCGGAGAACGATTCCGCGCGGACTTCACCCGCGCCGGTTTGTCGCCTCGCCTCGGCGCGAACTGGGCCTCGCCCGTCGCCGGTACGCGGTTCGGTGCGAGCGATCCGCTGGAGTTTTCCGATCTGGTGATTTCTGCGAAGCAGCGCCTGCGCCGCGCGCTCGATGCGGCGGGGCCGGAATTCTCTGGCGTGCTGCTCGATGTCTGCTGTTTCCTGAAAGGCCTCGAAACCGTGGAGCGCGAACGTGGCTGGCCGCGCCGCGCATCGAAGGTCGTGCTTTCGCTGGGGCTGGATCGCCTCGCGCGTCACTATGGAATTGTCACGGAGATTTCTGGCGGACGCGGAAAAATGCGTGCGTGGCAGGCGGAAGGTGCGCGACCGGAAATGAGTTTCGAGCCTTAGGTCCCGAGCGCGGCCTTCGCGTCGGCGCGCATCCGCTCCACCATCGAGCGGAAGCCGTTGGAGCGTTGCGGGGTCAGGTGCTCGCCAAGGCCGAGTTGCTTGAACAGCGCGTTGGCATCGGTTTCGAGAATCTTTTTCGCCGTTTCGCCCGAATAGAGCGCGAGCAGGATGGCGACCAGTCCCTTCACGATATGCGCGTCGCTGTCGCCACGGAAATCGAGCACGGGGCCATGAGGGCTGTCCTTGCGTTCGCTGGTCAGCCATACCTGCGACGTGCAGCCCTGCACTTTATTCTTGTCGTTGTGATCTGCGGCCGGAAGCTCCGGCAGTTTGCGGCCGAGTTCGATCACGTAGCGGTAGCGGTCGTCCCAGCTATCCAGCACGTCGAAATCGTCGATGATCTGGCTGATGCGCGCGTTCATGCGGCCCATATAGGCCGATGCCGCGCGGACCTCAACAAACTGCCCGCTTACGAGCCGGCCAGCTTCTGTTTCTGGGGCTGCTGCCAGACCGGGATGAGATCCTGTCCGGTCAGCGTATTGCGGCCGGGCTGCACCTTCGGCGTCGAGCCGGTGGTGACTTCCGCGCGCGGTGAATTCTCGCCGGTCGCGGCGGAGAGATATTCGTAGAGCATCTTCGCGCCGTACTGCGCCTTCTGCGTGAACACATGCAGCGCCTGCGAGCCGACCTCGCAGGCCTTCGGCTCGCGTTGGCAAAAGCTGCGCGCATCGGAGAGCGCGGTGGTCGCCGCTCCGATCGCCTCGAACGTGCTCACCTGCGGCGCTTTCGGATCGTTCTTCGGATCCGAAGGCAGCAGTGCGATCACGATGATCAGCCAGAATGCCAGCCGAAACAGAAAACCCATGACGCCGATAGTCCCCGCGGACCTCTTTTCCGGGTCCGTTGCAGTGAACCTACACGACGCGGTTCAAAAAACTGTTCGGCATTCGAGCGGCATCCTCCAAGTTCCGCTAGGAATTCCGAAACCATGTGCGCGCGGGCGCAGGACGCCCGAAATCGCAACCAGTCGTTCACCATATCCTCCGGAAGCTGCAAAAACCCCGATTTTTCAAGGGTTTTTGTGGTGAACCGGCCCGCCCCCGGCCGCGCTGTTTAGCGTTCGCTAAGCGGCGAAACCTACTGTGCCTGCAACAGGAGAGGGGGCGGCCCGAAACGTGCCGCTGCTGTCGTTGCGTAATTCAGTATTCGCTTCCATTCGCGGTTTTATCGACGCGCTGGTTCATCCGTCCGCGCGCCAGGACCCGTTGACGGCCGCGCGGCACCGCGCGTTCTTCGCGGTCAAGATTTTCTCCGGCTTCAGCGTGCTCGCGCTACTGCCGCTCTATCTCGCTTCGCGCGGTACTGCCGGCGCGCTGGAAGTGACCGCGCTGCTCTGGGCGCTCGCGCCTTTCCTGCTGGTGGTTTATCTCTCGCGCAGCGGCCAGTTCGAACGCGCGCACCTGCTTTCCGCCTTCGCGCTTGCGGGTCTGGTTGCGACGCTCGCCGTGATGACGGGCGGTGCTGCGAGCTTCGCCGCGCCATGGGTCGTCGTGATCGCGCTGGAGGCTTCGCTTTCCGCGTCGCGCCGCCTGATCGTTGCGACGATCTCCCTTGCCGCGCTGACCGCCTTCGGCCTCTTTACCGCGAGCGCGAACGGCTGGCTCGCCGCCTATACCGCCGCGGACCTTGATCTCCCTGCGCTGACGCTCGCTGGAACGCTGTCTGCCGCCGTCTATGCGGGCATGATCGCGCTCGCGAACAGCGCCTTCGTCCGCACCGGCAACGAAGTGCGCCGCCTGAGCGAAGCGCGCTACAAGCTCCTCGCACAGAATATGTCCGACGTGATCGCGCGCCATGCAGTCGACGGCGCCGTGACGTTCATCTCTCCGGCCATCGAGCAACTGGCAGGCGTGCCCGCCGCGCAACTGCTCGGCCACAAACTGTTCGAGCGCGTGCATATCGCCGACCGCCCGGCCTATCTCACGGCGCTTTCGGACGCTTCGCGCAGCAATGAGCCTGCTTCCGTCGAATTCCGCCTGCTCTGCGAAACGTCCGCAGCCCCGGTTTTCGCCTGGGTCGAAATGCGCGCTCGCGCCATCGAGGGCCAAGCGCAGCAGGTCGTTTCCGTGATGCGCGATATTTCCGCGCGCAAGGCCGATGCGCTGGCCGTGGAACAGGCCCGCAACGAAGCGGAAAAAGCCAACGACGCGAAAAGCAAATTCCTCGCGACCGTCAGCCATGAATTGCGCACGCCGCTGAACGCCATTATCGGCTTCTCGGAGATGCTGGCGCGCGAACAGGAAATGAAACTCGATCTCGCCCGCCGCGGCGAATATGCGAGCCTGATCCGCGATTCCGGCGAGCATCTGCTTTCGGTGGTCAACGGCATCCTCGACATGTCGCGGATCGAGGCGGGCCATTTCGAGATCGTGGCGGAGCCGTTCTCGGTGCGCCCGCTGATCGAAAGCTGCCGCAAGATGATGTCGCTGCGCGCCGAACAGGCAGGGGTTCAGCTTTTCACCGATCTGCCGGATCAGCTGCCGGAACTGAGTGCCGATCCGCGCGCCTTGTGGCAGGTCGTGATCAACCTCGTTTCCAACGCCATCAAGTTCACGGAACGCGGCGGCAAGATCGACCTTGCAGCGCGTGCGAATGGCGACCAGTTCGAATTGACCGTGACCGACAACGGCATCGGCATTCCGGAAGCCGATCTTGCCCGCCTCGGCGATCCCTTCTTTCAGGGCCGCTCTACTTACGACCGCATGTATGAGGGCACCGGCCTCGGTCTTTCCGTGGTCATGGGCCTGGTGAAACTGCACGGCGGCAGCGTGCACATCGAAAGCCGCCTGCAAAAGGGCACGCGCGTAACCGTGCGGATGCCGCTCGATTGCCAGCCAGCAGCCGCGGTAGCGGGCAAGAACTCGGTGACCAAATTTCCGGCGCGGAATTCCGCCGCAGCCGACGCTTCAAGGGGAATGAAGAAAAGTGCCTAAACGCATGAAAGCACGCGCCGCCGCCGCGCGGGACGAATACGACGATTACGAAGACGCGCCGCGCAGCCGTTCGCTGTTTCGCCGCGCGCTTGCCGCGTTGTTGCCGCGCCGCGTTTCGGACACGGTGGCGCTGGCCATCGTCACCGCCGCGTTGGGTGCAGTGGTCGTGAATGCGGTGGGCTTTCAGGAGCCGCTCGCGTCCACGCTTGAGGTCCCGGCGCCGCGCAACGGTGCGCCGAAGACCGCGCCCAATCCGCAGCCGCGCCCGCAGAATGCCCCGGCGCGCACCATGAACGACCTTTTGCAGAACATTCAGAAAGAGCTTTCCGCGCGCGGCTATTACGATGGCGCCATCGACGGCGTACAGGGTCCGCGCACCGATCAGGCAATCAAGAACTTCCAGAAGGGGCAGGGCCAGAACACGCTCGAGCCGAGCGATGCGCTGCTCGACAAGATCCGCAATACCCCGGTGAAGAACAACGACGTCACTGGCTCCATCAATACGCCCCCGGAAGGCGAGCGGCGCTCGCTCCGCGTGCTCGCGCTACAGCGCACGCTGGCGCGGCTGGGCTACGGGCCGGTGCGGCAGAGCGGTACCTTCAGCGAGGACACCAAGGCCGCGATCGAGCGTTTCGAACGCGACTGGCAGCTCCCCGTTACGGGCCTGATGTCGGATTCGGTCTTTGCGAAGCTGGCGGCTGTAAACGGCGCGCCGATCGACTAAACTCCGCCCCGTGCGTCTGAAAAGTGCAATCTGGGTTGCAGCCTATGTCCGCCGCTGCAACATCGAAGGGGCGTTTGCCGCCGTGCGCCGCCGCGGCGCCGACGAGGCAGGCGCCATTTTCGTGAAGATCGCAAAGCTGGATGGTTCGGCTGCCCTGTTCGGGCCCGCGCCCCAGAGCGCTTTCGAGAGTTCGCGCCCCAACGAACACCTGTTCATTTCCTCGTTCGATAAAGGCTTCGTTGTGGAAGCGGACGTGGAGAAGCGCATCGAGCGCGAGGTCGGCTTCGATCCCGACCTGTGGCTGGTCGAGGTTGAGGACCGGGCCGGGCGCAACTTCCTGAACCTCGCGCAAGCCTGACCGGCGCATTCCGCCGCATGGAGGAAATCGCGCGTTAACAGGCTGTTAACCCTAACCGTTCGTTACTTGGCCCAGGTAGACAGTGGTGAGGCCGGGAGGCCGCGATGGGTCTGGTAGTCAGGTTTCCGTTGGAGAAGGCGAGAGCGTTGCCGCGCGCCGCGATTGCGGGCGAAGGCGGCTCGATCCTCGTTCTTCCCGTCATCCGCGTCGAACGCGAGAGCGAGGCGCAGCCGAAAGAGCAGGGTTCGAAACCGCGCTCGCGCGCCAGCGGCAAGATAAAGCGCCGCGCGCGCCGGCCGGCGTAATGCCGCTCTTTCGTTTTCTCATTCTTTTCCTTGCCGCCGCGCTTGCCGCGGGTTGCGCGCGCTTGGGCGATTTCGACCGGCCCAATGCCTCCTTCGTTCATGATGAAGCGCTGCCGGTGGTGGGGCTGTTCCGGGCCAGCAACCGCGGCGAGCCGGTATCGCTCGCACCGCTGACGGACGACGAACAGGCATTGCGCGATCTTGCCTATGGCATCATCTCGCCGCCGGTCGCGAAGCAGAAGTGGTTTCTCTCGATCACCGATCTGAAGACCTCGCGGGTCTATCCGAACAACGATCCGCAATTCGAGGTCGAGAAATATGCCGATACGCTGATCGGCACGCCGTACCGTTCCTCAACCGCGCGCTACGCGCGGCTGGTGGAGGATATTCGCGTCGACAGCGTCCGCATTGCGCCGTTCTTCATCGTCGCGAAGCGCGTCGTCGACATGGACACCGCGCGCGAGCGTAGCTTGGCCGGTGTTACGCGGCTGAGCGGACGGGAGCGCGAAACCGCGATGGCGCGCATTGCCGAGAACCGCATGGTGATCGGCTGGGTTTACCGCCGGTTTGGCGAGCGCTCGCTTGCCTATCGTTATGCACTGGAGCGCCTGTTCATTACGCAACCAGCACCGGCCGCCGTAGATGCGGAGCGCGCACTGCGCGCGCTGGACGAACGGCTCACGAAGATTCCGGTGCTTTCGACGGAAGTGGCGCTCGCGCCGCCGCCGCGCAACGGCCAGATCGTCAAGGACTGATCCCTAGATAGGCTTGCAGCTCGCGTTGGCGAGGAGCGCACGGATGTCCGCGCGCGCTCCCGCTTCGCGCACGAAGGCGCGGATCAGCACGACCCCTTGCAAACTCGGCGACTCCACGATCAGCCGGTCGGCCGCGGTGATTTCCTCGTCGCGCGGCAGCGATGCGCGTTGCAGCGACGTCATGAGCTGTAGTTCGATGGCGCGCCGGTTCGCAGCGCGGTCATTGAGCGCGTAGAACACGCGGCCCTGCTGCGTGTAGAACGCGACCGATGTCAGGTCCGGCGTCGCCGGAACGCGAAGCTGAAGCGGCCCGCGCGTCAGGTCGTATACGCAGGCGGCGAGCACGGTAGAGGGGTCCATCCGAGGCAGCACGGCTGCGAACGGCGTCGGGTCCGGGATCTGCACCACCTGATTACGTTCGCCGAGCCGCGACAGGCGCGTGAAGGCATCGTTCTGCGCGAGACGCGGCAGCGCGAAGATCGAAACGATATGCACTACGCCGCCGAGCACGAGTCCGATGACGAGGGGTAGCCAGTAGCGTCTCACGGGCAACGCTCCTGCGTGATCTTCGGCATTTCCGCGCCTTCGCCGCGCGCGGTGATGCCGGAAGGAATATCGTAGAGCCGGACCACGACGGAGATTTGCTGGTTCTCTCCGGTGGGCAGCCAGTTGCCGGGCTGCACGCGCGGACTGAGCCAGATCTCGGTTTCGCCGTCGGTGTTGAACGTGATTTCCGCGCTGGTGAAACCGTAACGGCCTGCCGGATTCTCGATCAGCCTGCCGCGCCCGTCATAGACGGTGATGGTCCAGTAACGCGCCGTGAGAAAACGGCCTTTGATCTTTGTAACGCAACGCCCGTCCAGCACGCGGCCACGGTCGTCGCTCGTTGCGGAGAACGCGATGCCTTCGGCCAGCGCGACCGGCAGTTCACCGGAACGCGCGAAGATCGCGCGCGCGTATGGGTCGGCTTCCAGCGTTCCGCTTTTCGGCCAGGCCTGCCATGCGCCGATCCGCACCGCGCCGAAGCCGTTGTCGCGCCCGGATAACAGCCACGTCAGCCCGAGGCCGCTGGCCGAGCCGATCGCAAGAACGACGATGAAAACAAGCGCGCGCAATGCTGGGACCGCGAAGGGTAGGGAGCGAACTCGCGTTGCATGACACGCCTCGCGATTCCGCTCCAGCGTGATTTCGGATTAGCGCACCACTGCCGTGCGCGGTTGCTCGGTGGGGATGAAGGCTGCGGTGCCGCCGGCCGCCCGGAACGTGCGCTCCAGTTTCAGCAACTGGTCGATCGCACGCGGGGAGAGCGTCGCCGGGCGGTTTATCTGTACGGGTGTCGTGGTGGTGGCGGCCTGCGGGCCATCTCGCTTTGGTGGCGCGCGGTTGGGCAAGCCCGGCATGGGGATCGGGGTCACGCCCTGATGCGCCTGTGTCATCACCTTATGAAAGAGCAGGGCAGGCAGCGAGCCGCCGGTCATCTTGCGCAGCGGCTGGTAGTCGTCGTTGCCGAACCAGACCGCGCAAACGAAGTTGCCGGTGAAGCCGACGAACCAAGCGTCGCGATAGGCGTTCGTGGTGCCGGTCTTGCCGCCGACCAGGAGGCCGTCGAGGAGCGCGCGGCGCGCGGTGCCGTTCTCGACCACGTTGACGAGGATCGGGTTCAATTCGTTGATTACGTTCGTCGGCAAGACCTGTTCTGCACGGGAGAGGTCGGTCGTATCTCTCCAGATCAGTTCGCCGGTGAGCGAACGGATTTCGAGCGCGGCGTGCGCGCGGACTTTTCTGCCGCCGCTCGCGAAGTGCGCGTAGGCTTGCGCCATCTCCATCACCGTCACTTCCGCGGCGCCGAGCGGCAGCGGCGCGGTGTTCTTCAATTCGGTCGTCATGCCAAGTCGGCGTGCGGTTTCGATGATCTTTGCGCGGCCCACCAAACCCGCAACCCGCACAGCAGGAGTGTTCAGCGAAAGCGTCAGCGCTTGAGAAATTGGGATGGTGCCGAAGTACGAGCGCGAATAGTTTTGGGGGCACCAGTTCCCCAGACAGATCGGGCCGTCGAGGATCGGCGTTTTCGCGGTCAAACCATTCATGAAGCCGGTGGCGTAAACGAACGGCTTGAACGCGGAGCCGGGCTGGCGCAGCGCATCGGTCGCGCGGTTGAACTGGCTCTCGCCATAGTCGCGGCCGCCGATGATGGCGCGCACCGCGCCGTTGACCTCGAGGATCACCAGCGCGCCCTGCTGCGCATTATAATCGCGGCCGAACTGGCGCAGGCTGTCTTCCAGCGTAACGTCGCCGATCTTCTGCACGGCAGGGTCGAACGCGGTGCGCACGACGAACGTCCGCTCCTGTACCGAGGCGGGAAGCGTCTGCACGATCTGCTGCACTTCGCGATACGCCCAGTCGAGATAATAGTTCGGTACGTTCTCGTCGCGCCGGTCGATGGGCCGCGCCGGATTGCGCCGCGCGCCGAACACCTGGCCTTCGGTCAGGAATCCGGCTTCGACTAGGTTGTCGAGCACGATGGAGGCGCGCGCGCGGGCGGCGGGCAAGTTGACGTGCGGCGCATAGCGCGCGGGCGCCTTGAACAGCCCGGCCAGCATCGCCGCTTCCGCGAGGTTGATGTCGCGGGCCGACTTGTTGAAATAATACTGCGCGGCCGCATTCACGCCGAACGCGCCGCCGCCGAGATAGGCGCGGTCGAGATAGAGCTTGAGGATCTCGTCCTTCTTCAGCCGCGTCTCCAGCCAGATCGCGAGGAACGCTTCCTTGATCTTGCGCTCGATGGTGCGCTCGTTCGTGAGAAACAGGTTCTTCGCGAGCTGCTGCGTGATGGAGGAGCCGCCCTGCACGACGCCGCCGGCGCGGAAGTTCGTCGTCAGCGCGCGCAACGTGCCGGGGATGTCGATTCCGTAGTGTTCGTAGAAGCGGCGGTCTTCGGTTGCGAGCGTCGCCTTGATCAGGTGATCGGGGAATTCTTCGAGCGGCACCGAGTCGTTATGCTTGATGCCGCGCTCGCCGATGCGGTTGCCGTAGCGGTCGAGGAAGGTCACCGAGAGTTCGGAGCGCTTCAGCCAGTTGTCGTCCTGCGTTTCCTGAAACGCGGGGATCGCGAGCGCGAGCAGTAGCACCGCGCCCGCTGTGCCGAGGTTCGCGCCCTCGCTCGCGCCTTCGACCACGAGGCGCTTGAACCCCGCGACATGGAAGCGGTCCATGAAGCCGGAGAAGCCTTCGTATTTCGCGCGCAGGAAAATCCAGAACGCGAACAGCGCGTGGTTCAGCCGCGCGTCGAGATCGAGGAAGAACTTGCGGATCGGCCCGACTTTCGGCCGCGGCACCGGGACCCGCTCGCGGGGCGGCTTGCCGTTTTGCGGAGGCGGGGCGGGGGTCTCGGCCACGGGGAAACCTTGAAAGGCGCGTGCTGGAGGCGGGGTTATAGCAGGGGCTGCGGTATCGGGCGACAGGTCGTGTGAACGACGTTAATGCAGCAATTACATGGCTTTACTGGGCAGAAGCGGGCGTGCAATTTTGAACAAACACAGACGGAAGGCCGAAGAACGATTCCGTTGAGCGTTTTATGCCCGCTGACAAAGTGGGCCGGCGGTCAGGAGCGCGCGAATTACGCGCTGTTGTTGTCTGAACTGTGCGATGCGCTCGGAGCCTCGTGCGTCGCTTAGATAAAGTGCGATAATTCTCACCACGCCGGAACTGGTAAGCCATGCCCTTTGCCGCCGAACGCGCCGCCCTGAACGTCGCCCGCGACGAAGCCAAAGGACTGTTTGAAAAAACCGGCGAGAAGCCGGAGGTCTTGTCTGAAAAGAACCTCTCGACCTTCACCGGCGAACTTGGCGGCGCTTTCCGGCTGATCCTTGAGGAAAAGGAAATCCTCTTTTTCGCGGCCCTCCAGTGGCTGGTGATCGCAGCCTCCTATCTCGTCTGGGTGCAGGTGCTCGACTGGATTCCCGACAGCGTATGGGAGGAAGTGCGCAAGAAGGACAACAAGGCGAGCTTCACGCTGCTCAACCTCGTGCTGACCGGCTGGAGCTTCCTCGTGGTGATGGTCGCGAGCTATCCGATTGCGATTTGCAACGCGGCGATCACTTCGGTCCATTACCAGCGCAGCGCCGGCGAACCTTCGACGATTGCGCGCTGCCTCGACCTTGCTTTCCGCAACCTGCCGCGGTTGTGGTTGTTCACCACCATCGACGCATGGATCACGGTGAACGCGATCCTCGACCGCCTGCCGCGCAAGCGCAACAACCGCACCGCGCTGGATGAGTTGCTCTATTACGCATGGAAGATCGGCACCATGGGCGTCGTCCCGGCACTGACGGCGGGCAAGGGCTTTCTCGATTCCGCGAAGGACTCGGTCGCGGTGCTCGCCGCACGGCCGGGACGCGCCATCGGCATTCGCATGGGCTATAGCCTCGTCTGCTGGTGCGTAGGCGTGCTCGCCTATCTCGGCGCGCTCGCCTACGCGATGAGCGCAGGCGGTTTCGGCGGCCCGAAGGCGATTTATAATTTCTACGTGCTGATGGCGCTGCCGATCTTCGTCTCGTCGGCTGTGGTCGCCGTCCTGCTGCGCCCGCTTTATCTGGTCATGGTCGCGCGGCTCTATACCGAGGTGATTCCGGTGGAGCGCATGCAGCCGCTCCGGCGGGAGCAGGGCAAGCTCGATTTGGTCGGGCTTGTCTTCGCGGTGCTGGCCTGCACGCTGCTTGCACTCTATTTCTTCGGGGACCAGCTTGGCCTGCGCGGCTGGATCGAATCGCTGGCGGAGCGGGACATGCGCGGCGCGCGCGGGCGCTGATCGCTTGCGTTCCGGGCCAATCAATGAAACGAACCGGCAATAGCTTCGGGACCGACGTGAAACCGTTCTGGCAGCAAAAGACCTTGCAGGAAATGTCCGCCGCCGAGTGGGAGTCGCTCTGCGACGGATGCGGGCGCTGCTGCCTCGAAAAGCTCGAAGACGAGGACACCGGCAAGGTCTACTACACCGACATCGCCTGCCGCCTGCTCGATTGCGTAAGCTGCCGCTGCTCCGATTACGAAAACCGCATGCAGCGCGTGAAGGATTGCCTGAAGATCACGCCGGGCGCGGTCGAGGAATATGCGTGGTTGCCGAAAACCTGCGGCTACCGTCGTGTTGCGGAAGGGCGCGGGCTGGCGTGGTGGCATCCACTCGTTTCCGGCGACCCGGAGACGGTGCACGAAGCGGGCATTTCCGTGCGCGGGCGTGTCGGCGGCATGGAAGGCAAGGTGCGCGTGCGCGATTACGAGCAGCACATTGTGAACTGGCCGAAAGTCGAGCCGAAGTCGGCGGAGAAGCCCACTAGGCAGAAAGCTGCCGCAAAAAGATAAGATTCCTAGGAATAAATACTTGACAGCGTGCCGGTGCCTTTGTAGGTTTGCGGCACGTTCGAGAAATGCGGGCGGATCGAAGCGGCGGCGACGCCGCTTTTTCTTTTTCGCCGCCCGGCAGCGCTTCGTCGCGGAGTGCAGATGCCCAAATTCATCGCGATTCCGCCGGAAAAAATCGCCGAAGTGCGCAAGCTCTACGAGGGCACCGATGTCCCCGTGCGCGACCTTGCTTCGCTCTGCGGTCTCGGCGTCACCACCTTCCTGCGGCGCGTGGACCTGTGGGGGTGGAAGCGGCGCAAGCTGCGCATGAAAGATTACGATGCGGCGGCGAAGGTGGAGGTTGAATCCATTCGCGAAGCCGCCGCACCCGCGCTGCGCATTGCCGAGAACGAAACCCTGATCGGCCGCGTGCGCGCGGCGGTCGAGCGAGAGATCGTCGCCATCGAAGCCGTGCTGGCGCGCGTCGAGGGCGCGCGGCTGCGTTCGACCGATGCCGAGCGCGCGGCGCGCACGCTCGCGACGCTGGTGAAGACGCTGCGCGAAGTCGCGGCCCTGCAACGCGACGAGAACACAGAAGCCGAAGGTGACGACGGAAGCGAAGACGAATTCCGCGATCTCGAGGAATTCCGCAGCGAACTTGCGGAACGGCTTGATCGCCTGCGCCGAAGCCGGGACGCTGGATGAACTGACGCGCGGCCTCGGTGCTGGTGGTTTTGAAGCGCTGCTGAAGTTCTGGGAAGTCTGGGCGCGCGACGATCAGTTGCCGCCCGAAGGCGGCTGGCGCACATGGCTCATCCTTGGCGGACGTGGCGCGGGAAAAACACGCGCCGGCGCGGAGTGGGTGCGCGGCATCGCGCTGGCGCGTCGGCGCTTTGGCGAACGCGCGCGCAACATCGCACTGGTCGGCGAGTCGCTCGCCGACGTACGCGAGGTGATGATCGAAGGTGTGTCGGGGTTGCTCTCGGTGCATCGCCGTTGCGAGCGGCCCGTGTGGGAGCCGACGCGGCGGCGGCTGGAATGGGCGAACGGCGCAGTGGCTTATGCTTTCTCCGCCGACGATCCGGAAAGTTTGCGCGGCCCGCAATTCGAGGCGGCGTGGTGCGACGAAATCTGCAAGTGGCGGCGCGCGGAAAGCGCGTTCGACAACCTGCAATTCGGATTGCGCCTTGGCGCGCATCCACGGCAGGCGATTACGACGACGCCGCGTCCGGTGCCGCTGCTGCGGCGATTGCTGGCCGACGACACAACGAAGGTTGCGCGCGCGGCGACGCGCGCCAATGCCTATCAGCTTGCGCCGCAGTTTCTGGAACAGATCGTCGCGCGCTACGCGAACACGCGCCTCGGCCGGCAGGAACTCGAAGGCGAACTGATCGAGGCGCGCGAGGATTCGCTGTTTCCACGCGAGCGCATCGAGCGGGCGAGGGTGGAGAGCCATCCGCCGCTTGCGCGGATCGTGGTCGCGGTCGATCCGCCGGCTTCGTCGCGCGCTGGCGCGGATGCCTGCGGCATCGTCGCGGCGGGCCTCGACGACGACGGGAAGGTTTTTGTGCTCGCTGATGAAAGCGCGGGCGGCTTGTCGCCGTTGCAATGGGCGGGCCGCGCGATAGCGCTGTACCGGCGGCTGCGCGCCGACCGCATCGTTGTCGAAGTGAACCAGGGCGGCGAGATGGCGCGCGCGGTGCTGGGCGAAACCGATGCCAGCGTGCCGGTGATGGAAGTGCGCGCGACGCGCGGCAAGTTTCTGCGCGCAGAGCCTGTAGCCGCGCTCTACGAGCAGGGCCGCGTCGCGCATCTGGGAAGTTTTCCGCAACTCGAAGACGAGATGGCGGATTTCGGCGCGGACGGTCTGAGCAACGGACGCTCGCCGGACCGGCTCGACGCATTGGTCTGGGCGGTTACCGCGCTGGTGCTGATGCCGCGCGACGCGACGCCGCGAATGAGAACGCTTTAATTCAGGACGCAGAAATGCATTTGCCGTTCCGCAATCCGTTTGCGCGGCGCGAACCCGCGCACGCGAGCGAAGCCAAGGCCAGCCGTACCGGCGCGCTGGTCGCGCTGTTTTCCGGCAACCGCCCGCGCTGGACTCCGCGCGACTATCATGCGCTCGCGCGCGAAGGCTATGCGCGCAATCCGGTCGCGTTCCGTTCGGTGCGCATGATCGCTGAAGCCGCCGCCAACATTCCCCTGCTGGTCTATCAGGGCGGCCGCGAGAACGACGAACATCCGCTCCTGAAATTGCTTGCGAAGCCGAACCCGCGCCAGACCGGCGTGGACCTGATCGAGCAGCTCGCCGGGCATCTGCTGGTTGCGGGCAACGCCTATATCGAGCGGGTCGCGATCCTCGACGAAGTCCGCGAGCTGCATGTGCTGCGGCCCGACCGCATGAAGGTCGTGCCGGGCGCGGAAGGCTGGCCGGAGGCTTATGAATATCGCGCGGGCGGATCGGCCGTGCGCTTTGCGATGAACGAAGCGCCGGTGCCGCCAGTGCTGCACCTCACGCTGTTCAATCCGCTCGATGATCACTACGGCATGTCGCCGCTGGAAGCATCGCAGGCAGCGCTCGACGTTCATAACGCTGCGAGCGCATGGAACAAGGCGCTGCTCGACAACGCCGCGCGTCCTTCCGGTGCGCTGGTTTATTCGGCCGCGGGCGGCAATCTTTCCGACGAGCAGTTCGAGCGGTTGAAAGCGGAACTGGAGGCGCATTATCAGGGCGCGGCGAACGCGGGCCGTCCGCTGCTGCTGGAAGGCGGGCTCGACTGGAAAGGTTTGAGCCTTTCGCCGAAGGACATGGATTTCGTCGAGGCGAAGAATATTTCCGCGCGCGAGATTGCACTCTCGTTCGGCGTGCCGCCGATGCTGCTTGGCATTCCCGGCGACAACACCTATTCCAATTACGCGGAAGCAAACCGCGCGTTCTACCGGCAAACGGTGGTGCCGCTGGTCTCGCGTATCGCCGCCGCGATCGGCAACTGGCTGGGTGCTGCGTATGGCCACGATGTGCGCCTCGTCCCCGATCTCGATCAGGTTCCCGCGCTCAGCGTGGAGCGCGAAGCGCTGTGGAAGCGCATCAACGATGCGAGCTTCCTCACCGAAGACGAGAAACGCGCGGCCGCAGGCTACGACTCGCTGCCGGTTTCGCTCGCGCCGTTTGTCTCGACGCTACGCGCGAAGTTCAATCCCGATCAGCCGCGCGTTCCGGCCGGCAATCCGGATGGCGGGCAGTGGACGGGTGGGGGAGGCAGTGGCGAGGGAGAGGGGGAAAGCAACAGTCCGATAGTTCTTGTTTCGGACGATGACCGGAATCCCTATCGCGTCGATCTTCTGGAGGAAGAGGATCGCGGCGGTCATGCGATTAGCGAGCATGTAAACAAGAGGGAGTCTTATCTAAAGCAGCGCGTGGAAAGAGAGGCGCTCGCAATCGTAGAGCGAGGCGATACTTTTGATGGTCTCAGTGTTGGATCGTTTAAGTCTTTGGAGGCGGCGACCAAACTGGTAAACTCAACGCTGGCTCAAAATCGGGATGTAGTAGAGAGAGTAGCAAGAGGCGAGCAGCGTATCGCAGTGATTACCGCGGAGTTTAATTCAATTACAGGCTATGAGGCTTTTCTGTCCAGATTCCACGCGCAGCCTTATATGCGCGATACTTACGGTGTAGGGGTTGTAGTCATCAGGGATTTGCAGGCCAAGAACGGTTTTCGGATTCAATCTGCATTTCCGCGAAACTAGGTGATGCGATGCAGAACGAAGAATTTGAATTTGAAATTTATCATAACGGAGTGCGTTTTAAAGCACCCGTGAAGGGGAAAGAGCGATTTCTTAGGGAAAGAGCTTTTCTCGATAACTTGGTAGGGGCTTATTTCGCCCCTCATCTTTTGCCTCGTCCCGTGCCCGATCCATCGGGTGATTTTTATATGCTCGACGACCAACAGCTCGAAACCTATTCGGCATTCAGAAAGAAGCAAGAACAGCAAGGTATTTAAAGCCGCTCCCTTCGGCCGAATACCCATACTGACTTACAGTGCGAAGCGCTGTGGAAGTGCGTCGGAGAGGCAAGTTTTCTCACCGACGACGAGAAGTGCGCGGCTGCGGGTTACGACCCGCTGCCGGTTTCGTTTGCGCCTTCATCCATCGCGGCGCTGCGCGCGAAATTCAATCCCGATCAGCCCCGCGTTCTGGCGGAAAGCGCAGATGGCGGGCAGTGGGTCGGTGGGGCTGCCGGGCGAGGCGCAACACAGGAAGATGAGGAGTTGCTGCCGGAGAATGTGGAGGCGAATGTCCGGCGCCGAGGCCCGGCTAATTGACGATAGAAACTATCCTGGGCGTTCCTATTTTCGAGATACCGGTCACATCCGACGTAACTAAGGTTTCTGTTTGGACTGATGGAACGGTAGCCACTGAAAGAGTTACAATCGGAATCGAATAGTGCCGCTACAACTACGCGGAAGCGAACCGCGCGTTCTACCGGCAGACCGTAGTGTCGCTCGTCATTGTCGGCGGTAATGCGCAGGTCGAACTTCGCGGCGGGCAGAGGCTTCCCCTCGCGACGATCCGCGCTAACATCGCATCTTGCGGCAGATTCGCTGCCAAGAGGCCGTTATGGCGAGAAGCCAAAGCTGGTTGGGCGGCAACAGGCTGATCGCGTATTTCGCGATTGCGCTGTTCGTCGTCTTCGCGGCTTTCTTCATGAGCGGACGGCGGCCCGCGGGTAACGACAGCGAAAAGCTCTCCGGCAAGGAGCGCGAAGATTTCCTTGCAGGGGGCCTGCGCACCTGTATCGAGCGGCAGCGTTCCTTCGGCGAGAACAAGGAACTGCCCGCCGCGCTCATCGAGAAATATTGCGACTGTTATGTGCAGGGTCTGGCCGACGCGCTTACCATGGGCGAGTTGAAGCGCTTCCTCGAAACCCGGCAGTCCGGCGCGGTGAAGCTGCGCTCGGATGAAGTTTCGAAAATCTGCGTCTCGCGCATCCAGTAATTTCGCCGTTTCCGGACATTGCAAGACCTCATCCGCACCTTCACGGAGCGCGGCGACCTCGCGCATCTGGCGCTGTTCCTGTGGGCGTCGGCGGCGAGCGCGTTGCTGTTGCTATGCCTGCGCGAATTGTTCGCGGCGAATGCGCGCTTCGATGCCTTCGTGCGCGAGTTGGCGCGGTTCAACAAAAGGCTGAGAAAATGACTCCACGCATCCGATCCCTGGCGCCGGAAGCGCCGGCGGTATTTCGCGAATTCGTCCGCGAACTGGAACGTCTTGCCGCGCCAGAACCGAAGAAACAGGCGAAGCAGAAACGCACGGCGCGCGCAAAGCCGAAACCAGCGCGCAAGAACCGGAGACGCTGAATGATTTTTCCCGCCCACGAAAGCCGGTTCCTCGCCTTCGATTGCAAGTCGGTCGATGCCGGCGGTGTCTTCACCGGCTATGGCGCGCGCTTCAACACTGCCGATCTCGGCCGCGATCTCATATTGCCCGGCGCGTTTGCGGAAAGCATCGCGCAGCGCGGGCCGCATGGCGTGCGGATGCTGTTCCAGCACGACCCCGCCGAGCCGATCGGCGTATGGCTGGAACTGCGCGAGGACACGCGCGGCCTGTTCGTGCGCGGAAGAATTATCAACGAAATCGCGCGGGGGCGGGAAGTGCTCGCGCTGATGCGGGCGGGCGCAATCGACGGCCTTTCCATCGGCTTCCGTACCGTCGAAGGCCGCACGCATCCAAAAACGGGCATCCGCCGCCTTTCCAAAATCGACCTTTGGGAAATTTCGGTCGTGACCTTCCCGATGCATCCGCAGGCGCGCGTGAGTGCGCAAAAGCGCGGGCCGCACGGCCACGCCAATCTTGCTGCCACCATCCGCCGTGCGGCGGATCTTCTTCATCCGTCCACGAGGTAAATCATGGAACAACTCTTGAATCCTTCGCCCGAAATCAAATCGCTTCCGGCGGGCGGCGAAGTCGCCGCCGCCTTCGACGACTTCATGCGCTCGTTCGAGGCCTTCAAGCATGAGAACGACGTGCGGCTCGATTCCATCGAGCGCCGTTCGGCCGACGTGCTGAACGAAGAGAAAGTCTCGCGCATCAACCGCTCGCTCGACGAGCAGAAGCGCGTGCTCGACGAACTGGTGCTGCGTGGCCGCCGTCCTGCGCTCGGCTTCGACCGCAAGATCGCAACCGGCGCCGAACTCGAACATCGCTCGGCATTCGACGCCTATGTGCGCAGCGGCGAGTCTTCGGGCCTGAAGCGCCTCGAAGGCAAGGCGCTCGCCGTCTCGACCAACGCGGGCGCGGACGGCGGCTATCTCGTGCCGGAGGAAACCGAGCGCGAGATCGGGCGCAGGCTGGCCAGCATCTCGCCGATCCGCGCGATCTCCGGTCATCGCCAGGTTTCGTCGAACGTCTATCGCAAGCCGTTCCTGATCACGGGTGCGGCGACGGGATGGGTCGGCGAAACCGCTGCGCGCTCGACGCCGACCACTTCGCCGACGCTGGCCGAGCTCGCATTCCCGACCGCGGAAATCTACGCGATGCCGGCCGCGACGCAGACACTGCTCGACGACTCCGCCGTCAACATCGACGAATGGATCGCAGCCGAAGTCGATACCGTATTCGCGGAACAGGAGGGCGCCGCCTTCGTCAACGGCGACGGCACCAACAAGCCGAAAGGCTTTCTCCAGTACGACAAGGTCGCGGAATCTTCGTGGGCCTGGACCAAGCTCGGCTTCACCATCACCGGCGCCGACGGCGAGTTTCCTGAAACCAATCCGTCCGATCCGCTGGTCGATCTCGTTTATTCGTTGAAGGCCGGATACCGCCAGAACGGCACGTTCGTGATGAACCGCCGCACGCAGGGCGAGATCCGCAAGCTGAAAGACGAGAACGGCCACTATCTCTGGGCACCGCCGGCGCAGGCCGGTTCGCCCGCGACGCTGCTCGGCTTTCCGGTCGCGGAAGCGGAAGACATGCCGGACATGGCGGAAGATTCCTACTCGATCGCCTTCGGCGATTTCCGCCGCGGTTATCTCGTGATCGACCGGCAGGGCGTGCGCGTGCTGCGCGACCCGTATTCGTCGAAGCCCTACGTGCTATTCTACGTGACCCGGCGTGTCGGCGGCGGCGTGCAGGACTTCGACGCGATCAAGCTCCTGAAGTTCAGCGCGGCGTAATCCGGCGCGCGGTGCGGCGGCGTTTCGCGTTCGCCGCCGCATTCGCTCCCGCCGACGCGGCTTCGTACGCCGCGACCGGCGTGTAATGCGTAAGGTGGCCGCACACCTTGTCGTCGTCGGGATGCGAGACGCGCACGATGATGCCGACGAGTACGCCGCCTTGCACCACGGCACCGCCGGAGTCGCCGTAGCATGCGCTTGCGCTCAGGTTTCCTTCGCGGAACGGATCGACCAGCAGCAGCGGCTTCTGCAATACGACACGCGCTTCATGCAGCGGGCCGAGCTTGCCGCGCTCCGCTTCGGTGACGGCGCCGAACCCGGCGATGATGAAACCGTCCTGTTCGTTCGCTTCGCCGATGGCGATGGGAACGATGGAGTCGGGGAGTGCGCTGCGCAGCGCGAGGATCACGACGTCGCCGCTGACCTTGACGATCTTGCCGTCGTCGAGCCGCGCCATTTGCGCGGGACGCGCGGACAGGATGCGCTTTCCTTCCGCGACCACGGCCCACGCGCCGCAATGCTGCGCGGTGAGAACGTGCTTGCGGTCGATGGCGACGCCGGAACAATTCGGTGTTTTGCCGTTGCCGATCACCTGCACCATGTGCGGGGCGAGTTCGGAAACGACGCCGTTCACGATGGCGTTCGCGGGCGCGCCCGCGAAACAGAACACGGCGGCGAGAAATGCGAAACGGAGAGGCTGGCGGCGCATATTCTTAATTCCCGGCAGCGCGAAGAATAACGAAAGCGAGGAGAAACGGAAGCACCCGTTATCTGGCCGGTTCTCTCGATTTCTTCTTCGTGGCTTTTACTTTTTCGCCTGCGGGATTTGCGGGCGAGAGTTCTCGCATAGTTTCCCGGATCCAGCGGTGCTGGATGCCGACCAGTGTCGCGCCGGTGACGCCGCCGCAGCCCATGCGCCCGCGCGGGCCGAGCGCCCAGCCGATCACGCCGTGCAGCACCAGCTCGCCGTCTTCCAGGCGATAGACGCTGCCGCCGGAGTCGCCTTCGCAGGAGCCGCGCGGATCGCCGCCCGGACCCGGCGAGAGCCGCACCATGATGCCGCCGGTATTGCCGACGGAGGGAAGCTGCGCGACGCGCAACGTGCCGACGCTGCCGTGGTTGCCTTCGCCGTTCAGGCCCCAGCCGGCGATGTAAAACAACGTGCCTGCGGTGGGGAGCTTTGCGTCTGCGGCGAGCCGCACCGGCTTTATATAATAAGGGAGCGGCGAGGAGAGTTTCAGGATCGCGAGATCGGGCGAAGGCTTGCGCGTCTCGAACGAGTCCTTGCGGAAACCGGGGTGAACCACGATCCGGCTCACCGGAATGAGTCCGCCCGAATAGGAAATCGAATAGCCGCTGCCGCGCGCCACGCAATGCGCCGCGGTGATCACGATGTCGCGCGCAATCGCGGTCGCGGAACAGACTTCGCCGCCGCGCGAAATGATCATCACCGTATGCGGGCGCGCAATCGTGCCTTCGCCGCCACCGACGATGGCGCGCGAGGGCAGGACCAGCGCGGCCAGCGCCGCGATCGAGACCAGAAAACGAAGCATGTGTGATCCGCGCCGGAGGAAGTGCGCGGCCCGAACGCGATTGTCAACGCCCGGAATAACCGATGCCCGCCATACTGATCCTGCCGCCCGCCGCCGAGCCGCTTTCCCTTGCGGAAGCGAAAGCCTGGCTTCGCATTTCCCATGACGATGAGGATGCGCTGGTCCAGTCGCTGCTCTCGTCAGCCCGGATACAGGCCGAGACGCAGACGCGCCGCGCGCTGATGACGCAGCGCTGGCGCATCGTGCTCGACCGCTGGCCCGTGTCCGGAAAAATATCCGCGCCGGTTACGCCGTTGCGTGCGCTCGTCGCGGCGCGCGTGCGCAACATGGCAGGCGAGGCGGAAACGCTCGACACGGACCTGTTCATGCTCAATGCGGCGTCCGCGCCGGGCGAGATTGTATTCGATGCAGGCCGTGTGGTGCATCCCGGCCAGCTCGCAGCCGGTATCGAGATCGACATCGAAGCGGGCTACGGCGCGGCAGCCGATGTCCCCGCCGATTTCAAGCAGGCCATTCGCCTGCTGCTGACGCGCGCCTATGAAAACCGCGACGCTTCCGGCGATGACGGTTTGCCGCCTGCCGTCAGCGCTTTGCTTGCGCCCCATCGCGTGGTGTCGCTGTGAACGCGCCGGGAGAACTGCGTCACCGGCTCGCGTTGCAGGTCGCGGACGAAATCGAGGACGGCGCAGGCGGCGTGACCCGCACCTGGGAGCCGCTCGGCAATGTCTGGGCCGCCATCGAGCCGCTTTCATCGCGCGAACAGGAAGTCGCGGACAAGCGGCTTGGTTTGCTGTCGCACAAAGTCCTGCTTCGTTACCGGAGCGACATCACGCTCTCGCATCGCTTCGTGCTCGGCACGCGTCACTTCGTCGTGCGCGCGGTGCGCGATCCCGACGAGCGCGGCCGCTGGATCGAGTGCCTTGTTGCCGAGGAGCGCCCGTGAAACTGCGCGGAAAACTTCTCGGTGCGGACCGGATTCGCGGAACGCTGCGAGCCTTGCCGGATGGCATGGCACACGCGGCGGCGGAGGCCGCAGCGGGAGCGTTGCGCGAGGAGATCGCGCGCCATTCTGGCATCGCGGGTTTGCAGGTTGCAGCCGAAGGGCTGCGTCGCCGCGTCGGCAGTGACGACGCCGGACTTGCCGCGCGCGAATTCGGCACGCTCGAACAAACGCCTTCGCCTTGGCTCGCGCCGTCCCTCCCTCCGGCGCTGGAGCCGATGCGGGCGGCAGCGAAACTCGCTGTCGCCCGCGCTGTTTCAACGTTTCGTTTGCGAAAGTAGTCCATGCCGCAATCCGCCGCCGCCTTGCGCGCCGCGATCTATGGCGCGCTGAAGAACGATAGCCCGCTCGCCGCGCTGCTCGGCGGCGCGAAGATTTACGACGAACCGCCGCGCGAGGCGGCGCTGCCGTATGTCACGCTCGGCGAGGCAGTCGTGTCCGATGGTTCGACCGCGACCGAAGACGGCAACGAACACGCGCTGACGCTGCATGTGTGGTCGAGGCAAGGCGGGCACCGTGAAGCGCACCTGATTTCCGGTGCGGTGTTGCAGGCGCTGATCGACGCGCCGCTAGCGCCTTCCGGTCATCATCTCGCGAACCTGCGCTTCGTCACCGCCGATGTTCGGCGCGAAGCGGACGGGCGCACCTATCACGGCATCGTGCGCCTGCGCGCGCTGACCGAACCGGAATCCTGAAGGAGAACAAAATGCCCGCGCAAAAGGGAAAAGACATTCTGCTGAAAATCGACGGCGGCGAAGGCTTCGTCACCGTCGCGGGACTGCGCACCAAGACGCTCAGCTTCAACGCGCAGACCGTTGACGTGACGCACGCGGAATCCGCGGGACGCTGGCGCGAGCTGCTGAGCGGAGCGGGCGTGCGGCGCGCTTCGCTGTCTGCGAGCGGCATTTTCAAGGATGCCGCTTCGGACTCGATCGTGCGCCAGCGGTTTCTCCATCGGCATCGAGCACGACAACCCCGGCTATCTGCGCAAGGTGGGCGAGGGTGTTTATTCCGGTGTCTGCGTGATCGACACCAACAAGAACGCGGAGTTCAGGGTTGCACGCGTTGCGACGCCGCAGCACGGCGACCATTACTGGCTCGCATATTCGGACAAGCAGATCGCCGCGAGCGCGGCGCTGCATGCTGCGTTGAAAGCCGCGTATCCGGCGATCAACACCGTGCTCGGACATTTTCACATCTGTCCGGGGCGCAAGACCGACACCAATCCGCTGTTTCCGCTGGAACACATGCAGGCAATCGTGCGCGGCGAAGCCGGCGAATTGCCACCGCCTGTTGCCGCGCAGCCGGAACCGAAGCAGATGCCCGCGCCGTCGAAGCCTTCGTTTGCCGCGGATGCCACAGTGGTCGCGGATTCGCTCAACCTGCGCGGCGGGCCGGGCATCCAGTTCGCGGTGAAGGGAGCCATTCCTCACGGCACGCGCATCGACGTGCAGGAAGCGGACAAGCTGAGCGGATGGCTTCGCATCGTTACGCCATTCGGCGCGACCGGCTATGTGCATGGCGGGTTCGTGAGGCTGGATTGAGTTGGTCTCATGGTTCGAGACGCGATGCTGCGCATCGCTTCTCACCATGGGGTTTGTAAATCGCTCATCCTGAGGAGCGAGCCGTAGGCTCGCATCTCGAAGGATGGCGCCCTCCCAAACAGGTAAAAAATGAAGCGCTTCTTCTCGCGCGGCCTTGCGGCCGCGTTTTTCGTTCTCGCCGCAACGCCCGCATTCGCGCAGACCGAAGTGGCCATCGAAGGCATTTATAATGTCCTGCAGCCGTATCTGCTCGCCGTGGTCTCGGTGATCGCAACCGCCATCGTCGGCTGGCTAGCGGAATTGCTGCGGCGGAAATTTAACCTCGATATCGACGCATCGCATCGCGACGCTTTGCAAACCGCGCCCACCAACGGCGCGGGCTTGTTGCTCGGCAAGATCGGCGGTGCGGCGAGCGGCAGGAAGCTCGACCTGAAAAGCGTCGTGCTGGCGGAAGCCGTGAACTACGTCTTGCAGGCGGTGCCGGATGCCATCCGTCACTTCGGCATCACGCCGGAATCGCTCGCGGAAAAAATCCTCGCCAAGCTGCCGCAACTGCAATCCGCCGATGCTTGAGGCGCTCGGCAGTTTCGTCGTCTCGTTTCTGGCGAAGCTCATCCTCGGCTGGATCAAGGCGGAGCGGAAATCGCAGGGCGATGTCGAGACCGGCCGCCTTCGCTCCGAACTCGATCACGCGCTCGAAGCGCTACGAAAGAAGGAAGCGATGGCGGAAATTGCAACAACGTTTGCCACCCGCGCCGACGTGCTCGCGCGGCTGGAGGAGGGCAGCGCATGAATCCGCTCTGTCTCGGACTGGAAGTGATCGTGCTGGGCGCGCGGCTGTGCATGGGCGAGCCAGTGGAGCGCACCACGGCGGTTACGGTCTGCCCGGCGATCGTGGAACGCCCGGCCGCCTGGCAACGCGCGCTGCGCGCCGAGCGCCTCGCGTCGCCCGGCTCGCCCCGCACCGACGAGGCGCTCTCGGAATGGCTCAGCCTCAGGGATCAGGCGCGGGTATGTCGCGACGGACGCTGACAAGCGCCCGCACATCATTATAAGAAGCCCGACCAACAGGGCTTCTTCAATGCACATCCGCGAGGCGGTCGAGAGCCGCTATTCCTGCCGGGCGTTTCTTCCCAAGCCGGTTCCCGAAAAAATCGTCCGCGAGATTTTAACCAGCGCATCGCGCGCGCCGTCGGGCGGCAACTTGCAGCCGTGGATCGTACACGTGCTCGCGGACAAGCGGCTTGAAGAACTGAAAGCGCTGATCCGTCCGCGGCTGAACGAATTGCCGCTCGCGGAGGGCAGCGAATACGAAGTCTATCCCGCGCCGCTGAAGCAGCCTTACAAGGAACGCCGCTTCAAGGTCGGCGAGCTGCTCTATCAATCCATCGAAATTCCGCGCGAAGACCGGCCGGGCCGCTATCGGCAGTTTGCCCGCAACTTCGAGTTCTTCGGCGCGCCGTGCGGCATCTTCTTTTCGCTCGACCGCACCATGGGTCCGCCGCAATGGCAGGATCTCGGCATGCACATCCAGAATGTGCTGCTGCTCGCGCGGGGCCATGGCCTCCACACCTGCGCGCAGGAAGCCTGGACCTTCTGGCACAAGACCGTGTCCCGCTTCCTCGAACTTCCCCCCGAAGTCATGCTCTTTTGCGGTGTCGCGCTCGGCTATGCCGACGAGACCGCACCCATTAACCAGTGGCGCTCGCCGCGCGAACCGTTGGACGGCTTTGCGACGTTTCAGGGCTTCGAATCCTAGGGCTTTGCACCCTTTACCCTGAACTTCGCGGACCTGTGACTTCGCGCGAGCGCAATGGCACACTCCCGCCCGAATTTCCGGGCTTTGAGTCGCCGAGATAGCCGCCAAGATAGCCGTCAAGAGAACCGTCATGCGTTTGCTTGTCGTCGAAGACGATCCCGACCTGAACCGCCAGCTCGTCACCGCGCTGACGGATGCGGGCTACGCGGTCGATTCCGCCGCCGACGGCGAGGAGGGGCACTTTCTCGGCGAGAGCGAGCCGTATGACGCGGTGGTGCTCGATCTCGGTCTGCCGAAGATGGATGGCATTTCGATTCTGGAGTCGTGGCGGCGCAACGGCCGCGCCATGCCGGTTTTGATTCTCACCGCGCGCGACCGCTGGTCCGACAAGGTGCAGGGCTTCGACGCCGGCGCCGACGATTACGTCGCGAAGCCGTTTCATCTGGAGGAGGTGCTGGCGCGCATCCGCGCGCTGCTGCGCCGCTCGACCGGCCACTCCACCAACGAAATCTCATGCGGCCCGGTGCGGCTGGATACTCGTTCCGGCCGCGTTTCGGTGAACGGCAATCCGGTGCGGCTGACCTCGCATGAGTACCGGCTGCTGTCCTATCTCATGCATCACACCGGGCGCGTGGTGTCGCGCACCGAACTGGTCGAGCATCTCTACGATCAGGATTTCGACCGCGACTCCAACACGATCGAAGTGTTCGTTGGCCGCCTGCGCCGCAAGTTGGGGATCGACGTGATCCAGACCGTGCGCGGGCTTGGCTATCTGCTGACGCCGCCGGCGGCCGATGGGCGGTAATTCCTCTCTCGCGCGCCGCCTGTTCCTGTCCGCGACCGCGGTCAGCGTCGTCTTTCTCGTGGTGATCGGGATTCTGCTCTCGACGCTCTATCGCAACAGCGTGGAACGCGCGTTCGACCGCCGCCTGAATCTGTATCTGCGCAACATCGTCGCCGAAGTCGCGAACAATCCGCGGCCGCCGCTATCCGAGCCGGAAACACTCGGCGAGCCGCTGTTCCTGATTCCGAATTCGGGCTGGTACTGGCAAATCCTGCGGCTCGGCGAGAGCAGCGAAACCAAACTATCGCGCTCCACACCGGATGAAGGGCTGGTCACGCTGCTCGCGCAGAACGTGAAGCAGCGCAAGGACGGCTTGCGTCAGGGTTATATGAATGGACCTGACGGGCAGCGCCTGCGCGTGGTCGAGCGCCTGCTCGACATCGGTGACGACGGGCGTTTCCTCATCACCGTATCAGGCGACTCCGTCGAGATCGACGAAGAGGCCGCGGAGTTCAACTACGCGCTGTTCATCACCTTTGCGCTGCTTGCGCTCGCCTTCATTCTCACGGTCGGCTTTCAGGTGCGCTATGGCCTGCGTCCGCTGTCGCGTATTTCCGGGGCGCTCTCCGAAATCCGTTCCGGCCGCGCGGAACGCCTCGCCGGAGATTTTCCACGCGAGATCGATCCGCTGGCGCGCGAGGTGAACGCGCTGCTGGAATCGAACCGCGAAATCGTCGAGCGCGCACGTACCCATGTCGGCAATCTCGCCCATGCGCTGAAAACTCCGCTCTCGGTGCTGATGAACGAAGCGGGACACATGCAGGAGCCAGGCGGCGATAAAATCCGCGAGCAACTGAACATCATGCGCGATCAGGTGACGCGCCATCTGGAGCGCGCGCGCATCGCGGCGCGCACGGCGGTGTTCAGTAGCACCATCGATGTGGGTCCGGTGGTCGCGACCATCGCGCGTACGATGGAGAAGATCCATCGCGAGCGCGGCGTCAGCATCCATACCCGAACCGACGAGCCGGTGAAGTTCCGCGGCGAACAGCAGGACCTCGAGGAGATGCTCGGCAATCTCGTCGACAACGCCTGCAAGTGGGCCAACTCGCGCATCGACATCGAACTCTATGCGCAGCCGTCGCAGCGCGGCGCGGGGAACACTTTTTTCCGGCTGCAAGTAGACGACGACGGGCCGGGACTGGCGCCGAACGAACGCGAGGAAGTGCTGCGGCGCGGGCGTCGGCTCGACGAAAGCAAGCCGGGTACCGGACTCGGTCTTTCCATCGTCCTCGATCTGGCCAAGCTCTATGGCGGCAGCCTCGAACTGGGGAATTCGCCGCTCGGCGGCCTGCGGGCGGCGCTGCTACTCCCCGCGGTGCGGGCGTAAGCCACCCTTTCGCCGGATTGTTAAGGCTTTTACGTCACCGTATTAGTGCGGTTCGTCCGCCAACGTATTGCGTAAACCGGGGGTTCCCATGCGGCCTGTCTCGACCAAAGCCATCGCAGGTGTTTTCGGCGCGGCGCTTCTGCTCGCCGGTTGCTCGGGCGAAGCAGGCCCGCGCACGCAGGACGGCATCTTTGTCGGTGCGTTGTCCGGCGCTCTGTTTGGCGCAGCCACGGGTCAGGGACCCGGTGCAGTGGTCGCTGGTGCCGTTACCGGTGGCCTGATCGGCGGCGTTATCGGCAATGCGCTGGACGAGGAAGACCGCCGCCGCGCCTATGACGCCGAACTCCGCGCGCTCGAAGCCGAAGGCCCCGGCGCGCCGGTAAGCTGGCGTGGCGAACGCGGCGCCTACGGCACCATCGTCGCGGGTCCGCCCTATGCCTATCAAAGCTATGCGCGTTGCCGCGAATACACCCACACCGTCTATATCAACGGCCAGCCGCGCACGGGCCGCGGTATTGCGTGCCGCAATCCCGACGGAAGCTGGACGCCGGTTCGCGGCTAGGCCTGCGACAACGCCTAACCCCTGCAACCTTTGACCCCGCCGCTGTCCGCCTCTAGGACGGCTGCCGGGTGACCTCGATGTTTTTCTGGATTTCGCTCGCGGGCATGACGGCCGCGGCCGTTCTGGCAGTGCTGTGGCCGCTTTCGCGAAAGCCCGCGTTTGCCGTGGCCGCCGCAGACGGCGATGCCGCGATCTATCGCGATCAGCTTGCCGAGATCGAGCGCGACCGCGCGCGCGGTTTGCTCGCAGGCACGGAAGCGGATGCCATGCATACGGAAGTCGCGCGGCGCTTGCTCGCGGCTTCCGCGCGAACGGAGCCGGGCGCATCCGATGCGGCGTCGCTGCGCCGCCGGCGGATTGCTTCGCTGCTCGCGCTGCTCGTCATTCCCGTCATCGCGCTTTCTCTTTACTTGCAGAACGGTTCGCCGGAGCGGCCCGACATGCCGCTGGCCGAGCGTCTCGCAATTCCTCTGGAACAACAGGACATCGGCCTGCTGGTCGCGCGTCTCGAAGCGCGCATCGCGCAAGCGCCGCAGAACGGGCAGGGGTGGGAATTGCTGGCGGGCGTGTACGCGCGCATCGGCCGCTACGAAGATTCGATTGCCGCACATGAGAACGCGCTTCGCCTGCTCGGTTCTTCGCCTGCGCGCGAAACCGCTTACGGCGAAGTGCTGACGGCAACCGCGAACGGCACGGTGACGCCGCAGGCGCGCGCGGCTTTCGAGCGTGCGTTGGCGAAAGACCCGGATTTCCCTGCCGCACTTTATTACTACGGCATTGCCGCCGAGCAGGAAGGCGACCGCGCGAGCGCGCGCGAGCGCTGGATGCGCGTCATCGAGAAGGCGCCGCCGAACGATCCCTGGCGTATTCCCGCCGCCCGCGCGCTGCAACGAACCGGAGGCGAGAAATAGAATGACCCGCAAACAACGCCGCCTGACCATGATCGCCGTTGGCGGCATCGTGCTCGCGCTTGCGGTCGGCCTTACGCTCTCCGCGCTGCGTGACTCGATCACGTTCTTCGTCAGTCCGAGCGAGCTGTCGCAGAAAGCGCCGCCGGCGGGCAAGCGCTTCCGCATCGGCGGGCTGGTGAAGGAAGGCTCGCTCAAGCGCGACGGTTTGAAGATCAGCTTTCTGGTGACGGATGGCGCTGCGGATGTGCCAGTGCGCTTCGAAGGTATCCCGCCCGACCTGTTCCGCGAGAAGCAGGGCGTGGTCGCGGAGGGTCTGCTGGAGAACGGCGTGTTTCTTGCGAACAACATCCTCGCCAAGCACGACGAAAACTATGTGCCGCGCGAAGTTGTCGATGCGCTGAAAGACAAAGGCCTTTGGAAGCATAACGAAACGGGCGAGAAGAAATGATCGCCGAACTCTCGCACCTTGCGCTGACTCTGGCGCTGGCGCTGAGCGCGGTGCAGACCGTGCTCGCGCTGTGGGGTGCGCAGGCGAATGACGCGCGGCTGATGGCGGTCGCGCCGGTCGCGTCGCTGGCTGTGTTCGTACTGATCGGCGGCGCATTCGCGGGGCTGGTCGCGCTCTACGTTTCTTCCGACTTCTCGGTGCTGAACGTCTACGCCAATTCCCATTCGGCCAAGCCGCTGCTCTATAAAATCTCCGGCGTCTGGGGCAATCACGAAGGCTCGATGCTGCTGTGGGTGCTGGTGCTGGCCCTGTTCTCGGCGTTGATCGCGCTGTTCGGCGGCGGGCTGCCGCCACGGTTGCGGACGAACGTGCTCGGCGTACAGGCGCTGATTGCGACTGTGTTTCTGCTGTTCGTGCTGCTGACCTCGAATCCGTTTCTGCGTGGCGACGAAAATTACATCCAGGGCGAAGGGCAGGGGCTGAATCCGATTTTGCAGGACGTCGGCCTCGCGCTGCATCCGCCGCTGCTTTACCTCGGCTATGTCGGCTGCTCGGTCTCTTTTGCGTTTGCCGTCGCGGCGCTCCTTGAAGGGCGCATTGACGCGGCATGGGCGCGCTGGGTGCGGCCTTGGACGCTGGCCGCGTGGGTGTTTCTCACGCTCGGCATCGCAATGGGTTCGTACTGGGCCTATTACGAACTCGGCTGGGGCGGCTACTGGTTCTGGGATCCGGTCGAGAACGCTTCGCTGATGCCGTGGCTGGCGGCGACCGCGCTGCTGCACTCCGCGCTGGTGATGGAGAAGCGCGACGCGCTGAAAGTCTGGACCGTAATGCTCGCGATCCTCGCGTTCTCGCTGTCGTTGCTCGGTACCTTCCTCGTGCGCTCCGGCGTGCTGACCTCGGTACATACGTTTGCCAGCGATCCGTCGCGCGGCGTTTTCATCCTCGGCATCCTGATTTTCTTCATCGGCGGTTCGCTGGCGCTGTTTGCCTGGCGCGCGAACCAACTGAAGCCCGGCGGCATCTTCGCGCCGGTTTCGCGCGAAGGCGCGCTGCTCCTGAACAATCTTTTCCTGTCCGCCATCACCGCGACGGTGTTCGTCGGCACGCTCTATCCGCTCATGCTGGAAGTGATTACCGGCGAGAAGATTTCCGTGGGCGCGCCGTTCTTCAACGCGACCGCGGGTCCGCTCGCGCTCTTCCTCGTTCTCCTGATGCCGGCCGGGCCGTTGCTTGCGTGGAAGCGCGGCGACCTCGCGGGCGTTGCGCAGCGCCTTGGTACCGCGGCGCTCCTGACCGGCTTTGTCGTGATGGCCGCGCTCTATGCGGCGGACAGCGGCTCTCCTTACGCGATGATCGCGCTTGCGATTGCGCTGTTCGCGATTGCCGGTGCGCTGGTCGAACTGGCGGAGCGCATCGCCTTGTTCCGCGCGAGCCTTGGTGAAAGTTTCGCGCGCCTTCGCGGCCTGCCGCGCGCGGCGTTCGGCACCACGCTTGCGCATATCGGCATCGGGCTTTCGCTGCTCGGCGTTGCCGCGGAAGGTGGCTGGAGCGCGGAGAAGGTTGCGGCGGTGAAGCCGGGCGACCGCATCCAGATTGCGGACTTCGATCTGCACTTCCGCCAGATTGGCGAGCGCAAGGGCGCGAACTTCACCGATGTCGTGCTGCAATTCGACGTGCGTCGCGACGGCGTGCAGGTTGCAACCCTCGAACCCGCGAAACGCACCTTCGTCGTCCGCCGCCAGCAGACGACCGAGGCGGGTATCAAGACCTTCGGCCTCGGACAGCTTTACATCAGCCCCGGCGATCCGGTTGGCGACAGCGCGATTGCGGTGCGTGTCTACTGGAAACCGCTGGTGCTGCTGATCTGGCTCGGCGCGCTGGTGATGGGAATTGCAGGCGCGTTCTCGCTCTCCGACCGCCGTCTGCGCATCGGCGTACCGAAAGCGGCGCGCAAACGCGCGGCTGCTCCCGTGCCGGCAGGATAAACGATGCGCCGGTTCGTTTTCATCATCGTCGCGCTGTTCGTCTTCGCTTCGCCCGCTTTCGCCGTGTTGCCTGATGAAGTGCTGAGCGATCCCGCGCTCGAAGCGCGCGCCCGCGCGCTTTCGCAAACATTGCGCTGCATGGTTTGTCAGAACCAGTCCATCGACGATTCGGATGCGCCGCTTGCAAGAGATCTAAGAATTCTTGTGCGCGAGCGGCTGAAGGCAGGGGACAGCGACCAGCAGATCCGCGAATTCCTGATTGCGCGTTACGGCAAGTTCGTCCTGCTGCAACCGGAAAAAGACCGCTCCACGTTCCTGCTCTGGGCGACGCCTCTGCTGGTCCTGCTGTTTGGCGGGCTGATTTTGTTGCGCTTTTTCCGGCGCCCGGCCGCGCCTGCGGAAATCCCGCTAAGCGACGCGGAAAAGCAGCGTTTGCAAGGGTTATCCGACCTTACAAAAAAGTAATGTCGCAGTGACATCGCCGTAAGGCGAACCTTCCTACCTTCTGCTTCGAAACTGCCCGTTCCCCACGGGCCTCAAGATTCGGAGCAAGCCACATGTCCCTCAGCCACAACCCGGCGAAACGCCGGTCCCTTCTGGCGGGCATCGCGATCGGCGCCGTTACCGCCGCCGTCGCCTTTACCCAATTCTCCCCCAATGCCTCTTTTATCGCGCCGGTCCGCGCGCAGATCACCACCGACCGCCCGGCCGGGATGCACTCCTTTGCCGACGTGGTCGAGAAGGTGAAGCCCGCGGTCGTGAGCGTACGCACCAAGAGCGAAGCGCCGCAGGCGACTGCGGACGACGACTCCGGCGACATCCCGCCGAACATGGAGCGTTTCTTCCGCCGCTTCTTTGGCGATCAGGCGCCGAACCGCCCGCCGCGTAGCCGCCGCTCGCAGGGTCAGGGTTCCGGTTTCTTCATTTCGGCTGACGGCTACATCGTCACCAACAACCACGTCATCGACAAGGCGAACGTCGTCGAAATCCAGACCGACGACATGAAGACCTACACCGCGAAGGTGATCGGCACCGACCCGCGCACCGATCTCGCGCTGCTCAAAGTCGATGGCCGCACCGACTTCCCGTGGGTGAAGCTCGGCAGCCAGCCGCCGCGCGTCGGCGACTGGGTGCTCGCGGTCGGCAATCCGTTCGGCTTAGGGGGCACCGTGACCGCGGGCATCGTCTCCGCGCGCGGCCGCGACATCGGCGCCGGCACCTATGACGACTTCATCCAGATCGACGCCGCGGTGAACCGCGGCAACTCCGGCGGCCCGACCTTTAACCTCGCCGGCGAAGTGATCGGCGTGAACACGGCGATCGTTTCGCCGACCGGCGGCAACATCGGCATCGCCTTCGCGATTCCCGCCGATACGGTGCAGACCGTGGTCGCCGCGCTCCGCGAGAACGGCACGGTGAACCGTGGCTATCTCGGCGTGCAGATCCAGGCCGTGACTCCCGAACTCGCGGAAACCTTCGGCCTGAAGCAGACCGAGGGCGCGCTGGTCGGCGAAGTGCAGCCGGGCCTTCCCGCCGCGCTTGCGGGCGTGAAGTCGGGCGACCTCATCGTCGATGTGGATGGCACGCCGATCAAGACGGTACGTGAATTGCAGCGCAAGATCGCGAGCTTCCGTCCCGACGCGACCGTCAAGATCAAGGTGATCCGCGACAACAAGCCGGTCGATCTCGAGGTGAAGCTCGCGCGTCTGCCGGATCAGGCCACGCTCGACCCGCGTCTGCAGAAGCGGCAGAAGGGTCCGCGTAACCGCGACGACGACCGCGACGGCCGCATGGATCGCGGCGGCGAGAAGCAGACCGATAAGATGGGCCGCGAACGCGAAGGCCTGCTTGCGCAACTCGGCATTGCGCTGGCTCCCGCCAGCGAGGTGGACGGGTCCGGTGGCACCGGCATCGTCGTGGTCGATGTGGACGGACAGGGTCCGGCCGGCGAACGCGGCCTGCGTACCGGCGACGTGATCCTCGAAATCTCCGGCCAGGCCGCCAACAAGGTTTCCGACCTCGACGACGCGATCAAGAAGGCGCGTGGCGAGGGCAAGACCGTGATCCTGCTGAAAGTGAAGTCACAGCAGGGCACCCGTTTCGTGACGTTACCAGCCGGCAAAGGCTGACAGTTCGGGCGTCTGCGGCGGTGTAACCCCCATCGCCCCCTACCGACCGCAGGCATCCGGGGGCGGAGAGCTTTCGAGCTTTCCGCCCCAATTTTTTTGAGGAATAGAAGGGGCGGAGTTTTTTGAATCGGAGCAAGGCACGGCAATGCGCGTGCTTGTCGTCGAAGACGACCGCGAAGCAGCGGACTACCTGAAGAAAGCCCTGCGTGAAGCGGGTCATGTCGCCGAAGTCGCGAACGACGGCGAGACTGGCCTTGCGCTGGCGCTGGAGGATTCGTTCGACGTGCTGGTGGTGGACCGCATGTTGCCGAAGCGCGACGGGCTTTCGCTCGTCTCCGAACTGCGCACGCGCGGGCAATCGACGCCCGTACTGATCCTGTCCGCGCTCGGCCAGGTGGATGACCGCGTCACGGGCCTGCGCGCTGGCGGCGACGACTATCTCTCCAAGCCCTACGCATTCTCCGAACTGCTGGCGCGCGTCGAAGTGCTGGCGCGCCGCCGCGCGCCGAACAGCGCGGAGACGGTTTATCGCGTGGGCGACCTCGAACTCGACCGGCTTTCCCACAGCGTCACGCGCGGCGGGGAGGAAATCCCGTTGCAGCCGCGCGAATTCCGCCTGCTCGAATATCTCATGCGCCATGCCGGGCAGGTGGTGACGCGCACGATGCTGCTTGAGAACGTCTGGGATTATCACTTCGATCCGCAGACCAACGTGATCGACGTGCATATCTCGCGCCTTCGCGCGAAGATCGACAAGGGTTTCGCCAAGCCGCTGCTGCAAACCGTGCGCGGCGCAGGCTACATGATCCGCTCGTGAACGCGCTCGGAAAACTGTTCCGCACGACCGCGTTCAAGATCGTCGCGGTCTATCTCATCGTGTTCGCATTGTTCGCGGGCGGTGTCATCGCCTATCTCGGCCGCCATACGCAGGCGCTGATCGTTTCGCAGATCACCGAGACCATCGACGCGGAAGTACGCGGCCTCGACGAGCAGTATCAGGTCGGCGGCATCCGGCGGCTGATCGACACTATCGAGGCGCGCGCGCTGCAACCCGGCTCGAATCTCTATCTGATTACGTCTTTCAACGGTGCCGTGCTGGCCGGCAACGTCACCGACATCGACAATGCGACGTTGAATAAGCCCGGCTGGTCGGAAATCTCCTATCGCCGCACCGACGAACCGGCGAGCGGGCCGCACGACAGCCGCGCGCTGGTGCGGGTTTCGATCCTGCCCGGCGGATTCCGGATGCTGGTCGGCCGCGACATCGAGGAGCGCGAAAAGCTCCGCCAGATTCTATCGAACCCCGCGCGCTGGGCGTTTCTCCTGATCGTCGTGCTCGGCGTCGCGGGGGGACTCTTCGTCACGCGCCGCGTGATGAAGCGCATCGACTCCATGACCGCGACCTCCGACCAGATCATGATGGGCAATCTCGGCGGACGCCTCGCGGTAACGGGGAGCGGCGACGAGTTCGATCGCCTCGCCAACAGCCTGAACGCGATGCTCGGCCGCATCGAAAGCCTGATGGGCGGGCTGAAGCATGTCTCCGACAACATCGCGCACGACCTGAAAACGCCGCTGACGCGCATGCGCAACCGCGCGGAAGAAGCGCTCCGCACCCGCACCAGCGAAGCCGATCTGCGCAAGGCGCTGGAAAGCTCCATCGAGGAGGCGGACGGATTGATCCGCACTTTCGACGCGCTCCTGATGATTTCGCGCGCGGAAGCGGGCGAGGTGCGCAAAGCAATGACCGATTTCGACGCGGCGGAAATCGCGAACGGGGTCGCCGAACTCTACGAGCCGGTCGCGGAGGAGAGCGGGCTAAAGCTCAGCGTGGAGAACGGTGCATCGCTGCCTCTACGCGGCAGCCGCGAACTCATCAGCCAGGCGCTCGCCAATCTTGTCGACAACGCCATCAAGCATGGCGCGAGTGGCGGCGAGATCGCGATTCGCGCCGTGCGCAGCGGCGACCGCATCGAACTGAGCGTGGCCGACCGCGGCCCCGGCATTGCGGAAGCCGACCGCGCCCGCGCGCTGGAGCGCTTCGTGCGCCTCGAAGCCAGCCGATCGCGTCCCGGTGCGGGGCTGGGGCTTTCGCTGGCACAGGCGGTTGCGCGGCTCCACCACGGCGAACTGCGCCTTGAGGACAACGCGCCGGGCTTGAAAGTGACGCTCGCGATTCCGGCGCAGCCGGGCCACACTAGGGGGGCATGACGCCCACTCCCGCCGCCGAAGACGGAACCGCCCAAGGCCCTCTCGTTTCCCGCATCCGCGAAACGCCGCGCGTGGCGAACAGCTCCGCCGCGAAGAAGACGCTTGCCGCGCTGTTGCAGGAAACGCAGGCGAAGACACGCGGGCCGCTGGAAAAACTCCTCGGCACGAATACGAAAGCGCCGCGCCTGCTCGAAGGCATCGCGGAAGGTTCGCCGTACTTGTGGGGGCTGATTACGGCCGCGCCGGATGTGTTGCTACGGCTGTTGCGGGAAGCCCCGGAGCAAAGCCTCGCGGACATTCTCACGGCGGCTCGCGACGAAATGCTGGCTGCCGAAGACGATCAGGCAGCGCAGCGTGCGCTGCGCAGGATGAAGCGCGAAGGCGCGCTGCTGACCGCGCTCGCCGACATCGGCGGCGTGTGGCCGCTGGACGACGTAACCGGCGCGTTGACCAAGCTCGCGGATACGGCCGTGCAACTCGCGGTGGACAGGCTGCTGCGCGTTGCCGCCAGCGCCGGAAAGATGAAGCTGCCGGACGCGGATAATCCCGGCAAAGGCTCCGGCTACATCGTGCTCGCGATGGGCAAGCATGGCGCTGGCGAACTGAACTATTCCAGCGACATCGACCTCATCGTCTTCTACGAGAAGACCGCGCCGCTCGCGGAAGGCGTCGAGCCTGCGCCCTTCTTCGTCAGCATGACGAAAAGCCTGCTTCGTCTGGTGCATGATCGTACCGAGGACGGTTACGTTTTCCGCGTCGATCTGCGCCTGCGTCCCGATCCCGGCTCGACGCAGGCTGCGATCTCCACCGATGCCGGTCTCGATTATTATGAGCGCGAGGGACAGACGTGGGAGCGCGCGGCGTACATCAAGGCGCGGCCAATCGCGGGCGATATTGAAGCCGGCGAGCGTTTCCTGAAAAACCTCTCGCCTTTCGTGTGGCGGCGCTATCTCGATCACGCGGCGATTGCCGAAGTGCACGCGATGAAGCGGCAAATCCATGCCTTTCGCGGCCACGACGAGATTGCGGTCGTGGGCCACAACATCAAGCTGGGCCGGGGTGGCATCCGCGAAATCGAGTTTTTCGTGCAGACGCAACAGCTTATCGCAGGTGGCCGGGTGCCCGCGCTGCGCGGCAAGCGGACGCTCGAAATGCTCGCGCAGCTTGCCAGCGAGCAGTGGATCGACGGCGCGACGCGCGACGAGCTGAACGAGGCCTATCAATACCTGCGCCGCGTCGAGCATCGCCTGCAAATGATCGCGGACGAGCAGACCCATGTGTTGCCCGATGACGAAGCGGCGCTGGAGCGCTTCGCGCTGTTTCTCGGCGCGAAGGATACGGCTGAGTTCGCGAAGGCGATCACGCTGCGCCTGCAACGGGTGCAGGGCCATTACGCGCATCTGTTCGAGGACGCGCCGCCGCTTGCCGCCGTGCTCGGCAAGCTGGAATTCCCGCCGGAACGCGACGACCGCGAAACGCTCGATACGCTCGCCAAGATGGGATTCAAGGAGCCGCTCGCGGCAAGCCATCTCATCCGTCAATGGATGAAGGGCGAATACCGCGCGCTGCAAACGGAATCTTCGCGCGCGGAATTTCAGGCCATTCTTCCCGCGCTGCTCGACGCGCTTTCGCGCACCGGCGATGCCGATGCCGCGCTGCTTGCCTGCGACCAGTTTCTCTCGCGGCTGCCGGGCGGCGAGCGTCTGCTCGCGGCATTGCGCACGCATCCCGACCTGCTGCGGCTGATCGCGACGATTCTCGGCACGTCGCCGCGGCTTCGCGACATGATCGCGCAGGCACCGTCGCTGCTCGACGGTTTGCTCGATCCTGCATTCTTCGCGACGATTCCATCCGAGGAATTGCTGAATCGCCGCTTGCAGGATTTGCTGAAGCAGGCGGCGAGCGAGGAAGATTTTCTGGATCGCACCCGTTCGTTCGGGCGCGAGCAACTGGTGTTGATCGGCGTGCGGATTCTTTCCGGCGCGCTTTCCGCAAGTCAGGCCGGCGAAGCCTACGCGACGCTGGCGGATGTCATCATCCGCGCGCTGCATGGCGAAGTGATGCGCCGTTTCGCGGAAGCGCACGGCAACATCGCGAAGGCCGAAACCGCCGTGATTGCGCTCGGCAAGCTCGGCAGCCGCGAGATGACGGCAGGGTCCGACCTCGACCTGATGCTGCTCTATGAATTCGACGAGGGTAAACCGGAATCGGACGGCAAACGCCCGCTCTACGGTGCGCAGTATTTCGCGCGCCTGACCCAGCGCATCATCAACGCGCTGACCATTCCGACCAACATGGGCAAGCTCTACGACGTGGACTTGCGCCTGCGTCCGTCGGGCCGTTCCGGCCCGGTCGCGACTTCCCTGAGCGGTTTCGTTTCGTACCAGACCGGCGAGGCGTGGACATGGGAGCACATGGCGCTGACGCGCGCGCGTGTGATCTCGTCCTCCGCTCCGTTCAAACGCAAGGTCGAAAAGGCGATGCTCGAAGTTTTGCGCAACGAACGCGATCCGGTCACGGTTGCGCGCGACGTGCTGGAAATGCGGCAGGCCATCGCCACCGAGCGCGGCGAGGGCGAACGCTGGGACATCAAGAACGCCGCCGGCGGCCTGATCGACGTCGAGTTTCTCGCGCAGTTTCTCGTGCTGGTTTACGCGGAGCAGCATCCCGACCTGCTCGATACACGCACGGCGCGCGTGATCGAGGCCGCGCGCAAGAAGAACCTGCTCGGCAAGGCGGACGGCGAACTGCTGGGCGAGGCGGTCGTGCTCTATCACAACCTGACGCAGGTGCTGCGCCTTTGCGTCAACGGCGTGCTCGATCCCGCGAAGGCGCCGCCCGGCTTGCTGGCGCTACTCACGCGCGCTTCCGGCCTGCCGGATTTCACGACGCTGAACGCGCATCTCGCGGAAACGCAGGCCGCGGTGCGCGCGTCTTTCCTGCGAATTCTGAACGAAGCAGCGGAGTATTAGGCGGCGTCGGCCGCGGGCATCCGCAGGAAAACGGTGGTGCCGACGTTCTCGATGGAGCGGATGCGCATGCGCCCGCCGTGCAATTCGGTCAGCGATTTTGCGATGGCGAGGCCAAGCCCGGAACCGGCCTGCGTCTTGGTAAGCTGGCTTTCAACCTGCTCGAACGGACGGCCCAGCCTGCGCAGCGCGTCGCGCGGAATGCCGATGCCGGAGTCCTCGATCACGATGAATGCCGCTTTACCAGAGGAACGCGCAGTGACGCGGATATGCCCGCCGTCCGGTGTGAACTTGATGGCATTGGAAACGAGGTTGAGCAGGATCTGTTTCACCGCACGGCGATCGGCGCGAAGCATAAGGCCTTCTGAAATTTCGGTGCGGCAGGCGAGGCGCTTCTCGTTCGCCTTCACCGACATCACGCGCATCGCTTCCGGCACGATGTCTTCGAGCCGCACGCTTTCCAGTTCGAACGGCATCCGGCCCGCCTCGATCTTCGCCATGTCGAGGATGTCGTTGATGACGTCGAGCAGGTAGCGGCCGCTCTCGCGGATGTCGCGGCAATATTCGTGGTATTTCTCGGAGCCGAGCGAGCCGAACATGCCGGATTCCATGATCTCGGAAAATCCGATGATCGCGTTCAGCGGCGTGCGCAGTTCGTGGCTCATGTTGGCGAGGAATTCGGATTTCGCCTGGCTGGCTTCCTCGGCGCGGGTCTTTTCGTCGGAATATTTCTGCGCGAGTTCGGCGAGCTGCTGCGCCTGATATTCGAGCGTCTGTTGCGAGTTGCGCAGGTCCGCGTTCTTCGCGATCAGGTTGCGCTCGCTCTCCACCAGCTTTTCTTCGTGCTGCTTGATGTTGGTGATATCTACGCCGATGGAGACGAGGCCGCCGTCTTTCATGCGGCGTTCGTTGATCTGTACCCAGCGGCCATCGGTAAGCTGCGCACTGGTGCCGTGGTCGGATTGCGAAATCGAATCCTGCACCACCGGGTTCTTCATCGCCTTTGCGATCGCGTCGTAGGAAGTGCCCGGCTCCAGCACGCTTTCGGTCAGGCCATGCTGTTCCTGGAATTTCGCGTTGGAGAGCACCAGCCGGTTGTCGGCATCCCACAGCACGAAGGCTTGCGAGATGGTGTCGACTGCTTCGCGCAGCCGCATGTCGGAAGTGGCGGTGCGAACCTGCAACCGCTTTTCTTCCGTAATGTCCACGGCGATGCCGATGAGATGCGGCCCCTTGCCGGCAGTTTCGTGGATCAGTTCGGCGCGCGCGCGCAGCCACACCCAGCTTCCGTTGGCGTGGCGCATGCGGAACGCGCGGTCCACCGCGCCGTCCATCGCATCCGCGAGATTGGAGGCGAGTTCGAACAGGCTGCCGTCGTCGGGATGGACGAGCGCGTCGATTTCTCCAAACGAGAGCAGTTCGTCGCGCGGCTTGAAGCCGAGGATTTCGAACATCGAGTCCGACCAGAAGATGTGGCCGCGCGCGAGATCCCAGTCCCACAGGCCCGCATGGCCGCGCGAAAGCGCGGTGTCGATGCGTTCGCGTACGCGGTCGTAAATCTGGTCGGCCTCGCGCGCCCGCGACGATTGCCAGTGGAACGCGAAACCCAGCATGAGCAGCACGACGCTGGTGGTCGAAACCAGCGTGACGGTGAGGCGCGTGTCGCGCCACCAGCCCTGCAAGGCGTTGGCGCGGGGCTGCACGATGGCGATCTGTCCGGTGCCGTCGCGCAGGTTTCGCACCGTGGCGTAGACGGTCATGCCGCCGGAAACTTCGAGTTCGACCACGCCCGCGCGCTCGGCGAAGGTCGTGAGCGCTTGCGACGGGCCGAACAGTTGCAGCAGCGTCTTGCCGAGCAGCGCCGGGTTGGCGGGTTCGGCGGCGATGATCTTGCCGCCCGGATCGGTCACCAGGAACTGGCGGCCGGATTGCGTCGCGAGGGCAGGGATGGCGATGCGCAGCGCCTTCTCGGTTTCCGTCGGCGCTTCCTTCGCGGCGAGAACGCGCGAGAGTTCTTCACCGGCCGCGAGCGAATACATCGCAATCGCGTTGCGTGCATCCGCAATCGCCTCGCGGCGATGCTCGATTATCTGCACCGACGCACCGATCACGACGGTGACGATGAAAGCAATGATGAGGAAGGGAACAACGCGCCGCAGCAACGGTTCGGCGTCCACCAGACGCCTGTAATTGGGATGCGTCAGCGAGCGGGCGAGACCGCGAATAGAATGTGCAGAAGCGTTGGCCGCGTGGACACGCGCCATCGCTGGCCTCCCCGGATTAGCCCCAAAACATTGATCTGGAGGGACTGCCGCATCTCTCCGAATCGACTTTCATAAGAATCGAAGTGCGGGTGATTTGTCTAGAGTCAACGACCGCAAAATCGTTGTCCCGAGTCGAAAAAAGCGAACGCCGGCGCGCGCGAAGCGGCCGGCGTTAACGATTGAGTCCGTTTGCGTCAGGCGAGCGAGCGGTTCGCGATGTCTGCGACGTCGGCGGAGAGACCGGCCGTGCCCGCGATCCTGCGAAGTTCCCGTTCGGCAAGCGCGCGGCGTTGCGGCTCCAGCGCGCGCCAGCTCTTGAACGACGACAGCATGCGGGCCGCGACCTGCGGGTTCTTTGAGTCCAAACCGAGAACCGTGTCGGCAATATAGGCGTAGCCCGCGCCGTCTATCCGATTGAACTGCGAGGGATTTCCGGCGGCGAAAGTGCCGATCAGCGCGCGCACCCGGTTCGGGTTGGTCATCGAGAAGGCGGGATGCTGCGTGAGCTTCTTCACGCGCTCCAGCGTTCCCTCTTCCGCAATGCGGGCCTGAATCGCGAACCACTTGTCCAGCACCAGCGGGTCGTCGCGATAGCGCTGCTCGAACGCGGCGAGCGCGCCTTCGCGTTCGTTCGTTTGCCGCAGCGAAAGGATCGTGAGCGCCGCGGTGCGGTCGGTCATGTTGCCCGCCTGCTCGAATTGCGCGGAAGCGCGGCGGATTTCGCTTTGCTCGCCGGTCGCGACCAGCAGGCTGAGGCAGGCGTTGCGCAGCGAGCGGCGGCCCGCATTCGCCGCATCCGGCGAATAGGGACCGGAGGCGCTGAGCCGTTCGTAATGCGCGGCGAGTTTCGGGGCGAGGGCGCGGCCGGTTTCGCGCAACAGCGCATTGCGTCCGTTCAGGATCGCACCCGGATCGACGTCCTTGCCGACCGCCTGCGCGATGTCGGCTTCGTCGGGAAACGAGAGCGTCTGTGCGATGAATGCGTCGTCGAGCGAAGTATCGGAAAGCACACCACCGAGCGCTTCGATCAGCGCAGCACTGTCGGTATTACCGCCGCGCGCGCGTGCGACCAGCTCCTGCGTCGCGAGTTGCTCAATGGCTTCGTAGCGGTTGAAAGCATCGCTGTCGTGGCGCGCGAGGAAGCTCAGGTTCTCTCGGCCGAAGTTGCTGGAGATTTTCACCGGCGCGGAGAAACCGCGGTTGAGCGAAACCGCGGGCATCTCGCCGACTTCGCTGAATACGAAGGTCTGCGCCTTCTCGTTCAGCACGATGAGATCGTTCTGCACCGGCTTGCCCTTCGCGTCTTTCAGCGGAAGGTCGTGGCCGTTGCGGCCGATGAGGCCGAGCTTCAGCGGAATCGTCATCGGGCGCTTGGCGCTCTGGCCCGGCGTCGGCGGCGTCATCTGCTCGATTTCGAGCGTGAAGGTTTTCGCTTTCGGATCGTGCGTGCCGCGCACCGCAAGCTCCGGCGTGCCGGCCTGGCTGTACCAGCGCGCGAACTGCGCGAGGTCGGCCTTGTTGGCGTCTGCGAAGCACTTGAGGAAATCTTCGATGGTCGCCGCGTCACCGTCATGGCGCTTCAGGTAAAGGTCCATGCCTTTGCGAAAACCCTTCGGGCCGAGCAGCGTTTTCAGCATGCGCACGACTTCCGCGCCCTTCTCGTACACGGTCACGGTGTAGAAGTTGTTGATCTCGCGATAGGTGTCCGGCCGCACCGGATGCGCGAGCGGACCGGCGTCTTCCGCGAACTGGTAACTGCGCAGGTTGCGCACGTCGCGGATACGCTCGACCGGCCGCGAGCGTTCGTCGGCGGTGAACTCCTGATCGCGGAAAACGGTGAGGCCTTCCTTCAGGCAAAGCTGGAACCAGTCGCGGCAGGTGATGCGGTCGCCGGTCCAGTTGTGGAAGTATTCGTGCGCGACGATGGCCTCGATGTTCGCGAAGTCCATGTCGGTCGCGGTGTCGGGCGAGGCGAGCACGTACTTGTCGTTGAAGATGTTGAGGCCCTTGTTCTCCATCGCGCCCATGTTGAAGTCGGACACGGCGACGATGTGGAACACGTCGAGGTCGTATTCGCAGCCGAAAACTTTTTCGTCCCAGCGCATGGAGCGCTTAAGCGAGTCCATTGCGTAGCCCGCGAGGCCGGTTTTCCCCGGCTCGACGAAGATGCGCAGCATCACCTTGCGGCCGGACGAGGTTTTGTAAGGCTCCTCGATGTAATCGAGTTTCCCGCCGACCAGCGCGAACAGATACGAAGGCTTCGGAAACGGATCGTGCCAGATCGCGTAGTGGCGGTTGGTGCCCTTGATGCCGAACGCCTCGACCGGATTGCCGTTCGAGAGCAGCATCGGCGCGTCGTCCTTGTCCGCCTCGATGCGCACCGTATAGACCGAGAGCACGTCGGGCCGGTCGAGGAAATAGGTGATGCGGCGGAAGCCTTCCGCCTCGCATTGCGTGCAATAGGTCTTGTTGGAGCGGAACAGCCCCATCAGCTTGGTGTTGGCTGACGGGTCGATTTCGGTTTCGATCTCCAGCGTGAATTCGTTGCCCGCGGGCTTCGCGATGGTCAGGCGGGAAGGGGACGCTTCGTAATCGCCCGCCTTCAGTGCGCGGCCGTTCACCTTGAGCGAAACGAGCTTCAGTTCGTCGCCATCGAGCGAGAGCGCCGCGTTCCTCTGCCCCTTCGGGTTCCGGCGCAGCGCAAGCTTCGCGCGCACGCGCGTTGCCTTCGGCTCCAGATTGAAGTCGAGATCGACCTTGTCGATCAGCCAGTCGGAAGGGCGGTAATCGGCAAGGCGGACAGCTTGCGGTTCGGCATCGCGCATCTTGGAATCTCCGTAAGGCAGCGAGGTTTAGTCGCTGCGGGGACGGAGGAAAAGCGCGAATTATGCGGCTTTGATGACAACTGCGTGCTTGCGCGGTGCGGCCTTCAGGCGCTCTCCGCGAGGCGCACGGTATCGCGCAACTCGCGCTTCAGCACCTTGCCGATGGCGCTTCGCGGCAGCGAGGGCACGACCTGCACCAGCGCGAGCCGCTGCGTCTTGCCGACGAGCTGGTTGGTCCATTGCTGGATATCGCTGGCGGCCGCCGCTGCGCCTTGTTTCAGCACGACGAAAGCGACCGGCGTCTCGCCCCACTTGATCGAGGGAACGCCCACCACGGCCGCTTCCAGCACTGCCGGGTGCTGCACCATCAGCGCCTCGATGTCGCTCGGATAGATGTTGAAGCCGCCCGATATGATCATGTCCTTCTTGCGGTCCATAAGCGTGAGGAAGCCGTCCTCGTCGAAGCGGCCGACATCGCCGGTGCGGATGAAGCGCTTGCCGGTCTTGTCGAACCACTCCGCCTCGCGGCTCTTTTCCGGATTGTTGTGGTAGCCGTTCATCATGATCGGCGAATGGCCGACCACTTCGCCGATTTCGCCGGGGCCGACTTCCTCGCCGTTCTCGTCGATCAGGCGCATGTCGTGTCCGGGGAGCGGCTGACCGACCGTATGCAGCTTGTGCGGGTAGACATCCGCCGCGAGCATGCAGGTGCCGCCGCCTTCGGTGAGGCCGTAATATTCGCGCAAGCCGCCGGGCCAGCGCCTCACCACGTCGGCCTTCACGTCGGCTGCGAATGGCGCGCTGGTCGAGAACTTCATGCCCTTCGCGTAAGCGGAGAGATCGAAGCTGTCGAAGCCGGGATGCGCCATGATGCGGCGATACTGCACCGGAACCAGCATCGCGTGGCTGGCGCGATACTGCTGCGAGAGGTGCAGAAACTTCTCGACATCGAACTTCGCCATCATGACGAGCGTGCCGCCCATCGCGAGCGTGGGAAATACGCTGACCAGCGTGGTGTTCGAGTAGAGCGGCGTGGACACCATCGTCACCGCGTCCGGCGTGTAACCGATGATCGCGGCGCGCTGCACCTGACCCCAGCGCATGGCGTGGGATTGCACGATGCCTTTCGGCGTGCCGGTGGTGCCCGACGAATAGATGATGTTGAAGGCGGAGGCGGGGTCGATATCCGCATGTGCGGGTTTTGCGCCTTCCGGTGCCAGCCACGTTGAATACGGCTCGCCCGCGGAAGAGTCGTCGAGGGAAATGCGGCGCGCGCGGATTGCGCTTTCGACGTTCTTCAGTTCGGCGGCGACGGCCGCGTCTAGGAAAAACAGTTTCGCGTTGGAATCCGCGATCATGGTCGCGATGGTTTCCGGCGTGGAAGAGGGCGCAAGTGGCGCGACTGCGATCCCGCAGCGGAGCGCGGCCAGAAAAACCGCGAGGTAATCGACGGAGGTAGAAGCGCAGATCGCGATGGCATCCTTCGCCTTCAGCCCGTCGCGCTGCATGGTCGCCGCGATGCGGTCCATGTATGCATTGAGTGCCGCGTAATCGAGGCGGCGCTCATCCTGAATCACGGCGGGATGTTTGCTCCGCTCTTTCGCGTGGTCGCGAACGAGATCGGACAGCGTCAGGAACGGAATATCGAGCCAGGTTTCGGGATTCATCGCTTTACTCTGTTACTGTGCGGCGATGGATGCGCGCTCGTCGGCGAGTTCTTCCAGCGCGTCGCGGTATTCCTTGATCAGCCGCGCGCAAAGCTCGGCGGTCGTCGGCACGTCGTCGATGGAGCCGACGCCTTGACCGGCGGACCATACGTCCTTCCAAGCGCGGCCTTCGTGCTCGATGCTCATCTTGTGCGAGGAGTCTAGATCGATTTTTCCGCCGTGCGCGGCAATCGACGGCATCAGGAAGTTGCCGTGTACGCCGGAAATCGCCGCGGTGTAAACGATGTCGGACGCATTGGTATCGACGATCATGCTCTTGAACCGGTCGTCTGCTTTGCTTTCCTTGGTCGCAATGAAGCGCGTGCCGAGATAGGCGAGGTCCGCGCCGATCAGCTTCGCCGCAGCGATGTGGCGGCCGGTGGACATCACGCCGGAAAGCAAAATCGTTTTGGCAAAGAATTTCCGGATTTCCGGAATCAGTGCGAACGGCGACAGCAGCCCCGCGTGGCCGCCCGCGCCGGCGCAGACGCCGATCAGCCCGTCTACGCCCGCTTCCGCCGCCTTGCGCGCATGGCGCAGGTTGATGACGTCATGGAAGACGAGGCCGCCGTAACCCTGCACCGCGCCGACCAGTTCCTTCACCGCGCCGAGCGAGGTGATGATGAGCGGCACTTTATGCTTGCGGGAAATTTCGAGGTCCGGTTCGACGCGCGGATTGCTCTTGTGAACGATCAGGTTCACGCCGAACGGCGCGGTCTTCTTGCCAGTGTCGCGTTCGTGCTTGGCGAGGCGCTCGTTGATCTCGACCAGCCATTCCTCGTAGCCCGCGCTGGAGCGCTGGTTCAGCGCCGGGAAGGTGCCGACGATCCCGGCCTTGCAACATTCCACCACGAGATCGGGATTGGAGACGAGGAACATGGGCGCCGCCACCGCGGGGATGGTCAGGCGGCCCTGGAACTGAAGGGGGACGGGCACTGGCGTTTCCTTTGTTGCCGTTCGGACAGCGGCTTTGGAAACGACATTTTCGCGCTATCGGGAGGGCGTCAAGGACGGGCGGCTGGAACAGGTATTGCGCAGCTAACCGGCAGATGGTCGCGTGAATACGTAGGCGATTCCCGCAAAGACCAGCACGGCCACCGCCGCCATCAACAGCGGTTCGGGCCGATGGAAGACCCAGAACAGGACCATCCCCAGGCTCGATCCGGCAAGCGCCGTCAGTTTCGCGCGCCATGAGATCGCGCCGCGTTCGCGCCAGTTGCGCAGCATCGGGCCGAAGCGTTTGTGGGTCAGAAGCCAGTGCTCGAACCGCGGCGAGGAGCGGGCGAAGCAGGCGGCGGCAAGGATCAGGAATGGCGTGGTGGGGAGCAACGGCAGGAACGCGCCGACAAAACCGAGCGCAACGAAGAAGAACCCAATGATAAAATAGACGCGCCGCATTGCATGCAGATAGCACATCCTCGCACAGCGGCTGAAAATCGGCACGCTCGCGCAGGACAAGCAAGACGATTTGCCGCGCGGCTTACGAAGTAAAAGGACGGCCGAAGAACGGCCGTCCCATAACCTTTGCTTCGTTCAATGCGCTTGCAGCAGCGCATCTTTGTTGGCGGCGAAAAACTGCTGCAGCGAACGCGGCGTGCGACCAGTGAGCTTTTGCACGTCGCCGGTTGCGAGCGCGGCATTTCCCGCGCGCGTATTCGTGTCGAAGCTCGCGAACACCGGCGCGAGGAAGGTGGGCATTCCCGCCGCGATCATGCCCTGCGTCAACTGCTCGTCGCTGACGTTGACGACCTCGACTGGCTTGCCGGTCGCTTCGGATGCGAGCTTCGCGATTTCCGAAGTCGTCAACGGTTGCGCGCCGGTGATGTCGTAGCGTGCATTGCCGTTCGGGGGTGCTGCGAGCGCGGCCGCCGCGGCAAACGCCGCATCTTCGCGTGCGACATGCGCGACCTTGCCGTCGCCTGCCGCCGAAAACCATTTGCCGGATGCGAGCGCCTGCGGGAGCGAATGGAGGAGATTTTCCTGGTACCAGGCGTTGCGCAGCACGGTCCAGCCGATGCCGCTTTCCGCAAGCGCTACCTCAGTGCCGTAGTGATCGGGCGCGAAGGTGATCGGCGAACCCGGTTCCGGTTTCGGCATCGATGTGTAGACGATGTGCTTCACCCCGGCCTTCTTCGCGGCTTCTATCGCCGCCTTGTGCTGCTTCAGGCGCTTGCCCGGCGTGTCGAGGGCGTCGGTCGAGATCAGGAGCAAGCGGTCCACGCCCTTGAAGCTGTCTGCAAGCGACGGGTCGTCGAAATCCACCCTGCGTACTTCCGCTCCCTTGGCCGCGAGATCGGCAATCTTCGCGGGATCGCGTGTGCCCGCGATTACGTTTCCGGCCTTGGGTTCGAGCAGAATTTCCACCGCGCGGCGGCCGAGCTGGCCGCTTGCGCCGGTGACGAGGAGAGTGGGCTGGTTTGCCATCGTCGTGCTTCCCATGTACAAATCGTGATATGGTCTCTTTTTGAGACCATAACTACATGAGAGATCGATAGCGCCCCGTAAAGAAGGCAGTTTGCAGGGCGCTGGTTACTTCCAGGGAACCGGCAAGAGCTTCACCAAGAGCTTCGCTATGACAAGAGAGCCAGCATGAAACGGCAGCCCAAGGCATCGCGGCAAACCAAGCCGTCGCGGAAAATTCAGGACGTGCTGCGCGAGCAGAATATCTCCGGGCAGAATCTCGGCGAATGTCCGGTGCGGCAGGTGCTCGACCAGATCGGCGACAAGTGGAGCACGCTGATGCTGCTCGCGCTTTCCGAGAAGGCGTACCGCTTCGGCGAACTGCGCAGGCTCATCCCCGACATCTCGCAGCGGATGCTGACGCAAACCTTGCGCGATCTGCAACGCAACGGCCTCATCACCCGCACCGTGTTCCCCACGCAGCCGCCGAGCGTCGAATACCGGCTGACGCCGCTGGGCCATTCGCTGCTGGAGCCGGTCGGCGCACTCGTGCGTTGGGCGGAAACCCATTACGGCAGGATTGTCGCCGCGCGCGAGCACTTCGACAGGAAAGCAGACGCGGCGTAAGCCGTATCTGTACGGCTTACGCGCCGCTCACGATCAACGCGCCGCGGAGAGACGCAACACTTCCTGCACCGCTTCGTCTTTCTCCATGTTCGCGAACAGGCGGCTGATGTTCGGATAGTCGCGCCACGTTTTCGGCAGCCGTGCGGTCCAGCGCGCCATGATGAATGCATAGGGATCGGCCAGCGTACGGCGGTTGCGGTAAACGTGCTCGCCGTTTCCGATCATGCCTTCGAGGTGGTCCATCACGCGGGCGATGCGGGCGTGCGATGCGGTGCGGACATCGTCGAGCGCAGTCTGCTCCTTGCTGACGGTGTAGCGCTGCGGCGAAAAGAACGGCCAGAACGCCGGATGGAAGTCGCCGGTCAGGAAAGCCATGGTCTCGTTGAATTCGAAACGGCCGTTGATGTCGTCGTCGGCGCCGAGCCTCGCGTCGGGATAGCGCTCGATGATGTAATGCATGATGGCATCCACCTGCGTCATCGCACGTGCTCCGCCGATGTCGAGTGCCGGTACCATCGCGAGCGGGTTCACGCGCTTGAACTCAGCCGATGCATAGTCGGCCTTAACGGCCTCGAATTCCGCTCCCGCCCATTTCAGCGCGATCCAGCAGGCGAGGGCGCATGTTCCGGGCGCGTAATACAATTTCATTCTTCCGGTCTCCTTTTTCGGTGAGATCGACTTGAACACGAATGTCCTGCGGCCGGAATACGAGAGGAGAACGCCGGAATAACGGCGCCCCTTGCTGCGCAGCGCGTTATGGGCCATTGGCTTGCCCATGACGAAGACCAGCCCCGATCTGGCGAACGCGATGCGTTTTTCCGTTGCGCCGATGATGGAATGGACCGACCGGCATTGCCGGTTCTTCCATCGGCTGCTGTCGCGCCGCGCGCGGCTCTATACGGAGATGATCACGACCGGCGCGGTGCTGCACGGAGACCGCGAGCGGCTGCTCGGCTTCGATGCGCAGGAACATCCGGTCGCGATCCAGCTTGGGGGGTCCGATGCGAAGGATATCGCGGCCAGCGCGAAGATCGCGGAAGATTTCGGCTACGACGAAGTGAACCTCAATTGCGGCTGTCCTTCGGACCGCGTGAAAAGCGGCTTCTTCGGCGCTTGCCTGATGGCGGAGCCTCGGCGCGTCGCCGACGGCGTTGCGGCGATGAAGGCCGCGGTGAAAATTCCCGTCACCGTGAAATGCCGTATCGGCATCGACGATCAGGACGAGGAAGAAGCGCTCGACGGCTTTGCCGATGCGATGGTCGCGGCGGGCGCGGATGCCCTCATCGTCCATGCGCGCAAGGCGTGGTTGCAGGGGCTAAGCCCGCGCGAGAACCGCGACGTGCCGCCGCTGAATTACGACCGTGTGTTTCGCCTGAAGAAAAGACTGGGCAACTATCCCGTCATCCTCAATGGCGGCATCGCTTCTCTCGTAGATGCGAAAGATCATCTTCCCCATGTCGACGGCGTGATGCTCGGCCGCGCCGCCTATGACGCGCCGGAGCTATTGCTCGGCGTCGATCCCGCGTTCTTCGGCGAGCCTGCGCCGGTCGCGAATATCGGGGAGGCGTTCGAGAAGCTCGTCCCTTATATCGAGCGCGAACTGGCAAACGGCGTACGCCTGCACGACATCACGAAGCATCTGCTCGGTGCGTTCCGCGGCAAGCCCGGCGCACGGCTTTACCGCCGTCACCTCGCGACCGAAGCGGTGAAGCCCGGCGCAAATGCATGGGTACTGCGCGAGGCGCTGGCTTTCATTTCATCGGAAATCCCGGCACAAAGCGCCGCATGACAATCCTTGGAATACCCGCGGGCGAACTCGCGGTTCTGGTCGGCGCGATCCTCATTGCCGGTACGTTGACCGGCATCTTTGCCGGTCTTCTCGGCATCGGCGGCGCGGCCATCTCCGTTCCGGTCATGTATGAAGTGTTCAAGGCGCTCGGCGTCGCGGACGAAGTGCGCATGCAGCTTTGCGTCGGTACCGCGCTTGCGCTGATCGTGCCGACCTCGATCCGCTCCTACTTCGCGCATCGCGCCAAGGGCATGGTAGATGACGAGGTTCTGAAAATCTGGGCGCTGCCGATCATCGCCGGTGTCGTGATCGGATCGTTCATCGCCTACTTCGCGAGCGCGACGGTTTTCAAACTCATCTTCGTTGTCTTCGCGACGCTGATGGCGCTCAAGCTGTTCTTCGGCCGCGAAAGCTGGCGCATCGCCGACCTGTTGCCGGGCAAGGGCGTGACCGCCGCGGTCGGGCTTGCGATTGGCGTCGTCTCCGCCCTCATGGGAATTGGCGGTGGCGCTTACGCGGTATTGTTTCTGACGCTCTATGGCGTCTCGATCCATCGCGCGGTTTCGACGTCCGCAGGCGTCGGCGTGCTGATCTCGATTCCCGGCGTGATCGGTTACATGATCGCGGGCTGGCCCCAGCAGGCGCTGATGCCGCCCCTGTCTATCGGTTATGTGTCGCTGCTCGCGGTCGCGGTGTTCGCGCCGATGAGTGTGCTTGCCGCACCCTATGGCGCGAGGATGGCCCATGCCTGGCCGCGGCGCAGGCTGGAAGTCGCGTTCGGCGTCTTTCTGATGGTCGTCGCGATCCGCTTCTTCGCGAGTCTGATGGGCTGGTTCTGACCGCCGTCAGCGGCGGCCGTTCAGCACCAGCTGCTGTCCGCGCACCTCGAAAGATTCCAGCCGCATCAGGAAGCTCATGCCGAGCAGGCTGGTGCGCAATTGGCCCGGCCGTGCGATCAGCGCGGGCACGCGGCGCTCGATGATGTTGCCGATGCGGATTTCGTCGAGCACGACGGCGGCTGCGAAGCTGCGGCCTTTCGCGGTGTCGATGGTGACGTCGTATTTCAGGAGATCGACCGGCAGTCCGGCGGCGCGCGCGGCTTCCACCGTCAGCACCACGCTGGAAGCGCCCGTATCAACCAGCATCTTGACCGGCGCGTTGTTGATATTCACGCGCACGTTGAACTCGCCGTTGGTGTCGCGTTCGACCCGGATCATACGGTTGATCGACCCGGTGACGATCTCGCGCGCGATCGGATCCTGCGCCGAGAAAACACTATCGAAAGCGCGGCCAAGATCGGCACGATAGACGTACATCAAAGCGAAAAAACCGATGATGGCGATCCAGAGCGCGGCGGTGCGTGCAAGCGAGCGCAGGCTCTCCTGAAATCCGCCATAGAACATTCCGTAAGCCCCGCCGCCCACCAGCGCCAGCAGCGCCAGCAGATAGACGAGGCTCGCGAACGAATTGGCATCGAGCGAGGCTACGCTGCCTTCGTCATGGCGATAGATGAGCACGCCGACGGCGGCACATAGCCCAAGAATAACAAGCCAGAGCAATTTTTCCGAACGCAAGACGGCCTCACGAACTGCGCAGCAGCGCGAGCACGAAAACCAGCACGGCGATTTCCGCCGCCTTTCCGGCAAGCGCCGAAAAATCCGGCACGTCGCTTTCGCTTTGCTTGCGCGCTACCGCGGCGACAATGGTGAAGGCCGCGAGCGCCGCGATCAGCGCGGCAGCGGTCGGGCCGATGCGATAGGCAGGCAGCAGCAGTACGATTGCCAGCACGACTGCGCCGATCAGCAGGCCTTGCAGCGGGCCGCCTTTCTCGCCGGCGAACGCTTCGCCCGGCTCGATGATGTTGCGGGCGGGCTGGGTCGAGCGGAAAGCCACCGTCACGGTCAAGCCGAGCATTACCGCGGTGATCACCGCGAGCGCGGCACTCGGTGCGTGATAAACAATGAGGCCATCAAGCGCGGCGGTCTCGAACAGCAGCAACACGATCAGCAGCGCATTGCCGCCGCCGGCGAACGAGAGCTTGTCCCCCGCGCGCACCATGCCGCCTTCCTTCTTCATGCCGCCCGCAATCGCGAGCGCAGCGACGGTGCCAGCAGCAATCGCGAGCGAAGGCAGCCACAAGAGCCAGCAAAGCAGGAGCGCCAGCGCGCCGCAAAGACCGAGGATGGCGCCTGCGACGGAAGCCGCAGCGGGGTTCGGCATGGCTGGGTTTTCTTCCGTTTCCGGCGCGGGGACGGGAAGCGCGGTTTCGTTGCGCAGCCAAGCGAGAAGATCGTTGAGTGTCGGTATCATGCCGGTGCGGACTCCGCCCTCGTTTCCGGAATCGGGCACGGACTATTATGCCCGCGAGGCGGCGGCCGTGCGAGCGGGCTTTTGCTCGTATTTCGGCTGCAACGGTGCCTCGTCGGTGACCGGAGCCAGCGCGGCCATGACACGCTCGGCAGGGAAGGTGACGAGCACTTCGGTGCCTTCGCGCAGCTTCGAACGCAGCGTGAAAGTACCGCCGTGAAGATCGACCAGACCCTTCACGATAGGCAGGCCGAGGCCAGCGCCCTGTTCGGCGCTCTTGATGGCGTTGGAACCCTGGCCGAACGAAGCCAGCACCACTGGGATTTCTTCTTCCGGAATACCGGGTCCGGTATCGCGCACGCTGATGTATTGGCCACCGGACGCAGTCCAGCCGACCTTGACGAAAACTTCGCCGCCCTGCGGCGTGAACTTGATCGCGTTCGAGAGCAGGTTGAGGCAGATCTGGCGCAGCGCGCGTTCGTCGGCCCAGAGCTTGGGCAGGTCCGGCTCGTACAATGCGTGGATGGTGATGCCGCGAACACCCGCGCGCATCTTGGTCATGTGGTGGCAGTCTTCCGCGATGAAGACCACGTTCACCGGCTCTTCGTTCAGTTCGTAGCGCCCCGCCTCGATGCGCGAGAGGTCGAGGATTTCGTTGATGAGGTTCAGGAGATGCCCGCCGGAGTCGTGGATGTCGGCGGCATATTCCTTGTAGGCGGGCACCGAATGGGCGCCGAGCACTTCGTCCTTCATCACTTCCGAGAAGCCGAGGATCGCGTTCAGCGGCGTCCGCAATTCGTGAGACATCTGCGCGAGGAAGCGAGACTTCGCGAGGTTGGCGGCTTCGGCGCGGCGGGCGGCCTCGTCCGATTTCGCCTTCGACTGTTCGAGTTCGCCGATCAGCGTGTCGAGCTGCGCGCGCGCTTCCAACGCGGAAACGGCCGCGATGTGCAGGCGGCCCGCGACCATCACGAAATAGGCTTCCGCGCCGATGGTCAGAATGGCGAGCACCACATCCTGCGGCGTACCGCGCAGGAGGTAATGCAGCGTCACCACGCCCGCGACGGGCAGGGTGGCGGCATAGACCGCGCTCGGGATGCTCGCCGCGAGCATCGAGAACACCGCGACGACCAACAACATTGCGAATAGCGAGAAGTCGCCGGAACCCTGCGCGCCAAGACCAACCAGCACGTTAACGATCAAGACCCACGACACACCGAAGATCAGGTCGAACATCGTGAACAGGATGCGGTAGCGCTGCATCAGCGCCGGATCGGCGGGCGAGTCGAGGAAGCGGCGGCACGCAGCAACGTTCAGCGAGTGGATGGTCAGCGCGATCATCGTCCAGATGACGGCGCCGAGACCGCCAGTCCATAGCGACGAGGCGATGCCGACCAGCGAGATCAACATAAAGAGTGCGAGCGACGCGCCAATGCGGTGCTCGGCGTAAAGGCGCAGCAGTTCGTAGTCGAAGGCCGGTTTTACGCCTGAGGTCGAGGTGAGGACGTCGCGCGCATCGCGAACGCTGCGGTTCAGCCGCAGCCGCCGCTCATGTGCGGCCCGTGCGGCATCGGCCGCCTGTTCGTCCCCGCGGGCGTTATACGCCATGTCTACGCAATACCGTTCCAGAGAAGCCCGCCGCCGCGGCACCACGAGGATGTAGCGCGCGTGCTGGTCAACGAAACCTGCGATTGCCCGAAGTCCCGCAAACCTGCGCGCTCACCATCGCGCGCGGGTGGTTAATGTGGGGCTGATGCACATGGTTAACGAAAAGTAAATTGCGGATCACCCATACTTTCCTAGCGCTTGAACGGTTCCTGTCCGCGTGTTCCACTTTTCGAGGGAGGCCGACCGCATGAAATTGTATGACATGAGCCGCGCGCCCAATCCGCGCCGCGTTCGTATCTTTCTGGCCGAAAAAGGCATCGACGTACCAAAGCAGGAGGTCGATCTCGGCGGCCTCGAACAGTTCGGAGAGGCGTTCACCGCCAAGAACCCGATGCAGCGCGTGCCGGTGCTGGAACTGGACGACGGAACATTCATCTCCGAGTCGGTCGCGATCTGTCTTTACTTCGAGAAGCTCCATCCCGAACCGAACCTGTTCGGCAAGGATGCACTGGAAAGCGCGCTGGTGGAGATGTGGAACCGGCGGCTGGAACTGCATTTCTACGGACCGGTGTCCCAATCCTTCCGGCACGGCAGCCCGGCAATGGCGCAACGCGAAAAACCGCAGGTACCGGACTGGGCTACCGCGTGCAGGGACAAGGCGGCGGACTTCGTCGGTTTCCTCGATTCCGAATTGGGAAAACGCGAATACGTCGCAGGCAACCGCTTCACCGTTGCCGACATCACCGCGCTCTGCACGGTTGATTTCATGCGGGTCATCAAACTTTCCATCACGCCAGAGATGAAGAACCTCGCGCGCTGGCACGCCTCCGTTTCCTCGCGTCCCAGCGCGAAAGCGTAAGCCGCATGAGCGCGAAATACGAAAACATCCGGTTTGAAGTCGCGGGTTCGGTCGCAACGCTCGCGCTTGCACGCCCGGACCGGCTGAACGCCATCAATGCCGGGATGCATCCGGAAATCCGCGATGCGCTCGATCGTGTCGAGGCGGACGGTAATGTGCGCTGCCTCGTCCTCACCGGTGACGGCCGCGCATTCTGCTCGGGACAGGATCTCACCGAGCGTAACGTGGACGACCCCTCGAAACTCGATGCCGGGGAAGCGCTCGGCAAGCACTACAATCCGCTGGTGTTGCGGCTGGCATCGTTTCCGGTGCCGACTATCGCCGCGGTGAACGGTCCCGCCGCCGGCGCGGGCGCGAACCTCGCGCTTGCCTGCGATATCATCCTGATGGCGCGCTCCGCGTATTTGCAGCAGGCCTTTGCGCGGATCGGATTGGTGCCGGACGCCGGCGGAACCTGGTTCCTGCCGCGACTCGTGGGCCTCAAGCGCGCGCTCGGCATGGCGCTGTTCGCCGACCGCATCCCGGCGGAAGACTGCGAGCGCATGGGCATGGCGTGGAAGGTTTTCGACGACGATATTTTCAGCGGCGAAGTCGCGAAGCACGCGGCCATCCTCGCCGCAGGCCCGACGCTGGCCTATCGCCTTGCCAAACAGGCGCTGATGGCGAGCGGCGGCAACGATCTGGCGGCGCAACTCGAAATCGAGCGCGACGCGCAGCGTCAGGCCGGCCGCTCGGATGATTTCATGGAAGGCGTAAAGGCGTTCCGCGAGAAGCGGCTGCCCCGCTTCGAGGGCAAGTAAACAAGAGCAAGTAGCCGCGAGACGGACCCGGCGGGAAATGCTATCTCCCGCGCGGGAGTACAAGAATGACCGCAACGCCAGAACAAATCCGCGCCGAATTGATGCAAGTCAAGGGTCCTGACGGCAAGGACATCGTTTCGTCCGGCAAGCTTTCCGGCCTCGTCGTCACCAGCGGCAAGGTATTCGCATCGCTCACCGTCGACGCTTCCGAAGCGCAGGCTTGGGAAGGCGTACGCAAACGCGCAGAGGAAATCATCAAGGCTGTTCCGGGCGTCGCTTCCGTGCTGATCGCACTGACTGCGGAACGTAAGGCCGGTTCCGCGCCCGCCGCGGCGCCGCAGCGCGGACCCGCGCCGCAAGGCGGTCCGCGTGGCGCGCATCAGGCGGTGCAGGGCGTGCCCGGCGTGAAGGCGATCATCGCGGTCGCTTCCGGCAAGGGCGGCGTCGGTAAATCCACCACAGCAGTCAATCTCGCGCTCGGCCTGCAATCGCTCGGATTGAAAGTCGGCATCCTCGACGCCGATATCTACGGTCCGTCAATGCCGCGGCTGCTCGCGCTGAAAGGCAAGCCGGAAATGGTCGGCGGCCGCACGCTAAAGCCGATGGAGGCTTACGGCCTCAAGGTCATGTCGATCGGCTTCCTTGTCGATGAAGATACGCCGATGATCTGGCGCGGACCGATGGTGCAGTCCGCGATCACGCAGATGCTGCGCGAGGTGGATTGGGGGCCGCTCGACGTCATCGTCGTCGACATGCCTCCGGGCACCGGCGACGCGCAGCTCACGCTCGCGCAACAGGTGCCGCTGGCAGGCGCAGTGATTGTTTCGACGCCGCAGGATCTCGCACTGATCGACGCGCGCCGCGGCATTGCCATGTTCCGCCGCGTCGATGTACCGGTGCTCGGCATTGTCGAGAACATGAGCTACTTCCTCTGCCCGAAGTGCGGCGAGCGTTCGGATATCTTCAGCCACGGCGGTGCACGGCACGAGGCCGACCGCTGGAATGTGCAGTTCCTCGGCGAGGTGCCGCTGGAGTTGCAAATCCGCGAAGCGTCGGATGCGGGCAAGCCCATTGTCGCCACACAGCCCGACAGCCCGCACGCGAAGATATACAAAGAGATCGCGGCCCGCGTGCGGGGTGCGCTCGAAGGCGGCGGCGCGAAGCGCGCAGCGCCGAAAATCGTAATCGAAAACTGAAGCGGTCTAGTCTTCCGCCCACATCCGCAGCAGGTTGGCGGAAGACTTCGAGAGCAGGTCGTAGTCTTCGCTCTTGCCGTCGCGCGCGAACAGGCGCTTGCGCGCTGTATCGAGGTCGAACAACAGTTCGCGCTTCGCCGCGTCGCGGATGAAGCTGCGCACCCATCCAACCGCGGCCAGCCGCTCGCCGCGCGTTACCTCGTTCACACGGTGCAGCGTCGTCGCCGGATAGACCACCATGGAACCGGCTTCCAGCTTGATCGCGTCTTCTCCCGAAGCCGTTTCGATCACGAGTTCGCCGCCTTCATAGGATTCCATCGGCGACAGGAACAGCGTGAAGGAAACGTCGCTGCGCATTCCGCGCATCAGCGCGTCGTCGACATGGCTGCCGTAGCGCATGCCCTGTTCGTATTTCGAGAACACGACCGGAGTGATCTGTTTCGGCCGCGCGGCGAGCGAGAACAATTCGTTAGCCGCGATGCGGTCGCCGGTCATCTGCTGGATTGCCTTGACGTTGCGGTCGAGGGAATCCGCTTGTCTGTTGTCTTTCACTTCGCGGGCGGCAAAACCCGCGGTGGCGCGCCCGTCGAGGAAGCGCACGTTTGCGAGCGCCGCGCGGACTTCGGCGGCTTCTTCGGCGCTGAGGACATTGGCGATGGCGAGTTGCATCTGGAGCGATTAAAAACTTCGTGGGGCACATGGACCGTCTATGCGCCCGGAGTTTAAGGTGAAGCCGGATTCTCCGAAAGAGAGGCGCAGATGAAACGCAGCAAAATCTGGCTCGGTGTCGGCGTCGCATTGGTCGCGGGCGCAACGCCATCGGCAGCGGAAAGCAATCCGCGCGCACTGCTCGACGGCACTAGCCTCACCAGCCCGGATGCTACGCCGCAGTGGCAGCAGCGTGATCGCGTTCAATTCGCGCAGGCTGCCCCGCAAGGGCAGGGCGGCGAGAACGAAGGCGGCGAGGCGGGCGTCGATGCGGAAGCCGCGGACAAGGATGCGGTGAAATACAACATCGCCCTGCAAGTGATTGCCGCGCATTTTCAGGCGGGCTTTGCCGTCTATCAGGGTAATGAGCAGCAGGCCGGTACGGAAATGTTCGCGCACGGCCATTCCGAAATCTTCGCGGTGCTGGAAGACGTATTCAAGAAACGCGGCGTCACCGGTCTCGGCACGAAGATCGAGGCGGCCATTGCCGCTGCCGCGCGCAAGGCGCCATCCGCTGAAGTGAAAAAGGCGGTGGACGATGTGCTCGAAGCCATCGCGCAAGCGGAAAGGGCTGCGCCGAAATCTCCGCTTTCTCCACTCGCGTTGAAGGCGCAAGTGATCGCCGACATGCTGGACCGCGCCGCTTCGCAATATGCGGTGGCCCTGAAAGACCCGAAGCTCGAACCCTATCTCGATGGCCTTGGTTTCGCGCTGGTTGCCCGGAGCGAATACGGAAAAATACGGGGTGAACTGGAAAAGGCCGATCCGGCCGCGGCCAAGGCAATCGCGAGTGCGCTGCAGCTCGCAGAACGCGCCTATCCGGGGGTCAAGCGTCCCGGCGGGCAGCCGGTCCAGAACGCCGCATTTCTGGCCTCGGCCTCGGCCGCCCGGATCGCCGCCGCGAAACTGAAATAAAACGCGCGAAGCTGCCGTAGCGGCAATTTACGGGGCGGTTGAACTTTCGTCGGTTCCGAATGACCGCATCGGCATAGCTCGCATACAAGTTCCCGCAAACACGCATAGCTATGCCCGTTTTTCCGGCGGAAACCGTGCTACCGCCTTCCGCCGGGCGGGATGCAGCCGCATTCCGTTTTGTCAGGAGGAAAACCGAAGTGAAACGTCGTCAGTTTTTGAAGGCCGCAGGCGCCGGTATCGCCGCCAGCGCAGTTGCCGCGCCCGCTATTGCGCAGTCGAACCCCGAAATTAAATGGCGCATGACGTCGAGCTTCCCGAAGGCGCTCGACACCATCTATGGCGGTGGCGAAGTTTTCGCCAAGCGTCTGTCGGAAGCCACCGACGGCAAGTTCCAGGTCCAGGTATTCGCCGGCGGCGAAATCGTTCCGGCGCTGCAGGCGCTCGATGCCACCCAGAACGGCACCGTCGAAGCTTGCCACACCGTCTCCTATTACTATGTCGGCAAGGATCCGACGTTCGCGATCGCTGCGTCCGTTCCGTTCGGACTGAACGCGCGCCAGCAGAACGCCTGGCTCTCGGGCAACGAAGGCACCGAAGCCTGGAACGAGTTCTACAAGAACTACGGCGTGAACGCGCTGCCGCTCGGCAACACCGGCACGCAAATGGGCGGCTGGTTCCGTAAGGAGATCAAGACCGTCGAAGATCTCAAGGGTCTGAAGTTCCGCATCGGCGGCATCGCCGGTCAGGTGCTCGCGAAACTCGGCGTCGTGCCGCAGCAGATCGCGGGCGGCGAAATCTATCAGGCGCTGGAGCGCGGCACGATCGACGCCGCCGAATGGGTCGGTCCCTATGACGACGAGAAGCTCGGCTTCGCGAAGGTCGCGCCGTTCTACTACTACCCCGGTTTCTGGGAAGGCGGTCCGACCACGCACGCGTTCTTCAATCTTGAGAAGTACAACGCACTGCCGAAGCACTATCAGGCCGCGTTGGTGAACGCCGCTGCGTACGCGAACACCTGGATGCAGGCGCGCTACGACGTGCTGAACCCGCAGGCGCTTCGCCGCCTGATCGCGGCGAAAGCACAGCTTCGTCCGTTCTCGAACGAAATCCTGTCCGCATGCCTCAAGGCCACGAACGAACTCTGGGCGGAAATCTCCGCCAAGAACGAGAACTTCAAGAAGTACATCGACCTGATGCAGAAGTTTCGTAACGAGGAGTATTTCTGGTGGCAGGTCGCCGAATACTCCTTCGACAGCTTCATGGTTCGTAATTTCCGCGCGTAATCAGCGCATAAAAGCAAACGAAAAGACGCCGCGGTCGAAAGATCGCGGCGTTTTTGCTATGCGGCATAACCAGTTTGATGCTTGGCTGGATTTTCGCGAAACAGTCGGCCATGCTTCCCCCAGATGGCCGGGACCAGAGACCCTGCCGTCAGCAACGAAAAAACCTTTCCAGGTTAAGGGGGAATGCTCAATGAAACGTCGTAAGTTTTTGCAACTTGCCGGCGGCTCGGTAGCCGCCGCCACGGTAGCTTCGCCGGCTATCGCGCAATCCGCGCCCGAAATTAAGTGGCGTCTGACTTCCAGCTTTCCGAAGGCGCTCGATACCATCTACGGCGCGGCCGAAGTGCTCGCGAAGGCGGTGAACGAGGCGACCGACGGCAAATTCCAGATTCAGGTATTTGCGGCGGGCGAAATCGTGCCGGGCCTTCAGGCGCTCGACGCGGTCACGAACGGCACCGTCGAAATGTGCCACACCGCCAACTACTACTACGTCGGCAAGGATCCGACGTTTGCGTTTGCTACCGCGGTACCGTTCGGCCTCAACCAGCGCATGATGGATGCCTGGTGCCTGTATGGCGGCGGCAACGACCTGCTCAATGGCTTCTTCGCCAAGCACAACGCGATCGGCTTCATGGCGGGTAACACCGGCTGTCAGATGGGCGGCTGGTTCCGCAAGGAGATCAAGACGGTCAACGACCTGAAGGGTCTGAAGATGCGTATCGGCGGTTTCGCCGGTCAGGTGCTCGCGAAGCTCGGCGTTGTGCCGCAGCAGATCGCAGGCGGCGAAATCTATCAGGCGCTGGAACGCGGCACGATCGACGCCGCCGAGTGGGTCGGACCTTATGACGACGAGAAGCTCGGCTTCGCGAAGGTCGCACCGTTCTATTACTACCCCGGCTGGTGGGAAGGCGGCCCGATGCTCCACGCGATGGTGAACCTCGAGAAGTACAACGCACTGCCGAAGGCTTATAAAGCCATCCTCGAGAACGCCGCGCAAACCGCGAACACCCACATGATGGCGAAGTACGACGCCGGCAACCCCGGCGCGCTCCGCCGTCTGGTCGCGGGCGGTGCCAAGCTGCAGCCGTTCTCCACGGCGATCATGGAGACCTGCTACAAGGCCGCCAACGAGGTGTACACGGAGACTTCTGCGAAGAACGAGAACTTCAAGAAGATCCACGACTCGTACATGGCGTTCCGCAATGAGCAGTATTTCTGGTGGCAGGTCGCCGAATATTCGTTCGACGGTTTCCAGATCCGCGCGCGCCGTTCGTAACGGCCGCGGGCTACAAAAGAGAAACCCCGGAGCGATGCTCCGGGGTTTTTTTTATTTCCGGTCAGTCCAGCTTCAGCGGAGGCTGATCGTCGGGCAACTGAATCTCGATCTTCACCTTGCTGGGATCGATGCCGGTGGCGGTTCCCTTGTAGTGCAGCACCATCTGCGGGAACAGGATCACCAGCAGCACCATGATGCACTGGATCACGACGAACGGCACCGCGCCCCAGTAAATCTGGCCGGTGGTGACGCCTGCCGTCATCTGCCCGCTGATGCGGTCGACATAGGATTCCTTCGGCGCAACCGAACGCAGGTAGAACAGCGCGAAACCGAACGGCGGATGCATGAACGAGGTCTGCATGTTGACGCCGAGGATGATGCCGAACCAGATCAGGTCGATGCCGAGCCGTTCCGCCGCCGGGCCGAGCAGCGGCACGACGATGAACGCCAGTTCGAAGAAGTCGAGGAAGAAGGCGAGAATGAACACGATGGCGTTGACGACGATCAGGAAGCCGATCTGGCCGCCGGGCAACGAAACCAGCAGTTCTTCCACCCACTTGTGACCGTCCACCCCGTAGAACGTCAGCGAGAACACGCGCGCGCCGATCAGGATGAACAACACGAACGCGGATAGCTTCGCGGTGGAATGGGTCGCCTGTTTCAGCAGGTTGAAATTGAGGCGGCCTTTCATGATTGCAAGAATGACCGCGCCCGCGGCACCCATCGCGCCGCCTTCGGTCGGCGTCGCGAGGCCGATGAAGATCGTGCCGAGCACGAGGAAGATGAGCGCCAGCGGCGGCACCATGACCGATGTCACCTGACGCGACATTTCGGACAGCAGCGGTCCGCGCAGCACGGGTACCGAGCCGAGAACGAAACCAACCGCAAGGAATGCCGCCAATCCGCCGCCGATTGCAGTCAGCGCGCGCAGCAGCACATGGAATTGCGCGAGATAGCCCGGCGCGACCGGAACAGGGTCGAGGATGAACAGATAGGCTGCCACCACCATCGCCACGAGCGAGCCGAGCACGCCTGCGAAGCCGCGCCAGCGGTCCCCGATCGACACGAGGAACGCAAAGATGATGGAAATGAACATCGAGAGCACGACGAAATCCGCGCCCTTCGAGTCGAAGCGGCGCATGATGATCACGCCGACCGCGCCGCTGACGACGGCAAGCAGCGCAAGGTTCGCGTGCGGCTGCGTATGGAAGTTTGCGTTACGCACGCCGCGATAAAGCATGTAGAACGCGGCGGCGAGGGCGATGAAATCCAGCGCGGTCAGATAGCTTCCGAACGGTGCCGGGAGCGCGATGGCGTTCGAGATCGCGTTCGTGTTGAACAGACCGCCGACCGCGGCCGTGATCACGAACAGGAACAGTGCGACCATGATGAATGTCAGCAACGGCACCGCGATCGTCAGACCGAGGAAGTTCGTCGCCGTGCGCAGCGGGCGTTTTTCGCCGTCTTCCTTCAGGGTTTGCGCTTCCGGCGGCAGGCCGGGCGCGCGATGCGGGAAGATCATTGTGACTAGAAATACATAGCCTGCATAAAGCGAGGAGAGTACGAGGCCCGGAATGAACGCGCCCTCGTACATGTCGCCGACCGAGCGGCCGAGCTGGTCGGCCATCACGATCAGCACCAGCGACGGGGGAATGATCTGCGCAAGCGTGCCGGAGGCCGCGATCACGCCGGAAGCCAGCCGCCGGTCGTAGCCGTAGCGCAGCATGATCGGGAGCGAGATCAGGCCCATCGAGATCACGGATGCTGCGACGACTCCGGTGGTCGCTGCCAGCAGCGCGCCGACGAAGATCACCGCATAAGCGAGACCGCCGCGGATCGGTCCGAACACCTGACCGATGGTGTCGAGCAGATCTTCCGCCATGCCGCTTCGCTCCAGCACCAGTCCCATGAAGGTGAAGAACGGAATCGCCAGCAGCGTGTCGTTGTTCATCGTGCCGTAGACGCGCTCGGGAAGCGCTTGCAGGAAGTTCGGCGCGAACAGGCCGAGTTCGATGCCGATTACGCCGAAGAACAGGCCCACGGCGGCCAGCGTGAAGGTGGCCGGGTAACCGATCAGCAGGCACACGACGAGTGTGCCGAACATGATCGGCGCCATGTTGTGAATGAGGAAGGCGGTCATTTCAATTGGCTCCGGGCTGGCTCGACTCAGGGCTTTTCGTTTGCTGCCTGAAGCAGTCTTTCCGCCTCGGCTTCCGCGGCGCTGAGCTGCGGGCCGTCATACGGATCGGGAATAACGCCCTTCATGATCGCGGCGCGTTTGATGATCTCGGAGAACGCCTGCACCAGCAGGATCGTGAAGGCGACCGGAATGAGCATCTTGGCCGGCCATTGCGGCAGGCCGCCCGCGCTGAACGAGCGTTCGCCAAGACGGTAAGAGGCGAGGAAGAACGGGATCGAGGTCCAGATCATCACGATGCAGAATGGAACCAGCGCGAAGACGTGGCCGATCATGTCGATCCAGTTGCGCACGCGCTTCGAGAACGTGTTGTTGATGATGTCGATGCGAATATGTTCGTTGGAAATCAGCGTCCATGACGCGCAGAGCAGGAACACCGCGGCGAACAGGTACCACTGAAGTTCGAGCCAGGCGTTCGAGGATTGGTTCAGCAGCTTGCGGATGATCGCGTTAATCGTGGAAACGGTGATGGCGAGCACGATGAGCCACGAAACGGCGCGGCCGAGATAGGTGTTTACAGCGTCAATAGCACGGCTGATCGCAAGTAATGCGCGCACGACAACTTCCCCCCTGACTGGCCGGACTGATAAGGCGGCGTTTTTTGGGCCTGTCCTTAACCCGTCCGGTTTCCGGGCACCATAACCAAACAATACCTTCGATCAAGCTGCCCCCGGACAGGCCCACGGGAAGCCGTTTCGTATGGAACTGTTTACGCGGACTTTATCCTCGGCGGGCCGGGTATTTACGCCTCAGGTCCTGCGGCAACGTCTACGTGGCGGCAGGCTTCTTCGCGCGCGTCCGCTCGCGATGCAGGAGATAAATCCCGGCCGTAACAACCAGTAACATGCCAAGAATTGAGATACGGTCCGGCCACTCTGCGAATACGAAGATGCCGCCGATCACAGCGAACAGCAGATTGAAATAGCGAAACGGCGAAACCACAGCCATGTCGCCCGAACGGAACGCCAGAAACGCGAAGGCGTGCGCGCTGACCAGAAACGCTGACGACGCGATGGTCACGGCCAGCGGATAGGCCGCGGGCCAGACCCACTCTCCCCAGGGACCGATGGCGAATGGCCGCATCAGTGGTGCAAGGATGAGTGCAATCACGATGCCGACCAGTGAAGTCGCAAGCGACACCACGAACGGCGGCGCGCTCGCGCCGATCTTGCGCGATTGCATGTCGCGCAACACCGTAAGCAGCGTGGCAATCAGCACGATGAAAGCGACCGGTTGAAAGCCGGCGCCGCCGGGTTTGATGATCAGCATAACGCCGCAGAACGCAGCGATGGCCGCCAGCCAGCGCCGCCAGCCCACTTGCTCGCGAAACAGCCAGACGCCAACGATCATGCCGACGAATGGTCCGAACTGCATGATCGAGGTGACGGTCGCAACCGGCAGAAAAAAGTACGCGGTGATCAGCACCGGCCCGACCAGCGACTCGATAATGCTGCGGATCACGACATAACGGTTCGTGATTGTCGGCAGCGTTCGCGCGCCGTGAACCGCGCAGACCAGAGCGAAGGCGAAGATCGACGCGAAGATGCCGCGGATGGTGAGGATCTCGGGAACCGGAAGATACTGGACCGCGACCTTGTTGCAGATGTCGTTCCCCGCGAACGAGGCCGACGCGCAGATCATGTAGAAAATGCTCCGCATGTTCGCGGAGAGCGGATGGGCGTCCGTTTGCTGGGTCACGAATGAAAACTTGTTTGGCCGCCGGGCAGGGCGCTTAGCCGCCGGTATGGCTCATGTGGCGGCGAACGGCGGGTTGCTTGGTGCGGCGGTCGATGACGAAGTCATGCCCCTTCGGCTTGCGCGCGATGGCGTTCTCGATTGCCGTGTAGAGCAGGTCGTTCGAGGACGAGGCGCGCATCGGCGAGCGCAGGTCGGCGGCATCTTCCTGGCCGAGACACATATAAAGCGTGCCGGTGCAGGTGAGGCGCACCCGGTTGCAGCCTTCGCAGAAGTTATGGGTCAGCGGCGTGATGAAGCCGAGCTTGCCGCCGGTTTCCTTCAGGCGGACGTACCGCGAAGGACCGCCGGTGCGGTAATCGGTCTCTTCCATCGTGAATTTTTCGGCGAGGCGCGCGCGTACCAGCGACAGCGGCAGGTATTGATCGACGCGCTCCGCGCCGACATCGCCGAGCGGCATCACTTCGATAAGGGAAATGCACATGCCGCGGCCGTGCGCCCATTCGATCAGCGCGGGAATTTCGTGCTCGTTGTCGTCTTTCAGCGCGACCGCGTTGATCTTGATGTGGATGCCGGCTTCCTGCGCGGCGTCGATTCCGGCCAGCACCTTCGAGAGGTCGCCCCAGCGCGTCAGCGCCTTGAACTTGGCTGGGTCGAGGGTGTCGAGCGAGACGTTGATGCGCTTGATGCCGTAGCCCGCCAGCTCTTTCGCGAAGCGCGCGAGTTGCGAGCCGTTGGTGGTCAGCGTCAATTCATGCAGCCTGCCGCTGTCGAGATGGCGCGAGAGCGAGCGGAACAAGGTCATGATGTCGCGCCGCACCAGCGGCTCGCCGCCGGTGATGCGCAGCTTCTCTACCCCGCGGTCCACGAACGCCGTGCAGATGCGGTCGAGTTCCTCCAGCGTCAGCAGGTCCGGTTTGGGGAGGAACGTCATGTGCTCGGACATGCAATAGACGCAGCGGAAGTCGCAGCGGTCCGTAACCGACACGCGCAGATAGCTGATCTGGCGCCCAAAAGGGTCTACCAGCGCGGGGGAAGTCGAGGAATTCCCCGGAATCGGACGAAAATCGTTCATCGGGCGGCTTTTTTGGCGGGTTTTCTTACGATTTTGAGCATTTCCCGCAGATTCCCAGTGACTTTGGCCAAGATTATCGTGCGCGTAAAGCCGCAACGCGGCATGGCTTGCCGTACCCATGCATATAGGTAGGTTCGCCGCCGGAGACATTGATGACCGACAATAATCTTCCTTGGCCGACGGAAATCCGGCTGCTTGGCGACCGCAGCGGCATTGCGGTGACTTTTGACGACGGCAGGTCGTTCACGCTGCCGGCGGAATATCTGCGCGTCGAAAGTCCGAGCGCGGAAGTGCAGGGCCACAGCCCGGACGAGCGCCAGACTGTGCCGGGCAAGCGCAATGTCCGTATCCTCGAAGTGCATCCGGTAGGGAATTACGCAGTGCGGCTCGTATTCGACGATCTGCACTCGACCGGAATCTTCACCTGGAAATATCTGCACGAACTCGGCAGCGACCAGCAGCCGCGTTTCGCGCGCTATCTCGAGGAACTCGCGGCGAAAGGCCTGTCGCGGGATTCCGGCGCAGCGCCACCCAAACACAAGCACTGAACCGCCAAAGCAAAAGGGCCGGAAAATCTCCGGCCCTTTTCTTTCATCCTGTGGAGATGCGTCAGTTGATGACGTAAACCGTCGCGCCGATGGCGACGCGGCTGTAGAGGTCGATCACGTCCTCGTTGTGCATGCGGAAGCAGCCGGAGGAGTCCGCCTGACCGATCGAATCCGGATCGTTCGAGCCGTGGATGCGATAGAGCGTCGAGCCGAGATAGATAGCGCGCGCGCCGAGCGGATTGTCCGGTCCGCCTTTCATCTGTTTCGGCAGGCCCCGCTGGCGCGCATGCATCTGCGCCGGCGGCGTCCAGGTCGGCCATTCCTTCTTCGCGGATACGCGATGCGTCCCGGACCAGGTGAAGCCGACGCGGCCGACGCCGATGTTGTATTCGATCGCGCTGCCGGGTGCGGTCACGTAATAGAGTTTGCGCTTCTTCGTGATGATTACGATGCTGCCGGGCGCATACTTCGTGTCGATCGAGGTCGTGCCGCCGAAGATCGAGAGGAAGCCGCCACTGCGTGGCGGTGCGATGTTCTGGTTCTTGCGGCCGGAAATCCACTGGCCCGTGACCGGGTCGCGCATGTCGACCTGCGCGGAAGCCGGCAGAATGAAAATCGCCAGCAAGGCAAAAACGGCAAACTTGAAGCGCATATCCAGAATCCTCCGTTGGCCGCTAGACGCCACAAATAGCATGCCGCTGCAACCGGTATTCCTGCGGTGCGGTGCACACGCGCAGCCTGCGGGCACTGCATGACAACGGCATCACGGCAGCGGGGGCAAAACTTTTCGGGAGCCGCAGAAAAATGGTGGGTGCGACAGGAATTGAACCAGCGGCACCCCTCGTAGGCAGCCCCCGTCATGCCGCGCCCGCGATCGGCTCATCCCGGCCCCAGCGGCCAGCATAACCAGCGGTTGTGGCTATGGCCAAAAGTCGAGTGCAGCGATGTGCGTCCGCTTTTCGATGGCAGGATTAAATTTTTCCAAGGCTCGTTTTCCCCATGACGGGAAGAAAACGTGGTTGATGATTTTCGCTGAGCCGTTTGCATTCGAACAAAGCATGAGCCTGCTTTTCCGGTAATCGAATAAGCAAAACGGTACGCTGGTCCGCCGAATATTCCGAATTGCATCGCATGGCGCAGAGGAAGCGGCGCGCATGTCATTTATCAAATTCGTTTCGAGAACCGGACGCTGCAAAGGCTGCGACGAAATTGCCTACGGTTGCGCGGCGCTTCGCGAAAAAGATTTACGCGATTTTATACGGTTCGAAGTCAAACACATGGTTGCGTGACGAGGAGATTTTGCGTGCGTTTGACAAAACCGTTCTACGTTCTGAAGTGCAAGCTCGAAGAGTTCAGCGAAAGTGCAAAAGGAAATATCGCGGTAATCTTCGCGCTTTCTCTCGTGCCGCTCGTTGCAGCGGTCGGCGCGGCCTTCGATTATTCCAAGGCGAACCAGTTGCGGTCCGGTATGCAGTCTGCGCTGGACAACAGCGTACTTGCAGGCGTGCGGGAGCCTTCGGCCGAAGCGAAAATAGCGCTCGCGCAGAAATTCTTTCAGGCGCAGGTATCAAATCTATGGGGCACGGCACCCACTGCCAGCTTCACCTTCAATCCGGGCACCGGAATTCTGAGCGGCGAGGCGAATGGCGCGTCCACCACATCGTTCACCGCGATATTGGGAGTTCAATCCATCGCGGTGAAGGTAACTTCGCCGGCTATCGCATCCGGCAACAGCTCCAAGGTTTGTATCTTGCTCGCCGATCCGGTGCAGAGCCAATCGTTCCTGGTGAACTCGGGAGCGAATCTTGTCGCGCCGGATTGCGAAATTCATGTTCATTCGAAAGCAATGCCGGCGGCGATCTTCAATGCGGGCGTCACTCTGAACGTCAAGCGAATCTGCGTGAAGGGCGATTTCGTTATCAAGAACGGCGGCGGAAGCCTTCCGTTGGAAACCAGTTGCGACGCGGTCGCGGACCCCTTCGTCAACGCGTTGCCTAAGGTTACCCCCGGTCCGTGCAACTACAACAATCAGGTATTCAATCCCGGAACGGTGACGATCAATCCGGGCGTCTATTGCGGCTGGACGAACTTCAACGGCAGCGGATCGCTGACGCTGAATCCGGGCCTCTACATCATCAAGAGCGGCGGCATGACCTTCAATTCAAGCTGGACCGTCAAAGGCGAGGGCGTCACGTTCTATCTGGTCGATCAGAATGCGACGATCACCTTCAACGGCAACGTCAACGCCAAGCTCAACGCACCGGCAACCGGCACCTACGCCAACATCCTGTTCTTCGAGCCGCCCGGACTCTCCAATACCAACCTGCCGATCAACGGCACCAGCGGTTCCAGTTTTCAGGGCTTGATGTATCTCCCCAGCCGCGACGTCATCATCAACTCGGTTTCCAACGTGAAAACCGAAAAGGTCACGATGGTGTTTTCGTCGTTGATTCTGAATGTGATGAACTGGAGCGTCGAAAGCTCCGAGAAGAGCATCAGTGTGGGAAGCGGCGAAGGCGGCGTAAGGCTGATAAGGTAGCGGTGTTTGAAATTGCAGCTTTCGTTTGGCGCTTCCACCAATGGCAATGCTGCTGGACCGTGAAAATGGTGGGCGCGACAGGGATTGAACCTGTGACCCCTCCCGTGTGAAGGGAGTGCTCTACCGCTGAGCTACGCGCCCGCCTGCCGCGACGATGTACGGAACGGGAATAGAGCGGTCAAGCAAGGCGCGGATGCGCCAAAATAGCCGCCACCGCTCCCGGCAATTCCTCGTATTTATGGATCAGCACGTCGGCTCCCAACGCCGCCGGCGGAATATCGGTATAGCCGAACGACACCGCGATCATCGGGATTTCGGCGGCCCGCGCCGTGATTACGTCTGTCTCGGAGTCTCCGACGAGGAGCGCATGATCGGGGTTGCCGCCTGCGCGCTCGATGGCGTCCAGCAGGTGGCGCGGGTCGGGCTTGCGGTATGCAAAGGTATCGCCGCCCGCGACATAGGCGAAGGGCGCACGCAGCGAGAGCGCGTCGAGCAGCTTGATCGCATACTTTTCCGGCTTGTTGGTGCAGACGGCGAGGATAGCGCCGGTCTCAGCGACCTTCGCGAGCGCCGCTGCCACGCCGGGAAACGGCTTCGAATTGTCCGCGATATGCGCTTCGTAGTGGAGCAGGAAAACGCGGAACATCTCGTCCACTTTTTCCTTTCCGAAGTTGATGCGATGCGCGGCCAGCGCCCGCTCGATCATCGCCCGCGCGCCGCCGCCAATGAAGTTGCGCGCCTGTTCATCGTCCGGCGCGTGCAGTCCTTCGGATTGCAACGCGGCTTCGAGTGCGCGCAGAAGATCCGGCGCGGTATCGACCAGCGTTCCGTCGAGATCGAAGGCAATGGTGGGGCGCGGCATGGGCGTACAGAAGTATCCGAAAGTGCGGACGGTGGCGAGCGTTTCCCCCGCATGATAGGACCGCAGCCGTACAATCACGGATGGGCGCGATGGATCAGAATGCGCTGAAGCGCGAGGCGGCGAAGCGCGCCCTCGATTTCGTAAAACCCGGCATGAAGCTCGGTCTCGGCACCGGCTCCACCGCGGCGATCTTCGTCGATCTTCTGGCGGAGAAGGTGAAGGCGGGCTTCGAGACGGTAGGCGTGCCGACCTCGGAGGCGACCCGCGCGCAGGCGGAGCGGCTCGGCGTGCCGCTCGCGACCCTCGACGAAATTCCCGAACTGGACCTGACCATCGACGGCGCCGACGAACTCGATGCCGCGCTCACCCTCATCAAGGGTGGCGGCGGCGCGCTCCTCCGCGAAAAAATCGTCGCATCCGCGTCACGTGACATGATCGTGATCGCGGATGAGACCAAAGCGGTAGAAACGTTGGGCCGTTTTCCGCTGCCCATCGAGGTCATCGACTTCGGCCTCAAGGCCACCATGCTTGCCATTACCGCAGTAGCGAAGGCGGCCGGTTGCGCCGGGGAACTGAAAGTCCGCAAAAAAGCCGATGGCCATGTTTTCGTCACGGATCAGGGACACCTGATCGTGGACGCCGGTTTCGGACGAATCCCGGACGCGCAATCCCTTGCGCGGGGGCTTGCGCAAATACCCGGCGTCGTGGAACACGGCCTGTTCATAGGGCTTGCCCGCCGTGCAATCCTCGCTGGAAGCGGGGGCGTGCGCATCGTGGAGCGGCCCTGACTATTCTCGGAAGGAGAACCAGATGATTTCCGTTGCCATGCGCGCCATCCGGGCGGGCGCAGTTTTGCTCGCCGTCGTTGCATTCCCGGTTGCCGCGAGCGCCCAGTCGCCTGCGCACCTGAAACTTGCGCGCGAGGCGGTCGATGTTTCCGGCGCGGCCCGGACCTTTGACCGCGTGATGGGTGTGATCTTCCAGCAGACCTACACCACCTTCGCGCAGACCAACCCGGATCTCTCGCAGGAGCTGGCCGGTGTCATGCAGGCGCTGATTCCGGAATTCGACAAGCGCAAGGAAGAAATCGCCGACATCGTCGCGCAGGCCTACGCCGCCAAGTTCAGCGAGGCCGAGCTGAAGGAATTGCTCGCCTTCTATAACTCGCCAATCGGCCGCAAGGTGAACAGCGAACTGGCCAACATCATGCAGGACGCATTCAACAAGACGCAGCAGTGGAGCGGGCAGGTTTCGCAACAGCTCGTCGACCGCGTGAAGGCGGAAATGAAGAAGAAGGGCCACAATATCTGAGTGGCTGACTTTTTTTTGAACAAGAAGCCGGGCGAACGAGAGTTCCGCCCGGCTTTTTTTATCGCTACAACCCGAAGCCGCATTGCAGGGGGAGCCGCGTGGATTTCGACTACGACCTGTTTGTAATTGGTGGCGGTTCGGGCGGTGTGCGCGCCGCGCGCATTGCCGCGACCCACGGCGCGAAGGTCGCCATCGCCGAGGAATACCGCATGGGCGGCACCTGCGTGATCCGCGGCTGCGTGCCGAAGAAACTCCTCGTCTATGCCAGCCGCTTCGCCCACGAATTCGAGGATGCCGCGGGCTTCGGCTGGACCGTGGAGGGCGCGAAGTTCGACTGGCCCACGCTGATCGCGAACAAGGACAAGGAAATCGCGCGCCTCGAAGCAGCCTACCGCAAGAATGTGGGCGGCGCGGGCGCGGAGATCATCGACAGCCGCGCGGTGGTCGAGGATGCGCATACGGTACGCCTCCTGAAAACCGGCGCTGCGCTTCGCGCACGCTACATCATCGTTGCGACCGGCGGGCATCCCACCACGCTCGACATTCCGGGCAAGGAACTGGCGATCACCTCGAACGAGGCGTTTCACCTCGAAGAACTGCCGCGCCGGATCGTGATTCAGGGCGGCGGCTATATCGCCGTGGAATTCGCGTGCCTGTTCTCGGCGCTGGGAAGCAAGGTGACGCTGGTTCACCGGGGCAACGAAATCCTGCGCGGCTTCGACGACGATGTGCGCGCGCATTTGCGCAGCGAGATGGTTGCGCGCGGGATCGATGTTCGCCTGAACGAGACGATCAGGAAAATCGAAGAACACAAGACGCATCGCTGCGCGTTTCTTTCCGACGGCGCGGCGATCGAAGCCGACCAGGTGATGCTTGCGGTCGGCCGTGCGCCGAATACGAACAACCTCGGTCTTGAAGCCGCGGGCGTGAAACTGAGCGCAGCCGGTGCTGTCGCAGTCGACGAGAACTCGCGCACGAATGTGCCTTCGATCTATGCCATCGGCGACGTTACCGCACGCGTCGCGCTCACGCCGGTTGCGATCCGCGAAGGCCACGCGGTCGCCGATACGCTGTTCGGCAACAACCCGTGGCATCTCGATTACCGCAACATACCGAGCGCGGTGTTCTCCGAACCGGAGATCGGCACCGTGGGCATGAGCGAGACGAGCGCGCGCGCCGCCGGGGTCGCCATCGACATCTACCGCACGCGCTTCAAGCCGATGAAGGCGACGCTATCGGGCCGCGACACCGCGATTTTGATGAAACTTGTCGTCGAGCAGAAAACCGAAAAGGTGCTCGGCGTGCATGTCGTCGGCGAAGGCGCGGCGGAAATGGTGCAGATGGCGGCAATCGCCGTGAAGATGGGCGCGACGAAACGCGATTTCGACAATACGGTCGCGCTGCATCCGACTGCGTCCGAAGAACTGGTGACGTTGCGTAACAAGATCAAGAATTGACAACGGTTCGGGGGAACTGATGAATTTCCGCAATCCGTCGCGGCGCGACATTCTTGCCGGATTGGGCGCGACCGCGTTCTCTCCGTTTGCGAGCAGGATTTCCTTCGCGCAGGGTTTTCCCACCAATCCCGATGTCGCGATTGTCGGCTCCGGTCCTGCCGGTCTGTCGGCGGCGCGTACGCTCGCGGCGGCGGGCAAAACCTTCGTCGTGCTGGAAGCGGACGACCGCAAGGGCGGCCGCGCCAACACCGACACCACGACATTTCCCGGCATTGCATTCGACCGCGGCTGCGCATGGATTCATTCCGCAGACCGCAACCCGATGCTCCCGGTCGCGAAGGAAAACGGCTTCACGCTGCAACAGCACGACGATGCGCTGGATCATGTCTGGTATGGGCGCGAGAAATTTTCCGACTCCGATACCAAGAGCATCAAGAAGCTGACCCAGGAGATCGTCGAGGCGAATTCCAAGGAAGCGAAACGCCGCGACGGCGCCGTTTCAGAAATCCGCCCCATCCGTTCGAAGGTGGAGCAGGCGACCGCGACCGCGATGGGTCCGATGGACATGGCGGTCGATTTCAACAACCTCTCGATCCGCGACTACGACGATCAGGCCGAACTGGAGCCGAATTATCTGGTGAAGGAAGGCTTCGGCGCGGTGGTCGCAAAGTTCGGGGAAAGCGTGCCGGTCTCGCTGGAGACGCCGGTGAACAGGATCAAATACAGCAGGCAGGGCGTGCAACTGGAAACGCCAAAGGGCACGGTGAGCGCGAAGTACGCGATCGTCACTTGCTCCACCGGCGCGTTGCAATCGGGCTACATCAAGTGGGACCCGGTGCTTCCGGAATGGAAAGAGACCGCGATCCACAATATCCCGATGGCGCTGCTTGCAAAGATCCCGCTGCTCCTGGACGGCGAGCGCTTTGGCCTGAAACCGTTCGAGGACATCCTGCTGGAACAGCCCGGCAAGCAGGACATCTATTTCATCTGCCACCCGTTTGAATTCCCGATGATGATCGGTTTCGTCGGCGGTGACTTCGCGTGGAATCTGACCGCGCAGGGCCGCGATGCGGCGGTGGATTTTGCGTCTTCCGCGCTGAACCGCGTCTTCGGCGAGAAGGCGAGCAGCCACATCGTGAAAGCCGACTTCACGCAATGGCCGCGCAATCCGTGGATACGCGGCGCGTATTCGGCGGCGCTGCCGGGACACTTCTCCGCGCGTGCCGCGCTGAAGCGCCCGCTTGCTGACAAGGTTTATTTTGCAGGCGAAGCGGTGGCTGGCGAGTTCGCGCAGACCTGCGGCGGCGCGGTGCTGGTCGGCGCGGAAGTCGCGAACGCGGTGATCAAGCGGCTCAAGTGATCTTTTATATGTAACTGCCGGGCAACACGGCGGGAAATCCCTGCAAAGTTCGCCTCAGTCCGGAACTTAGTTCCGTACCGTCCAAGCGTAACGCGCCGCCGAGGACGAGTATCCCCGCAAGAGCTGAATCGCCGGTGGGGATTTTATGAATAGGTTTGTTTTCGCAGGCGCTGTCGCGGCGGCACTGCTTTTGCCGTGCTCGGCTGCTGGCGCGCAGCCTGTCGACTGGAACGGCGTCTATGCCGGCGCGCATGTCGGCTGGGGCAGGCTCGTAAACATCGAGCAGACCGTGCCCGCGGCCGCTGCGACTTCCGGTCAATTCAGCGGCGATGGAATTCTGGGCGGCGCGACGCTCGGTGTAAACTGGCAGAGCGGTGTGTGGGTGGCCGGGCTGGAAGGCGATTATTCGGTCACCAGCATTCGCGGCGAAGCGGTCAACATTGCACCGGCCTGTACGGCAAACCAGGTCGGCACTTGCTACGCGAAGGTCGATCACCTTTTCACGTTCCGCGCCCGTGCCGGTTTCCTGATGAACAATGTCCTGCTCTACGGCACCGGCGGACTTGCCTACGGCGCAGTCTCGTCCGGCTTCAACGTTCCCGGCGATCACTTCGGCGCGAAGCAATACGAACTCGGCTGGACGCTGGGCGCGGGATTTGAAGGCGCGCTGTCCGGCCGTTGGACCGCGAAGCTCGAATATCTCTTCGTCGATTTGCCCGCACCCTCTTACTCAATTCCCGGTCCTTTCCAGTACGACACCAGCAATGCGCGCACGCACATTGTCCGGCTCGGCCTGAATTACCGGTTTGGTGGAAATTAAAATGCCGGTCACGAACATCATGAAACATTCGATCCTCGCAGCAGCGCTGACCATGTCGGCGCTCTGCGTTTCGCCCGCAGGCGCGCAGTCCGCCATCAATTGGAATGGCGTCTATGTCGGTGGTTACGCAGGCTATGCGTGGAGCACGAACGAAGGCACGGATATCGGCGACAGCGCCGGTTTCCCCTGGCGCAATATCGGCGAGCGCTTTTCCAATAAGGCGAATGGCTTCACCGGCGGCGTTCAGGGTGGTTTCAATGTCCAGCGCGGCGCGCTGGTCTGGGGTCTGGAAGCCGATCTCGGTTATCTGGGGATGAAGGGAAGCGGGCAATGGTCTTCGTACCCGGATTATATTGGTACGGACTCGTCGTTCGCCGCGACCTTGCGCGGACGTCTCGGCGTCGCTTCGCACAATACGCTTTTCTATTTCACTGGCGGCGCGATTGTCGCCGACCTGAACAACAAGGTCAGCCTCAACAACGCGCAGTGGGAGTCCAATTTCACGGGTGCGCAATGGGGCTGGACTGTTGGCGCGGGCGTGGAATGGGCGCTCAACGCGCATTGGTCGCTGAAGACGGAGTATGTCTATTACAGTCTGGGCGCGGAGAATGTTGCGACCAACAACAGTTGCGTGACCGGGGATTGTTATTTCAAGACCAATAGCACCGGCAGCATTGTTCGCATCGGGCTGAATTACCGCTTCGCCGCTCCCTAATCGGATTTCTTCGCCGCCTGACGAACATCGGAAGGTGTCGCGCCGTAGGCGCGGCGGAAAGTGCGGTTGAAGTAGGAGAGGTCGTTGAAGCCGACTTCGAATGCGATCTCGCTGATGCTTTGTTTCCCAAAAGCGGGATCGCTGAGCAGGCGGTGCGCGCGTTTCAGCCGTTGCGCAAGCAGGAACTCGGAGAAGGTAGTGCCTTCGCTCTCGAACAGCAGTTGCACGTAACGCGACGTAATCCCTTGCTGCTCGGCGACCGATGCCGCGCTCAGTGCGCGGTTGCCGAGGTTCTTTAAAATCGCGGTTTTTATCGCGTACAGGCGGGCGGCCCGAAGCCCGTGCCGCTCGGCAGCCGTTCTCGTGCTGTAGCCGGCTCCGATTGCGTGCGCGGCCAGTTCGTACAGGTGATCCACCACGAATTGTCTTGTTTGCGTGGATGTCGCCTGAAGTCCGTCATGGACAAGCGTGGCGTAATGCTTGAGCAGGGCGAGTGCTTCGCTGCCTGCAAGTTTCGGCTGGCGCACAGCGTCGGGAAAACGGCCGCCCAGCAGCGGCACCAGCTTCTCCCGGCTGAATCGCAAATTGGTGAGATGCGTCGTGGTGTGTCCGCAGAACCGCGCAACGGCACCGTTCTCCGTGACGACCGCTTCGCCCTCGCGTACGTCGGTCGTGTGTCCCTCGCGCTCGAACGTGGCGTTACCCCTTTCCAGAAACACGATGACGACGTCGTCGTTGTCGATCAGGGCAGGGGTATGATGGTTGCAAACAGGAGATATGGAGCCGGTCGCCATGCCGAAAGCGGGCAGCGCATGCAGCATCATGTCGGCGTGGAACGCTTCGTGACTGGCCGGCTCCATCTCGACGCGCAAGATTGCTTTTCCGAAGTTCTCCCGGAATGCTTCGAGGCGATCGCGGCCGGTAAACTCGTTAGTTGAAATGCGAAGCGAAAAAATATCGTCGGTCAAAAGCTGCACTCCAATCTGGAAGGCAGGCTAGAGAGTTTTGAGTTACCGGCAACGTCAAATTATTGGCAGCCGTTCACAGCGGCGTGAAAGACCGTGCCGATTTCGCTGCAGTCCTGATCCGGTTTCGGTGCTGTCCAAACGGTGCGTTGTATGCCGCGCGGAAACTAGCTTCGCGCCAGCCACTCCGCCGCTTCGCGCCAGAGCGGCTCGCGCGACGGTTCGCGGAAGTATCCGAAGTGGCCGATCTTCTTCTGGCCCGCCGACTCCGGCGTGACGGTGATGTGCTCAGGCTTTGTGCCGGTATAGCCCGCGATAAGTCCTGCGACGGTGACGGGCGGCGCCCAGTCGTCATCGCTCATGCCAATCGCGCGCAGCGCGCCGTGATAGTTTGGAAAATACTTGCGCGCTTCCAGCGTCTCGTCGTCATAGAGATAGCGCGGCTTCATGCACCAGCCCGCCCATTCGCGGAACACGCCTTTCGGCAAGTCTTCGCCCATGCCGAGCTTGCCTGGCACATAACCGAAGATCGTGTAGGCGAGCGGGCCGAGTACGCGAAGCATGAACCACACGCGATATTTTTCCGGCGCGGGAAACAGCTTCCAGTAGCCGATCTGCGATGCCGCAAATAACGCGCGGCTCACTTTGTGATTGTTCGGTAATTGTCCGAGCGCTTGTCCGCCGAAAGAGTGGCCGACATAGACGAGCGGCTTCCGGCTTGCGAGGGTGCTCGCGTAATCGACCGCCGCGACGAGATCGAGCGCGGCCCAGTCGCGCATCTTCGCCGGAAAGCCGCGCAGGCCTTCCTTCGGACGCGAACCGCCGATGCCGCGATAGTCGAAGGTGATGACCTTGAAGCCTTGTTCCGCGAGATAGCGCGCGAACCTCGAATAGTAGCCGCGCGGCACCGCGGTTGCGGCTGCGACCAGCACCACGGCGCGAAATGGCTGCGAAGGTTCGAATACGGTTGCGGCCAGCGGATAGCCGTCCACGGCCTTGAATTCGGTGCGGTTCTCGAGCGTCGGGGTCGTCATCGGCCTGTCCTTCGCGCGGCATTGTCCACGCGAAACCGGGGCCTTCAAGCTGGTTAACGCCGACGCTACGGACCCCGACGTAAGTTTGACTGGCCGCAAGGCCGCCCGGATCGCAAAACTGGCATCGTACGGCTACGCCCGCTATAACCCCGGCCCTCGGGGCCGAAGCAATGAGCAAGCCCCGTGCAGGAGTATGCGTGATGAAAGAGCGTTGGAGCCCGGATTCCTGGCGCAAGAAGCCGATCGTGCAGGTCCCCGATTACCCGGACCAGAAGGCACTTGAACAGGTTGAGAAGCAGCTTGCGAGCTTTCCGCCGCTGGTTTTTGCAGGCGAGGCGCGGGCGCTGAAGCGACAGCTCGCTGCCGTGGCATCCGGTGACGCTTTTCTGCTCCAGGGCGGCGATTGCGCCGAGAGCTTCGCCGAACATCGCGCGGACAACATCCGCGACTTCTTCCGCGTCTTCCTCCAGATGGCCGTGGTGCTGACGTTCGCCGCCGCTTCGCCGGTGGTGAAGGTGGGCCGCATCGCCGGCCAGTTCGCGAAGCCGCGCTCGTCCCCGACCGAGAAGCAGAACGGCAAGGAACTGCCGAGCTATCGCGGCGACATCATCAACGGTCCCGATTTCACCGACGATGCGCGCATCCCCGATCCGAAGCGCCAGCTGGAAGCGTACCGCCAGTCGGCGGCGACGCTGAACCTGCTGCGCGCGTTCGCGACCGGCGGTTACGCCAACATCTCGAACGCGCATCAGTGGATGCTCGGCTTCGTGAAGGACAGCCCGCAGTCGCATCGCTACGAAGCGCTGGCGACTCGCCTCACCGAGACGCTGGACTTCATGCGCGCCTGCGGCATCGACCCGGAAGTGCATCCGGAAATGCGCACGACCGATTTCTACACCTCGCACGAAGCGTTGCTGCTCGGCTACGAACAGGCGCTGACCCGCGTCGATTCCACGTCCGGCGACTGGTACGACACCTCAGGCCACATGGTCTGGATCGGCGACCGCACCCGCCAGCCGGATCACGCGCACGTCGAGTTCTGCCGCGGCATCAAGAATCCGGTCGGCATCAAGTGTGGTCCTTCGACCACGCCGGAAGGCCTGCTCAAGCTCCTCGACATCCTCGACGCGGATCGCGAAGCGGGCCGCATCACGCTGATCGCGCGCTTCGGCGCGGGCAAGGTCGGCGAACATCTGCCGCGTCTCGTTCGCGCGGTGAAGCAGGATGGCCGCAAGGTGGTGTGGTCCTGTGATCCGATGCACGGCAATACGGTCAGCGCAGGCGGCTACAAGACCCGCCCGTTCGATTTGATCCTGCAGGAAGTGCGCGAGTTCTTCGCCGTGCATGCCGCGGAAGGCACGCACGCGGGCGGCATCCATCTGGAGATGACCGGCCAGAACGTCACCGAATGTACCGGCGGCGCGCGCGCGATTTCCGACACCGACCTCGGCGACCGCTATCACACGCATTGCGACCCGCGCCTCAACGCGGAGCAGGCGATCGAGATGGCGTTCCTGGTGGCCGACCTGCTCAAGAAAGAGCGGGTCGAGCGGGCGAGGCCGATCTCCGCTGTTGCGGGCTTCTGAAATAAAAATGGCCGGGCATGCCCGGCCATTTTTTTTATCTCGCGCGCGGTTACGAACTCGGCTGCGGCCGGAATGCGAGCGCGTAGCCGACGATACCGGCAATGCCCGCCTGCCAGATCACGAACAGTGGCACCAATCCCGCAGGCGTCGCGCTCGACGAACTGAATGCGAGTAGCGCACCGGCGACTGCGCCGAACACGGCAGTGGTGATGAGGTTGCGAAGCGAGCGGAAATCCTCGCTGGTGATCCAGAGCGTGATGCTCACCAACAGCGCGCCGACGAGGCCCGCGAGGATGCCTGCATAGGCGAATGTCGCCCGCGATTTTTCGAGGCCCTCGTAAATGGTCGTGCCGGTCTTCACCGCGACCCACCACGCAATCGCGACGCCGATCAGCGCGATTACGATAGGCGCGGGATGGCGCGCTTCCCACGAATAGATGCCGAGCGCGATCACGATGCCGAAGAAGACCGCAGGCAGCATCGGGACATCGAACAGGCTGAGGAAGTCCACGTCGATCGAGGCCGACAGCAATCCCGAAATGACGCCGCAAACCGCGAGGATGATTCCCGCTTCGCGCTGGGTCTGGTACTTACGCTTGGCCATTCCGCCGCCTCCCTTTGGATTCCGCGTATTCTATCGCATGGGAGCCGCGACGGAAGCCAGCATTGCCCCCGGTTCCCGCGGACGTTAGACCCTTGTCATGAACAGCCGTGACCGCCTTGTCATTGCGATTGCGCAGCTAAATCCGGCGGTCGGCGACATTCCCGGCAACGCCGCGAAGGTGCGTGCCGCGCGCAAGGAAGCCGCCGCAGGCGGCGCCCATCTCGCCGTCTTCCCCGAACTTTTCATCGCCGGCTATCCGCCCGAAGACCTTGTGTTGAAAACGGCGTTTCAGGCCGCGTGCCGCACCGAGGTCGAAGCGCTCGCGCGCGAAACAGCCGATGGCGGCCCGGCCATGCTGCTCGGCACGCCGTGGCGCGAGGACGGCAAGCTCTATAACGCCGTGTGCCTGCTCGACGGCGGCAGGATAACGGCGGTTCGCTACAAGAACGACCTGCCGAACTATGGCGTGTTCGACGAGAAGCGCGTGTTCGCCGCCGGTCCGTTGCCGGGTCCGATGGATTTTCGCGGCGTGCGCCTCGGCGTGCCGATCTGCGAGGATGTCTGGACGCCGGATGTGGTCGAGTGCCTCTCCGAAACCGGCGCCGAGATGATCGTGGTGCCGAACGGCTCTCCGTATGACCGCACCAAGCAGGACGTGCGCCTTTCGCTTGCGGTCGCACGCGTCACCGAAAGTGGCTTGCCGTTCGTCTATGTCAATCAGGTTTGCGGGCAGGACGAACTGGTGTTCGACGGCGCGTCCTTCGCGCTGCATGCCGACCGCTCGCTCGCGTTCCAGCTTCCGGAATTCCGCGAGAGCGTCGTTCTCACTACATGGAGCCGCAAGGACGGAAGCTGGCGCTGCGAGAACGGCACCGTCACGCCGGACATCGCGGGCGATGCCGCGGATTACAGCGCCTGCGTGCTGGGTCTGCGCGACTACGTGAACAAGAACGGATTTCCGGGCGTGGTGCTCGGCTTGTCCGGTGGCATCGACTCCGCGCTTTGCGCCGCGATGGCGGTAGATGCGCTCGGCGCGAAGCGCGTGCATTGCGTGATGCTGCCGTACCGTTTCACTTCCAGTGAGTCGCTGAACGACGCCGCGCAATGCGCCAATGCGCTCGGCGTGAAATACGACGTGGTGCCGATCTCCGACGCCGTAGAAGGCATCGAAAAGTCGCTCGCCGGCATGTTCAAGGGCAAGAAGCGCGACACCACCGAAGAAAACATTCAGTCGCGCGCGCGCGGCACCATCCTCATGTCGATCTCCAACAAGTTCGGGCCGATGGTGGTGACGACCGGCAACAAGTCGGAAATGTCGGTGGGCTACGCCACGCTCTATGGCGACATGAACGGCGGCTACAATCCGATCAAGGATCTTTACAAAACGGAAGTGTTCCGTCTCGCCGAACTGCGTAATCGCTGGAAGCCGGAAGATGCGCTTGGCCCGGACGGCGAAGTCATTCCGCCGAACATCATCACCAAGCCGCCGTCCGCCGAGCTTCGCGAGAACCAGAAGGATCAGGACACGCTGCCGCCCTACGACATACTCGACGGCATCCTTGAGCGGCTGGTGGAGCGCGAGGAACCGGTGTCCGAAATCGTCGCCGCGGGTTTTGCGAAGGAGACGGTGCTGAAAGTCGCGCGCATGCTCGACATCGCCGAATACAAGCGCCGTCAGGCCGCGCCCGGCGTGAAGGTGACGCTGCGCTCGTTTGGCCGCGACCGCCGCTATCCGATCACCAACCGCTTCCGCGACTCCGGCGAGAAGCCCGCCGAGCCGGACAAGGCGCTATCGCAAGGCGCGGTGGCGGCACGGAATGAAGTGATTGATTTCTGACTATCGCACCAGCGCTGCACCGTCGCAGCGCACGCCGTTCACCCATACATCCGCTTCGCCGAGCCCGATGCCGAGCGTCTTCAGCACAGTGTTGAGCAACCCGTCCACGATGCCTGCAACCGGCGTTAGCGCGGCGCGGATCGCGGGACCGAGTATGGCGGGCGTGAGCAGGGAGAGCGGCCCGACGGAAATACCGAGCGACAGGCTGCCTGCGAGCGAGGCGACCAGCGATTGCGTGAAGTCGGTCGTCTTCACATTCTTTGGTGTCACGCTGTTGATGTCTGCGTAGCGGAACGTGACATTGGTGTCGTTCAGGTTCGTGATCGCGGCGTTCGCGCTGCCCGTCACGTTCACCAGCATGGAAGAGATTATGTTCGCGGCCGCCATGTTCGGCGGTGTGTTGATCGCCTTCCAGCCTTGCGCACTGACCGGCTCGCCGATCCACGCGTTGATGACAGCAGGCTTCACCGCCAGCGTCACGCGCATGTCGTTCTGCGGGTCCGCGCCGCAAGTCATGTCGGCCAGGCGGGCGCGCGCGGCGGCGATGTCAATATAAACGGGGAGGCGGATGCGCAGGCCGAGCAGCAGGCCGAGACCGTTCACTTCCGCGACCAGCCGGATGCGCGTCTGCGCGGTGTAGACCTCGATGCCTTTGTCGCCGAAGCGGATCCACGGCGAGGATTGCGGGCGCTCGCCGATGGTGATGCCGAGCGTCGCGCTGGCCAGTCCCGCGACGTTCAGCGCGGTGGAAATATCCGCCTGATGGACGCCGTTCGCGACTTCCGCCGACGCTTGCAGGATGGATAGCGCCGATGCCTTCGCGTTCAGCGCGGCCTGACCCTGACCGAAGTCGAGCGAAGCGCTCTGGCCGAAGTCGAGCAGCTTCTTCACGCTGAGCGAAACGTTGTTCGCGTTGCTGTTGTTCTTGATCTTCTTCAGCGCGAAATCGACCTGCGCGCCGCCGCCGTTGTTACGCGCGACGTCGATCAGCACGTCGAGGATTTTCCCGACCGTGACATTGGCATTTGCAAGCTGCTCATAAGTCCCGGCCTGTCCGACCACGGAAGTGCCGAGCGCGTTCGAGAATTTGAACAGGTCGACGTTGTACCCGGCAAGCGCGTTGTAATCCATGACGGTCAGCGAGACGTTGCCGCCGAGCAGGCCGTTCAGGACCGCGTTCAGGATTCCGCCGTCGAGCGAGAGCAGCCGCGAGCCGACCGTGAACGCCGCCTGCGAGGTCGATACCGCAGTCGCGCGCGTCACCACTTCCAGCGAGGACTCCGGAAAGAAACTTTTTCCAAAATAAACCTTCGCGCGGCTCACCACTTCCACCATCACCGCGTTGGCAGGTGTCGCATTCGGCACGAAGCGTTGCGAGACGGGAATGGCGGGGTTCGCGGTATAGACGCCGCGCGTGATGCGGATGTCGCGCACGTCATAGACCTTGTTGTCAACGAGCGTTGCCGCTGCCGCCAGCACCGCCTTGTCGGGATCGCGCGCGGCGGCAATCGCCGCGAGATCGGTCGCGCCCTGTGCGCGGCGCTTCTCGACATAGACGGAAGCCATATCGACGCCGATGGCGAGCGCGGCGAGGCCGCAGATCGCGAACACCGCGCCACTGATGGCGATGGCGCCGCTCTCGTCGCGCGCGAAGGCGCGGAAACCGAACCGGCGGGGCATTGTCAGTAGCCGCCCCGCCGGACGACAGCGCTTCGAGAGATCGTTTTGGGAGGCATGGGGATCAGGCCTTCAAACGCAAAAACGATGGATCGCGAAGCGTCGTACACAATGGACACGTTGAAGAGGTTGGGGTCGCTGGCGGAGGTGTTCGCCTCTACGCTGAGATATTGCGGATCGAGCAGCGGATAGCTGCCGACGATCGCCTTCACATGGTTCTGCGCGAGTTCGGCGCGCTCGGCGGCGGTGATGCCCTGCACGGTCGCGCGCGCTGCTTCCGCCGCGATCTGCTGCACGCTGTGCACGGTGCCGAAGTAGATCGCGAAGATCAGGATGCCAAGTAGCACGATGAAAAAGAGCGGCCCGACGATGGCGAACTCGATGGCCGAGACCCCGGAGCGGTCCCGCAGCAGGCGCGGCACGAGCCGCATACGCCACGCCGGGCGCCGCCAAGGTAGCGCGCAGAAATTCCTGATGGAGAAGCTGATCTTTCCCGAAGCGCGCACGTCCGGCACCTGAAGCATGAACTTCTGTTCGTGCAGACCATACCGGCCGCGGCTATCGTTCTGGTTAAGTGATACGATAATCTCTACCTATGCGTGTATTAAGCCGCCGGTAGCCATGGCCCGTATCCCTGCATAGTGGCGGGCCGCGCCGCCCCCGGCTAAGCCTTCGCCGCAGCTTCGATTCCGGAAAATCCAGACAAGATCCGATGTCCCGACCCGTCGTCCGCTTCGCGCCGTCCCCGACCGGCCTGATCCATCTGGGCAATGCCCGCACGGCCTTGCTGAACGCGCTCTATGCCCGGCGCGAGGGCGGTACGTTCATCCTGCGCCTCGACGATACCGACCGCGCGCGCGCTGAGGAGCGCTTCGCGCAGGCCATCGGAATCGACCTCGCATGGCTTGGCATCAATCCGGACAAGATCGAAAAACAGTCCGCGCGCATCGCGCGCTACGAGGCGGCGTCGGAGAAGCTGCGCGCCGCCGGCCGCCTCTATCCCTGTTACGAGACCGAAGAAGAACTGGACCGCAAGCGCAAGCGCCAGTTAGGGCGCGGCCTGCCGCCGGTCTACGACCGCGCCGCGCTCGCGCTTACAGATGAGGAACGCGACAAGCTGGAGAGTGAAGGCCGCAAGCCTTACTGGCGCTTCAAGCTCGAACATCGCGTCGTGTCGTGGGACGATCTGGTGCGCGGAAAAATCTCGGTCGATACCGCCTCGCTGTCCGATCCTGTGGTGAGCCGCGCCGACGGCACCTGGCTCTATTCGTTGGCGTCGGTGGTCGATGACATCGACATGAATGTCACCCACGTCATTCGCGGCGAGGACCACATCACGAATACGGCGGCGCAGCTCGATATGTTCGCGGCCCTCGGCGGCAGCGCGCCCGCCTTCGCGCATCACAACCTGCTCACGTTGCCGGGCGGCGAGGGGCTTTCAAAGCGCCTCGGCTCGCTCTCGCTGCAATCGCTCCGCGAAGCGGGGCAGGAGGCGATGGCGGTCGCTGCCGTCGCGGTGCTGATCGGGACTTCCTTTCCGGTCGAGCCGGTGGAAAATCTCGACGCACTCGCCGCGAAAGTGGACTTCTCGAAAATCTCGCACGGCCCCGCGCGCTTCGATCCCGCCGATCTCGATGCGCTGACCGCGAAGACCCTGCACGCCATGCCGTTCGCGAACGCGCAGGCAAGGCTGCAAGAGCAGGACGTGGGCGGCGGCGAGAAATTCTGGCTCGCGGTGCGCGGCAACCTCGCGAAACTATCGGACGCGAAAGAATGGTGGGGCGTTGCGAACGGCACCATCGCACCCGCGATTGCGGAGGAAGACCGCGCTTTCTGCACGAAAGCCCAAACACTGCTTCCGCCTGAGCCGTGGGGTGACGACATCTGGGACAAGTGGCTCGCCGCGCTGAAGGCGGACGGCGAACGCAAGGGCAAGGCGCTGTTTCATCCGCTACGCCTCGCGCTCACCGGCCGCGAGCACGGCCCGGAATTGCGCGCGCTGTTGCCCTTTATCGGTTATGCGAAAGCATCCGCGCGTCTGCGCGGAGAAGCGGGCTGATAAGCGTCAGCGCACCGGGTAGAACTGCGGGCCGACCACGCGCACGCGGCGCTTCTGGTTCGGGTTGGCGGGCTGTTGCGTCTGCTGCTGCTCGTTCTGCGTCTGCGGATTTTCCTGCGACGGCGGCGTCTCGAACTGGCTCTGGTTCGGAGAGAACAGCGGGCTGAGGTTTTTCTGCGGATTGGCTTTCGTCTGGTTCTGCTGCGGCAGCGTCTTCGGCTGCGACAGCCGCTTCGACTGCTGCTCGGTGACGATGATGTCGCCGCGCTGGATGGTCTGGTCCTGTCCGAGCGCGTCGGCCCAGCTCTGGCCCGGCCCGCGGCAGGAGCACGACGGGTTGAACTCGTTACGGTACTTGAAGGCGTTCGGAAGCTGCGCGTAGCTTTGCCCGCCGAGCGACTGCGCCTGCTGAATGTCCTGACCCGGATTGCCGTAATAGAACAGCGCGACATCCGCCGCCGGGCACTGGCGCTTGCACAACGCCTCGTCGTCGCCGAAGCGCGCCTGCGTGGTGGCGAAGCTGATCGGGAAGTAGAAACCGTCGCACATGCGGACGCAGACGGTGCGGTAGCCGCCGCCTTCCTGCATCGTGTTCGGATTCACGTCAGGACTTTCGTCGTTGTTGCCGAACAGTTGTTCGAGGAACCCGCGCGGACGCTGCGGCTGGATTTGCACGTTACGGTATTGCGGGCCGCAGTTGTTCTGCGCGAGCGAGGCGAGGATCTGGCGGCGCTGGAGATCGCGCGTGTAATTGCCGTCCGAATTGGAGCCGCGCACCTGCGAAAGCTCGGCCTGCATGCGGTCGAGGTTGGAGCGCATCCGGTCGATCTGCGGCTCCAGCGCGTTGCATTGTTCCGGGCGATTGCCGCCGCCGAAGATGAAGAAGCCGCGGCGGTCGCAGCCGAGGCGGCGCGACTGCGCGATGGCCTGATCGAGTTCCTGCCGCTGGCGGATGATCGCGTCTTCGTAGCGGCTCACCACGTCAGGATTGCCGCCGCTGTTGCTGTTGAGTTGCTGGAGCGAGGACTCCAGCCGCGCACAGACCGGGTTCGCGTTAGCCGGCGGCGGGTATTGCTGTGTGCGCGGCGGAAACTGTTGCTGGAACGGCGGAGGCGGCGGCCCCGGAGGCGCGTTCGGAATATTGCCCGGCGGCAACGGCTGCGAGACCACGGCACCCGTCAGGGCCACCAGGGTCGCAAGCACAAGGCCGATACGCCGCTCAGGGGTCATTTATGCCGCCGTTTTACGCAGGATTCGCTGCTAAAGCACAGAATAACGTGACCGAAAGATGGTGGCTAACCGGCCGTGCGCCCTTCAGCCGGGCTGGCGGGCTTTCATGGCGGCGGCAACCGCCTGGTCCGCGGGATTTCCGGAACCGCCGAGCGCTTCCATCACGCTCTTTTGGTCAGCGGGCGTGCGGTTCTGGCTGAGCTTCGCCTTGCCCTCGACGCTCTCGATCACGAGGCGGACGCCGACGATTCCTTTCAGTTGCCGCGCAATGAAATCTTCCGGCGCGTCCGCGACTTCCCACGGATGTTCGAATCGCCCCTCGAAGCGCCGGGTGATTTTTTCGACGTTCTCGCGCAGCGTCTCCGCGTCTTCGAAGATTTCGAGGCGGCCGCGCGCGGCGATCAACGAGTAGTTCCAGGTCGGAACTACCTTGCCGTGCTCCTGCTTGGATGGATACCAGGACGGCGAGACATAGGCGTCGTTTCCGTTGAAGAGCGCGAGCGCAGGCACGCCGAGGTTGCTTTCCTTCCACTGCGGATTGCCGCGCGCGAGATGGCCGGTCAGCGTGCCGTGCGCGCCCGCCGCCGCGTCGAACACCAGCGGCAGGTTGCTGACGATCGGTCCCTGTGAGCCGACCGAGATCAGTGTGGCGAGGCCGGACGCCGCCATCTGCGCTTGCAGGGCAGTAGTGTCGGACTCGCGAAAGGCTGGCGGGTTGTAAAGCACGGCAAGGCTCCGGGTTTGCCGGTGCCTTTTAGCATCCTTGCGGCCATATGTTTATGCGCGCAGCACCGCCGATTGCGCATAGCCGCCATAGAGCGGAACGGCTTGCAGGCGCACCGCGTTTGCCGTGGCGAGTTTTTCCAGTACGCCGTCCAGTTCGTCGCGCGGCGTGACGTGGAACAGTGTCAGCCATTTGCGCAGCAGCGCGCGGAAGGCGCGCGGCAGTCGCGCCTGATCGCCAAAATCGACGATGTGCAATTCGCCGCTTTCGTTGAGCAGCGTCAGTGCGTGTTCGATGGCCGCCTGCCACGGCGGGATCATCGAGAGAGTGTAGGAGAAGAACACACGCTCGAACCCGCTTTCGCCGAACAGGGCCAACGGATCGAAGCTCGTGGCGTCGCCTTGCGCGAGACGGATACGATCCTGCAATCCGGCGCGCGCGATGTGCGCGCGGGCGGTGGCCAGCATTTCTTCCGAAACGTCGATGCCGAAAAAGCGCGCGTCCGGGTAGCGGCGCGCGGCAAGGATGAGATTGCGTCCCGTTCCGCAGCCGATTTCGAGCACGCTTTGTCCGGGCGCGGGCGCGAGCTTCGTAATCAGCCGGTCGCGGCCAAGCAGATAAAATTTGCGCGTGGCGTCGTAGATGTGCCGCTGGCCGCGATACATCCGGTCCATCGCTGCGGCGGCTTCGCTCATGCTTTCGGCAGCAGCCGGTAGAGGTGGAAGCCACCATAGATCGCGGAACGGTCGCGCGCCGCGAATACGCGCGAGAGCTCGGCTTCGTAATGCCAATTTGAGAGAATTTCCGGTGCGACGCGTCCGGGCAGCAGGCTCTCCTGCGCGGCGGTACGGAAGATCACGCGCGCGCCGGGCTTCGCGGTGCGCGTGATCTCGCGCCAGAGCGCGTTCAGTTGCGCGTCGGTCATCCAGTCCTGCGCATCGAGCAGGATGTAGCGATCGCGCGAAGCGCCGGGTTGTTGTTCGAGATATTCGGTGAAGGAGCGGTGCTCGATCTCGACGCGCTTCGCGCGCGAGCGGACGATCTCGAAGAAGTCACGGCGCAGATAGGGCGGCAGCGGGCCTTCGCCTTCGGGTGCATAGCCGCGTCCGAACGCCTGCCACGCGAAATAGTTGTCGCGCAGGTCGAAGCCGCAGGAGAGGCGCTCCAGCCGCTCGTAAACGACCGCCGCGACGTTTCCGCCGCCGGCTGCCGCGAGCGCTTCGTATTGCGCCGGCGGAATGCCGAGACCGAACAGCGAATAGCGTTGTGCAAAGGCCCAACGGATCAGGCGGCGGTCGAACAGCGGCGCGAGCGTCTCGGTGAAGAAGTTGCGCTGTTCTTCCAGCGTCTTCGCGCGCAACAGCTTGCGCGGATCGGCGCCGTATGCGCGCGCGACGAGGTGGCCGAAGCCGATGCAACGTCCCAGCAGGCCGTGCCGATAGAAGTTTCGTCCGAAAACTTCGATGCGCCGTTGGCCAATGCCGTAGCGGCGCTTCTCCCAGTATTGCCGCGTGGTTTCGTCGAGATGAGGCCGCAGCGTTTGCCAGTAGGCATCTGCGTTGGCGAGGTCGTTGGCGTTGCCGAAGAAGCGGTAGAACGAATGCCAGTCGGGCAGGTTGCCCGCCGCCGCGACCTTCAGCCGGTTCAGCGCGATATGCGCCGGATTGAGGTCGAGCGCAGTGATCTTCTTCGGGTCTGCCGTCAGGTAGGAGAGGACGTTGCAGCCGCCGGACGCAATCGTCACGACATGACAGTCCGGCGTGATCGCCAGCGCCGCCATGTCCACTTCCGGGTCTTCCCAGATTTGCGGGTAGACGAGGCCCTCGAACAGCTTGGCGAACAGGCGGTTCGCGAGGTTTCGCGGCGAGAGGGAACGGCCGTAGCCGACCGCGTTCTTCAGTTTGCCGCGCGATTCGCGTTTCGTCGCCACCTGAATCTCCCGCCATTCGAGTCGGCGGCAGTTAGCAACGGGCCAATGTCAGTTTGATTACAGCTAGTCGGGAACTTCGACCGCCGTATCCGCCAGCACCGCCGCGCGCGCGGTGACGGTATCGAGCACGCGCTCGAAGGCGTCGCGGTCTTCCGCCGAGACTTCGCCGAACATGCGGTTCGAGAGCGCCAGCGCCGCAGGGGAGATGGAGCGGTAGACTTCGCTGCCTTCGTCGCTGAGCGAGAGGAAAGCCTCGCGCTTGTCCTCGCGGTTCGCGCGGCGCGTCAGCATTTTCTTTCTTGTCAGGGTCGCCACCGCGCGCGAGACTTTGGTCTTGTGCATATGGCTGCGCGCGCCGATCTGCTTCGCGGTCATGGTGCCGAATTCGCCGAGCTGCGCGATCACGCGCCACTCCGCGATGCCGATGCCGTACTTGGTGGCGTAGGTGCGCGCGGTCGCCTGGCTGACGAGGGCCGCCGCCACCACCAGCCGGTAGGGCAGGAACTTCTCGAGCTGGAGCGCCGAAGGGGCGCGGTTTGACATTGGTTTCATGTGTAACTAAATTGCCATGAATGGCAACGCGCGGCAACCGCGCGCGCAAAATAATCATAACAGACGCGGAGAATTCCGCGCGAGGGAGTAGGCGAATGGCGAGCGATCGCAGAACCGCACCCGTAGAAACGCGCAGCACCGCCGTGCCGCAAAGCGCGATTCTTCCCGGTTACATGTCCGGTTTCGGCAATACCTTCGAGACCGAAGCGCTGCCCGGCGCGCTGCCCATCGGCCGCAACTCGCCGCAGAAGGTGAATTACGGCCTCTATGCCGAGCAGTTGTCCGGCTCCCCGTTCACCGCGCCGCAGGCCACCAACCAGCGCTCATGGCTCTACCGCGTGCGTCCGGGCGTGAAGCACACCGCGCGTTTCACGCGCATCGGGCGCGGCAATATCCGCACCGCGCCGGAGCGCGACGATACCGAAATGCCGATCGGGCAGTTGCGCTGGTCGCCGCTGCCGATCCCGAAGGAGAAGACCACTTTCGTCAACGGCCTTTGCACCATCACGGTCGCGGGCGACTGCGAGTCGATGAACGGTATGGCCGCGCACATGCTGTTCGTGAACGCCTCGATGGAGCGCGAGCATTTCTTCAACGCCGACGGCGAGTTTCTGATCGTCGCGCAGGATGGCGCGCTGCGCTTCCGCACCGAGTTCGGTATCATCGACATCGAGCCGGGCGAAATCTGCATCATCCCGCGCGGCGTGATCTTCCGCGTCGAACTGCTCGGCGGTCCTGCGCGCGCCTATGTTTGCGAAAACTACGGCGGTGCGTTCACGTTGCCCGACCGCGGACCCATCGGCGCGAACTGCCTCGCCAATCCGCGCGACTTCCACACGCCGGTCGCCGCCTACGAGGATATCGAAGCGCCGCATACGCTCTATGTGAAGTGGGGCGGCGAAATGTATAAGACCGAAACCGGCCATTCGCCGCTCGATGTCGCGGCGTGGCACGGCAACTACTATCCCTACAAATACAATCTCCGTTACTTCTCGCCGGTCGGCGCGATCAGCTTCGATCATCCCGATCCGTCGATCTTCACGGTGATGACGTCGCCGTCCGAAACGCCGGGCACCGCCAACATCGACTTCGTGATTTTCCCGGAGCGCTGGGGCGTCGCCGAAAATACGTTCCGGCCGCCGTGGTATCACCGCAACATCATGTCGGAGTTCATGGGCCTCGTGTACGGCGTCTATGACGCGAAGCCCGAAGGTTTCGTCCCCGGCGGCATCAGTCTGCACAACACCATGCTGCCGCACGGCCCCGACGTCGATGCATTCGAGCACAACAGTAATGTCGAGCTGAAGCCCGTGAAGCTCGCGAACACGCTGGCCTTTATGTTCGAAACCCGCTTCCGCCAGCGCGTCACGAAATACGCGGCGACCACGCCCGCGCTGCAGGACAATTACATCGACTGCTGGACCGGGCTGAAAAAACACTTCGATCCGAACCGCCGCGAACCGAAATAAGAAAAGAAAAAGCAATGGCGAATTTCGCGTCCACCGGCGACCTGTCGGAGAAGAAAGTCACGTTCGAGGAGATCGGCCGCGATCTCTACGCCTTCACCGCGGAAGGCGATCCGAATTCCGGCATCATCGTCGGTGACGACGGCGTCATGGTGATCGACGCGCAGGCGACGCCGGTGATGGCAAAGGATGTCATCGCCCGCGTGAGGCAGGTCACCGACAAGCCGATCACGCATGTCCTGCTCACGCATTATCACGCGGTGCGCGTGCTGGGCGCTTCCGCCTACAACGCGAAGGCAATCCTCGCGTCCGATGCCACCCGCGGCCTCATCGTCGAGCGCGGGCAACAGGATATGGACTCGGAGATCGGCCGTTTTCCGCGCCTGTTCCGCGCGCAGGAATCCATCCCCGGCCTGACCTGGCCAACGATCACGTTCCCCGATGAAATCACGGTCTGGCTCGGCAACCGCGAGGTGCGGATCAATCATCTCGGCCGCGCGCATACGGCAGGCGATGTCATCGCCTATGTGCCTGATGCCAATGTGGTTTTCTCCGGCGATCTCGTCGAGTACCACTCTGCTTGCTATTGCGGTGACGCGCACCTGAAAGATTGGCCGCGCACGCTCGACAATCTCGCGGCGTACAACGCGGCGGCGCTGGTGCCGGGGCGTGGCGCGGCACTGAAAACTTCGGCGCAGGTGAACGACGGCATCAAGCTCACCCGCGCTTTTCTCGCGGACCTCTATGGCAGCGTCGCGCCGGTCGCGGCGAAGGGCGGTTCGCTGAAAGACGCCTGGACCGCCGCGCGCGCCGCGATGGATGCGAAATATTCGAGCTTCGCGATCTACGAACACTGTATGCCCTTCAACGTCTCGCGCGCCTATGACGAAGCGCGCGGCATCGACCATCCGGTGATCTGGACCGCCGCGCGCGACCGCGAGATGTGGGCGGCATTGCAGGCATGAGAAATCTGTTTCTGGCGCTTCTCATCGTCTTCGCCGCGCGGCCGGCATTTGCGCAATCCACGCCGCCGGTCAGCGATGAACTCGTGAAGCGGATACAGCAAGTGGCGCTCTCCGCGTTGCCGCGCGCGATCTGCGAAGACAGGAAGCCTTGCGCGCCCGCAACCGAAGAAGAAAAGAAAAACCCGCCGCTGACCGTCGAAGAAACGCGGCGCGTGATGAGCAGGGCCGTGTTCAGCGCATTCGGCCAGCACTGCAATGCAGACTGGCAGCGGCGTAATTTCCTGCCGATGATGCGTTACTGGCGCGATACCGTGAAGAAGAACGAGCGGCAGATGGCGTTGATTGCCCTCATTCACGGCATCATGCAGGAGCAGGCGGCAAAAGCCTTCGCCGCCAAAGAGCCGTGCAGCGACGAACTGAAGAAACGCATCGAAGCGCAACTCGACTTCAAATTGTAGCGGGCCTGCGGCGATGCGCTCGGTTCCCGCGACACAAATTCTTCCCAATTTCCGCACTACGAAGCGCGGTTCGCAGCGATTTGCTTTTTTCCCGCTATGGACCGCCCGGTGGCGGCATGAAATGTGGTCGCTGCCGAGCCTGATTCGTGGAGACGACGATGCGTGCCCTGCTGTCCGCCCTGATCTTTGCCGCCGCCGTTACCCCGGTAGTGGCGCAACAAAAGGCGCCGCCGCCTTCAAAGGAAGGCGTCGTGATGCAGGTATTGCAGACCGCACTTTCGAACATCCAGAAAGCGCAATGCGGCGCGACTACCCAGTGCGCGCCTGCCACCGAAGCGGAAAAGAAAAACCCGCCGCTCTCGCTGACGGAAACCAGCTGGTTCATCAGCAATGGCGCCGTGAACGGTCTGGCGGCTTATTGCGGCCTCGACTGGAAGAAGCGGAATTTCGATCCGCTAACCGAGCACCTTCGCAAGACGGTGAAGAAGTCCGATCGCCAGATCGCGCTGATCGGACTCATCAACTCGATCGTGGTCGCGCAGGTGCAGAAAGAATGGACCGACAAGGGTCCGTGCGACGAGAAGACCCGCAAGGGCGTGGACGCCAAGCTCGACTTCAAGCCGTAACCGCCGCTTCGCGCGCGGCGCCCGCCGAGGGTGCGCCGTCATGAGCGCGGGTAACGAAAAGAAATCCGTCTATCAGTTCGGCTATCGCCGCTCGCCCGATCAGGATGCGTCGGCACCGGTGCGCCGTCCGGTCGTGATCGTCGGCGCGGGTCCGGTCGGGCTGACTGCCGCACTCGACCTTGCGAAGCGCTGCATCCCGGCTGTCATTCTCGACGACGCCGACCGCATCGGCGAAGGCTCGCGCGCGATCTGCTTCTCGAAACGCTCGCTCGAAATCATGGACCGGCTCGATCTCGGCGACCGCCTCGTCGAGAAGGGCGTGACCTGGCAACTTGGCAAGGTGTTTCTGGGCGAGAAGCAGGTCTATTCGTTCGATCTGCTGCCCGAACCGGGCCACGGCAAACCGGCCTTCATCAACATCCAGCAGTATTATCTCGAAGGCTATCTGGTCGAGCGCGCGCAGGAATTGCCGCAGATCGACCTGCGCTGGCGCAATCGCGTCACGGGCGTCGAACGCCACAACGATTTCGTGCGTCTCACCATCGAAACGCCGGACGGCGAATACAAACTTGATGCGGACTGGTGTCTCGCCTGTGACGGTGCGCGCTCCAAGGTGCGCGATTGTCTCGGCCTGAAATTCGAAGGGCACACTTTCGAGGAACGTTTCCTCATTGCCGACGTGAAGATGGCGGCGGATTACCCCACCGAGCGCTGGTTCTGGTTCGATCCGCCGTTTCATTCCGGCCAGTCCGCGCTGCTGCATCGTCAGCCCGACAACGTCTGGCGCATCGACCTGCAACTCGGTCCCGACGCCGACCCGGAAACGGAGAAAAAGCCGGAGCGGGTGCTGCCGCGCCTGAAGCGGATGCTCGGTGAGCGCGCCTTCGAGCTGGAATGGGTTTCGGTCTATCGTTTCAACTGCGCACGGCTCGCGCGCTTCGTGCACGGCCGGGTAATTTTTGCGGGTGACAGCGCGCATCAGGTGTCGCCGTTCGGCGCGCGCGGCGCGAATTCCGGGATTCAGGACGCGGAAAACCTGTGCTGGAAACTCGCGCTGGTTATGAAAGGCGAAGCGCCTGCTTCGCTTCTGGAAAGTTATGAGACCGAACGCGGGCAGGCGGCGGACGAGAACATCGGCCACTCGACCCGTTCGACCGATTTCATTGCACCGCGCACCGCTGCCGAGCGCGTATTGCGCAACGCCGTGCTCCAGCTTGCACCGCATGCGAACTTCGCGCGCCGCATGGTCAATTCAGGAAGGCTCTCAGTCGCGAGCCGCTACGATTCCTTGCTCTCGACGGAGGATCGCGAGCACTTTGGCGGCAGCGCGGTGCTTGGTCATCCGGTGCCGGATGCGCCGGTGCTTGCACAAGGCAAGCCTTCGTTCCTGCTCCGCAATCTCGGCGGCGAATTCGAAGTGCTGTACGTGCAAAACGGCGCGCGTCCAGAAGTGCCGGAAGGCGTCAGGCTCACGGTGATCGGCGAAGATCTGATCGACGCGCAGGGTTTATTCGCCACGCGCTTCGATGCAACGCCCGGCGCAACCTATGTCCTTCGTCCCGATCAGCATCTTTGCGCGCGAATGCGCGTGTTCGATGCCGCACGCGTGCGCGCGGCCGTTGTCAAAGCCAGAGGATTGAACTGAAGGAGCGATTCCATGCCCGATCTGAACACTGAATCGCGATTTCCGAATCCCGATGCCGCCTACGAAGCGATGGTCGATGCGCATCGCGACCTGAGCGAAACGGAAAGTGCCGCCTTCAACGCACGTCTTGCGTTGATTCTCGCGAACCATATCGGCGATCTGGCGATTCTCCGCTCCGCGATTGCCCTCGCAAAGCAGGCTTCCTGAGGCGAATTCCGGCGCGTGGCAGGCCGCAACGGAGCTATTCGCGGTCTTTGGCGGGGCTGGGGGTACTTTAGGATGTGTCAATTCTGCAACGCCTACGGAAATCCGTGTTTTCAACCCCCCCCTTTGCATAACGATTAGGCACGTTGCCTAAGCGGTAACGTTGCGAAAACCCCTGCAAATATTGGATTTTGACACTCGAAATACGGGGTACGGCTTGCCCGGGGATTACTTGACCCATCTCCGGCCGGACCAAGAGCCAGGCAGTCAATGAGAATTCGGGGTCACACGATGAGGGGTAACAAGATGAAGAAAATCCTGGGAACCGGCGTAGCGCTTGCGCTCCTGACCGGCGCTGCTGTGGCGGCGGACATTCCGGTGAAGGCGCCGATCCTGAAGGCGGCTCCGGCTCCGGTTTGGGACGTTGCGATCGGCGGCTGGATTGGATCCGACTACAACTTCCGCGGCATCTCGCAGTCGGACCGTAGCCCGACCGGCGGTGCCTATTTCGAAGTGCAGTACAACGGCGTTGTCGGCCAGCTTTACGCTGGTGTCGCCGGCAGCGGCGTCGACCTGAGCGGCGACGTCGGCCTTTCCGATCCCGCATCGGAAATCGACTTCTACGCCGGCTGGCGTAACACCTGGGGCAAGTTCTCGCTCGACGTCGGTTACTGGTACTACTGGTATCCGCAAGAGACCTTCAACACCGACTTCCAGGAAGTCTACGTGAAGGCCGCTTATGCGGTTACTCCGGACCTGACCTTCGGCGTGAACCTGTTCTACACTCCGGACCTCCTGAACCAGAGCCTGTTCGCTGGTACGGATGTCGACGCCCTCTACACCTCGGCCACCCTGAAGTGGGTCACGCCGTGGACGTCGGGCAACTGGGGTTCGTTCATCTCCGGTGAAGTCGGCTACTGGGACATCAACTTCGTGCCGGGCTTCCACCTGGTCGATCCGTCCTACACCTACTGGAACGCTGGCTTCGCGCTGACCTACAAGGCGATCACCATCGACTTCCGTTATCACGACACCGATCACAGCACCGCTTCGTGTGCCGCTGTCCTCGGCATCCCGGGCGCTACGAACCGCGCTTCGCAGACCTACTGCTCGGAAGCCTTCATCGTGAAGGTGTCGTTCGACACGCTGCTCTCGAAGGTGAAGTAAGACTTCTCCGAAAGAGATTTGAGTTAGCGGGCGGTGCCAAAAGCACCGCCCGTTTTCTTTTGGCTCGCATTCGCGTGCGCGCAAATAAAAAGGCCGGACTAAGCCGGCCTCGACCTTTCTGGATGCTGGCGCAGTTTTAGCGCGTGCAGGTGATGGCAACCTGCTCGGGACAGTTCTTGCCTTCGCATACGCTGGCTTTCATGCCCGCCGGGACGGTGCCGGTGATTTCGGTCGGGTCCATGCGGCCGAAGTCCACGGCTTTCACATACTGATGGGACTGGCACAGCGCCGTCGCCATGGCCTGGCCGCAGGATTCGCCGCGCGAGAGGCAGCGGTCGATGCCGTAGCCCTCGGAACTGTCGAGCACGAAGGTGCGCGTTTCCGCATGCGCGGCGGTCGCGCAGGCGAGCAGGCATGCGGCAAAGGCGGTCTGGCGTAGCATCGGCGTGAATCCCGTATCCCCCGGAGGCCTCGTGGGTCTCCGCTGCAAAGAGTGCGCCTGTCGGGTTGATGAGCCGTTAACGTTGTTTCCGGGCCGGGGTACGCGCCATGGCCGGACGGGTCAACGCGAAACCGGCTTGTCCAATGCCGCAAGCGGCATGGTGAGTCCGCGCGGCAACACTGGCCAGCCCAACCCCTTGACGGCCCCCCGCCGCGCAAGCATGGTCCCGCCCATGACCACGGCCCACAACGTTTTCTTCGGCATTTGCCGCGAGATTATTCGCTCCTGACAGCAGGCGCGGACGGCCGTTTATTCTCGAAAAACTGAGAGTCGAACGTTCCGGTCCGCGGGACGGAGATTGCTATGGAGCTTCGGCTCTACAATACGCTGACCAAGGAGAAGGAGCCGTTCGCTCCGCTCGATCCCGCGCGCGGGGTCCGCATGTATGTCTGCGGCCCTACGGTCTACGACTTCGCCCATATCGGCAACGCGCGGCCCGTGATCGTGTTCGACGTGCTCTACCGGCTGCTGCGCCACCGCTACGGCGCGGACAAGGTGAAGTATGTCCGCAACATCACGGACGTGGACGACAAGATCAACGCGCGCGCGGCCGAGGAATATCCCGACCTGCCGCTGAACGACGCGATCCGCCTCGTCACCGAGAAGACCGAACGCCAGTTTCATGAAGACGTCGATGCGCTGGGCTGCCTGCGTCCCGACGTGGAGCCGCGCGCGACCGAACACATCGCGCAGATGCGCGACATCATCGAGCGGCTGGTGCAGGGCGGCTTCGCCTATGTCGAGCAGGACCATGTGCTGTTCGAGGTCGGCAAGATGCACGACTACGGCAAGCTCGCGCGCCGCACGCTCGACGAGATGGAAGCAGGCGCGCGCGTCGAGGTCGCACCCTACAAGCGCAACCCGATGGACTTCGTATTGTGGAAGCCGTCGAAACCCGGCGAGCCGGCGTGGCCTTCGCCGTCCGGCATCAAGACGCCGGGCCGCCCCGGCTGGCACATCGAATGCTCCGCGATGTCGTGGAAGCATCTCGGCGAGACCTTCGACATTCACGGCGGCGGTATCGACCTCGTCTTCCCGCATCATGAGAACGAAATCGCGCAGTCGCGTTGCGCATTCCATGCGCCGCTGATGGCGAAGACATGGATGCACAACGGCTTCCTGCAGGTCGAAGGCGAGAAGATGTCGAAGTCGCTCGGGAATTTCGTGACAATCAACGAGTTGCTACGAACCGAGAAATTTGGAGGCAGGAACTGGTCAGGCCAAGTTCTACGGTTTGCCATGCTTCGCACTCACTATCGTTCGCCGATCGATTGGACCGTCGCCGCGCTCGCGGAAAGTGAAAGGGCATTGATGCGACTTAGTAAACGGATCAAACAATTTGATTTTGCTTTGCAAGGTCTCCCGACTCGGGAACGAAATCCATCGTCTACGCCGACGTCAGAAATACTTGAGGCTTTGGCTGACGACTTAAATACGCCGTTAGTGCTCTCAAGAATTCACGATTTAGATAATGACGACGCAATTGATCAAGCGCTTCTTGCGGTTGGAATCGATGTTCGATCTTACGCGAAGTGGGTGCGAGGCGAAGAATCTCAAGTTGATCGAGCAGGCGTCGATGCTTTGATTGCGGCTAGACTTGAAGCGCGCAAATCGAAGAACTTCGCTGAGTCCGACCGCATTCGCGACGAACTGAAAGCCATGGGCGTCGTCATCAAGGACAACAAGGACGGCACCACGACCTGGGAGATCGCGCGATGAATTTCTGGAAAACCAGAAACGGCACGCTGACCATCGTTGCGCTACTCGTAGCGATCGGCGTTGCCGGTGCGTGGCGTATCCAGTCGAAGGCCGATCAGCGCAATGCGCGAGAGACGCAATTCCGCATCGAACGCGATGTGAAAAACTCGATCGACAACGCGACGAAGAACATCAAGCTCTGTCCGCTGTCGCAGCCGGATTGCAACAGGTGATCGCTATGAAACGGAATCGCCACTGCAAATGCCTGAACCGGAATCTGATCTGTTGCGCTCATATGCAATCTATTGAAAACAAAGCGTTTTTCGCTGCGCAGCAAATGCTGAAATCCGGCGCGAAGCGCTTGAATCGTAATCGAAAGGTGAGCCGATGAAGGAACAGGACAAGCCTCCGTTTCCGGAGCACCGCACCTACTATGTCGTGCTGAAATTCGCCGTCATGGCGGCAGCCGCGATCCTCGCACTTTATTACTTCGGCGTATTCGGTAGATGGCTATGACCCGCGAACGGCTCTATTTGTTCGACACCACGCTGCGCGACGGCGCGCAGATGCACGGCGTCGATTTCACCATCGGCGACAAGCTCCGCGTCACGCGGATGCTCGACGAACTGGGCGTCGATTACATCGAGGCGGGCATTCCCGGCGCAAATCCGAGCGATACCGCGCTGTTCTCGGAGGCGCACAATACCAATGCGAAGCTCACCGCTTTCGGCATGACCAAGCGCGCGGGCCGCTCCGTGTCGAACGATCCCGCGCTCAGCGGCACGCTGGCGGCGAAATCCGATGCGGTCTGTCTCGTTGCGAAGTCCTCCGCGTTTCAGGTGCGGGTAGCGCTTGAAATCCAGCCGGAAGAAAACCTCGAAAGCATCCGCGATTCCGTGAAAGCGATTGTCGCTTCCGGCCGCGAGGCGCTGATCGACTGCGAACACTTCTTCGATGGCTACAAGGACAATAAGGAATACGCGCTCGCCTGCGCGAAGGCGGCTTACGAATCCGGCGCACGCTGGGTCGTGCTGTGCGACACCAACGGCGGAACGCTGCCGCACGAAGTCGAAACCATCGTCGCGGAAGTGGTGAAGCATATTCCGGGCGACCATGTCGGCATCCATGCGCATAACGACACCGAACAGGCGGTGGCGAACTCGTTCGCAGCCGTGCGTGCGGGCGCGCGCCAGATCCAGGGCACGCTGAATGGCCTCGGCGAGCGCACGGGCAATGCCAACCTGTGCTCGATCATCCCGACGCTGCTGCTGAAGAAAGACTTCGTGGAGAAGTTCGACATCGGCGTAAAGCCGGAGCAACTCACGACGCTCCGCAGTTGCGCGCATACGGTGGATGAAATCCTGAACCGCGCGCCCGACAAATATGCGCCCTATGTCGGCGAGAATGCCTTTGCGACGAAAGCGGGCATCCACGCTTCCGCGATCCTGAAGGACCCGACCACCTACGAGCACGTTTCGCCGGAGTCGGTCGGCAACCGCCGCAAGGTCATGGTGTCCGATCAGGCCGGCAAGTCGAACGTGCTGGCCGAACTGGAGCGCATCGGCATCGCCGCCGACAAGAACGATCCGCGCCTCAGCTATCTTCTGGAGGAAGTGAAGCGCCGTGAGGCGATGGGCTACTCCTACGAGTCCGCCGATGCCTCCTTCGCGCTGCTCGCGCGCCGGATGCTCGGCAAGGTGCCGGAATATTTCGACGTCGAACGCTTCAGCGTGAACGTCGAGCGCCGCTACAATGCGCGCGGCGAACTCGTCACCGTGGCGGAAGCGACCGTGAAGGTGCGCATCGACGGCGAGACCATGATCTCGGCGGGCGAGGGCAACGGCCCGGTGAACGCACTCGACGTCGCGCTCCGGAAAGACCTCGGCAAGTACCAGTCCTATATTTCCGGCCTGAAGCTGACCGACTTCCGCGTTCGTATCCTCGATGGGGGCACCGGCGCGGTGACGCGGGTGCTGATCGAATCCACCGACGAGAATGGCGAGCAGTGGACCACGGTCGGCGTCTCGCCGAACATCATCGACGCCTCGTTTCAGGCGCTGCTCGACTCGATTACGTGGAAACTCCTGAAAAGCAACGCGCCCGCCTGAGCGGCAACGCCGTCACATCTTTTCGGTGACGGTTTCCGCGCCTTTTTCGTCGAGCGTCCGGCGCGGGATGGCGGCGATGGCCGCGCGCAGCGCCGGGACGATTTCTTCCGGCTTCGCGGCCACGATCAGTTTCTCGATCCATTCCCGGCGCAGGAAGCCCGCCTCGCAGAAACGGTCGAACAGTTTCAGCAGCGGGTCCCAGTAGCCGTCGAGGTTCAGGAGCAGCATCGGTTTTTCGTGCTGGCCGATCTGCGCCCATGTCATCTGCTCGATCAGTTCTTCCAGCGTGCCGATGGCGCCGGGGAGTGCGACGAAGGCGTCGGCGCGCTCGAACATCGTGCGTTTGCGGACGTGCATGTCCTCGACCACGATCATCTCGGTCGCGTTGGCCATCGCGGCCTGTTCGGACTCGACCAGAAACTTCGGGACGATGCCGGTGACATGCCCGCCACCGGCGCGCGCGGCGCGGGAGAGTTCGCCCATCAGCCCGCGCCCGCCGCCGCCGAAGACGAGCGCGATCTTCGCCTCCGCCAGCGCGCGGCCGAGCGCACGCGCAGCCTCGGCATATTTCGGATCGAAGCCGGTGGAGGAGCCGCAGTAAACGCAGACGGTCTTGATTTCAGCCATGCGCGCGGATGTGGCGGCCCATTCGGGCCGCGTCAAGGCGGTCAGTTGGAGCCGGAATAGTCGAAGCCGCGGCCGTTCCACTGGTAGCGCAGCACGCGCAGTCGCTTGCGCGCGCCATCGGTGCTGTCGTTATTGGCCTCGACCACGTTGCCGTTCACCGAAACCGGCTGCGACAGGTGAACGAGCAGATAGGGCCTCGGAGTGCCGGTGTCCTCGGTGAAGCTGACCGGCGTATATTGCTCGGTCATCGCGTCCCAGCGGAACACGATCAGGATGCCGGTGCGGTTCTGCGAGGACGTGCGGACGAAAATCTCGTCCACGCCGTCGCGGTCCACGTCGATGGCGAGGATCGGCCCGCTGCGCCCGCCGGCGCGGAGCGGCACCAGCGCGTCGCCCACGCCGTCGAATACCTGCGGTTCGCGGTTCCCGGCCGTGATCGTGAGTTGCACGCCCTTTTCACCATCGGCCGCTTCCACCGCGACCTGCGCGCCGTTCGCGCCGCGCGCGCTGAGGGTTTGCGCACCCGCCGATGCGGGCAGGGCGAGGCAGGCAAGGGCGAAAAGTGGCAGCAGGATACGTCGCATGGAACAGGCTCGCAGAACGGGGGAGGAATACCTACATAGCACTGCAACGCACTATGCCGAACGGAAATGCAGGAATTGCGACGTTTGGCCCAATCCCCGGTCCGGACTATGTTGCCGCCGCGGTGGGCACGCTGAAGCCTCATTTCGCGAGGAATACACCCACGGCCGCGGGCATCGCCCGCCGCCTCAGGCAAAAATGAACGATAAAATCTCTCCCACCCGCCCCACGCTGCTCGGCACCATCGTCAGTCTGTGGCCGCACATGTGGCCCTCGCGTCGCCCCGACCTGAAGCGCCGCGTGTTCTTCGCCTTCGCGCTGTTGCTCGTCGCGAAACTGATCACGGTGCTGATGCCGTTCACCTTCAAGTGGGCGACGGATGCGCTGGTCGCGGTTTCGGGCGGCAAGCCGCTGGAGATGACCGGCATCTTCGCGATTCTCTCCGCGCCGGCCGCGCTGGTGGTGCTCTATGGCGGCGTGCGGGTTTCGGTGGCGTTGCTGACGCAGCTCCGCGACGGACTGTTTGCGAAGGTCGCGCTGCATGCAGTGCGCCGCCTCGCGCAACGCACCTTCGAGCATATGCACGCGCTGTCGCTGCGCTTTCACCTGGAGCGCAAGACTGGCGGCCTGACGCGAATTCTGGAACGCGCGCGCAACGGCATCGAGGAACTGGTGCGGCTCGTGGTGCTGCAACTCGCGCCGACCTTCATCGAACTCGCGCTGGTTACCGCCATTCTCCTGATCGCCTTCGACTGGCGTTATGCGGCCGTTGTGGTCGTTACCATGATCTGTTTCATGGCGTACACGTATCGGGCGACCGAGTGGCGCATCGGCATCCGCAAGCGGATGAACGAGTCTGACACCGACGCGACCGCGAAGGCGGTGGACAGCCTCCTCAACTACGAGACCGTAAAATATTTTGTCGCCGAGAAGCGCGAGGCCGAGCGCTACGATACGTCGATCGCACGCTACGAGAAGGCGGGCGTGCAGACCTATACCTCGCTCGCCGTGCTGAACGCGGGGCAGGCGGCGATCTTCACCATCGGCCTCACGGTCATGATGGTGATGTGCGTCTACGACATTCAGGCGGGGCGGCGCACGGTCGGCGATTTCGTCATGATCAACGCCATGCTGATCCAGCTTTATATCCCGATGAATTTCATGGGCATGCTGTATCGCGAGATCAAGCAGGCGGTGATCGACATCGAGCAGATGTTCGGCATCCTTTCGCGCAATCCGGAGGTGGGTGACAAGCCGGGCGCGAAGCCGTTGCAGGTGACGAACGGCACGCTTCGCTTCGAGGACGTGCGCTTCAGCTACGAGCCGGAGCGCGAAATCCTGAAGGGCATTTCCTTCGAGGTGCCGGCCGGGAAAACCATCGCGGTCGTCGGGCCGTCCGGCGCGGGCAAGTCCACCATCTCGCGGCTGATATTTCGCTTCTACGACGTGAACGGCGGCCGCATCACCATCGACGGACAGGATATCCGCGACGTGCAGCAGCGCTCGCTGCGCGCGGCCATCGGCATGGTCCCGCAGGACACCGTGCTGTTCAACGACACCATCCGCTACAACATCCGCTATGGCCGCTGGGATGCGACCGACGCCGAGATCGAGGAAGCGGCGGCGCTGGCGCAGATCGACGACTTCATCCGCGTATTGCCGCAAGGCTACAATACGGAAGTCGGCGAGCGCGGCCTGAAACTCTCCGGCGGCGAGAAGCAGCGCGTCGCGATTGCCCGCACCATCCTGAAGGCGCCGCCCATTCTCCTGCTGGACGAGGCGACCTCCGCGCTCGACTCCTATACGGAAAAAGAAATTCAGGACGCACTGGAGCGCGTCGCGCGCGGGCGCACCACGCTGGTCATCGCGCACCGGCTTTCCACCGTCATCAACGCCGACGAGATCATCGTCCTCGAAGCGGGACAGATCGTGGAGCGCGGCACGCATGCGCAGCTGCTCGCGAAGGGTGGCCTCTATGCCGGAATGTGGAACCGCCAGCGCGAGGCGGACGAGGCGCGCGAGAAGCTGCGCGAGGTTGCCGACGAAGTAACGCCGCGCGTGAAGCCGAACGCCGAACCGCCCGTGAAGGATATCCCGGAACCGCCCGCCGCCGGCGTTTCCACGCCGCCGCAGGCGGCCGAGTAATCGCCGGTCGAGCTACCAGGCGTAGCTGCCGGAAATCCTGCCCATTGCGGCGCGCACCGCGTCGAGACCCGCAATCGCGTCATAGGCCTCGCGCAACGTCTTGCCTTTCGCGGCGCTTTTCGCCTGCGCAAGTTCTTCCGGTGAAGGTTCGCGCCCCAGTAGCCGGTCGAAAATCGCGAGCAGATCCTGATCGCTCGCGGGGTGCGCCAGTGCGGCCGGATTCAGGTCGGCGGTGAGAAGTTCGACCAGCAGTTTGCGGTCGATCAGCGGCATCCGCGTGAGGAAGCTGCGCGCGGCGAGGGCCGCCAGCTTGTGGTCGGGATGCGAGCCGTCTTCCAGCGCGCCGCGGAAGCGGCTGAGCTGCACCGCCTTGTCGAACGGATTGACCGGCGCTTCGAAATGCAAGGCGAGCGCCGCCGCTTCTTCCGCGAGATAATAACGGTTCAATCCGTCGAAGAACGCGAAGCGATAGCGCTGCGAAAGCACCAGCGGCTCCCAGCCACTCCAGTTCGGTTCGGGAGAAGCGGGCATGGTCGCTTCGATCACGATGACCTTGGGCCGGTAATTCTTCCAGTCCGCGCCCGCGAGCACGTCCTTCTCCGCACCCTCGACGTCGATCTTCAGGAAATCGACTTCCTTCGGCTTGTGCTGTGCGCAGAGCGCGGCAAGGGTCGTGACGGGAAGGGTGCGCGTCTCGGAGCGCTTGCCGTAATTCGCTTCCGCCGCGGCTGCGTTCTCTCCGATCATGGTGGAGAGGCCGTGGAAATCGTCCACCAGATAGAAGGTGGCTTCTCCCGGCTGCGCGCCGACCAGCGTTTCCGCGACGATGTCGCGCGGACGAACGCTGCGCGTGAGTTGCGCGAGCTTCGGGTTCGGCTCCACCGCGATGCCGTGCCAGCCTTGCAGGTAAAACGCGAAGGAGACGTTATCGACCACCGGGTGTCCCGCCCCGACGTCGATGTAGAAACCATCCTTCTTCCCGCGGAAGCAGCGGGCGAGATAGACGTCCTCGAAATGCTGGGCATAGGAAAGCATATTGGCTCCGGAATTCCGTCAGTCTCTATGCCACAGAACGGCCGGAAGTAGGGCTACGAACTGGCCCGTTGACGCGCGGCCCGTGACCGCTCTACTGGCGTTTCAAATCTGGTCTCAAGCATGTCCATCGCCGATTCCATCCGCAAACAGATCGCGCCCATCCATCCCGAAGGCTATTTCTTTATCGGGGTTTTCGCGCTGGCCGCGCTGGTGCTTTTCATTATCTGGCGTCCGCTGGGCTGGATCGGCGTGATCCACACGCTGTGGTGCATCTATTTCTTCCGCGACCCCACGCGCGTGACGCCGGTGCGCGACGGCCTGATCGTGGCCCCCGCGGACGGGCGGATTTCGCAGGTCGCACTGGCGGTGCCACCGGTAGAACTGGGACTGGGCGCTGCTTCCGTGCCGCGCGTCTCGATCTTCATGAGCGTGTTCGACGTGCACGTGAACCGCAGCCCGGTTTCGGGCGAGATCGAGCGCATCGTCTATCGCAAGGGCAAGTTCCTGAACGCCGATCTCGACAAGGCGAGCGAGGACAACGAACGCAACGGCTTCGTCATCCGCACGCCTTCGGGCCGTTACGGCGTGGTGCAGATCGCGGGGCTGATCGCACGGCGCATCGTTTGTTTCGCGAAGGAAGGCCAGCTTGTCGCCGCCGGCGAGCGTATCGGGCTGATCCGCTTCGGCTCCCGCGTGGACATCTATCTGCCGGCCGGAACCAAGCCGCTGGTCGCGGCGGGGCAGTACGCGCTGGGCGGGGAGACCATCATCGCCGATCTGGCCGCGACGGCCCCGGAACCGACCTTCCGCGCCGCTTAACCACCTCGTCCAGCCCGGCTTCAAACCGCCCCGATCGGGGTGCTATTCTAGCGCCATGAGCCTCTTTCCTCCCTTCGAGCCGGGCGGCGAGCATCCGCGCCGCAAATTCCGCCGCATCCCGATCCGCGCGCTGCTGCCGAACCTCGTCACGCTGCTGGCGCTGTGTCTCGGCCTGACCGCGATCCGCATGGCCATCGAAGGCCGCATGGATCTTGCGATTGCAGGCATCGTGCTGGCCGCGATCCTCGACGGCGTGGACGGCCGCCTCGCGCGCTATCTGCAAAGCCAGTCGCGGTTCGGCGCGGAACTGGATTCGCTGGCCGACTTCATGAACTTCGGCTGCGCACCCGCGCTGATCCTGTTCTTCTGGGGCCTCGGCCCGCTGAAAACCCTCGGCTGGATCGTGATGCTGGTTTTCGCGCTTTGCGCGGCGCTGCGTCTCGCACGTTTCAACGTCATGCTGGACGACCCAAACCGCCCGGCATTTGCCGGCAATTTCTTCGTCGGCATACCCGCGCCGGCCGCTGCGATCGTGGTGTTGTTGCCGGTCTATCTGGAAATGCTGGGCGTGCCGCGCTTCTCGTTCAGCCCGTCGCTTTATCTGGTCTATGCGCTCGGTATCGCGCTTCTGATGGTCTCGACCATTCCGACCTGGTCCGGCAAGAAGCTCGGCGCCCGTGTGCCGCGGGAATATGTGCTGCCGATCCTGGTGTTGGCGGTGCTCTTCGTCGCGACGCTGCTGAGCTATCCGTGGGAACTGCTGACCGTGATCGTGCTCGGCTATCTCACGACCATTCCGCTCGCATACTTCCACTACAAGCGGCTTGAGAAGGCGCATGTAATTGGTGGCGAAGCTGTCATTGCTCCGCAGGAAGACATAGAGAACCGGCCCGACCGCCTGAACTAGCGCGGCGGTTTCCGCTGTCGGCTGGAAAGCGCGTTCATGCGCTCGCTGAGCGAGCTGTGCGGGAAGTTCGCGCGCAGGAGGCGTAGCGCCTCCGCATCAGTACGGGGTTTCAGGGCTTGCAGGAGCGTCTGCATCTTCCCGGCAAGTCCGAAAGGACCGGCGGGGACCAGTGGCGGCGAGGATTCGATCAGCGGCAATTCGGGAAGCGTCATTTTCTGTCCAACTTCCGGCCAAGGCGCTTGTTCGCAGGTGCGAAAATGCTCTGCCGATTTCCTTAACAACCCGTAAACGCAAAAGTTCCGGACTAGGATAAAACGTCCAAAGCATTGAACGTCTGCGATTAATGCGGCTGCGGGGGCGCCCGCTCCGTTGCCAATCGCGGTACCTGCGCGGTATCGGATTCGGCAAAGGATGGCCGTGTCGTGGGGAAGCGGGACGGCTCCGGAGAGCGCACAAAAAAGATGCGCGGGACGACAGTCCGGGCGGGGAGATGAGCGACGATTCCAGAGAACTAGTTGCGAGCGGCGGCTGGCTGCATGCGCCGTTTCACCGGCTCGCAGTGACGTTTGCCTATGCCGGCGGCATCGTGGTCGCGGTGATCGGACTGATGTCTGCTTTCAGCATCGTCCGCCGCGCCGTTTTCGGCCGTCCGATCCTCGGCGATTTCGAACTCGTAGAAATCGGCATCGCGATCGCGGGAACGTTGTTTCTCGCTTATTGCCAGATCACTGCCGGACACATCTTCGTCGATGTCTTTACGCTGCGCGCGGGGAAGCGGGCGCAAAACATCATGTATCGCATCGGCGCTTTCGTGATGGCGCTGATGTTCTTCCTCGTCGTGTGGCGCGCGGCGGTCGGTGCGCACGAACTGAAACTGAACGGCGAAACCAGCATGTTGCTCGGCTTCCCGATCTGGGCCGGTTATGCCGGCATGATCCCCGGCATGATGCTTGCGGCGTTGACTGCGCTTGGACAGGCGCTCGGCTGGGTAGGAATCTCGCAGCGGGTCGAACATGAACAAAGCTGAACTCGCGGGGTTCATCATCGGCGGCATGATGCTGCTGATCGCGATCCGGATTCCGCTCGGTGCCGCGATGTTCGCTGCCGGCGCTGCCGGTTACTGGTACATCCGCGATTACGCGATCGTCGCGCAGGCAATCCAGAAACTGAACTGGAATACGTCTTCGCTCGTGGACTATTTTACGATCCCGCTCGCGCCGACGCTCTTTAATTACTTGAAGTCGCTGAGCTGGAGTACGTTCTCCAAATACGATCTGTCCGTCATCCCGCTGTTCCTGATGATGGGGCAGTTCGCTTCCGCCGCGGGTTTTTCGAGAAACCTGTTCCGTGCGGCCAATGCCTGGGTCGGCCACATGCGCGGCGGCGTCGCGCAGGCCGCCATCGTCGCCTGCGCCGCATTCGGTGCGATCAGTGGTTCTTCGGTCGCCACTGCCGCGACCATGAGTCAGGTCGTGCTGCCGGAGATGAAGCGGCTGAATTACTCCGATCGCCTCGCGACCGGAACGCTGGCGGCCGGCGGTACGCTCGGCATTCTGGTGCCGCCTTCCTTCATTCTCATTATTTATGCCTTCCTCGCGGAACAGAGCATCATCAAGCTGTTCGCGGCGGCCGTGGTCCCCGGCGTCATCGCCGCGGTTTTCTTCATGATCGCGATTGGCATCTATGTGCGCCTGTACCCGGAGCACGCACCCGCGCCGCAGATCGACGCCAGCGATCAGAAGAAGGAGCGCATGTCGGCGACGCTGGAAGCGTGGCCGATTGCTGCGATTTTCATTCTGATGTTCACCGGCATTTATATCGGCTGGTTCACCGCGACTGAAGGTGCGGCCATTGGGACGAGCGCCACGCTATTGCTTGCCATCGTTCGCGCGCGCATCGGCTGGCGCACGATCGTCAAATGCGTGCTGCCCGCGGCGCAGGCTTCCGCGATGATCTACACGATGCTGCTTGGCGCCGCGATGCTGAACACCACGCTGGCGCTGACGCAGGTTCCGGCCGATCTGGCGGAGTGGGCGAGCAATCTCGGCACGCATCCGCTGCTCATCATAGGCGGCTTCCTTATCGTCTTCGTGCTGCTGACCTGCGTGCTGGACGAACTGGCGATGATGCTCCTGTTCCTGCCGGTGGTTCTGCCGACCATCAGGGCGCTCGAACTCTGGGACATGACCAGCGACGAGCGCGTGATCTGGTTCGGCATCCTGATGCTGGTCGTGATCTCCATCGGTCTGATCGCGCCGCCCGTGGGGCTGACGGTCTATGTCGTCGCCAACATCGCGCGCAACGTGCCGATCGGAGAGATTTATCGCGGCATCGTACCGTTCCTGATCTCGGACGTATTCCGCGCGATCCTGCTCTTGTATTTCCCGATCCTGACCATTTTCGCGCTTCGCTTCGTGAAATAGGAGAGCGATTGACCTTGGTTTCCATTTCGCCGAAATTTCGCCGGTTCCTGCGGCGCACCGCTCCCAAGAAGCGGATTTCAACAAACTGACCTCTGGAGGAGAACTGATGAACTACATGAAAAAGCTAAGCGCCGCCGCGATCGTATTGGCTGCGTCGTTTACGTCCGCTCCCGTCGAAGCCCAGCAGATCACGCTGCGCATCCACCAGTTCCTGCCTGCGCAGGCTCCGGTACCGCGCAACTTCATCGCGCCGTGGGCGAAGAAAATCGAGGAAGATTCGAAGGGTCAGATCAAGGTCGAGCTTTATCCCTCGATGCAGCTCGGCGGCACGCCGCCGCAACTGTTCGATCAGGCCAAGGACGGTGTTGTCGACATCGTATGGACGCTGCCCGGTTACACGCCGGGACGCTTCCCGCGCATCGAAGCGCTTGAACTGCCATTCATTGCCGGCAACGCCGAGCAGACCAGCCAGGCTGCGTGGGAATATTACGAGAAGCACCTGAAAGACGAGTTCAAGGACGTGAAGGTTCTCGCCGTGCATACGCATGGCGCAGGCGTGCTTCACGTCAAGGGTAACGGCGTCCGCAAGCTCGAGGACATGAAAGGTCTCAAGCTACGCGGTCCGTCGCGCGTCGTGAACAAGCTGATCGAAGCACTCGGCGCGACCCCGGTCGGCATGCCGGTCCCGGCGATGCCGGACGCGCTCGCCAAGGGCGTGATCGACGGCACCGTGGTGCCGTGGGAAGTCACCACGCCGCTGCGCGTCGCCGAACTGGTCAACACGCACACGACCTTCTCGGGCAACCGCTCGCTTTACGTCGCCGCGTTCGTTTTCGTGATGAACAAGGCGAAGTACGACAGCCTGCCGGCCAACCTCAAGAAAGTCATCGACGACAACTCCGGCGCTGCCGCGTCGCGTTGGGTCGGCCGCGTGATGGATGAAGGCGACATTCCGGGCCTTGAGTTCGCAAAGAAGCGGAACAACGCGATTGTTGTGCTCGACTCGAAGGAAACCAAGCGCTGGAAGGATGCCGCCAAGCCGGTCATCGCCGCGTGGGTCGCCGAACTGAAGGGCAAGGGCATCGACGCCGATACGCTCCTCAAGGACGTCGAAACGCTGGTCGCAAAATACGCCGGTCCGGTGAAGGAATAAAAACTTCGCCTTTCCAAAGCTCGAGACCCGCCGCATGATCGCGGCGGGTCTTTTGCTTTGAAGGAAGCCCTGAAGGAAATGTCATGGCCGCAAGAATGAAAGACAGGATCGTGCTGATCACCGGCGCCGCAGGAACCATCGGCGGCACGGTTGCGAAGCGCGTGGAAGAAGAGGGCGGCATCGCGATCCGCACCGATCTCGCCTCGCACAAGGGACAGGATTTCGCGCTCGACGTGACTTCGGAAAGCGAATGGAAAAGCGTGGCGGAAGCCGTCGCAAAAAAGCACGGCCGCCTCGACGGCCTCGTGAATTCCGCAGGCATCGCTTCGCTCGGCACCATCGAAAGCGAGGACTATGCGCAATACCGGCGCACGATGGCGGTGAACGTGGACGGCACATATCTTGGCTGCAAATACGCAATGCCGCTCCTGAAGGTCCGAGGCGGCTCCATCGTGAACCTGTCTTCCGTTTCCGGCCTTGTCGCCGGGCACAATCTCGCGTCCTACAACGCATCCAAGGGCGCGGTGCGGCTGCTCTCGAAATCGGTGGCGCTTCACGGCGCGCGCTTGAAGCCTCCGGTACGCTCGAACTCCGTGCATCCCACCTTTGTCGAGGGCGCAATGGTCGAGGCCCTGCTTGCAAACGCGAAGTCTCGCGATGCCGCCCGCGAACGCATGACCGCGGATGTACCGCTCTCGCGCTTTGCACAGCCGGAAGAGGTAGCGAACCTCGCGGTTTTTCTGCTAAGTGACGAAAGCGCTTTCATCACCGGCGCGGAAATCCCGATCGATGGCGGCCTGACCGCGCGCTGATCCAGAAACGAACAGGCGGAATAGAACCGCTGCTATTCGCAGGAGAGGAATTCATGGCTTCGCAGATGCTCGACCCCAAAACCCTGACCGTGCTCATCACCGGCGCGACCTCCGGCTTCGGCGCCGCGACGGCGCGGCGCTTCGCGCAAGCCGGCGCGAAGGTGATCGGCACCGGACGCCGTCAGGATCGCCTCGACGCCTTGAAGAAGGAACTGGGGGCGAACTGCCATACGCTGAACTTCGACGTCACCGACAACAAGGCGACCATCGCGGCGCTCAACTCACTCCCCGACGCTTTCAAGAAGGTCAACGTCGTGGTCGCCAATGCAGGCGGCGCGATCGGTCTTGAGCCGGCGCAGGAGGCGAAGATCGAAGACTGGGACCAGATGATCGCGATGAACGTGAATGGTCTCGTCTACACCATCCGCAACACGCTGCCCGGCATGGTCGAGCGCGACGAAGGCCATGTGGTCGTGGTCAGTTCGGTTGCCGCGAATTATTCCTATCCGGGCGGAAACGTCTACGGCGCGACCAAGGCTTTCGTGACGCGCTTCGCTTTGAACCTGCGCAGCGATTTGCTCGGCAAGAACGTGCGCGTGACTTCGGTCGAACCGGGCCTTGCCGAAACCGAATTCTCGGTCGTGCGCTTCAAGGGCGACAAGGCGAAGGCCGACGCGGTTTACAAGGGCGTGAAGCCGATGGTTGCCGACGACATCGCGGAGCAGATTTTCTTCGTTTGCACCATGCCGCGCCACGTCAACATCAACCGTATCGAGGCAATGGCTTCGATGCAGGCGTGGGGACCGTTCGCGATCAAGCGCGACGCGTAGTCTCTGCCGCAAACACAAAAAACCCGCGAGTTTTGCTCGCGGGTTTTTTTATGGGCTGTTACTTCTTGAAAGAAGGCGGCTGCGGCATCAGATCGTAGGGGTGTTTCCAGCCGGGCATCGCCCTGAATTTCTCGCGCCATGCGTGAACGGCGGGAAACTCCTTCTCGATTTCGAAGCCGTGTTCCTCGTCGGGATAATAGAGATAACCGAGCACCGATATGTCGGCGATGGTCGGGTTCTTGCCGGTCAGGAACGGCTGCTTTGCGAGATGAAGGTCTACGATCTTCAGGTTCGACACGGCGCGGCCACGCAGGAACTCGATGAGTGCCGGGTTGGGGTCCTTGAAGAAATTGCGAAAGAAACGGTGCGTCGCGAGGAAGTTCGTCACCTTGTGATTGTCGAACAGAATCCAGCGCAGCGCTTCCAGTTTCTCGTCTTCGTCCTGCGGCTTGAACTTGCCGGTGAGGTCCGAGAGATAGGTCAGGATCACGCCTGACTGCGTGAGCTTCCTGCCTTTGTGCTCGAGCACGGGGGCTTCGCCCATCTCGTTGACGTTCGCACGGAACTCCGGCGAGCGCGTTTCGCCGGTGAAGAAATCGACCGCAACCGGCTCCCAGTCCGCGCCGATCAGGTTGAGATAAAGCGCGACCTTGTAGGAGTTGCCGGACTGCGCGAAGCAATGGAGCTTGTATTCGGCCATTTGCTTTCCTTGTCGTCCCGGAAGCGGCAAAGCCGCTATCCGGGATTGTTATCGGCAACAGGACGATCCCGGCCTTCGTTACGCCAAGCCAGGACCACATTGAAGCGTTAGGCGCTTCAACGTCACTTCATGGTCGGGATAGTGAATTCCGCGCCACCCTTGATGCCGCTCGGCCAGCGCGCAGTTACCGTTTTCGTCTTCGTATAGAAGCGGACCGAGTCCGGCCCGTGCTGGTTCAGGTCGCCGAAGCCCGAACGCTTCCAGCCGCCGAAGGTGTGATAGGCGAGCGGCACCGGGATCGCGAAGTTGATGCCGACCATGCCGACGTTCACCTTGCTAGCGAAATCGCGCGCCGCGTCGCCGTCGCGGGTGAAGATCGCAACGCCGTTGCCGAACTCATGGTCGTTCGCGAGCTTGAGGCCTTCGTCGTAGTTGTTCGCGCGTACCACCGAGAGCACCGGCCCGAAGATTTCTTCCTTGTAGATGCGCATGTCCGGAGTCACTTCGTCGAACAGGCAGCCGCCCATATAGAAGCCTTTTTCGTAGCCCTGCATTTTGAAGTTGCGGCCGTCGACTTTCAGCTTCGCGCCTTCCTTGACGCCGATCTCGACGTAATTCTTCACCTTCTCCAGATGCGCGCGCGTCACCAGCGGCGGAATGTCCGCGCCCGCATCGGTGGACGGGCCGATCTTGAGGCTCTCGACGCGCGGGATGAGACACTCGACCAGCTTGTCGGCCGTGTCCTTGCCGACCGGCACGGCGACCGAAATCGCCATGCAGCGTTCGCCCGCCGAGCCGTAGCCTGCGCCGATCAGCGCATCGACCGCCTGGTCCATGTCCGCGTCCGGCATGACGATCATGTGGTTCTTCGCGCCGCCGAAGCACTGCACGCGCTTACCGCTCGCGGTGCCGCGCGTGTAGATGTATTCCGCAATCGGCGTGGAGCCGACGAAGCCGATGGCGCGGATGTCCGGGTCGTCGAGGATCGCGTCCACCGCTTCCTTGTCGCCGTTGACGACGTTCAGCACGCCGGCCGGCAGGCCCGCTTCAAGCATCAGCTCGGCGAGGCGCATCGGCACGCCCGGATCGCGCTCGGACGGCTTCAGGATGAAAGCATTGCCGCAGGCGATTGCCGGGGCGAACTTCCACATCGGGATCATCGCCGGAAAGTTGAAGGGCGTGATGCCGGCGACGACGCCGAGCGGCTGGCGCATGGAATAGATGTCGATGCTCGGACCCGCGCCGTCGGTGTATTCGCCCTTCAGCAGATGCGGGATGCCGCAGGCGAATTCGACCACCTCGACGCCGCGCTGGATATCGCCCTTGGCGTCGGCGACGGTCTTGCCGTGCTCGCGCGCCAGCATGTCGGCAAGCGTGTCGGTTTCCTTCGCGATCAGTTCGAGGAATTTGAACATGACGCGGGCGCGGCGCTGCGGGTTGGTGGCGGCCCAGCCGGGCTGTGCGGCCTTGGCGTTTTCGACCGCGGCGCGGACGTCGGCTTTATTGGCCAGCGCGACCTTCGCGATGATGTCGCCCGTCATGGGCTGGAACACGTCGCCGGTGCGACCGGATGTCCCCTTGGTGTGCTTGCCGCCGATGAAATGACCAACTTCGCGCATCGTACTCCTCCAAAAGTGCCGCGTTTTCCGCAGCTCATTGACGTTTTTAACCGGTCGTTAGGGTTCTCCTAGCGTAGCCCGCGAACGTGCGAAAGGGCGCAGACGACAATGCATTGGCCCAGCAAATTCCGGCACTTAACCCCTTCTTAGGCGCGCCCGGCTAACTATCGGAACCCAGAGTAAAGCGGCCAAGGACAGGCTGCACGCGTAAAGGGAGAACCCTATGGATTTGGCAACGGGCCTCGGCCTGATTTTCGGGTCGATTATCGTCGTCGCGCTGATCCTCATGGGTGGCGATCTCGGCACGTTCGTCGATTCTCACGCAGCCATCGTGATCTTCGGCGGTTCGGCCGCCGCGACACTCATTCGTTTTCCGCTTTCCTCGATCCTGCACGGCCTGCCGCTCGGCGCAAAATACGCCTTCACGATGCGGCGCATGACGCAGCTCGAACTCGTCGACGAGATCGCCCGCCTTGCCGAAGTTGCTCGCAAGGCCGGACCGCTGGGTCTCGAAAGGGAAGAAATTGAAGACCCGTTTCTGGCAAAGGGCGTGCGCTACGTAGCTGACGGTTACGACTCGTCGTTCATCCGCGACGCGATGGAACGCGAGCGCGAGACCTTTTTCATGCATCTGGATGAAGGCCAGAAGATTTACCGCGCGATCGGCGACTGCGCGCCTGCTTTCGGCATGGTCGGTACGCTGATCGGCATGGTGCAGATGTTCGCAAATATGTCCGATCCCTCGAAGCTCGGACCCTATATGGCGATTGCGCTGCTCGCGACGCTTTACGGTGCGGTGCTCGCAAACCTTGTCTGTCTGCCGATTGCCGATAAGTTGCAGGTCAAGCTCCATGACGAGGAGACGAACCGGACGCTGATCATCGACGGCGTGCTCATGATCCGCGAAGCCAAGAGTCCGGCAATCGTGCGCGAGATGCTCGTTGCCTATCTGCCGGAGCGTCACCATCACCAGCCGGAAGCTGTGCCCGCCTGATCCGGGCAGGGTGAGGGGCAGGTACCGAAATGGCGGTCAAGCGTAGACATGGCGGCGGCCACGGCGGCGGTCACGGCTGGTTCGTAACCTTCGCGGACCTGATGGCGCTCATGATGGCGTTCTTCGTCATGATCGCGGCCTACTCGACGATGGATAAGGAGAAAATGAAACTGATGACCGGCTCGATGCGCGATGCCTTCGGCACGCAGCGCGAGTCGCGTTACTCCGGTATCGTCGAAGTCGATGGCTTGCCGTTGCGCACGAAGCTGCTGAACGCCAAGACCAACCTGCGTCCCGATGAAACCAGCGAGCGTCCTTCGCGCGACGAGCAGGACAACGATCTGATTTCCGGCCTGCGCGCGATCCGCGACCGTCAGTTCGCGCTCGCTGCCGCATCGCTGCGGCAGGCTTTGCAGGATCTGCCGGAGATCAGCGAACTCTCCAAGCACATCATGTTCACCGAGACCAAAGAGGGTCTCAATGTCGAGATCGTCGATCAGGACGGGCGCTCGATGTTCCCGGACGGCTCCAAGGAACCGTACGAGCGCACCCGCAAGCTGCTGGTGAAGATCGCGGAAGCGATCCGCGCCATGCCGCACCGGATCGTCATTTCCGGGCACACCGCCGCGCAGAAAGTGCCGCCGCGCGGCGACTACACTTCCTTCGATCTCTCCGCCGACCGCGCCAATGTGGTGCGCCAGATTTTGCAGGGCGCGGGCGTGCGCACGCAGCAGGTCTTCATGGTCGCGGGCCGCGCCGACAGCGACCCGCTGTTTCCCGAAGATCCGTACATGGCCGCGAACCGCCGCGTGACCATCACGCTCCTGAAGGAAGCCCCGGCCGCACCGCCGAACCTGCGCCCCTAAAGTCTGCTTGACCTTCCGCCGCCGCCGCCGCATTGCTCGCGGCCTTGCGTGGAGCGCGCGGCATGGCCGGGAACGTAGAAGACCTTTCCCCCGAACAAGTGAAGGCCGGTATCGAGAACGGCTCGATCCTGCTGGTAGATGTGCGGGAACCGAACGAGCTTGCCGCCGAGCGCATCCCCGGCGCGGTCGATTTTCCGCTTTCGGTATTCGACCCCGCGGCGTTGCCCGATCCTGCCGGAAAGACGCTGGTGTTTTCCTGCCGCTCCGGCCGCCGCTCGGTGATCGCCTCGGAAGCGGCGCAGGCGGCGGGCCTGCCATACAACAAGCATCTCGCAGGCGGCATTCTCGCGTGGAAGGCCGCCGGCCTCGACACCGAAAAGGGTTGAGACGCCGGAAAGGTTGTTGAGCGCGCCGCCATTGCCGACTAGTTTCGCTCGCGGCCGTAACCTCGATCTCCGGGTGTCTTCGATGTTTCTTCGTTCGCTGAAAGTGTTCGCGCTTTTGCTCGCCGGTGCGTTTGCCGCTTCGGCGCAGGAGAAGGCCGTCAACATCTACAACTGGTCGGATTACATCGACCCGAAGGTGCTGGAAGAATTCACGAAGGAAACCGGCATCAAGGTGCGCTACGACACCTTCGATTCCAACGAAGTGGTGGAAGCGAAACTGCTCGCCGGCCGCACCGGCTATGACGTGGTGGTGCCCGGTTCGACCGTGTTGCGCCGCCTGATCGCGACCGGCGTATTCCAGAAGATCGACAAGTCGAAAATCCCGAACCTGCAACATGCGTGGCCGGAGATCACCAAGCGCCTCGCTGCCTACGATCCCGGCAACGAATACGCCGTGAACTATATGTGGGGCACCACCGGCATCGGCTACAACGTCGATCAGGTGAAGAAGCGTCTCGGCGACAAGCCGATCGACAGTTGGGAAATCTTCTTCAATCCGGAAAACATTGCAAAGCTGAAAGACTGCGGCGTGCATGTGCTCGACACTGCGGAAGAACTCATTCCCGCCGCGCTGAAATATCTCGGTCTCGACCCGGATTCGAAGAACGCCGCCGACATCGAGAAGGCAGGCGAGCTGCTGCTCAAGGTCCGTCCCTATATCCAGAAATTCCATTCGTCCGAATATTTGAACGCGCTCGCCAACGGCGAAATCTGTTTCGTAATCGGCTGGTCCGGCGACATCTTCCAGGCGCAGGCCCGTGCGAAGGAAGCGGCGGAGAAGACCAAGAGGCCGCTCGTCAATATCGCCTACGTGGTGCCGAAAGAGGGCGCGCAGATCTGGTTCGATTCCTTCTCGATCCCGAAGGATGCGCCGAACGCCGAGGCCGCGCATGTCTTCATCAACTTCATGATGCGCCCGGAGATTGCCGCGCGTAACACCAATCAGGTCGCCTATGCCAACGGCAACCTCGCGTCGCAGAAGGATGTCGATAAGGAGATTCTGGGCAACCCTGCGATCTATCCCACGCAGGATGTGTTCAGCCGCCTCTACACGGTGACGCCGTATCCGCCGCAGTTGCAGCGGACGGTGACGCGCATCTGGACGCGGGTGAAGACCGGGCGCTAGGCGAGAACGCAGTCACCGCCAGCGGCGGTGCAGCCAGAGCCATTGCTCCGGATATTCGCGGATCCAGCCTTCGACGACCGCGTTGATCGTCTGCGTCGCCGCGTCCACGTCGATCTTGCCGTCCTTGTCGCGGGGCAGGTCGAGCGGCTCGGTCAGGTCGAGCGCGAAGCGCCCTTCCGGCAGGCGGATGACGCGCGCGCCGTACACCGGGCAATCGAACTGGCGGGCGAGCCGCGCGGCAAGCGGATTGGCGCGCGTTTGCCGCCCGAAAAACTTGATCGGCACACCCTGGAAATACTGGTCCACCAGCACGCCGAGGATGCGGCCGCGTTCCAGCACGCCGGCCATCGTGAATACCGATTGTCGTTCGGAGCGGATCATCTCGCCCATCACGCCGGAGCGCGTGCGCTCGATGATTTCCTCGAAAATCTGGTTGTTCGGCGGGCGGAATACGACGGAGGATTTCAGGCCGTGTGCCGCAGCCGCAACCGCGCATAGTTCCCAGTTCGCGAGATGCCCGGTGAAGACGACCGCCGCCTTGTCGCGCTCGCGCAGCGCGAGGAATCGCTCCGATACTTCCTTGGAAATCGTGATGCGCCCGCCGCGTTCGGCGTTCTCGTCCCAGTCCCACAATTTGCCGAGATGGACGAATTCTCCTGCGACACGCCCCAAATTATCGAACACGCCGGTCAGGATTTTCTCGATCTCTTCGTCCGTTTTTTCCGGGTAGGCGGCGCGCAGGTTCGCGCGGCCGAGTTTGGCGACGCGGATGCGCGGGCCGATCTTGCGCGCGATCCACGCGGCGGCATCGGCGGAACGATCCGGCCCGATCTTTTGCAGGATGAAGATGAGCGAAAGGACGAAGCCCTTGACTACAAGCCGCCAAATCAGGCCGAGCGGCCAAGTGATCGGCAGCAGCACGAAGCCGATCGTGCGCTTCATACCGCGGATATAAGGATTGTACTTCCACCAGTGCCGGAAGCCGTAAGGAAACAGCCGGCGCATCATCAGAAGCGCACGACGATCTTGCCGAATACGCGACGGCTTTCGAGGCGCTCCAGCCCCTTCTCGAATTCCGCGAGTGGCAGTTCGGTGTCGATGACCGGCTTCACGCCGCGCGCCATTTTCGCAAGGCCCTCGCCGACATTGCGGATCGCGAAGCCGAACGAACCGAAGATTTTGTATTGCTGCTGGAACAGCATCATCAGGTTCATCTGCACCGTCGGGCCGGAGGTCGAACCGCAGGTGACGAGGCGGCCGCCTTTCTTCATGGAGAGCAGCGAGCCGTTCCATGTTTCCGCGCCGGTGTGCTCGAACACGACATCGACGCCTTTTTTCTTGGTCAGTTTGCGCACCGCGCCTTCGAAGCGGTCGGTCTTGTAGTTGATGACTTCATCCGCGCCGAGCGCTTTTGCTTTCGCTGCTTTCTCGTCGTCGCCGACCGTGGTGTAGACCACCGCGCCGATGTCCTTCGCCAGCCGGATCGCGGCGGAGCCGATGCCGGAGCCGCCCGCCTGCACCAATACCGTCTCGCCGGATTGCAGCTTCGCGTTGTCGAACAGCATGTGCTCGACGGTTGCGAAGGTGAGGGGCGCGCAGGAAGCATCCGCGGGAGAAACGCCGGCAGGCACTTTCACCACCAGCCGCGCCGGCCAGTTGTAGAGATCCTGTGCGAAGCCGTCGATGTGAAAGCCCGCGACGCCCGCGACGTTCTCGCAAAGATTGTCGCGGCCCTCAACGCACGCCTTGCAATGATTGCAGGTCATCGCGCCGTAAGGCACGACCGGATCGCCGACCTTAAAGCCGGTTACGCCTTCACCAATCGCGGCAATTTCGCCGGAGGCTTCCGCGCCGACCACGAGCGGCATCTTGCGCTTGGCGAAAGCCATGCCGCGCCAGCCCCAGACGTCGATGTGATTGAGCGCGACCGCGTGGGTGCGCACCTGCACTTGGCCCGGCGCGGGCGGGGCAGGCGGGTCGATCTCGGAAATTTCGAGCTTGCGGTCCCCGAACAAACGCAACGCGCGCATTGCTGACAATTCCCTGCTTCGGCCCGGCGCGGTTTACGCCGGTTCGCCGGTCAGCACGATGCTGACGTTCTGTCCGCCGAAACCGAACGAGTTGGAGAGCACGCGCGTCACCTTCGCGTCGCGCGCCGTGTTCGGCACCACGTCGAGCGGGATCAACGGATCGGGCACGGTGTAGTTGATGGTCGGCGGGATGCGCTGGTGCGCGAGCGTGAGCAGCGAGAACACTGCTTCGACCGCGCCGGCGGCGGAGAGAGTATGGCCGATCATCGACTTGTTGGAGGAGATCGGAATCTTCGTGTCCTTGCCGAACACTTCCGTCACGCCCAGCGTTTCCATCTTGTCGTTTTCCGGCGTCGAGGTGCCGTGGGCGTTGATGTAGTCGATGTCGCCTGCGCCGATGCCGGCGTCTTTCAGCGCGTTGTTGATGCAGGCGATGATCGGCTTGCCGTCGGGGCTGGAGCGGGTGCGATGGAAGCTGTCGGAAACTTCGCCAAAGCCCGCAACCACGCCGAGAATCTTCGCGCCGCGCTTGGTCGCGTGTTCGAGGCTTTCCAGCACCAGCGCGCCAGCACCTTCGGCGATCACGAAGCCGTCGCGGTTCTTCGAGAACGGTTTGGATGCCTGCGTTGGGTTTTCGTTCTGCGTCGAGAGCGCGGAGAGCAGGGAGAAACGGATCAACGACTCCGCATGCACCGAGCCGTCGGTGCCGAGCGCGAGTGCGGCTTCGCAGTCGCCGCGGCGGATCGCTTCCGCGCCGAGTTGAATCGCAGTGCCGCCGGATGCGCAGGCGGTCGAGACGGAAATCGGCAGGCCCTTCGTGCCGAAGCGGTCAGCGATGCGGTCCGCAACCGTTCCGAACAGAAACATCTCGTGCCATTCCGGATGCCTCGAGCGGCCGGAGATTTCCAGCGCGAGTTCGGGCGTGAACGCCGCCGCCGGATCGGCTTCCGCGGCGATGGCATTCCGCTGCGGCCATTCGATCTCGACCGGCGGCACGGCGCAGAATAGCGGACCCGGAAAATCGGCTTTCGCGCCGATGCCGGACTGCGCCACCGCTTCTTCGGCGGCCAGCGCCGCGAGGCGCTCGGAGAGTTCGGGCGCGGCCACGGGCCGGTCGAACAGGAAATCGACCGTGCCGGAAATCGTGGTCTTCAGTCCGTCGATCGGAAAGCGGGTGATGCGGTGAATCCCGGAGACGCCGGAAGTGAGCTTCTTCCAGTTGTCTTCCTTGCCCTGTCCGAGCGAGGTGACGACGCCCATGCCGGTCACCACCACGATCGGGCGGCCCATCGAATCCTTGAACTGGTTTGCCATCGCGAACCTCTTATCCGGCGGCTTCGACGATGCCGACGCCTTCGCCGCTCCAGTGACCGACCGTAGAGACGATCACCGACTTTACCCCATCCGCCCCGGAGGCTTCCAACTCCACGCCGTCGAAGGCTTTCGGCAGCTTGCCGCTCTGGACCGCGAGTGCGCCGAAGGCGAGGCCGAACGGGAAAGACGGCTCGAACAGGTGTCCGATACGGCTTGCCACTGCGCGCACGGGAAGCTGCGCGGCCTGCAATGCTTTCGCTTCTTCGCCGGTCGCCGGTTCGACGCCGCTGGCGGTGGAGAAGATCGCGGCGGGCGAGGGCGCTTTCGCCTTCGCCTCGTCGATGAGGCTGCCGATGGACTGGCTGACCGCGCCTGCATTGGCGCGCTTTGCCCGCGCTGATTTAACCAGCGAGATTTTGGCGATCATTTTCGCGCCGCGCGCTTCCGCGTGGGCGCGGGATTCGAGCACGAGGAATGCGCCGCCGCTCGCGGTCGCCATGCCCGGCTTGCGGTCTGAAGCGAAAACCGGCTTGAACTCGTCGCGATAATTCAGTCCCGCATATTCCCAGAGCGCGATCATGTCGGGCCGCGCCGCGTTATACGCGCCGCCGACAAGCGCGATGTCGCTGGTGCCCGCGCCGATGCGCGCGGTTGCGACCCGCACCGCCTCGATGCCGGAGCTTTCCTCGCCCATGAAGGTGCGCGAAGAACCCGTGACGCCGTGCACGATGGAGATATTGCCCGCGAGCAGGTTCGAGAGCTGCGCGAGGAATAGCGTGGGGCGCAATTCGGTTTGCAGCCGCTCGTTCAGCTTCGCGCCCGGATTGTTGGCGGTGCGCAACTCGCCGGAGATCGAGGCGTCGACGTTGATGTCGCGCTCGCCGCCCGCGGCCGCGACGATCATGTCCATCCGTTGCAGGATTTCTTTATTGCCCGCGACGCCGGCGTCGGTCAGCGCCAGGCCGGCGGTGTAGGTGCCGATCCGTTGCCACGGCTCCATCTGCCGCTGGTCGCCCTTCTTCGGAATCTGCTTGTCGAAATCCACCGGTCCAAGCGGATGGATGAGGAACGTCGGATAAGTCTTGAAATCGGTGACCGGCACGTCGCCGGAAACGAAACGTGTGAGATGCGTCTCCGCGCCTTCGCCAAGCGAAGTGAGGAGGCCAATGCCGGTGATGATCGTGTCGCGAGAATTGTCCATGAGCTTATGCCGGCAGCGGCAGGCCGATCTGCTGCGCGCGCGCAAGCATCAGCCTGGAGAAATCGGGTGAGGGGAACGGCATGTAGCGCAGCGTGATGGTGGCATCCGCGACCGCCGAGCCGTCCTCGCGGCGGATCTTGCATTTGGTGATGCCGTAGCCGGAGCCATCGTGCTCGACATTCGCTTCGGCAATCAACGTCACGGAAGGCTGCACGAAGTCGCGGAACTTGGCTTCCTTCGCCGCGGCGAGGAAAGCCATGCGTTCGAACTTGAGCTTGGCGAGCAGCAGCCAGCCGGAAGCCTGCGCCATGAACTCGATCAGCATGACGCCCGGCACCAGCGGATGGCCGGGGAAGTGTCCTTCGAACACGGGGCTGGCCGCGGGCACGTTGCCGCGCGCGAGTATCCGGCCCTGTTCGAGGTCGAGCTGTTCGATCCGGTCGACAAGCTCGAAATATTCGAGCCGCATATGGAACGCCTCAGGCGCTCTTGGCGGCGACGAGTCCGTCGATGCGCTCGGCGAGGTTCTTCAGGACGAAATACTGCTCGTCCGCGACTTTCCCCTCGTTCACCTCGGCGGTCCATTGTTCGATCGGCATCTTGATGCCGAACTTCTTGTCGATGGCGAAGGCGATATCGAGGAAGTCGAGGCTGTCGATGCCGAGGTCCTTGGAGACGTGGCTATCCGGCGTGATCTGGTCGCGCGGGATGTCGCAGGTTTCGGCGATGATGTTGGCGACCGTGTCGAAGGTCGAGGACATGAACTGGCTCCGCGCGAGGCCGGATAAAGCGGCGGGAAGGGATTTCTTGGCCGGGAATGGCGGCTATGCGCAACCCCGTTTTTCGCGGGTCCGTATAGCGGACAGGGCACCCCCTTTCAATGCCGGGGCCGAGGATGAAATAGGCACAAACCGGCATTCCGTAAGGGAAAACAGCCGTCCGCGGCGCAGGGATGCGGCACCGGCAGGGATCGATTCCCGCCCACGATCCTTGGAAAGCCTGCCCATACACATCGCCGCCGGAGAGAGCCGAACGAGTCGGCAAACGGATTGCCACGCCGTCGTCCAGCCAACTGCCTGTCGCCGGCGTGGGTCTTGAGGGAGCGAGATACCGTTCGAGACCAGACGATGCGCTGACGGCTGCTGCAGGCGAGCAGATAACGCATTCAGGGCATCATATTCGCTAAATTCGTCCTGATTCTACGCAGATATTCAGAGACGAACGTTTAGCGGTTTCTCATAATAGGAATGAGAAGCATCGCCGGGAGTGGCCCAGCCCCGCCCGTGAAGGGGTTTGTCCGCGCCGTGACTACGTTTTCGCTCACCTATGCCAACGCCTTGCTGCTGATTGGTGCAGCGCTGGCGGTGATCGGTGTATTTTCCAGCCTGATCGCGACCCGGCTCGGCGCACCGTTGCTGCTGGTCTTCCTGCTGATCGGCGTGCTCGCAGGCGAAGACGGGCCGGGCGGGATCAAGTTCGACGATTTCGCCTCGACCTATGTTGTCGGTTCTGCGGCGCTTGCCATCGTGCTGTTCGACGGCGGGTTGCGCACGCGCTTCGCGAGCTTCCGGGGAGCGCTCTATCCTGCGATGACGCTGGCTACCGTAGGCGTCATCATCACGGCCATTCTGGTCGGGATTCTGACGTGGCTTCTGTTCGGCTGGGGTTGGCGCGAAAGCCTGCTGGTCGGTGCGGTGGTCGCCTCTACCGACGCGGCGGCAGTTTTCTTCCTCCTGCGCGCGGGCGGCCAGCAACTGAAGCGCCGGGTCGCGGCGACACTGGAAATGGAATCCGGCACCAACGATCCGGTCGCCGTATTCATGACCATCCTGCTGGTACAGGCGATCATCGCAAGCCAGCAGCCGGAGGCCGCGCAATACGGCTTTTCGCGTGTCGTGCTCACGGTTCTGAAAGAAGCAGCGGTAGGTGGTTTGCTTGGCGTCGCCGGCGGGTTCGCCATCTCGCTGGCGTTGAACCGCATCTCGCTGCCGTCGGGTCTGCATCCGCTCCTTGTCGTCGCAAGCGCGGTTTTTATTTATGCGCTGACTGTGTCGGCTGGCGGCTCCGGTTTCCTCGCCGTCTATCTGGCCGGCATCGTGCTCGGCAATCGTCCGGTGCGCGCGTTCGCGTCCATCACGACGTTCCACGATACGCTGACCTGGCTTTGTCAGATCGTCATGTTCATCATGCTCGGCTTGCTGGTGACGCCGAGCGCACTGGTGCCGTATCTCTGGAAGGCGCTGCTGATCGCGGTATTCATCATCGTTCTCGCGCGTCCCATCGCGGTATGGCTGTGCCTTTCGCCTTTCCGCTTTGCGCAACTCGAGAAGATTTTCATTTCATGGGTCGGATTGCGCGGCGCGGTTTCGATTTTTCTCGCGGCGATCCCGAAACTCTCCGGCGTACCGGAAGCCGATGAGATTTTCGGCATCGCGTTCGTGGTCGTCGTCGTTTCGCTGATCGTGCAGGGCTGGTCGCTTTCCAGTGTTGGAAGAAGGCTCGGTGTCGCGCTCGACGATCCGGCGCCTTCGGTGAAGCGCATCGAAATCGACTTGCCCGGTCAGCTCGACGAGGAACTCGTCGGCTATCCGATTGTCGAAGGCAGCCCCGTGGTCGGTCACGGCACTTGGCCGGCATGGGCGCGGCCCGTTCTCATCATCCGCAATAAAGCGATACTTTCGCCGACGGAAGCGGGCGCGCTTCGTGTCGGAGATTACGGCTACTTCCTCGCGCCACCGCAGCGCGTCGAACGGCTCGACCGCCTGTTCGCGCCGAACGAGGGCTATATCGACGAGGAAACTTCCGCCGCGTTTCCGTTCAAGGGCGATATCCGCATGGGCGCGGTCGCGGATATGTACGGGCTTAACGTGCAGCCCGGCGAGCGCGACATGACGATTGCAGAATTGTTTGCGCAGCGTTTCGAGGACTCGCCGCGGCCCGGCAACAAGATCGATCTCGGCCTGGCGCGGCTCGTGGTGCGCGAACTCGACGACGACAGGGTTACGGAAGCGCGTCTCGATTTCGTGCAGGAACCGCAAGGCGGGTTCGCACCCATCCGTTCGCGTTCGCTGCGCCGCCTGCTAGGTTATCCCAAACGGTTCGCGCGCAAAGTTGCACGCAACCAGCAGGGCAAATGAAATAAACACGACAGGAGGCAGAAATGAAAAGCTACGCCAGCGCCCATTGGGAAGGTTCGCCGAAGGACGGCACCGGCACGATCGACACGAAGTCGGGCGTGCTGAAAGCATCCCCTTACAGTTCGAAGGCGCGCTTCGAAGGCGGCACGTCGCAGACCACGCCGGAAGAACTGATCGGCGCGGCGCATGCAGGCTGCTACACAATGGCGCTCGGCTTCGCACTGATGCGCGCCGGCATCGACCAGAAGTCCATCCACACCGATGCGGAAGTCGAGGTGATTCTCGGCGAGAAGGGCGCGAACATCACCGGCATCAAGTTGAAAACCGTGGTTGATGCGCCGGGTGCCGATGCGGCAAAGATCAGGGAAGCCGCCGAAGGCGCGAAGGTGAATTGCCCGGTCTCGAAGGCGCTGGCCGGTACGCAGATCAGCCTCGAAGTCGAAACCAAAGTCTGAATCTGTTTTCCGGGCGACCAGCCGCATAACGACCGCCGATGCATCCCGTTTTTGCCAACTTGCCGGTCACGGTATTCGAGGTCATGTCGCGGCTCGCCCGCGAGCATGACGCTATTAATCTAGGGCAGGGTTTTCCCGACGACCCAGGACCGGAAGACGTGCGGCGGAAGGCGGCCGAAGCGGTCGTCTCCGGCTGGAACCAGTATCCCCCGATGATGGGTCTGCCGGAGCTGCGTGCCGCGGTCGCAAGACACTACGCGCACTGGCAGGACGTAACGCTCGATCCCGAATCCGAGATCATGGTCACGTCCGGCGCGACCGAGGCGCTCACCGGCGCGATCCTCACATTGATCGAGCCGGGCGACGAAGTCGTGTTGTTCCAGCCGCTCTACGATTCCTACCTGCCGATGGTGAAACGCGCGGGCGGGATTCCGAAACTGGTGCGCCTTGAGCCGCCGCACTGGCGCATCACCGAAGACGCCCTGAAGCGTGTGTTCACGAAGAAGACCAAAGCCGTACTGTTCAACAATCCGCACAATCCCGCAGGCATCGTGTACGGCATGGAAGACCTGCAACTGCTCGCGCGCTTCTGCGAGGAATACGACGCCGTCGCGATCTGCGACGAAGTGTGGGAGCACGTCGTGTTCGACGGGCGCAAGCACATCTCGATGCTCAGCGTGCCGGGCATGCGCGAGCGCACCGTGAAGATCGGCTCCGCCGGAAAAATATTCTGCCTGACGGGATGGAAAGTCGGCTTCGTCTGCGCCGCGCCCGCGCTGATGCGCGGACTCTCCAAGGCGCACCAGTTCATCACCTTCACCACGCCGCCGAACCTGCAAACGGCAGTGGCCTATGGTCTCGGCAAGGAAGACGATTATTTTCTCGGCATGCGCCGCGAACTCGCGCGCTCCCGCGACCGCTTCACGGCCGGGCTGAAGACCGTCGGCTTCGATCCGCTGGAAAGCCAGGGCACATACTTCATGAATGTCGATCTGGCCGCGCTCGGCATCAACGAGCGGGACAGCGATTTCTGCCAGCGGCTGGTGACGGAGAACAAGGTGGCCGCGATTCCGGTCTCGGCGTTCTACGCGGAAGACCCGGTGACGAGCGTGGTGCGCTTCTGCTTTGCGAAGCGCGACGCGACGCTCGATGGCGCGATCGAACGATTGCGCGTCGCCTCGAAGCGTTAAGCCTTCTTTAACCATAACCTTCCAGTCTCCTTACTTCCGTAAGGAGAGGGCTATGGCTCACAAGATCAGCTATCGCGCGCGCTCGACGCTCACCAGCAAGGGGCAGATCACGCTTCCCGTCGTGCTGCGGCGGTTGTGGGACCTCAATTCCGGCGACGAAATCGATTTCACGCTGCAGGAGGACGGCCGCGTCCTGTTGCGAAAGCGGTTGCGCTTGCCGCAGCAGGCCGTCGAAAACTAGGCTCCGCCACCGCAATCGTGCCGCGCGCTCCCGTCATTTGCCGCGCGCTCCCGTTCCATGCTTGGAAGGCTGCCGGACAGGAATGACGGCAGATGATCCGCGCGAAGGAAGTGCTGGCCTCCGGCCATTGGGACCGGGCCAGCGAAACCGACACCATCGAATTGCCCCATGACGGGCGCGGCCTGCGCCGTGTCGCGATGCGGGCAAACGGCGACACCGTTTTCATGCTGGACGCTGGTGACGAAGGCGTCCTGCGCGATGGCGACGGCATCAAACTGGAAGACGGGCGCATCGTTCGCGTCGTGGCGGCTGCGGAACAACTGGTCGAAGCAACCGCTCCCGACGCCCAGACCCTCTCGCTGTTAGCCTATGCCTTGGGCAACGCGCATATCGCGGTCGAATTCTCCGGGTCCACCATCCGGGTCGCGCGCGAGTCATCGGTCGAGCAGGCACTGACCCAGATGGGCGCTTCGCTTACCCCGGTTGTGGCGCCTTTCGATCCGATCGGGGGTGGCGGTCACCACCACCACGATCATGGTCATGGCCATCACCATCATCACGAGCATGGACCGGACTGTGGTTGCGGCCATGATCACGGTCACGATGGCCACAGCCATGACCACGCCCACGGTCATAATCACGGCCACGGCCAAAAAGGCTGAGACCTGATTTCCGGCATTCCGGGGCCGGATTGCAGCGCAAGAAGAATTGGCAACTTTGCCGTCGCGCGCAACTTTGCTTAACTTGCTGATCTATTTGCCATTTCAGCCGGTAAAGACCGTCATGCGCGGGTAACAATTACTGCAAGTTAATCCCGTTAGCTTGATTAGAATGTTAGAAATGCGCGCGTTTATGCCCGCCGGACACCGCAATGAAGTCTGCCCTGCCGACGAATTTCTCGATGCCCAAACGCCGCGTCCTCTGGATCGCAGGCGCTGCCGCTATTTTGCTGATCGGCGGATGGTGGAGTTTCGGCGGTGGAACGGGGTCTTCCGCGCAACAAAAGAAAAAAGGCCCTGCCGCAATCTCGATTAGCGCCGCGCAGGCCAAGCGCATGGACGTCCCGTATCGCGTCGAATCGCTTGGCACGGTACAGCCGCTTGTCACCGTTTCGATCCGCTCGCGTGTGGACAGTCAGGTATTGAAGGTTCACTTCACCGATGGCGCGAAGGTGAACGAGGGCGATCTCCTCTTCACGCTCGACGCCCGCGCCATCGACGCCCAGATTCAGCAGGCGGAAGCGACTTTGCTGCGCGACAAGGCGCAACTCGAAAAAGCCGAGCGTGACCGCGAGCGCATCATTGGTCTCGCCGCGAAGGGCACGCTGTCGCAAGTGCAAGAGGCCGACGCCAAAACCAATGTAGCCGTGCTGAAGGCGACCGTCGCGCAGGACGAAGCCAATCTGCAAAATCTGCGCGTGATGCGCACCTACTACGACGTGAAGGCGCCGGTGTCGGGCCGCATGAGCGTCGCCAACGTCAGGCAGGGTGCGATTGTCCGTTCCGCCGATGCCGGTACGCCGCTCGCCACCATCAATCAGCTTTCTCCGATTTATGTCGCCTTCGGCGTGCCTGAGCGCTTCATTCCCGATCTGCGCGCTGCGGGCGAAAAAGCGGCCGTCGAGGTCGCATTGCAAAACGAATATTCCTTGAGCGGTGGCCGCGTTGCGTTCATCGAGAACGCGGTGGACTCGCAGACCGGCACCATTCTGGTTCGCGCCACCTTCGAGAATGCCGACGAGCGGCTTTGGCCCGGCACGCTGGCCAGCGTTCGCGTTACGCTCAAAACCGATCCCAACCTCGTGGTTGTGCCGGCCGAAGCAATTCAGGTCGGCCAGCGCGGCAATTTCGTTTTCGTGATCGAGAACAATGTCGCGAGGGTCCGTAACGTGAAGGTCCTGCGCACACAGGACGGATTTGCGGCACTGACCGAGGGCTTGAATGGAGACGAGACCGTCGTCACCGACGGACAGCTTTCGCTGCGAGACGGTTCGCGCGTCGATATCAAGAAGCCGGCAGGTAGCTGAGCATGACATTCTACGAGCTGTGCATACGCCGCCCGGTGCTGACCACGCTGCTGATGGCGTCGATCATCATGGCTGGCGTGTTCGGCTATCGTCTGCTGCCTGTTTCCGCGCTGCCGCGCGTCGATTTCCCGACAATCAACATCACCGCGACGTTGCCCGGCGCGAACCCTGAAGTGATGGCCGCAACGGTGGCCACTCCGATCGAACGCCAGCTCGCAACCATCGCCGGCATCACCACCATGAGTTCGTCGAGCACTACCGGCTCGACCTCGATCACGATTCAATTCGATCTGAACCGCGACATCGACGCGGCGGCGCTCGACGTGCAGTCCGCGCTTTCGGTCGCGCAACGTAACCTGCCGGTGGAAATGCGCACGCCGCCGAGCTTCCGCAAGGTGAACCCTGCGGACGCGCCGGTGCTGTTCCTGTCGCTGGTGTCCGACACGCTTCCGCTCTCGGTGGTGAACGAATACGGCGAGACGGTCATCGCGCAGCAGATTTCGCAGATCCCCGGCGTCGCACAGGTCAATATCTTCGGCGGGCAGAAGTATGCGCTGCGCATCCGCATCGACCCCGATGCGATAGCTTTGCGCGGCATTTCCCTGACCGACGTGCAGGCTGCGATTGCAGCTTCGACGTCGATTACGCCGATCGGCGTGCTCGAAGGCCCCAAACAGACGCTTACCCTCGACATGGGATCGCAACAGGCGGACGCCGCGAAATATCGCGATCTGATCGTGGCGTGGCGCAACGGTGCGCCGGTCAAGCTTTCCGATGTCGCCATCGTCGAGAACGGGGTCGAGAACGAGCGCATCGCGGGTTGGTACAACTCCACGCGCTCGATCAACCTTGCGATCTACCGGCAGCCCGACGCCAACACCATCGACGTCGTGGACTTGGTGAAGAAACGATTGCCGGAATTCCGTGCGGCCGTGCCGGGCGCAATCGCCATCGAAACGCTGATGGACCGCTCGGTATCCATTCGCAATTCGGTTTCCGCCGTGCAGCGCACGCTGCTGGAGGCGGTGGTTCTCGTTGTGCTGGTGATCTTCCTGTTCCTGCGCTCAGGACGCGCGACGCTGGTACCTGCGCTGGCTCTGCCGCTTTCGATCATCGGCACCTTCGCGGCGATGTATCTGCTCGGCTATTCGATCAACAACATGACGCTGCTGGCGCTGGTATTGTGCGTCGGCTTCGTGGTCGACGACGCCATCGTCGTGCTCGAAAACATATACCGCTACATCGAGAACGGCATGCCGCCGTTCAAGGCGGCGGTTATCGGTACGCGCGAGATCGGCTTCACCATCGTCTCGATGACGGTTTCGCTGGTCTGCGTCTTTATCCCGGTTCTGTTCATGGGCGGCGTCGTGGGCCGCGTGTTCCGTGAATTCGCGGTGACGATCTCGGTCGCGATCCTGATTTCCGGTTTCGTTTCGCTGACGCTGACGCCGATGCTTTGCGCCCGCGTGCTGAAGCCGGTCGATCACAACAAGAAGCCGATGAAGCTGCTCCAGTATTCGGAAGCGGGCTTCGACTGGTTGCTGGCGCAATACAAGCGCACGCTCGATTGGGTGCTGCGCCATCGCCCGGCGACTCTGATGGCGACCTTTGCCACGCTGTTCATCGTGATCGGTCTTTATACCTGGGTGCCGAAAGGCTTCTTCCCGATCGAGGACACCGGCTTCATTTCTTCCACGGTGGAAGCGGCGACCGACACCTCGTTCGAAGCGATGTCCGAGCGCCAGCAGCAGGTTGCCGCGATCATCCGTCAGGACAAGGACGTCGCCTATGTCGTTTCCACGGCGGGCGCGACCGGCATCAGCCGCACCACGAATACGGGCCGCTTGTTCGTCGCATTGAAGCCGCGGCATGAGCGAACGGAAAGCGCGAACCAGATCATCCAGCGGCTGCGGCGCACCGCGGGGCAGGTGCCGGGCGTGCAGGTGTTCTTCCAGCCGGTGCAGAATATTTCGGTCGGCGGCACCATCGCGAAATCGCTTTACCAATATACCGTGCAGAGTTCGGATACCGACGCGCTGTACCAGATCGCGCCGCAGCTTGAGGAAAAGATTTCCCAACTGTCGATGTTGCGCGACGTCACCTCCGATTTGCAGATCACCAATCCGCAGCTTTCCATCGACATCGACCGCGACAAGGCGCGTGCGCTCGGCATCGGTGACGACCAGATCCGTAGCGTGCTCTACAGCCAGTACGGCACGCGGCAGGTTGCGACGCTCTACACCGCGAACAACCAGTATCAGGTCATCATCGAGGCGCAGCGCCGCTTCCAGCGCGGTGAGGCGGACCTCTCGAAGGTCTATCTCCGTGCTGCGACGGGGCAACTCGTGCCGCTCGAAGCGATTGCGACCATCCGCCGTTCGGTAGGCCCGCTCCAGATCGCGCATCAGCAGCAGCAGCCGGCGGTGACGATCTCCTTCAACCTTGCGCCGGGCGTCGCGCTCTCCGAAGCGGTGCAGGCGATCCAGCAGATCGAGCGCGATTCAAATCTGCCGGCCAGCGTTTCCACCGGATTCCAGGGTACGGCGCAGGCCTTCCGTGACTCGCTGTCCAGCCAGCCGTTGCTGATCCTGACTGCGATCCTCGTGATCTATATCGTGCTCGGCATTCTCTACGAGAGCTTCATCCACCCGGTTACGATTCTTTCGGGTCTGCCGTCCGCAGGCATCGGCGCGTTGCTGACGCTACTCCTGTTCGGCATGGACCTTTCGGTCATCGCCATCATCGGCATCGTGCTGCTGGTCGGGATCGTGAAGAAGAACGCGATCATGATGATCGACTTCGCCATCGAGCGGCGGCGACACGGCATGGATGCCTACGAAGCGATCCGCGAAGCCGCGCTGCTTCGCTTCCGCCCGATCATGATGACGACAATGGCCGCCATCTTTGGCACGCTGCCCATCGCGCTCGGCGCGGGCGAGGGTGCGGAGTTGCGCCAGCCGCTCGGCGTCGCGGTCGTCGGCGGGCTACTGCTCTCGCAGTTGCTCACCCTCTACATCACGCCCGTGATCTATATGTATCTCGACAAGTACGATCAGAAGATCGCGGCGAAGATCAACGAGAAAGAGCCGGACGTGCCGAAGCGCGGCGATCAGGAACGCCCGGTCGCCGCTGAGTAGTTACGCGGCCGCGGACTTTCCCGGCGCGAATGCCTGCTCCATCTCGCGGCGGAATTTCACCGTATCGTCTTCGGCAATCGCCACGTCGCTCCAGAGCACGGCGGCGCCAGCCGCTACCGGCTTGTTCAGCTTCACCTTGTGCGCGAGGCCTATGGGCAATGCATTGGCGCGAAGCGAATCCTCTGCGCGCACGATCTTGCCGTACACCGTGTAGCCGCCTTCGCCATCCAGCACTTCACCGGCGGCAAGCGGGCGCTTCGCGACCGCCACGACGTCGGAGCGGAACGCATCCGCGGTTCCGGTCGCTTCGCCGCGCAGTGCAGCCGCCGCGACCGAGATGCCGAGTTCAAGTCCGATCATGTGATACGGACGATAGAGCGCGGAGTAGCGTCCCGACTTGTCGGTGATCATGCCGTATTCCGCGAAGCAGCGGCGCGTGTATTCGGCGCGGGCATCGTCCGCGCCCGCTTCGAACACGACATACACGCCCCAGCGCAGGTCGCGTTCCACCGGAGAGCCGTCGCGGTTCAGCGACGACACCACTTCGACGATGCCGCTTTCTTCCAGCACGCCTCCGGCCGCCGCCGGAATCAGGTGCTTCGGCAATTCGTCCGCGCCGCAGGGCGGGAAAGCGAGGCCGCGGCTAGGCGCTTTCAATCCGGTTGCGTTGGAGATCGCGGCCATCTCGATCGCGGATTTGGTGCCGTCGAGAAACGAATTGAACATCTGCGAGTTCATGCCGGCCGCCGCCGCCTGTTCGGCAGTGAGGCCGTAGTAATTCCAGACCGTGTCCGGCGTCGATTGCGGATATTCCGGCAGATACTTCGTGCCCTTGCCGGCCGAGACGACGCGGAAGCCGCAGGCCTCCGCCCAGTCCACCATTTCGCAAACGAGGGCGGGCTGGTCGCCATAGGCGAGGGCGTAGACCACGCCTGCCTGCTTCGCGCGTTGTGCGAGCAGCGGACCTGCCAGCACGTCGGCTTCGACGGTGACATTCACCACGTGGCGTTTGGCCTTGAACGCAGCAAGGCAGTGACGAATCGCGGCGGCCGGGCTGCCGGTGACATCGAGCACCACGTCGAGACCCTCGGCGTTGATCAGCGCCATCGCATCTTCGGTGATGGCGGTCTTGCCGGATTTCAGCGCATCGGAAAAATCGCGCGCGATCTGTGCTTCGTCCCAGCCGGTACGCTGGAGCGCTTCACGCGCCCGCGCGCCGGAGAGGTCGGCGATGCCGAGCACATGCAGCCCCGGCGTCGTGCGCGCTTGCGCGAGGAACATGGAGCCGAACTTGCCTGCGCCGATCAGGCCCGCCCGCACGGGCCTTCCTTCCGCAGCGCGGGCTTTGAGCATCCGGCCCAGATTCATCTCGAAACTCCCTGATGTTGCGCGGATTGGTTCCGCTGTGTGGTTGGCCTCGTTTTGCCCGGAAAAGTGCAGTCCGGGCAAGCCGCTGGCGGACATGGGCGCAGCGGTTTATACGCATGGAAGTAGTCTGAACGTCCGCCGATCAGGAAATGCGCCATGAACAAGCCGCTCGCCAAGCAACCCGCGCCCGCCGATGCCGTCTCCCCCCACTGGGAAGACCCGTTCGACATCGAGAGCCAGCTTAGCGACGACGAACGCATGGTCCGCGACAGCGCGAAGAGCTACGCGCAGTCGAAGCTGATGCCGCGCGTGACGGAAGCCTTCCTCAAGGAGAAGTTCGACCCCGAAGTCGTGCGCGAGATGGGCGAACTCGGCCTGCTAGGTTCGACCTTGCCGGAGAAATACGGCGGCGCGGGCCTCAACTACGTCAGCTATGGCGTGGCGGTGCGCGAGATCGAGCGCGTCGACAGCGGCTATCGCTCCTCGATGAGCGTGCAGTCCTCGCTCGTCATGTATCCGATCTATGCCTACGGCTCCGAAGAACAGCGCATGAAGTATCTGCCGAAGCTCGCGAGCGGCGAGTGGATCGGCTGCTTCGGCCTCACCGAGCCGGACCACGGCTCCGATCCCGGCGGCATGCGTACCCGCGCCGAGAAAACCGCGAAGGGCTACAAGCTCACAGGCAACAAGCTCTGGATCACCAACGCGCCGGTCGCGGATGTTTTCGTCGTTTGGGCGAAGCTCGACTCCGACGGCGGGCGTATCCGCGGCTTCATCCTCGAAAAAGGGATGAAGGGTCTGTCCGCGCCGAAGATCGAGGGCAAGCTCTCGCTGCGCGCATCCATTACCGGCGAAATCGTGATGGAAGGCGTCGAGGTCGGCGAGGATGCAATCCTGCCGAACGTCTCCGGCCTGAAAGGCCCGTTCGGCTGCCTGACCCGCGCGCGCCTCGGCATCGCCTGGGGTGCGATGGGCGCGGCCGAAGCCTGCTTCGCCGCCGCGCGCCAGTACACGATGGACCGCAAGCAGTTCAATCGCCCGCTCGCCCAGAACCAGATCGTGCAGTTGAAGCTCGCCAACATGCAGAGCGAGATCGCGCTTGGCTTGCAGGCCGCGCTCCGCGTCACGCGCCTGATTGACGAGAACCGCTGCCCGCCTGAAGCCGTTTCGATCGTGAAGCGCAACAACTGCGGCAAGGCGCTCGACATCGCCCGCATGGCACGCGACATGCATGGCGGAAACGGCATCACCGCCGAGTATCACGTCATGCGCCACGCGATGAACCTGGAAACCGTGAATACCTATGAAGGTACCCACGACGTCCACGCCTTGATCATGGGACGCGCGATTACCGGCCTCAACGCATTCTTTTAAGGGCTTTCCGAGAGCACGCCATGAACGTCATCGATACCCAGATCGTTTCCGCTGCCCGGAAAGCCTACGGCGAAATCCGTCACGACTGGACCCGCGCGGAAATCCGCGCGATCTACGAGATGCCGTTCATGGACCTCGTCCACGAAGCGCAACGCATCCATCGCCTGCGTTTCGACCCGAACGAAATCCAGATTTCGACGCTGCTCTCGATCAAGACCGGCGGTTGCCCGGAAGACTGCGCCTATTGTTCGCAGAGCGCGAGCTACGAGGCCGGGATCAAGGCGAGCAAGCTGATGCAGGTCGAGCAGGTGCTGGCCGACGCCCGCGCGGCGAAGGCGGCCGGTGCGCAGCGCTTCTGCATGGGCGCGGCATGGCGTTCGCCGAAGGACCGCGATCTCGAAGCCGTCTGCATGATGATCGAGGGCGTGAAGGCGCTCGGCATGGAAAGCTGCGTCACGCTCGGCATGCTGACGCCGGCGCAGGCCTTGCGCCTGAAGGAATCCGGTCTCGACTACTACAACCACAACATCGACACCTCGCCGGAATATTACGAGCAGATCATCACCACGCGGACCTATCAGGATCGCCTCGATACGCTGTCCGCGGTGCGCGAGGCGGGCATCAATGTCTGCTGCGGCGGCATCATCGGCATGGGCGAAACCACCGAAGACCGCGTCGGCATGATCGAGACGCTGGCGAACTTGCCCGAACACCCCGAAAGCGTGCCGATCAATCTGCTGATGCAGGTCGAAGGTACGCCGGTTTCGAAGGGCCAGCAGATGGACCCGTTCGATTTCGTGCGCATGATCGCGGTTGCGCGCATCACCATGCCCGCGTCCGTCGTGCGCCTCTCCGCGGGCCGCGACTACATGAACGAGCAGACGCAGGCACTTTGCTTCCTCGCCGGTGCGAACTCGATGTTCTACGGCCCGAAGCTGCTCACCACGCCGAACCCGGATCAGGACCGCGACATGAAGCTCCTGAACAAGCTCGGCATGCGCCCGATGGCGGAATAGAATAACGTCCTGCCATGGCTGGCCCTCTCGACGGCATCAAGGTGCTTGAGCTTGCGCGCGTGCTTGCGGGTCCGTGGGCCGGGCAGATTTTGTCCGACATGGGTGCCGACGTCATCAAGGTCGAGCGTCCGGGGCAGGGCGACGAGACGCGCACCTGGGGTCCGCCTTACGTCGAAGGCAAAAACGGCGAGAATCTTTCGGCCGCCTACTATCACGCGATCAATCGCGGCAAGCGCTCGGTGCTGGCCGACTTCACGAAAAAAGAAGACGTCGATTTCGTCATCGCGCTGATCAGGGAAGCGGACGTCGTTCTCGAAAATTACAAGGTCGGTGACCTGAAAAAATACGGCCTCGACTACGAGAGCGTGAAGAAGATCAATCCGAAGATCGTCTATTGCTCCGTCACCGGCTTCGGACAGGACGGGCCGTATGCCAGCCGCCCCGGTTACGATCTCATCATTCAGGCGATGGGCGGCATCATGGACATCACCGGCGAGCCGGACCGTGAACCGATGCGCACCGGCGTCGCCTATGTGGATGTATTCACCGGCACCTATGCGGCGTCCGCGATACTTGCCGCGTTGTTTGCGCGCACGCGCACGGGTGAAGGCCAGCACATCGACATGAGTCTGATGGACGTGCAGACCAGCGTGCTCGCCAATCAGGCGCTCAACTATCTCGTTTCCGGCAAGGCGCCGAAGCGCATGGGCAACGCGCATCCGAATGTCGTGCCTTATCAGGCATTCGAAACCGCCGACGGCTACATGATTATCGCGGTCGGAAACGACGGGCAGTTCAAGCATTTCTGCGACGTGCTTGGGCTGCCCGAAGTGCGCGACGATCCGCGTTACGTCTCGAACGGCGAGCGCAATAAAAATCGCGCCACGCTCATTCCCGCGCTCACCGCGAAGACGAGGCTGCGCACGCGCGCCGACCTCCTGGCTGCGCTGGAGCAGGCGGGCGTGCCTGCCGGGCCGATCCGTTCCATCGACGAAGTCTTCGCCGATCCGCACGTGATCGCCCGCAAGATGCGCAACGACTTGCCGGACGATGTTGCGAAGGATGGCTCGATCCCCGGCGTGCGTACCCCGATCACCATGTCGGGAACGCCGCTGCATTATGACCGTCCGTCGCCGCGTCACGGCGTGCATACGGACGAGATCAGGACCGCGCTCGCGGCAGGCAAACCCGCGTTCCGTCCGACGCGGACGTGACAGCAAGTTCCGCTTCAACCTGAATCTGAACCGCAAGTCCGCCTCACGCAGCGATTCTCGCCAAGCGATTCAAAAGACTCACGATTTTTACTTCGCGGAATCTTTGCCCGAATTTCGCTTGAATCGGATTGCGAACGGCGCGGCAAGCGCCGAAAAAGCGCGAAATCGCAGCGCTTTGCCACCCGGAAATGCCGCAGGCTTACCCTTTGTTAAGCACGATTTCCGAGGATAGATTTGTCCCTCGCGCTTTTGTCTGGTGGCCGTCTTGGCGTTGTCCCGCTCGCTGTTTCCTTTTGCCCTTGCGGGCCTTTTTTTTGTTGCGCCAGCCGCGCACGCGGCGAGCGGCGTCGTGATCGGCGATAGTCTCGGCGTCGGCATCTCGATGGCGTCAGGCCTGCGCAATCTCGCGGCCAATTCGGTTTCGATCCGCGGCAGCCGGGTGATCGAACAGATCCGCCAGCTCAGCCCCGGCACCGTCGCGTTCATGAGCCTCGGCACCAACGATGCCGTAGGCCCCGTGAAGGGACTCGAAAAAAGCATCGACAACGTATTGCAGGCAGCGCGCGCTGCGCGCGTGACGCTGGTCTGGATCGGTCCGCCGTGCGTGGAGAAGGCATGGGACCGCAACGCGCGTGAACTCGACGCCATGCTGCGCGAGCGCCTCGCCGCCGCGGGCGTGACCTATGTCAGCATGCGCGGCGAGGATATCTGCGGACCCGGATTGCGCGCGAAGGACGGCGTGCATTTCACGATGCAGGGATACAAGAATATGTGGGCGCGCGCGTCGCAGACCGCGCGCTTCGATACGGGCACCCAGCCGCCGCTGGCAGCCGTGCAGCCGCGCGAACGCGAGAACCGGCGCGAGCAACAGATCGTGCAGGCCGGCAATGCGCCGGTTCAGTATGCCAACCGTTCGCACCGCGATACGTCGCGCTTCTTCCTCGATTTCCGCTGGCCGGTGCACGACCGCTTCGTGGATCGCTTCGTACCCGATTGAGCCGATGAAATTCTCCAGAACTTTCGCCGCTATTTCCGTTTTCGGGTTGCTCGCGCTCGGCGCGGGAACCGTTTCGTCATTCGCGCAGAAGCCGGAGCAGGTTCGCATCGCCTTCGTCGGCGACTCCATGGCGGATGGTTTATGGCAGGGCGTGACGCGCCACATCGCGCGCAATTCCTGCTTGAAAGAGCGGCTCGATACCGAGCGCTTCGGCCGTAACGGCACGGGCCTCACACGCCTCGACAAGTTCCACTGGCCGCGCGAGCTGCTTGGCATCGGCAGCCGTTATCGCCCCGATCTGGTCGTCGTGACGGTTGGCCTCAACGACCGCAATCCGATCTACGATCCGGACGGCGGCAACGCGCAGATCTATTCCAAGGAATGGCCTGAGACGTATCGCGAGAAGATCAGCAAGATGCTGAAAAGCGCGACCGCGATGAAGGCGAACGTGCTCTGGGTCGGCATTCCGGTATTGCGCGACGAGAAAGCGGATCAGGAAGCGAAGGAAAAGAACGGTCACTATGCCGCCGTGATTTCCGCGTTGAACGATCCTTCGGTTCGCTATGTCGAACCGTGGCGTCTGAAGCGGGAAGGCGAGGACACCTTTTCCACTTATGGCCCTGACGAGAAGGGCGCGCTGATTGCGCTGCGCACTTCCGACGGCACGCATTTTACTCCTGCCGGATACGACATGGTCGGCCTGTACCTGTATCCGAAGATTGTCGAGAGTCTCCGTCAGCGTGGCGTCGATCTGGATAAGCTTTGCCCGGCCAAGGCCGAGGTGAAGAACGAGACCAAATCCAACTAGGTGCGGCTGCCACCGCACTGCACGAACGGAACGGCATGCGGAAGAAAAGAAAACGCGCGCGGAAAAGAAGCCCGCGCAACTTTCTGATTCTCGCGACGATTGCCGCCTTCGCGACGGGCATCATCCTCGCGGTTTTTTCCGTGCCCGAAGAATATGTCGTGCCGGTCGTGCCACGCACCAGCACGCGCGTCGAACAGCCGTTCAAGGAAGAAGCAAAGCTTCCCGATCCAGCGAAACCGGACGAAGTGCCCGCCGATCCCGAACCGAAAATGGACAGCGCAGACAAACCGCAGGAACCCGACGAGCCGCAGGTGCAGACCTTGCCGCCGCGCGAACTCGATCCGCAGACCATGCCGCGCAAGGGACCGGCGCAGAAACCGCGCGGCCTCGCACAGCGCAAGGGCATCGTCATCCTGCAAATCGGAGACAGCCACACCGCGGCGGATTTCCTGACCGGCGAGCTGCGCCGCCTGTTGCAGGCGAAGTACGGCGACGGCGGCGCGGGCTACATGAGCGCGGGCCGTCCACATATCGGCGTGCGCTCGTCGGCATTCGTGATCAAGGCGTCGTCCGGCTGGACCTACGAGAGCCTGCAACGCACCAGCAACGCCGCGAAGTTCTGGCTGTCCGGTTTCAACGCCAGCGCGGAGGAGGCGGGCGAGACGCTAACCTTCTCGTCGGAGCGGCCGTTCAACTTCGACCGCATCGAGATTCAGGCCTTGCGCCAGCCGAAAGGCGGCACCATCGAAATCCGCCTCGACGGCGTATTGCAATCCGAAGTCTCGCTTTCCGGCGAGGCGATCGAGCCGGTCGTGATCCAGCTCATGCCGGAACGTGCCGCGACCGACCGCGTGCGGGAAATCACCATCACCACGAAAGGCGAGGGCAAGGTGAACCTCTCCAGCGTCGCGGTGCATAACCGGCAGTTCGGGCTTTCCTATAACAATGTCGGTTTTCCGGGTGCGACGGTCGATATCGTCAACAAGTTCGACGACGCGATTCTGGACAACGAATTGAAACGGCTTGATCCACAGATCGTGGTGCTGGCCTTCGGCACCAACGAAGGCTTCAACGATGGCCTCGACCCGGCCGTGTATGAGCGCAGCTACGAGCGCGCGCTGAATAAAATTCGCCGCGCGCTTCCGGATGCGAAAATCGTGATCGTGGCCCCGCCCGATGCTGCGCGCGGGCCGAAGAAGGACCCTGAGAAGAACGCCAAAACCAACGGCGATACGAAGGATACCCCTGAGAAGAAAGCGGACGGCGAGAAGAAGCAGGCGCCCCCGGTGGCCGAGGCCAGCGAGAAGAACGGCTGCAACCAGTGGAAGACGCCGCCGCAGCTCAACAAGGTGCGCGAAATCCAGGAGATTATTGCCAAGCGTCATGGCCTCGTTTACTGGAACTGGGCCTCGATCATGCCGTCCGAATGTGCGGCGGATCGCTGGGCCAATGCCTCGCCGCCGCTACTCGCAAAGGACCGCGTCCACTTCACGCTCGAAGGTTATCGCCGTAGCGCCGTGCAGTTCCTGAAGGCGCTGGAGCCGCTGATCGAGCAAGTCCGCAAAGCCAACGATGTTGTTTCCAACCATTGATTTTGCGGTTTTCTTCGCGGTCGTCTTCGCAGTCACCTGGCTTCTCAACCGGCATAACGATCCGAAGAAGTGGTTTCTCGTCGCCGCAAGCTACCTGTTCTACGCGGCATGGAATCCGAATTATCTTTTCATCCTGTTCGGTTCGTCGCTCGGCAACTATTTGCTGGCGCTCTGGATGGGGCCGCTTCCCGACGGCAGGCGGCGCAAGGCGCTGCTGATCTTCGGCGTCATCGCCAACCTGACGCTGCTCGGCGTTTTCAAATATTACAATTTCTTCGTGGCCGAGACGGTCAACGCACTCGTGAAAATCGGCGTACAGGTGCAGCCGAGATTTCTGGAAATCGCGCTTCCCGTTGCGATCTCGTTCATCACCTTCCACGCGCTGTCCTACCTGATCGACGTATACCGGCGCGAACTGAAGCCGACGAAATCGCTGGTCGATATTCTACTCTACATCAGCTTCTTTCCGCATCTCGTCGCCGGACCGATCGTGCGCGCAAAGGACTTTCTTTCGCAGACCGCGCGGGTTTCCGATCCGGAGAGCATCCGGCTTGGGTTCAGCGTCTTTCTGATCCTGAGCGGCCTGTTCAAGAAGGTCATCGTTGCGAATTACCTCTCGACCGATTTCGTCGATAACGCGTTCCAGAATCCGGCCGGGCAATCGAGCATCGATCTCTGGATCGCGATGTATGGCTATGCGCTGCAAATCTACTGCGACTTCAGCGCCTACACCGACATCGCCATCGGCATCGCCAATCTGCTCGGCTATCAGTTTCCGCAAAACTTCAACCAGCCATACCGTGCCTTGTCGTTGCAGGATTTCTGGAGGCGCTGGCACATCACGCTCTCAAGCTGGCTGCGCGATTATCTTTTCATTCCTCTCGGCGGAAGCCGTGGCACTAGCGCGCAAACCTATGCGGCCATCATGGTTACGATGCTGCTCGGTGGGCTGTGGCATGGGGCAAGCTGGAACTTCGTGATCTGGGGCGCGCTGCATGGCGCGATGCTGGTGCTGGAGCGCATCCTTCACCTGACCGGGAAGGGATCGGAAACACGCCTTCCGCGCTGGCTTGCATGGCTGATCACGTTCCACTTCGTCTGCTTCACCTGGATATTCTTCCGTTCGCAGACGTTCGGCGCTGCGCTCGATTATTTCTGCACGATGTTCTCGTTCGGCAGCTTCGCGGCGACGATCACGCCGCTGGTGGCGTTGATGTTCGTGTTCGGCGCGCTGACGCAGATCGTCAGCCCCGTGTTCCGCGAACGGCTGGAGAACTGGTACGACCGCGCGCCGCTGCCGGTGAAAATCGTGGTGCCGGTGCTGGTAATTTACCTGATCGCCGTAGCCGCGCCCGATGGCGTGCCGCCGTTCATCTATTTCCAGTTCTAGGCGGCGCTACTTCTTGTCGAAGCTGCGCAGGAAGGTTTCGCGCAGCGATTCATAAGCCGCCGGGATTCCAAGAGCGCGCGAACCCGTTTCCACCGCTTCCGCAACCGGTACGGCGATGTCGCGTGCCCAGCCGGGCAGGGATTCGCGGGTGAAGTTGCTGACGCTTTGCGGGATCGCGAGCCACAGCAAGGCCAGCGTCGCATACAGGATGATGGCTACGGTGCGAAGCGGGCGGCGCGGTGGCGTCTGGGTGGCGTCGTTTTGCATGATGAATCGAAGTGCCGGAAACGTGAAATGCCTAACCTTCGTAGCATATTGCGGACAAGCCTGCGCGTCTCCTAGGCTCGCGCGCCAGGGAGAACCACATGAAGTCCAGAAAGTCCGGCGACGTTTCGCGGCGGCAGGTATTGCAGGTATCGGCGGGGCTGGTCGCGGCCGCGAACGGCATCGGCGCAGCGACGCTGGCGGCCACGCCGGCGCAGGCGCAACCCGGTCCGCGGGCTGCAATGCAACTCACCGATTATTTCCTGCGCCGTGTGAAAGCGCTGGGCGCCGATACGTTGTTCGGGGTGCCGGGCCGCACCTGCGATCCGGTATTCGAAGGTGCCGTGCATCACAAGGTGAACGCGGTGCTGACGGCGACCGACCTTGAAGCGGGTTACGCGGCGGACGCCTATGCGAGAGTGCGCGAGAACGGCCTCGGCGTCGTTGCAGTCACCTACGGTGTCGGCACGCTCAGCCTCGTCAATGCGATTGCCGGTGCGAATGTCGAGCGCAGTCCGGTCGTGATCGTCAACGGCGGTCCCAGCGACTACGACCTCGGTATCTTCAAGCAAGGGTTCATGTTTTCCCACTGCGGTGGCAAGGTGGACACTGATCTGAAGATTTTCAGCGAAGTTACGGCCTTTGCCGGCCGCGCTAACAATGCTTCCGAGGCGGCCGATATTATCGACCGCGCGCTGACGACGGCGGTGCGCAAAAAGCGCCCGGTCTATATCGAGATCCCGCGCAACCTCTGGCGTGCGAACATCATGGCGCCGGTTACCCCGGCAGAAACGGCAATTTCACCTTCCGGCGCGGAAGGCGATGCTGCGCAGAAAATCCTCGCTTTCCTGCGCGGCGCGGAACGTCCCGCGGTGCTGCTCGGCGTTGAGGTGCAGCGCTATGGCGCCATCGAGCAAACCGCGGCGCTGATGAAGAAGCTGGGCATTCCTTATTCGACCACCATGCTGGCGAAGTCAGTGATCGCGGAGAACACGCCCAATTTTGTCGGAGTCTATGACAGCCGCTATGCGCCGCCGAACGTGATGAATGTCGTCGAGAAGTCGGATCGTTTGCTGGCGCTAGGTTGCGTGTTCGGCGTGCAGCATCTCGCGTTGTTATCGTCGTTGCGCACGAAGGTCGCGCGTGTCTTCGACGGCGAGGTGAATGTACGGAACGACAACTTCAAGGGCGTTTCGTTCAAGGCCTTGGTGGAGGAGCTTAACCGCGCAAGCTGGACGCCGAATCCGGGCTGGTCCGCATGGATCGGCCAGAACCGTCTCTCCGGCCTGTCGTTTGATCAGCGTCGTGCCGGAATGAAAAGCCCGCCTTCGCCGCCGTCGAACGAGACGGCAATGACCTACGAAGAAGTCATGCGTTCGGTCAGCGATTTTCTGGACGACAGTTTCGTCACCATCACCGACACAAGCCTCAGCATGTATCCGGCCGCCGACATGGACATCAAAGGCGCGGGCGGCATGTTCTGCAATGCCGTCTGGCAGTCGATCGGCTATTCGGTGGCGGCGGCGGTAGGGGCCGGGGTTGCACAGGAGAATCGGCGGCCGCTGGTGATTTGCGGCGACGGCGGCTTTCAGATGACCGCGCAAAGCCTCTCCACGATGGCGCTTCGTAACATCCGCTCGGTCGTGATCGTCCTCGACAACGGCTTCTATGGCATCGAGCAATTCCTGATCGACCGCTCGTATTTCAACAACCCGGCCTCGCGGCCGCCTTCCTACCTGTCGTTGCAGCCGTGGAAGTATGCCGATCTCGCGCGCTCGTTCGGCATCAACGCGGTGTGGGAAGTGAATAGTGTCGATTCCTTCAAGGAAGCGTTGCGGGGCGCGAAGGCTGCGCAGGGACCGGCCTTCATCGCGGTCAAGCTGAAGCGGAAAGACCTGCCGCCGGAGTTGCGCGCGTAGCCGCTAGACGCCGCATTCCTGCGTGTTGCCCGCGAAGATGCGTTGCACGACATCGAGCATCCGGTTGCCGATGCGGGTTGTGCATCCCTCCTGCGGCGTTCCCGTGCAGGCGTTCTCATGCGCTTCGTAGGTGCCGCCGACGATAAGATCGTCGTGCCGCCCGAAAACATAGGACGTCCGCGGGCCGCAGCCGCCGCTCCAGAAAAAGTCGAGATTCCATTCCGGCTTGTTGTCGAGGACGGCGAGATAGCCGCGGCGCGGATAGACTGCCTTGTCGCCGAACAGTGTGCCCGCGCCAAGTCCCGTACAGTTTATGATGATGTTCTCGCCGAGTTTCTCCACCGGCTGCTGCGCGGAGAACTCGCGCTGCACCCGCACGACGCCTGCTTCGGATAAATCCATCTGCAGTTTCGGCAGCATGATTTTCGGGTTGAGCAGCCAGGTCTTGTATTCCCAGCCGCGCTTTTTGCGCTTCGCCAGTTCTTCGAAAGGAAGGATGCCGGATAGCGGTGCGGGTACTACATCGCGCGGCGTGCCGAGGTCGAACCCGTTCAGGCGGTGGTTGATGAGCGTATAGTTCGAGCGCTCTGCAACGCCGTAGTTTGCCATCAGTACGGGAGACAGCGAGAGACTTTTAATCCACTCGTGGGAGGCGCGCATATATTGAAACAGGCGCGTCTTTTGCGCCGGGTCTTTCAGGAATTCTGAATAGATGCCGGACGGCTCGAACTGCCCACCCGCAACATAGGAAACGGTCTCGCTCGATTTCGTTTCCTTCGCGTACATCGAGATTTTCAGCATCGGCCATCGCGCGCGCAGGTCTGGACGAAGGTTCTTCACCAGTTCATGCGCGACGGTTAGTCCGATCACCCCGCAGCCGATGACGGCGATGGCGGGCTGGACATCCGGCTGGTTCCATTGCTCCAGAATTCTCTCGACATGCTCGGTGCGAACGACCCTCGCGCAGCCCCAGCTCAACGTGATGCCGCCGCCGCCGTGCCCGTAGTTGTGAATGAGAAAGCGTTTGCCGCCCGATGCGGCAAAGAAATTCATGTCCTGCCCAAGCCGCACGCCACCGGTGCGGTGAGGGCGGTCGCCGAATACAAAGCGGGCGTCTTCGCGCAGTTTGCGGAAATCGGGAGTGGGGCGGATTTTTCCGCCCAGAATTTTATCGGTCTCCTGCGCGCTTGCGCGCTTAATGATTGCAGGCGCTGTGATCAGACCGAGCGAGGCAACGCTGCCGAGCAAAAATCTGCGGCGGTTCATTTTGAGATTAAAGCCGGCGGACATCGCTAAAACCTTCCCGTTCGCAGCATGTCGCGCGTCCACTCGCGCGCCAAGCCCGCGCGGATGGATCTACGGTCAAATCCCGGAGAGGAAGCTGGTTGCCGTTCCTGAACACTTATAGAACCATGTGCCTCGCCCCGGAACCGGATTTCCGGCGCGTTCTCGAAGAAATCCGGGACGCTCGCCTGGCGGCGTGAATATCCGTGGACCGCTGTTTAGTCTTTGGTTGACAGCGCTTGGCGAATCGAGTGTAAAGTGACACCTAAACAGACGACGGAGCGCGAAACCATGAAGGCCGGGAGGGAGAAATTCGGGGCGTTCATCCGCCGCGAGCGGGAGGCGAAGGAAATCGGGCTAAGGGAGATGGCGAAGAAGATCGGGGTGAGCCCGACCTATCTGTCGAAGGTGGAGCGGGACGAGTTCCCGCCGCCGGCGGAAGACAAGGTGAGGAAGATCGCGGGGATCATCGGGCAGGACGCGGACGAGCTGCTGGCGCTGGCGGGCCGGGTCGCGTCCGAGTTGACCGACATCATTCGCGAGCGCCCTCGGGAAATGGCCGATTTCCTGCGGGCGGCGAAGGGGCTGACGGCCGACGATATGGCCCGCCTTGCGCGGCAGGCGCAGAGGGCGAAGGAAAAATAGGCGCGGCTGAAGCCCGTGCCCGATGCAGATGAGGATGAAACGCCGATGACCCTTCGAGTTCCTTACATGCCCGACGACGCTATCGAACGCGATGCCGAAGACCTGCTCGCGCAGTACGCCCACGCGAGGGGCGTCGTGATAAAGGCGCCGATCCCGATCGAGGACATCGTCGAGAAGCACCTCAAGCTCCGTGTCGAGTTCGACGATCTGCACCGGCTGCTTAACGTTCCGCGCAGCGGGCTCGGGCTCGACCCCGACCTCTTCGGCGCGATCTGGCTCGACACCGGCAGAATCGTCATCGACGAAAGCCTCGATCCAGAGGAGCGTCCTGCCATGGAGGGCCGTTACCGCTTCACCCTTGCGCACGAGGGCGGTGGACATTGGCGGTTGCATCGCGGTCTCGTCCGGTCCGACCGCGATCAGGAGGCGCTGTTCGCCGACGTTCCGAAGCCGACCGTCGTCTGCCGCTCCAGTCAGGCCAAGGAGCGGGTGGAGTGGCAGGCGGATTTCTATGCGTCTTGCCTGCTGATGCCGCGCCGCCTGGTGCACGCGGAATGGCAGGATCGCCTCGGCCGGACCACGCCGCTTCTGTTGTCAGACCTGCGCCCAAACGAAAAAGTCATGTTGCGCGCGGGGACGTTGATTCACGAACAAGGGCGAGGCGAAATCGAGGCGGTGGACGACGCACTTTTCGAGAGCGTCGCGGAGCCAATGGCACGCCGGTTCGGTGTCTCGCGCGCGGCCATGCGTATCCGGCTCGAAAAGCTCGGGCTGCTGCTTCGAGCCGAGCCGAAGCAACAATCGTTGAAGGGCGTGTTGTGAACCTTTTTTTGCGGAGATCGTCAAGTGTCAACTGAACAAGCGATCTGGCCGGACGAAGGACGGCACGCCGCGTTCGAAACCCGCGACTTCTATCTCGCCTGTTTCCTGCGCTGCGCCGGCTACGAGCTGCTCGACCTGCGGGCCGAGGGTCGGCGCAAGGTCTTCGTGTTTCAGGATCGGCCAAGCCGGCGCGACGACGTGATGGCGTTCTACGGCGACGCCGCCCGCGTTCGCCCGCAGGCATTCGCCGCTACCATCAAGGACATGAAAGGGCTGCTGCACAATGGCTGAGAATTTTCCCCGGTCCAATTGCGATGAAGCCGCCGGTCCTCAATTGCGCGAAGCGCTCGACCGGATTTCGCAGATTGTTCTCGATGGTCTCCGACACGGCCATTTCCGGTGCGCGATTTCCAGCGCTATCGGAAAGGGCAATCGGCGCGACCTCGTTGTTGAAGCCGGCAAAAGCCACAAGTTCACGATCCCGGCGGAGGAAGTGCCGCACTGAGGGCGGCTTAGACGGCGATCCCTGCGACGGGGACGCCGAAGATGCAGATCACTTTAGGTCCAGCGTTATCGGTGGGAATCCGAGACCGGAGGCCAGGAGCACGGAGCGGCAAGAAAAGCCGGCCGTGAGGTCTTCGGAATGAAACGTCTCGACGCTGCAAACGACAATGATGCGGGCAGGCAGATCGCCCGCACCCGGCAAGTCTGGCAACCACGCCTCGGCCGCGACCTCACCGACGAGGACGCCCGGCAGATCACCGAGAACGTGACCGGCTTCTTCGCCGTTCTTGCCGAGTGGTCACACGCCGAAAGGCGCGCGGCCAACGACAACCGGGCGCCCTCCAAGTCGCACGACTGCGAGGTGCGCCAATGACCGCTGAAAGCATCGCCAAGGCCCTCGGCGGGCGCAAGGCCGGCGCCGCCTGGATGGCGCGTTGTCCGGCGCATGACGACCGCACGCCGAGCCTCTCGATCGCCGACGCCGGCGACGGCAAGGTGCTCGTGCGATGCCATGCCGGATGCGATCAGCGCGACGTGATCGCCGCGCTTCGCGCGCGCGGCGCCTGGGACGCGGACGCGCGACAGCCGACCCGCTTTTCCCGCAAGCCCGATCGACCGCGGCCAGCCGAACCCGATTGCGATGCCATCAAGCGAACGGAAGCGGCGCTTGCCATTTGGCGCGGCTCGCAATCGGCCGAGGGGACGCCGGTGGAGACCTATCTCCGGTCGCGTGGTCTCACCGTTCCGATTCCTCCGTCGGTCCGCTTCCATGGCGGGCTGAAGCATCCTTGGGGCGGCGTGTGGCCGGCGATGGTGGCGCTGGTGACGCACGGCGATAACGGCAAACCGATCGGCATTCACCGCACCTTCCTTGCCCGCGACGGCAAGGGAAAGGCGCCGGTCGATCCGGTGAAGATGATGCTCGGGCCGTGCCGGGGCGGCGCGGTGCATCTCGCCGAACCGCACGATGTGCTGATGGTCGGCGAAGGCATCGAGACCTGCCTCACCGCCATGCAGGCAAGCGGCCGTCCGGCATGGTCGGCGCTTTCGGCATCGGGCCTTCGCACCCTCGACCTGCCGCGCGAGGTCCAAGAGGTGATCGTGCTGGCCGATGGCGATGAACCCGGCGAAGCGTCGGCGCGGGATTGCGCTTGGCGTTGGAAGCGGGAAGGCCGGCGTGTGCGTATTGCCCGCGCGCCGCAGGGTACGGACTTCAACGATCTGCTGATGCGTCCCGCACCTCGCATCAAGGAGGCCGCGCGATGAGCACGCTGGACAATGGCGACAATGACGATCCGATCTGCGCCGCCATCGATGCCGCCGAGGAAGTGCGCGACCCGCTCGAGAGCATCGTCGAACGGACGGGCACCGATCCCGGCGCCGCCTTCGCGCCAGACGTGCTCGAATGCCTTGCGACGCTCAAGCGGGACAACCGCGCCGCCTTCGAGGCGCTGCGGGCGCAATTAAAGAAGGCCGGATGCCGGGTGACGGTGCTCGATGATGCGATCGCCGAGGAAAGCGGCGAAACGGGCGGGCGCGGCCCGACGCAGGCCGACATCCTGATCGAACTCGCGCAGACCGCCGAACTGTTCCATGCGCCAGATGGCACCGGCTTCGCCGACCTCGACATCAACGGCCATCGCGAAACCTGGCCGATCCGCGCCAAGGGCTTCCGCCGCTGGCTTGCACGCCGTTTCTTCGAGGCGACGGGCGGGGCACCGAGTTCGGAGGCGCTGCAATCCGCGCTCAACGTGATCGAGGCGAAAGCGCATTTCGATGCGCCGGAACGGCAGGTCCATATCCGCATCGGCGGACTCGATGGCCGTCTCTATCTCGACCTCGGCGACGAGGTATGGCGGGCGGTAGAGATCGATGCCGCCGGCTGGCGCGTGATCGACAATCCGCCGGTGCGCTTCCGCCGCGCCGCCGGGATGCAGGGATTGCCGGCGCCGATTGCCGGCGGTTCGGTCGAGGCGCTGCGATCGTTCCTCAATGTCCGCTCCGGCGCCGATTTCGTGCTGGTGGTCGCCTGGGCACTGGCCTGCTTACGCAATCGCGGGCCTTATCCGGTGATCGTGCTGTCGGGCGAGCAGGGTTCGGCGAAGTCCACCTTTTCTGCGATCCTGCGGGCACTGCTAGATCCCAACACCGCGCCGCTGCGCGCCTTGCCGCGCGAGGATCGCGATCTGTTCATCGCCGCCAGCAACGGCCATGTGTTGGCCTTCGATAATGTGTCGGGCCTGCCGGCATGGATATCCGACACGCTATGCCGCCTTGCCACCGGTGGCGGCTTCGCGGTGCGCCAGCTCTATTCCGATCAGGATGAAGTGCTGTTCGACGCGGCCCGGCCGGTGATCCTCAATGGCATCGAGGACATCGTGACGCGGCCGGACCTCGCCGACCGCGCTCTGTTTCTCACGCTGGAGCCCATCCCGGAGGAACGCCGCCGGCCCGAGCAGGAATTGTGGGCGGCGTTCGACGCCGAACGCCCGCGTATCCTTGGCGCGCTGCTTGACGCGGTGGCGCAGGGTCTGGCGATGCTGCCGCAAACGCGGCTCGACAGGCTGCCGCGCATGGCGGATTTCGCGCTGTGGGCGACGGCCTGCGAGACAGCATTGTGGCCCGCCGGCACATTCTGGTCGGCCTATTGTGGCAATCGCGACGAGGCGGTGGACGGCGTGATCGACGCCGATCCGATCGCCGCCGCCGTGCGCGCTGTGATGACCACGCGGACGGAGTGGACGGGAACTGCCTCGGAGCTCCTGGGCGCCCTTGCCGAAATGGCGGGCGAGCGCGTCGCCAAGTCGAAGACCTGGCCCGATAGTCCTCGGGCGCTGGCGGGCCGCTTGCGCCGGGCCGCAACCTTCCTGCGCAAGGTCAGCATCGACATCGGCTTCGAGCGCGAAGGCCGTGCGCGGACGCGGATCATCCGCATCACCACCGGGCCATTATCCGCGTCAGAAACCGGAGGGGCGCGACCGTCCGCATCGTCCGCACCGTCCGCCAATCAGCCGAAGCTTATTCCCGCCAAGGGCTTTGCATCCCAAGGCTTGCAGACGGTCGGCGGCAATGCGGACGGTTCGAGGAGTGGCAACGGCCCGATCGTCCGCAGCAACCCGTTGAAATCCAACGGCGAGACCGATGCGGACGGTGCGGACGCAAATTGCCCGCCTCAATCCGCACCCGAAAACACGGGCTGGAGGGCGCGGCTATGAGCGCCGTCCAAGCCCTCAAGGCGGCCCGCAATGCCGGCGTTCGGATCGGCGTCGATGGCGATGCCCTCACGCTCGACGCCGACGCCGCGCCGGATGCCGCCGTGCTGGACCTGCTTTCGCGTCACAAGGCGGGCGTGATGGCGCTGCTGCGCACCGGCAACGACGGATGGTCGGGCGAGGACTGGTGGACGTTGTTCGACGAACGGGCGGCAATCGCCGAGTTTGAGGGCGGGCTGCCGCGCTCGTCAGCAGAGGCCCGCGCCTTCGAGTGCTGTGTGGTCGAATGGCTCAACCGCAATCCGGTGCGCTCGCCGTCCGGCCGCTGCCTGGGCTGTGGTGGAAGCGAACACGCTCACGACAAGCTGCTGCCGTTCGGCATCGAACCGACGGGACATGCCTGGCTGCATTCGCGCTGCTGGCCGGCATGGCACGCCGCGCGCAAAGCCGAGGCAATTGCCGCACTGGCGACGATGGGAATCGACCAACCGAGGGCACATTGATGACCGGAAAAAAGACTGCCAAGGAAAACAAGCCATCAACGGTGGTCGCCAACGATCCCGACGATCTGAAGGGAACGCTGAAGAACATCGGCGGCTCGCGTTCCGACCATTGGAACAACATTCTTGCCAATCAGGCCGTGCAGGCGCTGTGGCTGAAGAACTCAAGCCCGGAAGAACGTGACAAGCAATTGAGCGCCACGGTTGCGGCGCTGGTCGGCATCGGGCCGAAGGACGAGCTGGAAGGCATGATGGCGGCCCAACTGATCGCCGCCCACAACGCCGCGATGGAATGCTACCGCCGCGCCATGATCGGCGAACAGACCTTCGAGGGCCGGCGCGAGAACCTCGCCCAGGCCAATAAACTTTCCCGCAGCTTCGCCACGCTGCTCGAAGCCCTCAACCGCCACCGCGGCAAGGGCCAGCAGAAGGTCACGGTTGAGCACGTCCACGTCCATTCCGGTGGGCAAGCCATGGTGGGCGTGGTCGAGCCGGCGGGGGGTGGGGATCGCGCGAAATCAGAGGATCAACCCCATGCAAAAGCAATTGCCCATGCACCGCAGCCCACGATGCGGCGCGCGGACGCGGAACGGGAGCCGGTGCCGGTCGCCGGCGATGCCGAACGGTCGCTGCCGGCTGCACGGCGGCCTGTCGCCGGGCGCGCCGAAGGGTAACAGGAACGCGCTAAAGCACGGCCGCTATACCGCCGAGGCGGTCGCGAGCCGGCGCGAGGTCGCGGCGCTGATCCGCGCCATGAAAGGGCTCGCCGACGCAGCCGACGAGACGGATTAAACCCTCGGGCGACCGGGGGGGCGGCCATAGGTTCTTTCCGGCGCAATACGCATGCGGGCGGCAAAAGCGCGTCCCGCCGCCAGCGGCAGGGGTGCGAACCGGGTGCGCACCCCTGGGTTCGCGGGTTCGCACCCGGATGCAAACGGTGCGCATCCGTGCCAGTACTCAATTTTGACTTGAACGATTGAAGGATTCGCCCGCGACGATGGATAAACGGAGCCTCACCGAACGCGATATCTGCACGAAGTTCATCCTGCCGGCCGTCAAGCGCGCCGGCTGGGACGAGATGGTGCAGGTTCGGGAGGAGGTCTATTTCACCAAGGGTAGGATCATCGTGCGCGGCAAGCTGGTGACGCGCGGCAAGGCCAAGAAGGCCGACTTCGTTCTCTACTACAAGCCGAATATCCCGATCGCGCTGATCGAGGCCAAGGACAACACGCATGCGGTCGGCCACGGCATCCAGCAGGGCCTCGACTACGCCGCGACGCTGGATATCCCGTTCGTGTTTTCCTCGAACGGCGACGGCTTCGTGTTCCACGACCGCACCGGCCGGAGCGTCCCGATCGAAACCAATCTCGGGCTCGACGCCTTCCCGTCACCCGCCGATCTGTGGGCGCGCTATCGCGCCTGGAAGGGCCTCGACGCCGAAGCCGAACAGATCGTGCTTCAGGACTATTTTGACGACGGCAGCGGCAAGGCGCCGCGCTATTATCAGGTGAACGCCGTCAACGGCGCGATCGAGGCCATCGCCAAGGGCCGCGACCGCGTGCTGCTGGTGATGGCGACCGGCACCGGCAAGACCTACACCGCGTTTCAGATCATCTGGCGCCTGTGGAAGGCGGGCCGCAAGAAGCGAATCCTGTTCCTCGCCGACCGCAACGTGCTGATCGACCAGACGATGGTCAATGACTTCCGCCCGTTCGGCGCTGCGATGGCGAAGCTTTCGACAAATGCCAAGACGATCGAGCGGCAGGACGGCACCACGGTCGATCTGACGCTGGCGCTCGACCGGAAGCGGCGCATCGACACCGCCTTTGAGGTCTATCTCGGGCTCTATCAGGCGATCACCGGGCCGGAGGAGCGGCAGAAGCTCTATCGCGAGTTCTCGGCCGGCTTCTTCGACCTGATCGTGATCGACGAATGCCATCGCGGCAGCGCGGCCGAGGATTCGGCCTGGCGGGAAATCCTGACGCACTTTTCCGGCGCGACGCAGATCGGCCTCACCGCCACGCCGAAGGAAACCGAATACGTCTCCAACACCGATTATTTTGGCGAGCCGGTCTTCACCTATTCGCTGAAGCAGGGGATCAGCGACGGCTTCCTCGCGCCCTACAAGGTCATCAAGGTTCACATCGACCGCGACGTGGAAGGCTATCGCCCGGAACTCGGCCAGCTCGACCGCGACGGCAACGAGGTCGAGGACCGCATCTACAACACGAAGGATTTCGACCGGAACATCGTGCTCGATGACCGCACGGTGCTGACCGCCAAGAAGATCACCGAGTTCCTGAAGGAGAGCGGCGACCGCTTCCAGAAGACCATCGTGTTCTGCGTCGATGAGGAACACGCGGCGCGGATGCGGCAAGCGCTGGTCAACGAGAACGCCGACCTGGTCGCGGAAAACGCGCGCTATGTCATGCGCATCACCGGCAGCGACAAGGAAGGCCAGGACCAGCTCGGCAACTTCATCGACCCGGAATCGAAATATCCCGTGCTGGTGACAACCTCGCGGCTTCTCTCGACTGGCGTCGATGCGCAGACCTGCCAGCTGATCGTACTCGATCGCGCGGTAGGCTCGATGACCGAGTTCAAGCAGATCGTCGGGCGCGGCACGCGCGTCCACGAAGACACCAAGAAGTTCTTCTTCACGCTGATCGACTTTCGCGGCGCGACCAGCCATTTCGCCGACCCGGATTTCGACGGCGATCCGGTGCAGATTTACGAGCCGGGCGAAGGCGACCCGATCACGCCGCCCGACGACGCGGCGCAGGGCGACGACACCATCCCGCCGAAACCCGGCGACGACGAAACGGTGGTCGATCAGCCGGGCCTGCCGCTGCCGCCCGGTGGCCCGATCCGAAAGATTTATGTCGATGGCGTCGGCGCCCGCATCCTCGCCGAGCGCGTCGAATATCTCGACGAGAACGGCAAGCTCGTCACCGAATCCCTGCGCGACTTCACCAAGACGGCGCTGAAGAAGCGCTTCGCCAGCCTGGACGATTTCCTCAAGCGCTGGAAATCGGCGGAGCGCAAGCAGGCGATCATCGAGGAACTGGAAGCCGAGGGCCTGGCGCTCGACGCCGTGGCGGACGAACTCGGCAAGAACCTTGATCCCTTCGATCTGATTTGCCACGTCGCCTTCGACAAGAAGCCGCTCACCCGTCGCGAGCGGGCCGAGAACGTCAGGAAGCGCGACGTGTTCACCAAATACGGGCCGCAAGCCCGCGCCGTGCTCGATGCGCTGCTGGAGAAGTATCGCGACGAGGGCGTGCTCAATCTCGACGACGCCAACGTGCTGAAGGTGACGCCCTTCACCGCCATGGGCACGCCCTTGCAACTCATCAAGGCGTTCGGCGGCAAGGAGGGTTTCGAAAAGGCCGTCCACGAGATGCAGGACGCGCTCTATCAGGAGACCGCTTGAGCCATGATCGTCCGCACCACCGTCAAATCCATTCAGGACATCATGCGCCAGGACGTGGGCGTGGATGGCGATGCGCAGCGCATCAGTCAGCTCACCTGGCTGTTCTTCCTCAAGATCATCGACGATCAGGATCAGGAACTCGAAATCACCAAGGACGGCTATCGCTCGCCGATCCCCGAGCGTTTCCAGTGGCGCAACTGGGCGGCGGACCCGGAAGGCATCACCGGGCAAGCGTTGCTCGATTTCGTCAACGACGAGCTGTTTCCGGCGCTGAAGGGATTGCAGGTTTCCGCCAAGCCGGGCGACCGCCGCCGCGTGGTGCGCGACGTGTTCGAGGACGCCTACAACTACATGAAATCCGGCCAGTTGCTGCGGCAGGTGGTGAACAAGATCAATCAGGTCGATTTCAACAATCTCGACGAGCGGCGGCACTTCGGCGAGTTCTACGAGCAGTTGCTCAACGACCTGCAATCGGCCGGGAATGCCGGCGAGTACTATACGCCGCGCGCCGTGACCGCCTTCATGGTCGATCGCATCGATCCGCATCCCGGCGAAATCCTGTTCGATCCCGCCTGCGGCACGGGCGGGTTTCTCACCTGCGCCATCCGCCACATGGAAGCCAAGGGCTATGTCCGCACGCCGAAGCAGCGCGAGACCATGCAGGCGAGCCTGCGCGCGGTGGAGAAGAAGCAGCTTCCGCACATGCTGTGCGTCACCAACATGCTGTTGCACGGCATCGAGGACCCGAGCTTCGTCAAGCACGACAACACGCTGGCCCGGCCGCTGATTTCGTGGAGCAAGGACGAACGCGTCGATATCGTCGTCACCAATCCGCCCTTCGGCGGCAAGGAGGAGGACGGCATCGAGAACAATTTTCCGACCTTCCGCACCAAGGAAACCGCCGACTTGTTCCTGGCGCTGATCGTGCGGCTGCTCAAGACCGATGGCCGCGCCGCCGTGGTGCTGCCGGACGGCACGCTGTTCGGCGAGGGCGTCAAGACGCGGCTCAAGGAACATCTGATGGAGGAGTGCAACCTCCACACCATCGTTCGTTTGCCCAATTCGGTGTTCAAGCCCTATGCCTCGATCGGCACCAACCTGCTGTTCTTCGAGAAGGGCACGCCGACGCGCGACATCTGGTTCTATGAGCACCGCGTGCCCGAGGGCCAGAAAGCCTATTCGATGACCAGGCCGATCCGGCTGGAGCATTTTCAGGGCTGCATCGAGTGGTGGGGCGGCAAGGATCGGATTGGCCGCGAGGAGACGCCGCAGGCGTGGCGCGTCAAGGCCGAGGATGTGAAGGCGCGCGGCTACAATCTCGACATCAAGAACCCGCACGCGGTGGCGGACGATCACGGCGACCCGGAAACGCTGCTGAAAGACCTCGCACGCGCGGAAAAGGAGACGGCCACCTATCGCGATCAGTTGAAGGCGATCCTCGCCGAGGCGCTGGCCCGATGAATGCCGAACGCCTGCTGGCGCATTACGAGCAGATCGCCGACGCGCCCGACGCGATTGCGAGGCTGCGCCGTTTCATTCTCGATCTGGCCGTGCGCGGCAAGCTCGTGCCGCAGGACGCGGGCGACGAACCGGCGTCGGAACTGCTGAAGCGGATCGCGAAGGAAAAGGCGCGGCTCGTTAAGACCGGCGAAGCGCGAAGACTAGAAGTTGGCCCCGTTGGCCCCGCAGACGCACCATATTTAATCCCTTCGAACTGGAAATGGACCCGCCTCGGATCAATCGCTGATTGGGGTTCTGGCTCTACGCCACCGCGGGACAATTTGGATTTCTATGGTGGTGGCATCACCTGGCTGAAATCTGGCGAACTGAACGACAAGCGGGCCTTGGCTGGCTCCGAGGAAACTGTCACTCCGCTTGCGATTGAAAAGGGATCATTTCGCATAAACAATCCCGGCGACGTGCTAATCGCGATGTATGGCGCAACAATAGGCAAGGTAGCCATTTTGGCCGAAATTGCCGTCACAAATCAGGCGGTTTGCGGCTGCACCCCATTTGAGGGCATATCCAATCAGTTCCTGTTTTTGTTTCTGCTGTCACAGCGCAAGCAATTCCATTCGGCGAGCGAAGGCGGTGCACAACCAAACATTTCGAAAGTGAAAATTGTTTGGACGCCATTTCCTCTTCCACCCCTCGCCGAGCAACACCGCATCGTCGCCAAGGTCGATGAATTGATGGGCCTGTGCGACCGACTGGAGGCGGCGCGGGTGGACCGCGAGGCAACGCGCGACCGGCTGGCGGCGGCGAGCCTCGCCAGCCTCAACGCTCCCGATCCCGAAACATTCCAAGACGACGCCCGCTTCGCCCTCGACGCGCTGCCCGCCCTCACCACGCGCCCCGACCAGATCAAGCGCCTGCGCCAAACAATCCTCAACCTTGCCGTGCGGGGGAAGCTGGTGCCGCAGGACGCGAACGACGAGCCGGCGGCGGAATTGCTGAAGCGGATCGCGAAGGAAAAGGCGCGGCTGGTCAAGGCGGGGGAGATCAGGAAGCAAAAAGCGATCCCGGCTCAATCGGAAGCACCGTTCGCGATCCCGTCGAATTGGCGTTGGTCGCAGCTTGCCGAGATCGGAATTTTGAGCCCACGCAACGAAGCGCCCGATACGCTCGAAGCTTCCTTCGTGCCTATGCCGCTGATCGCTGTCGAGTACGGTGCGGCGAACCAGCACGAGGTTCGCCGATGGGGCGAGATCAAAAAGGGATACACACACTTTACCGAGGGTGACGTTGGCCTGGCCAAGATCACGCCGTGCTTCGAGAACGGCAAATCGACCGTGTTCCGAAAGCTGACTGGCGGAATCGGCGCCGGCACGACCGAGTTGCATATTGTCCGCCCGCTGTTCGTCGATCAGGATTACATTCTGCTGTTCCTCAAGAGCCCGCATTTCATCGAAGCCGGCATCCCGAAGATGACGGGCACGGCCGGCCAGAAGCGCGTGCCAACCGAGTATTTCGCCCATTCGCCCTTTCCTCTCCCGCCGCTTGCCGAACAGCACCGCATCGTCGCCAAGGTCGATGAACTGATGGGTCTGTGCGGCCGGCTCGAAGCGAGCCTCACCGCCACCGCCGCCACAAGCCGCCGCCTGCTCGACGCGCTGCTCGCCGAGGCGCTGGCGCCGGCCGAGGATCGCGAATTGGAGGCGGCGGAATGATGGAAGGAAACCCCAGGCCATGAACCGCTATGTCTCGCTGATCCTGTTCCTCGTACTCGTGCTCGGCGGCGGCCTCGCGCTCGGCGGGCTGACCGTGCCGGGCGGCTGGTATGCCGGGCTCGTCAAGCCGTCCTTCAACCCGCCCGCCTGGCTGTTCGGGCCGGTGTGGACGGTGCTCTATGTCCTTATCGCCATCGCCGGCTGGCGTGTCTGGCAGCGCGACCGTTCCGGCTGGCCGATGAAGCTGTGGTGGGCGCAGATGGCGCTGAACTTCCTGTGGACGCCGGTGTTCTTCGGCGCTCACCAACTCGGGCTCGCGCTCGTCGTCATCCTGCTGATGCTCGCCGCCATTCTCGCCTTCATCGCCGCCGCGTGGCGGCTGGATCGCGGAGCGGCGTGGTTGTTCGTGCCCTACGCCGCCTGGGTGGCGTTCGCCTCGCTGCTGAACGGCTCGATCTGGATGTTGAACTGAGGTGGCGGAGACCCGAGCAACAGATGCAGAGCGCGTTCAGCCACGATTGACCCTTGGAGTGGCCTATCGGCGCTTTGCGCCGCGCGTGCTCGTCGGAATCGCGCTGCTCGGCCTCGCGCTCGGCGGCTGGTTCTGGTGGCGTGGCGAAGCCCGATCATCCCATCTCGCCTGGACGCTCGGGACCCTTCCGGTTCTGCTCGCCCTGTTCGGCCAGATCATCGCATCGTTGCGCCGCGGCGATGTCGGGCTCGATGTCGTTGCGGCGCTGTCGATGTCTGCGGCACTCGTCTTCGGGGAAAGCCTCGCCGGCAACGTCGTCGCGTTGATGTATGCGGGCGGCCAGTTGCTCGAATCCTTCGCGGAAGGACGGGCGCGCCGCGAAATGACGGCTCTGCTTGGCCGCGTCGCCTTCACCGCCATGCGCTATCGCGACCATACCCTCGAAGAAGTGCCGATCGCGAACATTCGCCAGGGCGACCGGCTGCTGGTCCGGCAGGGCGATGTCGTTCCGGTGGATGGCCACGTCGCCGGTGGCGTCGCGGTGCTCGATCTTTCGGCGCTGACCGGCGAGTCGATCCCCAAGAGCCTTTCGCCCGGCGGCGAAGTGATGAGCGGCTCTACGCTTGTTGGCGCCGCCTTCGACCTGATCGCCAGCCGACCCGCCGCCGAAAGCACGTATGCGGGGATCGTTCGCCTCGTCGAGGCGGCGCAAGCCAGCAAGTCGCCGATGGCGCGGCTCGCCGATCGCTACGCGATGTGGTTCCTGGCGCTCACGGTGTCGCTGGCGGGTGCCGCATGGCTCCTCAGCGATGATCCGATCCGCGCCTTGGCCGTGCTCGTCGTCGCGACGCCATGCCCGCTGATCCTTGCCGTCCCCGTCGCCATCATCTCGGGAATTTCACGAACCGCGAAATTGGGAGCGCTGGTGAAGGATGGCGCTGCCCTTGAAGCGCTGGCGCATGTGCGAACGGCGATCCTGGACAAGACGGGAACGGTGACACAGGGGCGCCCCACGATCACCAACATCAGAACGGGCGAAGGGTTCACCGAGCATGACGTGCTCGGCCTCGCCGCGAGCCTCGATCAGGCGTCGGCGCACGTCATGGCGACATCGCTCATTCAGGCGGCGACCGACGCCGGCCTTACGCTTCTGCCCCCCTCGAACATCGCCGAACTTCCCGGCAAGGGCATCGAGGGAACGGTGGGCGGGCGGCGCGTCGCGATTGGTGGCGACACCTATGTGCGCAATCGAAGCACCAGCGCCCATGCGATGCTCCATGAGATGGAGGATCATGACGGCGTGCAGTTCGTGGCGGTGGCCGTCGATGGCGCGGTCGCGGGCGTCATCCTGCTTCAGGATCAGTTGCGCGAGGATGCGCGCGCTACGCTCGATGCGCTCCGGGCGGCGGGAATTGAGCGGATCGTGCTGGCGTCAGGGGATATGGACCGCATCGCCCAAACGGTCGGTCGGTCCCTTGGCGTTGACGAAATCCTTGGTGATCTGACACCGGAAGGCAAAGTGATCGCGGTCCGTCGCGAAGCGGCAACGCGGCCCGTCATGATGGTGGGCGACGGCGTCAACGATGCGCCAGCGCTTGCCACCGCCGAGGTTGGCGTTGCCTTGGGCGCGCGCGGCGCGGCTGCGTCTTCCGAAGCCGCAAGCGTCGTGCTTCTGGTGGATGAACTCTATCCGCTCGCCACGGCGCTCAATATTGCCCGGCGAACGCGCGCCATCGCCCTTCAAAGCGTGTTCATTGGCTTGGGGCTTTCCATCGCAGGTATGATCGTCGCGGCGTTCGGCTATTTGCCGCCCGTGCAGGGCGCTCTTTTTCAGGAAGCGATCGACGTGGCCGTGATACTGAACGCCCTTCGGGCCTTGCGATAGTCGGGACAGCTTCGCGATCGGTCCGGTTCCCGGCTTGATCCGTGCGGCCAAGGGCGCAATGATTCCACCACGCTGAATGCTTGCGATCCGATTGTGTTTAGGTTACACTAAACGACATGAAAAGAGCCGCGAAAACCGCACCTGCCGCCGATCCCGCCCGCAAGCAGGCGGTGATCTATGCCCGCGTCTCCTCCAAGGAACAGGAGAAGGAAGGCTTCTCGATCCCGGCGCAGTTGAAGCTGCTCAAGGAATACGCGGCGACGAACGGCTTCGCGGTGGCGCAGGAATACATCGACGTTGAAACCGCGAAGCAGACCGGCCGCGCCGCCTTCGGCGAGATGGTCGCCTATCTGAAGGCGCACCCGTCCGTCCGCGTGATGCTGGTCGAAAAGACCGACCGGCTTTATCGCAACCTCAAAGACTGGGTGACGGTCGATGAACTCGACGTGGAAATGCACTTTCCAAAGGAAGGCGTGGTGCTGTCTCGCGAGTCGCGGTCCTCGGAAAAGTTCATGCACGGCATCAAGGTGCTGATGGCGAAGAACTACATCGACAACCTGTCCGAGGAAGCCCGCAAGGGTATGCAGGAGAAGGCCGAACAGGGCATCTGGCCGACCAAGACTCCGCTCGGCTATCGCAACGTCACCGGCCCGGACGGCAAGAAGATCATCGCCACCGATCCCGCGATCGCACCGCTCATCGGCAAGCTGTTCGAATGGTACGCGCGCGGCGACATTTCGCTGAAGGAAGCGGCCGGCAAGGCGCACGCGGCGGGCCTCACCTATCCCAAGAGCGGCGCCAAGGTGCCGGTGAGCACGGTTCACACCATCCTGCGCAACCGGCTTTATACCGGCTGGTTCGAATGGAACGGCAAGCTCATTCAGGGCAAGCACGAGGCGCTGGTGCCGGTCGAACTATGGGAGCGCGTGCAGGGCGTGCTCGACGGCCGCTTCGCCAGGAAGGCCAAGCGCGGCCGGCATGACTTCGCCTTCTCGGGCCTGATCGCCTGCCATGCTTGCGGCTGCGCTGTGGTCGGCGAGATCAAGAAGCAGCGCTACGTCTATTATCATTGCACCGGCTATGCGGATAAGTGCCAGGGCAACCCGGCCTCCTGCCGCCGCAAGCATGTGCGCGAGGAAGCGCTCGAAGCGCAGTTCACAGAATTGCTCGGGCGGCTGCGGTTCGACGACGAGGTGCTGGAATGGGTGCAAGAGGCATTGCACGCGAGCCACGCCGACGAGCGCCGCGAGCATGAGGAGGCTATCAGGCGGCATCAGGCCGAATACAAGCGGCTCGATGAGCGCATTCATGCCATGTATGTCGATAAGCTCGACGGGCTGGTGGACACGGCCTTTTACGATCGAATGTCGAACCAGTGGCGCGAGGAGCAGGCGCGCTGCCAGCGCGAGATCGAACGCCACCAGAACGCCGATAAATCCTATCTGGACGAAGGCGTCGCGCTTCTCGAACTCGCCCGCAACGCGCAAAGGCTGTTCGCAAAGCAAAAGCCACGCGAAAAACGCCGCCTGCTCAATTTCCTGCTATCGAACTGCACCTGGGAGGATGGCGAAGTGGTCGCCACTTTCCGCCAACCGTTTGACATGCTTGCGGAAACGGCAACTGCCGCTGCCCGCGTCGAGGCGGGCGAGAAGGCCAGATCGACGAAAAGTGAGATTTGGCTGGGGGACTAGGATTCGAACCTAGATTGACGGAGTCAGAGTCCGCAGTTCTACCGTTGAACTATCCCCCAACGGTGCTTCAAGCGAAGTGCCTGAAAAGCTTACGCTTTTTCACATCGGCCACGGCCCGCGAAGCAGCGCGCCGTTGTTCTAGCCGAGGCTTTTGCCGGGGGCAACCGCGCCGTGGGCGGGCGTATGGGGATACGGCTTTGCTATTCGGCAGGCTGAAGGTCGGGCTTTTCTTCCGTGGCTCCTTCGCGGGTAGCGAGGAAGCCGATGGCCGCCGCGCCGATTGCAAGCAGCGGAAGCATCCGCTTGAAGCCGATGGTGCGCGCCACCTGAAATGCGGTGAGCAGCGTGGCGGGGTCCTGCCACCAGTCCGGCTGCGCGCGCTCCTTCTTTTCGCGTTCGGCTTTTTCCACCAGCGCGAGGCGGCGGCGCTTCCGCGAAGCGGACAGCAGAAACAGCAGCGCGATGAAAGCGATTACGCCGAGTACGGCTGCAATAGCGCCCCACGCCTGCATGACTCCGTAGGTCTGCATCGTCCACAGGAACAGGACGACAAGGCCGCATACGAAGGCAGCCACCCCCGCGAACGCCATGATCGCACCGGCGATCATGGCGTGCAGGGTCAGGTCGAGCCGAGTCTTGAAGTCTTCGATCAATCCGGAAAACACGGATGCCCTCCCGAAATCTGCGCCTTCGGAAATCGTGTCGTTTATCGCCGCCAGATCGCGCCAATCAGGAAGCCGATGCCAGCCGCCATAGCGAGCGTAGTCACAGGACGCTTGTAGACGGCATCTTCCAGCGCATCGCCGACCGTCGTGGTCACGTCGCGCACCGCGTCGACCGCTTCCTGACCCTTACCGCTGGCATCGGCGATTACGCCGTCGGCCGCGCGTTTGGCGCGCCGCCATGCAGCGGAGCCGGAGTTGGAAAGCAGATCCGAAACCTGCGCGGTCAGCTTGCTGAGATCGTCTTTCAGTCCCTGCATCTCGCGGTCCAGAGTTTCCTTGGTGTGCGAGCCGTTCGTGGAAGGTTGCACTGTCGCCATGAGAAAAGCCCTCGTCATGCGCGCGAGGCATTACCCCGCCGCGTCCTGCTGGATGGAATGATCGAGAGCTAAACCGCGGGAGCCGCGAAAAGTTCCCTCAGCCGGGCAGCTTCATTTCGTCTTTCGGGGCGAACTGGTTGAGCACCACCATCGCCACGATGAGAAGGGGCACCGCCAGCAGTGCGCCGAATGGTCCCCAGAGCCATGCCCAGAAGGCGATGGAGAGGAAGATGAAAAGCGGGTTCAGCGTCAGCCGCGCACCGAGAATGGTCGGCGTCACGAACTGTCCTTCGATGGTGGACAGGCCGATGAAAACCAGTGGTGCCACCAGCGCCTGATAGAAGGATGGGAACGACACCAGCCCGACGCCGAGCAGTGTCACGATCATGGTGGCGGGGCCGATATACGGCACGAAGTTAAGCAGGAATGCGAGCACGCCCCAGACCAGCGGACTGGGCAGCCCGATCACCGCGCAGACGATGGCGACGATGACGCCGACAGTGAAGTTGATCGCGGCAACCGTTGCTATGTAGGCGGCGAGGCTGGTTTCCACCTCGTTCCAGATACGCAGCACGCGGCGGCGCGAGTCCCGGTTTGCACCGAAACGGATGATCGATTCTTTCAGCCGGTTGCGATGCGCGAGAAAGAAAAACAGCGTGCCGAAAAATATCAAAAGCTGCCCGACCGCGGGGGTCAGCGCTGAAAATGCCGGTTGCAGCAGGCTCATGTTGAGGTCGAGCGCCAGTCCCTTCGGGCCTTGCGTGGGCTGCGCGCCGAAAGACTCGCGCAGGCGGTTCAGCGCTTCGAGCGGCGTATCGAAGATGGTGAGCTTTTCGCGAAGGTTCGCGCCGATCTCAGGCGCACGCGCGATCCAGTCGCGTACCGGATCGGCCAGCAGCACGACAGCCCAGGACAGCAAGCCGACCGTGCCGAGCACCAGCAGCGCGGCACTGGCCGTATGCGGAATGTTCGCGCGTTTTGCGAGGTTGGTGATCGGGCCGAGAATGGTCCCGATGACAAGCGCCAGCACGACGGGAAGAAAGATGCCGCGCGCATAGCTCAGGATCGCGGCGGCCAGGATCACGAAGATTCCAATGACGGCGATTTGCGCCAGCTTCGTGCGCATGCCCGTGCCCTGCGAAATGATCCCAAGATCGTCTTCGGCGGTATGGTCGTCCATGAACGGGGGTCCGGTGAGGGCAGTGCAGACGGTATCGGCTTGTATCGTGGCGCAGGCAAGCCGGGAGGAAAAGAGGCCGTTCCGGTTAATGGTTCTGGACGGCATTACCGGATAGACGGCGTTTTTCGGGGAAGCGCCTTTGACGGGCCGGCTTAGGATTACTGGTCATTCACATCCGTCATCCCTTCGCCATGCTGGAACCAATGACGCGCATCGAACGTTCTTGTTCCGGAGCGGGGGCGCGATCTTGCGCGCCGCATTAAGCTGGGAGTTCGCCGATGGCGTTGCTGATCAACATTCTCGTTACATTCCTGATCGTTATTCTGGTCCTTTATCTCGTGAACATGCTTCCGGTAGACGGGCGCGCGAAGCAGATCATCCGTATCATCGTCATCATTATCGGTATTCTCTATTTGCTGCGGGCGCTTACCGCGGGTCCGATCATTATCTAGCCAATCGAAACGGCTGATAGCCCGCTCCATTCCGATGCGCTATAAGGGTGCAGGCTTGGAGCGGGGGCAGCCATGTCTGACTCAATCCTTTACCACGAAGCCAATCGCGCATTGCAGGATCGTTTCGGCAGCCGGGGCATTGCAGACCGGCTGGAAGAACTCGTACGCACTGAATTCAGCGACGACGACCGTTCGTATATCGAAAGCGTGTTCATGTTTTTCATCGCCACCGCCGATGCGGAGGGCAGGCCCGATTGCTCGTTCAAGGGTGGCCCCCGTGGCTTCGTGCGCGTGACCGGGAAGAACGAACTGGTATTTCCCGACTACGACGGCAACGGCATGTTCAAGAGCCTCGGCAACATCGACGCCAATCCGAATATCGCGTTGCTGTTCATCGACCTTGAGAAGCCGCGGCGGCTGCGGGTAAACGGCACGGCCTCCGTCAAGCGCGACGATCCTTTGCTCACTCATACTGCCGGAGCGCAGTTGATCGTCCGCGTCAGCGCCACGGCGATCTTCCCCAATTGCCCGCGCTACATTCCGGCGATGAAGCTGGAAGCGCCTTCCAAGTATACGCCGGTGGCGGGTGTGATCCCCGAGGAGCCGGTCTGGAAGACATTTCCGGAGTTCAAGGATTTCGTTCCGCCGCGTCATCCGACGGCGTAAATTTATACCGCATTGCAGTTGCGCGGACGTGATTTGCGCGGCCCGCGCGTCGTGCCGTAGACTGGCGGCAACGTATAATTCGGATACCGCTTCTTGCCGTCGAGCGCGTTCGCGCGCTCCGGCATGGCGGGGAAAGGCCAGTCATGGCGGACCAGCCGCGCGAAAGCGCGCCCGGACCGCAACAGCCGGCGAAATCCGGCCGCAGGCGCCGCCGCAGACGCGGCCGCAGACGTTCCGCGCAAATCCAGCCGCGGCGCGATGCGTTTTATGGCGCGCTCGATCTCGGCACCAACAACTGCCGCCTGCTGATTGCGCAGCCGACCGGCGATTCCTTTCGCGTGGTCGATGCGTTTTCGAGGATCGTGCGGCTCGGCGAAGGGCTGTCGCGCACTGGCACGCTCGCGGCGCCGGCAATCGAACGCGCGATTGCCGCGCTGAAGATTTGCGCCGCGAAGCTCTCTGTCCGCAATGTCACCCGTACGCGCCTCATTGCCACCGAAGCCTGTCGCGCTGCCGTGAACGGCCAGGAATTTCTGAATCGCGTGCAACGGGAAACCGGGCTGTCGCTCGAAATCGTCAACCGCGAAACGGAAGCGAAGCTTGCCGCCAATTCCTGCGCGCCGCTACTCGACCGCCATGCTTCCGGTGCGATCCTGTTCGACATCGGCGGCGGCTCGTCGGAACTGGCATGGCTCGGCAAGGCGGACGATCTGGATGGCGGCCCGCCGGTCGCGCCGGTGCGGGCGTGGGATTCGTTACAGCTCGGCGTGGTGACGCTGGCCGAAAGACATGGCGGCGAAACGGTGCCGCCGGAAGTATTCGAGGCGATGGTCGAAGAAGTGATGCCCTTGGTCGAGCGCTTCAAGGCAAGCGCGGGCGACGTTTCGCGCGACGGCCTTTATCTCCTCGGCACGTCCGGCACCGTGACCACGCTTGCCGGCCTGCATCTCGACCTGCCGCGCTACGATCGCCGCCGCGTCGATGGTATGTGGATGACTGAATCGGAAGTGACGGTGGTGATGCGGCGTCTTTGCGCGACGACTTATCAGGAGCGTGTCGATAATCCCTGCATAGGCGTGCAGCGCGCGGACCTTGTGCTCGCGGGTTGCGCGATCCTCGAAGCGATCCGGCGCGTGTTTCCGTGTGAACGCCTGCGCGTGGCCGACCGCGGCCTGCGCGAAGGGATGCTGGTCGAACTGATGCGCGCCGACGGCGTATGGAGCCGCGCATGACCCGCGAGAAGACGCCGGACCGGGGCCGCATTCGCGTGCGCGCACGCAGCGGCCGTTCTCATTCCTCGCGCGGCTGGCTGGAGCGCCAACTCAACGATCCTTATGTGCGAAAGGCGCGCGCGGAAGGCTTCCGCTCGCGCGCTGCATACAAACTTCTTGAGATCGACGAGAAGCACAAGCTCCTGAAGCGCGGATTGCGCGTGGTCGATCTCGGCGCGGCGCCCGGTGGCTGGGCGCAGATCGCGGCGGAGAAGACGGGAAGCGCCGATGGGAAAGGCAAGGTCGTCGCCATCGACCTTCTCGACATCGAGCCGATTGCGGGAGTTGAATTCGCGCAGCTCGATTTTCTTGATGAGGACGCGCCGGATCGCTTGAAGGAAATGCTCGGCGGCGAAGCCGATCTCGTGCTCTCCGACATGGCCGCGAATACGACTGGTCACCGCAAGACCGATCACCTGAAGATCATCGCATTGGTCGAGGCCGCGGCGGAGTTCGCCAAGGAAGTGCTGGCGCCGGGAGGCGCATTTCTTGCGAAGGTTTTACAAGGCGGCACCGAAGGCGATCTGCTCACGATGCTGAAGCGCGACTTCGCAAGCGTGAAGCACATCAAGCCGCCTGCAAGCCGGAAAGACTCCGCCGAACTTTACGTGCTGGCGACCGGCTTTCGCGGCGCGAAGTAATCGGAATAAGAAATAATCAGACCTGCGGCCCGCGCTCGCTGTCTTCCGCGGCGGGCGGCGGCGCGGCGACGAGCGACGCGCCCGCATCCATCGGCAACCTTAGCAGCGCGAAGATCGCCGTGCATGAAATCGCCGCAACGACGAGGAACGCAGGCACGAAATCGCTTGCAAGGATTTCGTTCGTGCCGCGCCAGAGCCGCATCGATTCCAGCACGATGGCCCCGACCGCGACACCCGCCGAAACCGAAATTTGCTGCGCGACGCTGGTGAAACTGGTTGCCTGACTCATGGTGCTGGAGCCGATGTCGGCGAAGGCGAGCGAGTTCAGGCTCGTGAATTGCAGCGAGCGGAAGAAACCGCCGAACAGCAAAACCGCGATGATGACGGCGAATGGCGTTGTCGGCGTGAACAGCGCGCTCGACGCGATGAAGGCCGACGCGATCACGGTATTGACCAGCAGCACGCGCTTGATGCCGAAGCGCCGCAACACCGGCGCGGCGCTCGCGCGCATTAGAATAGCGCCCGCAGCGCCCGCGAAGGTAAGCAAACCGGATTGCAGCGGCGAGAACCCGAATCCGATCTGGAACATCAAGGGCAACAGGAAGGGGATCGCGCCGATGCCGATGCGGAACAGCGACCCGCCGACTACGCTGGCCCGGAACGTCGGCACCGAAAGCAACTTCAGATCGAGGACAGGAGCGGGCGCGTTCCTCGCATGGCGCACATAGAAATACATGATGACCGCGCCGCCGAACAAAAGGCTCAGCGAAAACCACACCGGCAGCAGCTCCTGTCCCACCGTGGTCAGCCCGAAGGCGAGGCCCGACAAACCAAGTCCCGACAGGATGAAGCCTTTGACGTCCAGCGGCGGCACGTTGTCCTCGCGGATATCCTCGATGTATTTCGTCGCAAGCCAGAAGCCGATGATGCCGATGGGAATGTTGATCCAGAAAATCCAGCGCCAGTGGAAATAGGTGGCGATGAAGCCGCCGAGCGGCGGGCCTACCATCGGCCCGATCAGCGCAGGCACCACGAGCCATGCCAGCGCGGAAACCAGTTCGTGCTTCGGGATCAGGCGCAGGATCACCAGCCGCCCGACCGGCGTCATCATCGCGCCGCCCATGCCCTGAATGACCCGGTACAGCACCAGGTCGGGCAGGCCGGCCGCGAAGCCACAAGCCAGCGAACCGAGCGTGAAGACCACGATAGCCGCGCGGAACACCGTGCGCGCGCCGAACTTGTCCGCCATCCAGCCGGAAATGGGGATGAACACCGCGAGCGAGAGCAGGTAGGAGGTCAGCGCCAGCTTCAGCGCGATGGGGTCCACCTGCAGGTCGCGCGAGATGGCGGGGAGCGCGGTGGCGATCACGGTCGCGTCCACGTTCTCCATGAAGAGCGCGGTGGCGACGATCAGCGGAACGAGGATCTGGCGGCGCATGGGTGGGGCGATTCCGGCGGCAAGGGATAGCCTTGCTTGGTGGCTGCGTCATCCCCGCTTGCGTGATGCTGCCTTGCGGAACCGTCAGTACCCCCTATGTGTTAGCGCGGGGCAGAGGAGGCTCCCTTAGATGATCTATGTGATCGCATTTTTCCTTCCGCCGCTGGCGCTCCTGTTCAACGGGCAGCCTTTTGCCGCGATCTTTACGGCGGTCATCTGGCCAATCTGCTTCTTCTTCGGCTTCTTCTCGCCGGCGGTCTGGCTGATCCCTTCGGCCATCGCCATCGTCGCCATCGCGGTCCGCAACGATTCCCGCCGCCATCAGGAGATGGTGGATGCCGTGAAGCGCCATGGCCCTCCGCCGGGCTGGCAGCCGTAAGCCACGCCTTACAGCGGAACTCCCGGCGGAACTCAGGTCGCGCCCGTGTGATTAGCCTCTCGCGGGCGTGATTTCTGTGTAACGGGGGACGGCGCTAGGGTTTGCGCATGCAAGCCCAGATACCCACCGTTCCGCGCAAGAGCTACCTCATTCCGGGGCAAATCCTGATCGCGCTCGCAACGGCTGGCCTGCTGATCTGGCTGGTGTTCTGGGCGCAACGCGGCTGGCAACATGGTGGCATCCAGTTGCTTGCGCTGTTCTCCGTAATTCTGGTGCAGACGTTTGCCAGCGCGCTCTATTACGCGCGAAAGCTGCACCGGCAATTCCCCGGCCTCTATACGCTCGCAGAAAAATACACGCTCCTCGTTCAGTCCTATGGATCGGAAGCGCTCGACAGCATTGCCGAGCCTTCGTTCAAAGCCGCGTTCGCGGAGGAGAGCAGGCGCTATCGCCGCATTTGCAACGTGATCGGCTACATCGCGATCGGATTCATGATCTGGGTCTACGCGCATCATTTCTCCGGCAGCAACACGCTGTTCTGAGCCGCCTCGTCAAACTTAGGGATTTGCGCCGTAAGAATCCGGCATTTTGACCGGATCGAAACAGGGCGACTTCTTTCTACCCCTCGCCAGTGGCTGTGCGAACCGGGACAATTTCTTCACGACGAGAGGCCGGGAGCCGGGCAGTTCCTCCGCTGGTTTCCGCCGCCCATGCATGTGCCTGAACGCGCGGCTCTGTCGCGATAGTTTTTCAAACAGCAAGCAGCATTCCGCATTCTCGGCAAATGCCGCCATCACCGCAGCCGCAGCCTTGGTCACGCGGCCGACTTTACAAAGCTCACCATCATTCTTGTAAGCGCTTCTTCCACTTCGTGACGTTGGATGTTGTGGGTTCCTCCAGCAATGAAGCCACGCATCACGCCGTGAAACGCATAGGTCAGCACGAAAGCATCTGCCTGCCGAACTTTGATCGGCGCGTTCTTGGTAGTAACTCCCTGCGACGCGAGCATCGCCGTCATCATTTGAATGAGCGCGTTGAGCCGCGTGCCCGGTCCGCGCGAGAGTGAATACTCCAGCAGAATTCGATGAACGTCCCGGCGGCCGCCGTAGCTGCTCAGCACGGCGCTTACCAGCGCTGGAATCCGTCCGCCGAGAACATCGGGCGGCGCTGTTTTGATTGCTTCCATCACTCGCGCACCAAGACCGCCCATTTCGCGGTCGATCAGTTCTTTAAGAATGGCCTGCTTGTCATCGAAGTACTGATACAGCGTGCCGATGCTCACGCCGGCCTTCTCTGCGATCGCGTTTGTGGTCAGGGCTTCCACACTTCCCGCTCTTTCGATGAGGCGCATGGCGGCTTCCAATATGAGTTCGATCTTCTCCAGCGAGCGTTTTTGTTGCGGCTTTCGACGAGTAATAGCCTGATTTGCTTTGCTTTTTTTCGGCATTCGGTGCCTCCGGAAACGCGAGTATTAAAACATGAGTATTGCTCATATTACAGCGTCAGCGGCGTTCGGCAATCGGGCTGACGGCGGGAAATGGAGGGGAAAATGAATAGACGACGATGTTGTTGAGTAGTGCGAGTGTTGCTGCCGTTGCGCTGGTTGCCGCCACCGCTAATGCACAGACGAAAGAAGAAAAGCGCCCCGATCAGCGGCTGGGGACCAAATACCGCTTCGATGATCCGGATATGGATTTGTTTTTCGTGGCGGCGCTGGGCTGGGGACCAACCGGCGGGCTGGATATCGGACAGGCGTTCTACGTGGCTTCGCAGATCAAGGACGGCGATGCCGATAGTTGGGTGCAGGCTTTCTCGAATTACGGCGATCTCCTGAATAAGCAGGCAGACGAGTGGAAGGTGCGCGGATGGAAGCGCGCGGCCGCCGAGACGAGGCTCAAGGCCTTCGCAAGCTACCGCTCTGCCTGGCAGTTCGCTGGCCCGACCGATGTGTTCAAGTCGCTGTTCGCGAAACACAAGGCCGCATTTGGCGCGGCGATGGCAGAACTTGAATTGCCTGCGTCGTTCTTTCAGGTGCCGTACAAGGGCAAGCAGTTGCCGGGCGTGTTCTATCAGAACCCGAACAAGTCGGCGCCGGTCGTGCTGGTCGTTGGCGGTGCGGACACGTGCATGGAAGATCTGTTCCTGACGGTTGGCCGCAGCTTTTTCGACCGCGGCTATTCGGTCGCGCTCGTCGACCTGCCTGGGCAGGGCATCACGCAGGCTGAAGGCTTGCATTGGGAAGTGGAAGCCGAGAAGCCGGTTTCTGCGACCGTCGATCTCCTGATCGAGCGCTTCGGTGCGAAGCCGGGACGCATTGCGATGATCGGCATGAGCCTCGGCGGATACTTCGCGGCACGCGCAGCCGGCTACGAAAAGCGTTTCGCAACCGTGATCGCGAGCACGCCGTTCCCAAGCCCGGCGCAACTGTTCTCTCTCTCGGCACAGTCGGCGATGAGTGAGAAGCAAACGCCTTCGCAAGCCGCGACCCGCAGCCGTCAGGTTACGTTCTGGAAGATCGGAGCGAAGATGGCGCAGGATTTCCTGCAGCTTTCGTCCGGGATGAATGCGGACCCGAAGCTGGTAAGCGTGCCGTTTCTTTCTGTTCTTGGCGGCGGCGACTCGCCGGTGTTCGCGGCGCAGGCGAGAGGCTGGCACCGCGACATTCTATCGGAGCGCAAGCGTTTCGTGCTGCTCGATGCCGCTTCCGGCGCGGACGGACATGTGCAGGTCAATAATCGCCTGCGTCTCGTACAGGAAAGCGTCGGCTGGATGGATGAAATCTTCGCTTCGTGAACCGGAGCGGAAAACAGACAGGCTTCGCTTCATCGCGAAGCCTGTTTTATTTTGTCTTAAGCCATCCTCGCGTGGGGGTGCCTCGGTCACGAAACCAAGTGCCACCCACACTTGTCGCAGTCATCTGCCTGTCGTAATAAGTCGATATGTCGAGAATTATGGACAAGAAAGCGGTAATCGAAGGTTTCTCCGCGCTGGCGCAGGACACGCGGCTGACCGCGTTCCGGTATCTGGTGAATTGCTCGCCGAAGGGGAGGAACGCGGGCGAGGTCGCGCGGCACTGCAAGGTGCCTCACAACACCATGTCCACGCACCTCGCCATTCTCGAACGCGCAGGGTTGGTCGATTCCGAAAAGGCAGGACGGGAAGTGATCTACTCCGCCGACATTTCCGGCCTGCGCGGTCTGGTCAATTATCTCGCCAAGGGCTGTTGCGGCGGCCGCCCGAAAATTTGCGGCGAAGTATTTGCGGGCGCCACCTGCGCGCCCGCGCGGAAAACGGAGCGTCTGCGTGGATAAGCCTTACAACGTATTGTTTCTGTGCACGCACAATTCGGCGCGCTCGGTGATCGCGGAAGCGATCATGAACAGGATCGGCGCCGGCAAATTCGTGGCCTACAGCGCGGGCAGCCAGCCGCGCGGCGCGATCAATCCGAATACGCTCAATCTGCTGAACAAGCTCGGCTACGATACGAGCAACTTCCGCTCGAAATCGTGGGACGAATTCGCGAAGCCGGGCGCGCCCGAAATCGACTTCATCTTCACCGTCTGCGACGACGCGGCGGGAGAGGTTTGCCCGGTCTGGCCGGGAAAACCGCTGACCGCGCATTGGGGCGTGGCCGATCCTTCCGCGGTGAAGGGAAGCGAACTCGAAGTCGCGCTCGCGTTTCAGGAAGCCTATCGGCTGCTGTATCGCCGCATCCAACTGTTCGCGGCGCTGCCCATTCGCGGGCTGGATACGATGACGCTGAAGGCGCGGCTGCGCGCGATCGGCCGCGAAGAGGGCGCGACCGAAAAAGCAATGAGTGCGACGTGAAGCTGCGCGCGCTTGCGGCGGAGTTTACCGGCAGCGCCTTTCTCGCCGCGACCGTAATCGGCTCCGGCATCGCCGCGCAAAATCTTTCCGGCGGCAATGTCGCGATTGCGCTACTCGCAAACGCCATTGCTACCGGCTGTATCCTCTTTGTTATCATATCGTTGTTTGCGCGGTTGTCGGGAGCGCATTTCAATCCTGCCGTCAGTATTGCGTTCGCAGGGCAGGGCGAACTGCCTTGGCGGAATTGTTTACTATTTATCGTCTCGCAAACCGCGGGAATGATCTTCGGCGTGGCGCTGGCGCATGCGATGTTCGATCTTCCGGTTCTTCAGGTCTCGACAACGAACCGCGTGGCGTTTGGAACGGCGCTTGGCGAGGCCGTGGCAACGTTTGGTCTTGTGCTGACGATCTTCGGTTTGAAGGACAGGGATGCGACGCGGATTCCAGCGGCGGTGGCGCTCTACATCACCGGCGCCTACTGGTTCACGTCCTCGACTTCGTTCGCCAATCCAGCGATCACGATTGCGCGGTCGCTATCCGATACGTTCGCGGGTATAGCGCCGTCGAGCGCGACGGTTTTTATCGTTTGCCAGCTTGCGGGATTGTTTCTCGCGGTCATGCTGGCCGCGTGGTTCTGGCCGGCGGCACGCAAATCCTAGCTCTCCGGATTTCAAACAGCGTTCCGCGTTCTCGCGCTCCATCAGTGCGATTTGAAAGGCGGCGGGGACGCCGGGGATGTTCCGATCCCCACGGCCGCCTGCGTAAGAAATAAAAAACGCAGACGAGGTCGTCACCGCGAAGGCCGGAAGCATCTCCGGCGTCCCAGCCCGCTTGGCACTTGCGCCAATCGGGCCAAGTAAAAACTTCGCGCGATGGTTCTCGGCTTTCCTTCGCATGACCCCCGGTGGACTTACCTTGCTATCCACCGCTGCGGGCTAACGATGCCCAGTGACGCGCGGCAGGCGCGCCGGGAACATGCGACTTCAGCCGCCGCACTTCGCCTCTCGCGTAAGAGACAAGATGCGGCCACCGCTTCCGGCCCTCACCGTGCCACGCGTTGCGCGATGCCCTGTATTCGGACCGGAACGGCGCGGATTTTATTTCTGCGGGAAGGAGCGGGGATGAAGATTTTTCGGGATTCGGGGAAGTGATTGAGCACGAACGAGAAAGTGTTGCCTAGGAAATGTCGCGATCCCCGGTATCCATAGTTTTAGGGTGGAGCGGCAAGATTCAACCTCTTCGAAACCAAAGTTCGGTCTGTAACTCGTCCAACGATAACCAGGTATGTAGGCTGAAGACCTTTTCCAAATATTGTGACACGACTTACAACAAATTTCTCGTTGTTATGTTCGACAGTAGTGACGCCGATAAGCTGATTGTCTTTTAGCACTTCATCATCCGATGAGATTCCGCCGATATAATAGTAGCTATTTTCATATGTTCTTTCTCCCTTAATGAAGGGAATTAGAAGAGGCTCATAGCCATCCAAACCAACAACAGCGGCGACTGCGCAGTGCCCGATTTTTGCGAGCGTTTGATTAAACTCAAGTTGATTGTGCTGCATCTCAAATCTAGGAGTGGCTTGATAATCATTCTGAAATTTCGCAATTTCTGATGGGCTTGAGCCAACCCTTATTTGCAACGTGGGAATCTCCGACGGAGGTCGGCCTGAGATGATTCCGGGCGGTGGCATTTTAACAATGCTCATCACCAATGGAATGTCACCAACCGGAATATTCTTGGTTTGCTCAATGTCGCCCGGGCCAATCGTCAGCATCGGCCAGTGAGTTCTTTTCTTATTTTTTCGTTTGCGATTGCCGGGTATTTTCAATTTAAGGCGCGCTCGCCACAGCATATCGCGAGCGACAACTTGTTCGAATCTGCTTGTAATAAGCCTGCAATTTTCGCAACTCGAATTGGGGAGAACAATGTCGCCTCCCAAAGAAATAGGTACAATGTGCTCGTCTGAAAGTTGATCTGTGCTTCCACAGTAGACGCAACGTCCGACTGGAGGAAAGCGCATGACTAGGCGATACGTACTTCCTTACGTCACTTTCGAGAAATTCGACGGCATCAGTTGTTCCTATTGGCTCGCAGCGAGAAACTAATCTCTGCAAGCGTGCCTAAAGCGATTGCAATGAGTATCTGGTAAATTGCTCGGTCGATGTGTCTGCCAGTAGTTCCGCTACCTAGATACATAATCGTAGCTCTTGCGCGATCATCGGCATTATCAATTTGGGCGACATAAATTGCGACTCCAAACTTCAGAATCGAGAGCACGAGAACAATAATTGCGACGATTCTTGCGGCCCAGCTGAAAAACATCACGCCACCTTCGTGAAATCTGGTGCTCTGCGCTCCGCAAACGCGCGGAACGCTTCCAGCGCTTCCGGCGAGCGCAGCCGGTCCTTGAACATCGCGCCTTCGCGCTCCATCACCGATTTGATGACGCCGGGATCGCGCATCAGTTGCTTCGTCAGCTTGAGCGCGCCTGCGGGGCGCGTTGCCAAAGCCTTCGCCAGTTCCAGCGCGCGGGCGCGCACCTGCACGGCTGGGAGCGCTTCGGTAACGACGCCGAGCGCGGCCGCATCCTTGCCGAACAGCGGCTCGCCGAGCGCGAACAGCTTGTATGCCCGCGCATAGCCGATGCGCGCCGGGAGCAGCATGGAGGAGGCGGCTTCCGGCACGAGGGCGAGGTTGACGAAGGGCACCGAGAGCTTCGCGTCGTCCGCGGCCACCACCATGTCGCAGTGGAGCAGCATCGTGGTTCCGACGCCGACCGCATGGCCCTGCACCGCGGCAACCAGCGGCTTGGTGGCGGAGGCCAACGCCAGCAGGAACGGGCTGGCGGCGGCGTCGCGCGGCTCGACCTTGCCCATTGCGATCTCGGTGAAATCCGCGATGTCGTTGCCGGACGTGAAGAAATCGCCCTCGGCCTGGAACAGCACGACCCGGATGGCCGGGTCTTCCTCGGCCTTGAGCATGGCCTGCACCACGGCGGCGTACATGGCCTTGTTGAGGGCGTTCTTCTTGTCGGCGCGGTTCAGGGTGATTGAGAGCACGCCGCCTTCCAGCGCGGTGCGAACGAGATCGGTCATTTTGGCGTCCTCCGGGATTGGCTTTTCTTCACTATACCGGCGAAAGCCTGTGCACTGCGAGGCTCCAAGGGCTTGGGGACGTGACGGCACCTTTGCGTTTTGGAACCGCCATGCTAACGACCCTCGCCAACCCACGCCTTATGGCGATTCCGGCCGGCAAGGCCTCGCCATCTTTCCGGCTCAAGTCCGGTGAACAGGAGTTGGCGATGAACCGTCTTACCAACGGGCTCGCGCAGGAAGCGCTTACCTTCGACGACGTTCTCCTGAAGCCGGGTCTCTCCGATGTGCTGCCGTCCGAAGTGGACGTCCGCACGCGGCTCACCCGCACCGTCTCGCTGAACATTCCCATCCTCTCTGCTGCGATGGACACCATCACCGAGGCCCGTCTCGCGATTGCAATGGCGCAGGCCGGTGGCATCGGCGTCCTTCACCGCAACATGACCCCCGATCAACAGGCCGAGCATGTGCGACGCGTGAAGAAGTTCGAGAGCGGCATGGTGGTGAACCCGCTCACCATTCATCCCGAAGCCTCGCTCGCCGAGGCGCTTGAACTGATGCGCGCGCACTCGATCTCCGGCGTGCCGGTCACCGAGAAGGCCAACGGCAAGCTGGTCGGCATCCTCACCAATCGCGACGTGCGTTTTGCGACCAATACCAGCCAGCGCGTTTCCGAATTGATGACCAAGGACCGCCTCGTCACCGTGCGCGAAGGTGTGACGCAGGACGAAGCCAAGAAGCTGCTGCATCAATTCCGCATCGAGAAGCTGCTGGTCGTTGACGAGAACTATCGTTGCGTCGGCCTTATCACGGTCAAGGACATCGAGAAGGCGGTCGCCAATCCGAATGCCTGCAAGGACGATCAGGGCAGGCTGCGCGTCGCCGCCGCGACTACTGTCGGCGACGACGGGTTCGTGCGCACGGAGCATCTGGTCGATGCCGGCGTCGATGTGGTCGTTGTGGATACCGCGCATGGCCACACGCGCCGCGTCCTGGAATCAGTTGCACGCATCAAGCGCCTTTCGAACGCAGTGCAGGTGGTGGCGGGTAACGTCGCGACTGCCGAAGGCACCAAGGCGCTGATCGACGCCGGTGCGGATGCGATCAAGGTCGGCATCGGTCCGGGTTCGATCTGCACCACGCGCGTGGTGGCGGGCGTCGGCGTGCCGCAACTCACCGCCATTCTCGACGCGGCGAACGAAGCGCAGAAAGCCGACGTGCCCGTGATCGCCGACGGTGGCGTGAAGTTCTCCGGCGATCTCGCGAAGGCGCTCGCGGCCGGCGCGGAATGCGCGATGATCGGCAACCTGCTTGCAGGCACCGAGGAAAGCCCCGGCGAGGTTTATCTCTATCAGGGCCGTTCCTACAAAGCGTATCGCGGCATGGGTTCGGTCGGCGCGATGGCGCGCGGCTCGGCCGATCGCTACTTCCAGCAGGACATCAAGGACACGCTGAAGCTGGTGCCGGAAGGCATCGAGGGGCAGGTGCCGTACAAGGGTCCGCTCGCAACCGTGCTGCACCAGCTTGTCGGCGGCCTGCGCGCTTCCATGGGTTACGTCGGCGGCGCCACCATGAAAGAGTTTCGCGAAAAGGCGAACTTCGTGCGCATCTCCGGCGCGGGCCTGCGCGAGAGCCACGTCCACGACGTGACGATCACGCGCGAAAGCCCGAATTATCCGGGGCGCTTGTAGGCCTTAGCGTTCTCTCGCTGCGTCGAGAATCTTCGCAACGCGCTGCGCATCTGCCACATCGCGGAACGCCAGCTTGCCGGTGTAATCCGTGTCGCGCATTTTCGTGGATCGCCCGGACGCGAAATAGACATGACCTGCAGCGCCGCCGGTCTCCAGCACTTCCAGCTTTGCATCCATGTCGCGGAACGGCACGCTGACCACTTCGTGCCGCTTGCCGTTATGCACGATCAGCGCGCGGCGGCTGGTGATCGCGTAAATCGTCCGGTCGCTTTCAAACAACATGATGAAGGGCGCGGCAATCAGCGCGAATCCGACAAGCCCGAACGGCGCGAACCAGTTCCAGCTCAGCCACCCCGCCAGATAGACGCCGAACCAGAACGCCAGCCATGGCACGCCGACCCGCCACAGCGCCGATTTGCTCCGCAGCAAGGAAAGCGCACTTGGCCGCGCGGCCCAGCGGACGCTTTCACCCTGTTCGAGATATTCGGCCAGCACGGGAAGCAGCGGACGCTCGCCGGTAAAGGCGGGATCGGTGGCCGTGGAACGTGACATGGGAATGACTCGCGAACTTTGCGCCGCCAGACTACAACGGCGCAGCCGAATTCTGGGATTCTTCCATGCCGCTTCGTCTGATCGCCTTGCTCGTTTTTTGCGCGTTCGCCGTTTCTGCCAACGCACAGCCCAAGCCGAAAGAAACCTGCGCCGAGCAGAAGGGCCAGTTCGCCGAGACGCAATTCTGCGTGAGTTCGCTGCTCGCGCCGCAAGGCGACAACAAATACGGCCCGGAGAATTTCATCGAGGGCGAGGGCGGTAAGGCATGGTGCGAGGGCGTGACCGGATACGGCATCGGCGAAACGGTGACGATCCGCTTCAAGCCCGCGGTGCGCGTGCAGGAGTTCACGTTCCTGAACGGCTATCCGAAGACTGAAGAAACTTTCAAGAATAATACCCGCGTGAGGCAGTTGCGCATCCAGACCAGCGACGGCTTCGCCACCGTTGTCACCGTCCCCGACACCAAGGACGATCACAAGATCAAGCTGCCGCGTCCCGCGAAGCCGCAATGGGTACGCTTCACAATTGTCGAAGTCTATCCGGGCGCGCGCGGCGCGGACACCTGCATCGCCGGCATCCTTCCGAACCTCGAACAACTGAACAACTGAGCACGCACATGAGCACGCAGACCATTCTGGCGCCGCTATTCGCGATGGCGGCGATTACTTTCGTGTTGATGATCGGCATGGTGCTGACGCGCCGCCGCGCGGTGATGGACAAGAAGGTCGATCCGAAGGATCTGCTGGTGCGCGGCGCGAACCCGTGGCCGCCGCAGGCCGCGCACTTCAGCGACGCCTATTCGAACTCGCTCGAACTGCCCCTCCTATTCTACGTCGCCGTGATCTTGGCTTTCGTCACGAAGCAGGCGGACATCATCTTCGTCGTGCTGGCGTGGGTATTTGTCGTTTGCCGCGCGGTACAGGCCTATGTTCACACGACATCGAACACGCGCAAGTATCGCAGCAATGCTTTCCGCGCTGGCTCGCTCACGTTGATCGTGATGTGGGTTTACCTCGCCATTCGTTTCATCCTCGCCTGAGGTGCTGTCATGACCGTGCCGACGATCCTGCTTCCGGTTTTCGTGCAGATCGCGTTGATGTTCGCGCTTGCGATGTGGATGGGCTACGAGCGCAATCGCGCGCTGTACTCGAAAGAAGTGCACATCCGCGATGTCGCGCTCACCAAGGAAGGCTGGCCATCGCGGGCGAAGCAGATTTCGAACGCCTATCACAACCAGTACGAACTGCCGGTCCTGTTCTTCATTCTCGTTGCCTTCGCGCTGATCACGCGCAAGGCCGACCTGGTGTTCGTGGTGCTGTCGTGGGTGTTCGTGGCTGCGCGCTTTCTCCATGCGTTCATCCACACTACGTCGAACCGTGTCCCGCGCCGCTTCTTCGCTTACCTCGTTTCGCTGGTGACGCTTCTCATCATGTGGATTTATTTTGCGGTGCTGATCCTGACCGGCATCTGAGCGATGGGCGGCTGGCAGGTTATCCGGAAAGGCCGCATCCCGGTCCTGTTTGTCATGGCGACGGAGCAGGAATACGGGCCTGAACTCAGGAAGCGCATTCATCCGCTGATTACCGGCGTCGGGCCGGTGGAGGCGGCGGCAGTGACCGCGGAAGCATTGGCCGCGCTGCGTGCGCAGGGCGAGCTGCCGCAACTCGTTTTCTCGCTCGGCTCCGCGGGTTCGCGAAATCTCGAACATGCCGAAGTCTATCAGCTTGCGAGCGTGAGCTACCGCGACATGGATTGTTCGCCGCTTGGTTTCGCGCGCGGCCTCGTGCCGTTCCTCGACGAACCCGCGGTGGTTCCGATTGCGCAGCAGATACCGGGCATCGCGTCGGCCTCGATTGCGACGGGCGCGAGCATCGTCTCCGGCGCGATGTATGACGCAATCGAGGCCGATATGGTCGATATGGAAAGCTATGCCGTCTATCGCGCGGCGAAGCGTTTCGGCGTGCCCATGATCGGCCTGCGCGGCATCACCGATGGCAAGAGCGAACTCGCGCGCTACGAGGATTGGGCCGATTACCTGGAGATCGTGGACCGCAAGCTCGCGCTCGACGTGGACCGGTTTTTCGCGGCTATCGAAAGCGGCGCTTTCACTCTATAAGCCGCGCCATGACACCCGCCGCGCGGCTCGCCGCCGCCATAGAAATCCTGACCGAAATCGAATCGAAGAAGCGCCCCGCCGCCGACGTGCTGCGCGACTGGGGGCGCACGCACCGCTTCGCCGGCTCCGGCGACCGCAATGCCATCGGCGCACTGATGTTCGATGCGCTCCGCCGCCGCGCGTCTTCGGCGTGGCTGATGGGTGCGGAAACGCCGCGCGCCCTTTTGCTCGGCGCGCTCAGGCTGGCGCGGCGCATGAACGCGGACGACATTGCGAAACTCGCGGATGGTTCGCGCTTCGCGCCGGAAGCGCTCAGCGACGACGAACGGAAGCGCCTCGAACACGGCTCGCTTGGTGCGGCGCCGCCGCACATCGCGGGCGATTATCCGGAATGGCTCGACCCGCACCTCGCGAAAAGTTTCGGCGAGGAGCGCTGGGAGGAAGGCATGGCGCTTGCGGGCCGCGCGCCGCTCGACCTGCGCGTGAATACGCTGAAAGACGACCGCGACAACGTGGCCAAGGAGCTTTCGCATCTGAAGCCTTCGCCGTCGCGCTGGTCGCCGCATGGCCTGCGCATCGAACTCGGCGACGACGGGCGGCAGCCGCCGGTGACGAGCGAGCCGTCGTTTCTCAAGGGCGATTTCGAAGTGCAGGACGAAGGCTCGCAACTCGCCAGCGTGTTCGCGAACGCGCGAGGCGGCGAGCAGGTGCTTGATCTTTGCGCAGGCGCGGGCGGCAAGACGCTGGCGCTCGCGGCGGCGATGGAGAACAAGGGGCAGTTGTTTGCCTATGACTCCGACCTGCGCCGCCTGAAGCCGATCCATGAACGGCTCACGCGCGCGGGCGTGCGCAATGTGCAGGTGCGCTCGCCGAAGGGCGAGCAGGATGTGCTGGCCGATCTTGAAGGGAAAATGGATCTGGTGCTGCTCGATGCGCCGTGCACGGGCAGCGGTGTGTGGCGGCGTCATCCCGATGCGAAGTGGCGCGCGCGTCCCGGCGCGCTGGAAATCCGCGTGAAGGAACAGGCCGCGTTGCTCGATGAAGCCGCGCGCTTCGTGAAGCCGGGCGGACGGCTGGTTTATATTACCTGTTCGATCCTCGACGCGGAGAACGGCGAGCAGGTTCGGAATTTCACCGGACGCAATGAATCTTTTGAAATCGTTTCGCCGAACGAAGTGGTGAAGGCGCTCGGCGAGAACGCGATGATCTTTGCGCGCGCCGCGAAGTTGTCGGACGAGGGCATCCAGATGACTCCGCGTCGCACCGGGACGGACGGGTTTTTCGTTGCGGTGCTTAAGAGAGTGTAGCTGCGCCTCATCCTTCGAGACGCCGCTTCGCGGCTCCTCAGGATGAGGCTTTAGGGCAGTCTCATGGTGAGGAGCGATGCGAAGCATCGCGTCTCGAACCATGAGACAATATCAGGAGATCGGAGCCGCTTCTTTCTCCGGCTTCCACTCGGCAATCGACTTTAAATCCGTCTCGCATTGCCAGCGGCCAACGCGGCAAGTTTCCATGCTGCCGCGGTCGAGCGTTGCCTGAAGTTGCGCGCGCGGGATCATGCGGAAGTTCATACCGTCGATGGTCGGCGTCGGGTCCTTGCCGTCGTTCAGCGCAAAGCCCCATTTCGCGAGATGCCAGTTGAAGAGCGTGAAGCCCATCTTCGAAGTGTTGCTCTCCCGCGAGAACTGCGACTCGGTGAAGAACACGCCGTTCACCGCGAGGCCGTAGCCGCCGCCGACCAGCGCGCCGTCCTTGTTCCAGACCTCGAACGAATGGGCGTGGCCCGCGTCGTACAGGTTCGCGAAGGCGCGCATGATCTTCGGGCGCAGCCATGTCAAGTGCCAGCGCCCCGGACGGCGTTCGGCGCAGGCACGCATGACGCCTTCGAAGTCGGTGTCGAAGGTCACGCGGTATTCGTTCTGCCGCATCTGGCGGCGGAGTCGCTTGGCAATATGCAACTCGTCGAAGAACAGCACGCAGCGTTCATCGGTGGAGAGCCATTTCAACGGCCCGATATGACCCCACGGATAGAGCGTGCGCTTGTAAGCGGCGAGCAGTGTGTTGACGGAAAGATCGTGCGCGATGCCGGCGATGCCGCCTTCGCCCGCCGTGCGTGGATCGGGCAGGCCGCGGCTGCCGAACAGATCGCGCAGCCAGACACCGGCGACCGCCGGGATTGCCCGAACGCGCTTCGGATGCATCGCCCAGACGAGGCCGAGCGCGATCCGTTCCGCGATGTCGCGCGGGGTTTCGCGAAACAGCGCTTCGCGGCGGGCCGCTGCGTCCGGGATCGGGGGCACGATGGAGGGGGAATTCATGGCCGGGTTCTAGCCCGCCGTGGCCTAACATCGGGTTAGAGGCGGCGGCCCGGCGGTGGGCCGGGCTTAAGCTGTTGGAAAGCATACCAGCGCCGCAACGCCTTGCTTGCGGGGCGCACCGGCTTCCCTTACTTCCTTGCCATGAGCAGCCAAATGAGCAGCACTGCCAGCCCGGCGACAAAGCCTTCCTCCGCCCAAACCCCCGACCACGACAAGATCCTGATCGTCGATTTCGGCTCGCAGGTGACGCAGCTGATAGCGCGCCGCGTGCGCGAGATGGGCGTCTATTCCGAGATCGTGCCGTTCCAGTCGGCGGAAGCGGCGTTCAAGAAGATGAACCCGAAGGCAGTGATCCTGAGCGGCGGGCCGGCATCGGTGCTGGATGCGAATGCGCCTTCCGCGCCCCCCGCGATTTTCGATAGCGGTCTTCCCGTGCTCGGCATTTGCTACGGCGAGCAGACCATGGCGCAGCAACTCGGCGGCAAGGTCGAGGGCGGGCATCATCGCGAATTCGGCCGCGCCGAAGTGGAAGTGACGGAAGATGCGCCGCTGTTTGCGGGTGTGTGGCAGAAGGGCGGGAAATATCCGGTCTGGATGAGCCACGGCGACCGCGTGACCGTGCTGCCGAAAGGCTTTCGCGTGCTCGGCAAGGCACCGAACTCCCCGATTGCGATCATCGGCGACGAGAAGCGCCGTTTCTACGCGATGCAGTTTCACCCGGAAGTCTATCACACGCCGGACGGCGCGAAGATCTTGCAGAACTTCGTGCTGAAAGTCGCAGGCGCGAGGGCCGACTGGTCGATGCGCGCGTTCCGCGAGGAAGCGGTCGAGCGCATCCGCGCACAGGTGGGGAAGGGCCGCGTGATCTGCGGGCTTTCGGGCGGCGTGGATTCGTCCGTCGCGGCGCTGCTCATCCACGAAGCGATCGGCGACCAGTTGACCTGCGTGTTCGTGGATCACGGCCTGCTGCGCCTGAACGAAGCGAAGACCGTCGTCGATCTGTTCCGCAACCACTACAACATTCCGCTGGTGCATGCGGATGCCAGCGATACGTTCTTGCGCGAACTTTCGGGCGTCACCGACCCCGAACAGAAACGCAAGATCATCGGCAAGCTGTTCATCGACGTATTCGAGGCGGAAGCGAAGAAGATAGGCGGCGCGGAGTTTCTCGCGCAGGGCACGCTCTATCCCGACGTGATCGAGAGCGTGAGCTTCACCGGCGGGCCTTCGGTCACGATCAAGTCGCACCACAATGTCGGCGGGCTGCCCGCGCGCATGAACATGAAGCTGGTCGAGCCGCTGCGCGAACTGTTCAAGGACGAGGTGCGCAAGCTCGGCAAGGAACTGGGCTTGCCGGATGTGTTTGTCGGCCGCCATCCGTTTCCGGGGCCGGGACTTGCGATCCGCTGTCCGGGCGCGGTCACGAAAGAGGCGCTCGACATTCTGCGGCAGGCCGACGCGATCTATCTCGACGAAATCCGCAAGGCCGGTTTGTACGATGAAATCTGGCAGGCTTTCGCCGTGATCCTGCCGGTTAAGACGGTGGGCGTGATGGGCGACGGCCGCACCTACGATCATGTGCTCGGACTGCGCGCGGTCACGTCAGTCGATGGCATGACCGCCGACTTCTATCCCTTCGACATGAAGTTTCTTGGTCAGGTCGCGACCCGCATCATCAACGAGGTGAAAGGCGTCAATCGCGTCGTTTATGACGTGACGAGCAAGCCGCCGGGAACGATCGAGTGGGAGTGAGGCGCTTTGACTATTGAGCGTCGAAATACTCAAACCGGGAAATATCAACTTTATAATACGTCGCAGCAACACGGCGAGGATTGCGCTCTGTTCCCTTACGAGAGCCTTCCTCGCAAAATATTCTTGGATACCAATGTTATTGGAACGTTAGTCGAGCATGGAGCGACAATTTTCGAACACGAGGGCTTCCCAGAGAATGTGGATGCTACATTAGCTGATGATATTGAGGCGCTAATGCACATAAGCGCAGTAAGTACCCGAGCTAACTGGATGCTTTTTGCGTGTAAAAAGACTCTTGAGGAGTTGGCAAACACGAAAGACGCTATTTTGCGCGACGCTCTTCTGGATTATGGCTCTTGCTTCGTAGATTATCACGACGGCGACGACTGGAGATATGCTGCAGATTTTGCGAGACGATTAAAGGATTCAAAGTTTGTTTCTGCGATTTCCGGACGCGCAGATCGTGAGCTAATCAGTAACGCTGTTGGCCTTGGATGTGATGTATTCTGCACTCGTGATCGTTCAACAATAATCAGCAAACGTGATGCGCTAAGGCAAATTCCAATGCGAATTCTAACGCCAGCAGAGTGGTGGCGGCATATTAGGCCGTGGGCGGGTCTTTGGCTTTAAAGTTAGTTCGTGCTAAACCGTTACATACACCAACTGCAGCACATCCCCATCCATCCGCTCCATACTTTTCAGCCGCAGCGGCGGGCGAGGGCCGACGAAGTAAGGGCTGCCTTTGCCGAGCACGACCGGATGCAGGTAAATCCGGTATTCGTCGATCAGACCCAGCTCCGTCAGGCTTCGCGCCAGCACCGGACCTGCGACGTCGATCTCGCCTTCAAGTTCCGATTTCAGTTTCCGGATTGTCTTTTCAAGGTCATCCGCGACGAGCGTGGCGTTCGGGCCGACGGATTTGAGCGAGTTCGACACCACCCATTTCGGGTGGCGCCGCCACGCCTCGGCGAACTCGCGCGTCGGCGCATCCCATTCGGGATGCTCCTCGTCGAAATAGCGCATCACTTCATAGATGCCGCGGCCGTAGATGCTGCCGGTGAGGCCGCGAACCTGCTCGATGAAGTGACGGAACAGCGCCGGACCGGACGCGAACTTGTCGTGATCGACATAGCCGTCGAGCGACTGGTTCATTCCGAATACGAGCTTCGCCATTCCGTTTCCTTTGCTTCGCGCTTGATGCCGCATTGTTCGCCGCATTCGCAATTCGCTGCAAGGCCGCCCCGCGTGGAGATGCTGCTATTGTCGCGCGGAAACAAAGAACGCATCATGCACGCACGGGATCAACGGAGCGGGAACATGAGTGCCGAACATAAGCTGACCGGAAGGCTGGTCGCGGCGGCGCGTGCGCTTGCCGGCATCAGCCGCGAGGATTTCGCAAAAGCCGCGGGCGTATCCGCCGATACGATTGCCGCAATCGAGGCGAACGGCAGCGCGTGGCTTCATACGGACGCCGACGCCGAAGCCGCGCACCGCGCGCTGGAAACGTTCGGCGTGGTCGTGGTCGAGGAAAGTCACGGCATGGGCGCTGGCGTGCGCCTGAAATTCACGCGGCAGGACGTGAAGCAACTCCAGCGTCTCGAAGGCGAGGGCGGGGCCGTGCGTTCGGACGACGCGCCGTAACGCCGGCTACTTCTTCCCCGCGCGTTCGCCTTCGAGATTCCAGCCGCCGATATTCCGGTAAATTGTGTCGCGCAGCCGTCGCACGTCTTCCTTGAGCTTCATGAGTTCGCGCGGCGATTGCCCCGAAGCCGCAAGCAACGCTTCGCCGAGGCACGCGGCCTTGCCTTGCAACGCCTTGCCTTTCGCGGTCACGGACACGACGACCTGCCGTTCGTTCTCGGGGTTGCGCGTGCGCTCCACCAGCTTCGACGCCTCCAGCCGTTTCAGCAGCGGAGTGAGGGTGCTGGATTCGAGGCCGATGCGCTCCGCAATCGCGCCGACCGTCTGCGCGCCCTCGCGCCACAGCACGTTCAGCACGAGATATTGCGGATAGGTGAGGCCGAGATCGTCGAGCAGCGGCTTGTAGGTGCGCTGGATCGCCATGCCTGCGGAATAGATCGCGTAGCAAAGCTGCTCGTCGAGCGGCAGCGGGCCTTTGGTTTTCTCGGCCATGTAGTGTCTCCGGCAAGGCAAACGTGAGTATCCACAAACATATATCGCAATAAATATTATGCTTGACAAGGTTTGGAAAGGGTAGGTATTTACTTATCACGATAAGTATTATTGTTACATATTCAAAGGCAGAAACAGGAGCCTGACCATGAACGTCCTTTATCGCACCGAAGCCACCGCGACCGGCGGCGGCCGCAACGGCAATGTCGCAACCACCGACGGCGCATTCAGCGCCGTACTGGTCAGCCCGAAAGAGCTTGGCGGCTCCGGCGCGCCCGGCAACAATCCCGAACAGCTTTTCGCCGCGGGTTATGCAGCCTGCTTTCTCGGCGCGCTGAAATTCGTCGCGAACCAGAAGAAGGTGAAGCTCGCGGACAAAACCAACGTCACCGCTTCGGTCGGCCTCGGCAAGCGCGACGACGGCAAGGGCTTCGGCCTCGATGTCGAACTTAAAGTTTCGGTGCCGGAAGTAGACCCGGCGGTCGCGAAAGAACTCGTCGATGCCGCGCACATCGTCTGCCCGTATTCGGACGCGACGCGCAGCAATCTCGATGTGCGGCTTTCGCTCGCGGCCTGAGCGAAGCAGGCGGGCAATACCGGCGGCGTCGCGGGACGCCGCCGTTTTGCGTTTCGTATTTCACGCGGCAGGTTTTATTTCCGGTACTGCGCGTCGCTGACCTGTTCCAGCCAGTCAACCGCCTTGCCGTCCAGCGCTTCCTGAATCGCGATGTGCGTCATCGCGCTGTTCGCGCTCGCGCCATGCCAGTGTTTCTCGCCGGGCGCGAACCACACCACGTCGCCCGGTTTGATTTCCTCGACCGGGCCGCCTTCGGTTTGCGCCCAGCCAATACCCTCGGTCACGATCAGCGTTTGTCCGAGCGGATGCGTGTGCCATGCGGTGCGCGCGCCCGGCGCGAAGGTGACGCTGGCCGCGCGCACGCGGGCGGGCGCGGGCGCTTCCACCAGCGGCTCGACCTTCACGTCGCCGGTGAAATAATTCTCCGGTCCTTTGTTCGCGCTGCGTGCGTTGCTTTGTTTGATGTCCATGATGCTGTTCCGCCGGGTGAGGGAAAGAGCCTACACCATTTCCTGCGGCACCATCACCATCCAGTGCACGCCGAATTTGTCCTTCACCATGCCGAAGCTCGGCGAGAAGAATGTCTTCGCGAGCGGTTGCGTGACTTCGCCGCCATCGGAGAGCGCGGAAAAAAGTTTCTGCGAATCCGTTTCGTCCTTCGCGCTGAGGGAAAGGCAGAATCCTTCGAATGCCGGCTGGCCCTTGGCCCAGCCATCGGAAGCCATGAGCAGGGTATTTCCGACAAAGAACGAAGCGTGCATCACCTTGTCGCCGGACACGCCATCGGGACCCTGGCCGTCCGGGCTTTCGCCGAAGCGCATCATCATGCCCACCTGCGCGCCGATCGCCTTCTTGTAGAATTCCAGCGCTTCTTCGCAGCGCCCGTCGAAGAACAGATAGGGCTGCACTTTCATGTTGGCAGCGGCGGTCATGTTGGTTCCTTTCTTCGTGCAGGTTAGCTCGCCGGCTTGAATCCGGCCTTGATGAAATCGGTCATCTGCGTTGCGACCGTGCCCCAGCCGTCGTGGAATCCCATCTGCTCATGTTGTTTGCGGGTTTCCTCGTTCCCGTGAATCGCAATCGCAGTGTAATGCGTGCCGGAGCCGCGTGGTTCCAGCAAGAGTACGGCGGTAAAGAACGGCTTGGGCGCGGGGCGAAAACCCGGCAGCAGCGTATCGGTGAAGACGAGGCGGCGGTTTTGCAACACTTCGAGATAGCAGCCGCGGTTCGGAAACTCTTGTCCTTCCGGCGAGCGCATCGTGGTCGAGAATTCCCCGCCGGGGCGCAGGTCGATTTTGCAATCGGTGATCGACCACGGCCGCGGCACGAACCAGTGTTTCAGATGTTCCGGCGTGGTCCACGCTTTCCAGATGAGTTCAGGCGCCACGTCGATGTCGCGTTCCAGCACGAGGTCGAGCGCGGGATCCGCCTTGAAAAATCCGTTCGTCATTTTTCTTCTCCCTTTTTCATTTTCAGCAGATACTCGTCGAGCTGGTCGAGCCGCTTCTCCCAGAAGCGGCGCTGCCTGCTCAGCCAGTCTTCCGCGAGCTTGAGGCGATTGACGCTGAGTTCGTAGGTGCGCACGCGGCCCTGCTTGCGCGAGCGCACGAGGCCGCAGCCTTCCAGCACCTTCATGTGTTCGACGAAAGAGGGCAGCGCCATGCGGTACGGCGCAGCGAGATCGCTGGCGGAGGCAGGCTTCTGGCTCAGCCGTTCGACCACGTTGCGGCGCGTGGGATCGGCCAGCGCGCGGAAGATTGCATCGACATTGGCGGAACCGGACGCCGCACTGACGGCTTGCGCATTCATGTTCGTGGATTCCGATTTGAGGTCAGGCGCGAAACTAGGCTGCGAATATACTTAGGTAAATACCTAAGTATTGAAATTCGTGCGGTTCTCTAAAGCGTGCGTGAAGGGGAGGCGCATGCACGCTATAAATGGCGCATGACCATCACCATTTACGGCATCAAGAACTGCGACACGATGAAGAAGGCGCGCGCCTGGCTGGACAAGCGCGGCGTCGCGTATTCGTTCCACGACTACAAGACGAGCGGCATCGAGCAGAAGAAACTCGAAGGTTGGGCGAAGAAGGCGGGCTGGGAAGCGCTCCTCAACCGCGCGGGCACCACGTTCCGCAAACTGGGCGAGAAGGAGAAGGAAGGCATCACCGAAAAAAAGGCGATTGCGCTGATGCTCTCGCAGCCCTCCATGATCAAGCGCCCGGTGCTGGAATTGCCCGGCGGCAAATTGCTGGTCGGCTTCAAGCCGGAGGAATACAGGAAGGCAGTCTGATTTTCTGCCGCGCGGGCATCGCGCGCGGTTCCGCTTGACCCCGGCGTCCGATTCAGGGATCACGTCGCGCCGAAAGTCCCGCAGCCATGTCCGACACTTCTCTCACCCATCCCAAAGCCAACGAAACGCCAATCGAGCGCGAAGTCGCGCGCCGGCGCACGTTTGCGATCATCTCGCATCCGGACGCGGGCAAGACTACGCTCACCGAAAAGCTCCTGCTGTTCGGCGGCGCGATCAATCTCGCGGGCGAGGTCAAGGCGAAGAAGAACCGCATCAACACGCGCTCGGACTGGATGGCGATCGAGCGCGAGCGCGGCATCTCGGTCGTGACCTCCGTGATGACGTTCGAGTTCGGCGGGCTGGTGTTCAACCTGCTCGACACGCCAGGCCACGAAGACTTCTCCGAAGACACCTACCGCACGCTGACCGCTGTCGACTCCGCCGTCATGGTGATCGACGCCGCGAAGGGCATCGAGGCGCGTACGCGCAAGCTGTTCGAGGTCTGCCGCCTGCGCGACATTCCCATCGTTACCTTCATCAATAAAATGGATCGCGAGAGCCGCGACCCGTTCGAGATCCTAGACGAGATCGAAAAGACGCTGGCGCTCGACACCGCGCCGGTGACCTGGCCCATCGGCCGGGGCAGGGATTTTGCGGGTACGGTGGAGCTTTCCTCCGGCGGCGTTCGCCGTCTCGAAGCCGACGCCAACGCCGCACGCGAAAAGATGGACGCGGCGCAGATGGCTTCGCTCGGTGCGAACCTCGATGCGGCGGCGCTCGAAGAGGAATTGATGCTGGCCAAGGAAGGCACCAAGAAATTCGAACTTGGTCCCTTCCGCGAAGGACATCTTACTCCGGTGTTCTTCGGCTCCGCGCTGAAGAACTTCGGCGTGCGCGATCTCTTGGAAGCGCTTGGCGATTACGCGCCGCAGCCGCGCGCGCAGGTCGCCGACAAGCGCACGGTGGAAGCGGCAGAGCCGAAGCTGACAGCCTTTGTCTTCAAGATTCAGGCGAACATGGACCCGAACCACCGCGACCGCATCGCGTTCGCGCGGCTCTGCTCCGGCAAGCTCTCGCGAGGCATGAAGGTGAAGGTCGCGCGCACCGAAAAACAGATGGCGCTGAATGCGCCGCAATTTTTCTTTGCAAAGGATCGCGCGCTGGCCGAGGAAGCCTATGCCGGTGATGTGGTCGGCATCCCGAACCATGGCGTGCTCCGCATCGGCGACACGCTGACCGAAGGCGAGGCGCTGAACTTCGTTGGCGTGCCTTCGTTCGCGCCGGAAATCCTCCGCCGCGTAAAGCTCGGCGATCCGATGAAGGCGAAGAAACTCAAGGAAGCGCTCCAGCAACTCGCGGAAGAGGGCGTGGTGCAGGTGTTCCAGCCGATGGACGGCGCGCCGGCCTTGGTCGGCGTGGTTGGCCCGCTACAGCTCGACGTGCTGAAAGCGCGGCTTGACGCCGAGTACGGCCTCCAGATTTCGTTGGAGCAAAGCGAGTTCGATCTTGCGCGCTGGGTATCGGGCGAGGATCGCGCCAAAGTGGACACCTTCATCAGCGCCAAGACGTTTTCGATGGCGACCGATCTCGACGGCGACCCCGTGTTCCTCGCGAAAAGCAACTTCGACCTCGACTACACGCGCGAGCGCGCGCCGGGCGTGGTATTCAGCGACATCAAGGACGTGAAGAAGGCGGCGTAGTGCGGCCTCATGGTGAGGAGCGATGCGAAAGCATCGCGTCTCGAACCATGATGCTCATCCTTCGAGACGCGCGCAACCGATCTAGGGTCTACCCGAGATCGGAATTTAGATGACCAAGTCGGGTAAACCCGACTTGGTGGGCGCGCTCCTCAGGATGAGGATGGTTCAAGCCAAATTCCGCTCCAGTTCGTTATGGATCTTCGTCGCGGCAATCGCGGCATGGCCGATGCCGACGCTGATCTGGTGCAAATCCGAAACCACGTCACCGGCAGCATAAATGCCTCTCACCGAAGTCCGCTGGCAGTCGTCGACGATCAGGTTGCCGGTTTCGTTCGCCTTCGCGCCGAGGGCGGTCGCGACAGTCGAGCGAACCTCGCAGCCCAGCGCCGGATAGAGCACGTCGAACTGCATCCGCTTGCCGGATTCGAGCACCGCGGTAATGCCTTTGCCGGCGCGGTCGATATCGACGGCGCATTCGGGGGAGAGGGTAACCGCTGCTTCTTCCATCGCGCGCCGTGCTTCAGCGGAGGCTTTTGCCGGATCATCGATGCAAAGCAGCGTCACGTCCTTTGAATAGGTTCGCAGGAACAGCGCTTTCTTCCAGCCGGTCTCCACGTCGCCCAGCACGGCAATGCGCTGATCGCGCGCTTCGTAGCCGTCGCAGATCGGGCAGAAACGCAGCGCGCCTTCGTAAACCGCGTCGCGCAGGCCGGGCAGCGACGGCGTTTCGTCGATGATGCCGGTCGCCATGACGATTCGTTTCGCGGCGATGGTTTTGCCGTCTGCGGTGGTGACGAAACCGTCGCGTGCTTCTTCGAGCTTGCTCACTTCGCCTTTTCGGATTTCGGCCCCGTATTCCTCCGCATGCTCGCGCAATTTCGCGAGCAGCGCCTTACCGGAGATGCCGTCTTCAAAGCCGGGATAGTTATGCGAGGTCGGAATCCATGCCGCGCGGCTTCTTCCCGCGTCGATCACCAGAACCCTGCGCCGGTAGCGGGCAAGATAGATTGCCGCGGTCAGTCCCGCAGGCCCGCCACCCACGATCAGGCAGTCATAGGCGTCGCTCATGGAAATCCCCCGTTCGGCTTCGTTAACGCGGGAGAGTGCTATTCGGTTTCCGCACCGCCGCGACAGATTCGCCTCCGCACCCCTTCCGTTGTAAACACCCGCTCCCTATCTGCTGGCCCGCGCGGACTACGGAAAATCGTTATCCCGCAAAACCGTTGGCCAAAGGGAAGCGAGCAGGAGAGCGCCCATGTCGATCCAGAACACCGCCGACATCCGCCGGAACACCGCACCCGACATCCGCGCCCGCAAGGGCCGCGAGCCGATCGTGTCGCTGACCTCCTACCACGCCCACACCGCGCGCTGGCTCGACGCCCATGTCGACCTGCTGCTGGTCGGCGACTCGCTCGGCATGGTGATGCACGGCTTCGAGACCACCGTGCCGGTGACGCTGGAGATGATGATTTTGCAGGGCCACGCCGTCATGCGCGGCTCGAAGAAAGCGCTGGTCGTTGTCGACCTGCCGTTCGGCACCTATGAGGCCAGCCCCGAACAGGCATTCCACACCGCCGCCCGCGTGCTGAAGGAAACCGGCTGCGGCGCGGTGAAGATGGAAGGCGGGGTGAAGATGGCGGAGCATGTGCGCTTCCTCACCGATCGCGGCATCCCGGTGATGGGCCATGTCGGCCTGACGCCGCAGTCGATCAACACGCTCGGCTCGTTCCGCGCCCGCGGCCGCGAGGAGAGCGAGTGGGGACCGATCCTCGACGACGCCAAGGCGATCTCGGATGCCGGTGCGTTCTCCATCGTGCTGGAAGCGATGGCCGAGCCGCTGGCGCAGAAGATCACGAAGGAAGTCCCGGTCCCGACCATCGGTATCGGCGCGTCTTCGGCCTGCGACGGCCAGATCCTCGTGCTCGAAGATCTGCTCGGCCTGTCGCCGCGCGTGCCGAAGTTCGTGAAGCAGTACGCCGACATGGGCCGCCTGATCGAGGAGGCGGTGTCGAGCTACGCGAACGAGGTCCGCGACCGCTCTTTCCCGGCGGCGGAGCATGTTTACGCATTGAAAAATAAGGCAAAAACCGGCGCCTGAGCCGGTTGCCACGATACGCCCACATCTCTATTTTACGCCCGCTTTAACGAAAAACGGGCTATGGGAGCGCGTCTCCGCGAGAGGCTTGGGACGCGACCCTCGGGAATTGCATGTCGGACATTATCCGCGAAGTCGATGAAGAACTGCGCCGCGAGCGCCTTGCGAAGATCTGGAAGCAATACGGCGGCTACATCGTCGGTGCGGCGCTGCTGATTGTCGCCGCCACCGCCGGCTGGCGTGCGTGGGAATACTACGCGGAGAAAGCCGCGGCCGAAGCCAGCGCACGCTTCGAAGCGGCGCAGAAGCTCGCCAATGACGACGCCAAGTCTGACGAGGCGAAGAAGGCACTGGGCGACATCGTCGCCAACGGTCCTTCCGGCTACAAGCTGCTCGCGCGCTTCCGGCTCGCGGGCGAGATCGGCGAGAAGAACGCGCAGGAAGGTGCGGCCGCCTTCGACGCCATCGCCGCCGACACTTCGGTCGAGCAGAACTTCCGCGACATCGCGCGCCTGCGCGCGGCGAAGCTGCTCGTCGACACCGCCAGCCCCGAAGACCTGAAAAAGCGGCTTGAGCCGCTGCTCGGCGCGAAGGGCAATTTCGGCTTCTCCGCGAAAGAACTGATGGCGCTGGCCTATATCCGCGCCGGCGACCGCCAGAACGCCGAACTGCAGTTGATCGAACTGACCCTGCACCCGGAAGCGCCGCAGAGCATCGCGCAGCGTGCCCGCGCGTTGATCCAGATTTTACCTGAGCCGAAGGAAAAGCCTGCTGTCGCGCCGCAGACGCCGCCGCCCGCGCAGTCGCCGCTCCTGAAGAAGCAGTAAGCCATGCAGGTCCGCCGTCCTCTCGCATCGATGTTTCGCGTGGCGCTGATTGCGCTGCCGCTATCGTTTGCGCTGGCGGCATGCGAGACGTTGCAGGACCTGAACCCGCTTGAGGAAAAGAAGGCGCCGCTGACGGGCGACCGCAAGCCGGTATTTCCGCAAGGCGTGCCGGGCGTCGAATTCAACGCCCCGCCGCAACAGCCCTCGAACTCGAACATCGACGTCACGCAGCAGCCCCAGCAGCCGCAGGCGAATCCGGACGGACCGCAGAATCCGGCCGCGAACCGCAACAACGAAGACCCATGGGCTGGGCAGCGCCGCTGATCGCGGCGTTGGGCCGGGCAGCGCCGTTAATCGCGGCGTTTGGGCTGGTCAGCACCGCCAAGCGCAGTTAAGCCGGTCACGGCATGTCTCCTTCCGTCGCCATCGTGGGCCGGCCCAATGTCGGCAAATCCACCCTGTTCAACCGTCTGGTCGGGCAGCGCATCGCGCTGGTCGACGACACGCCGGGTGTGACGCGCGACCGCCGCGAGGGCGAAGCGAAGCTGGCCGATCTCTCGTTCCGGATTTTCGATACCGCGGGTTTCGAGGAAGCGGGCGCGGAGAGCTTGGCAGGCCGCATGCGCGCGCAGACCGAAAGTGCAATCGCCGATGCGGACGCGGTGCTGTTCCTGGTCGATGCCCGCGCGGGCCTGCTGCCCGATGACAAGGTATTCGCGCAGATCGTGCGCAAGTCCGGCAAGCCCGTGATCCTCATCGCCAACAAGAGCGAAGGGAAGGCGGCTGCGTCCGGCGCGCTGGAGGCTTATGCGCTTGGGTTGGGCGATCCGGTACCGCTCTCCGCCGAACACGGCGAGGGCTTGAGCGAACTCTACGACGCGTTGCGCAAGATTTTTCCGCGCGAGGATCGCGAGGAGGAAGACGAAGAGGAAGTGGGCGGCGAAGCAGGCGAGGAAAAAGCGCCGAAGCCGGAAACCATTCGCGTCGCGGTGGTCGGCCGCCCGAACGCGGGCAAGTCCACGCTCATCAACAAGCTGATCGGCGAGGACCGTCTTGTCACCGGGCCGGAGCCGGGCATTACCCGCGACTCCATCGAGGTGCCGTTCGAATACGGCGGCCAGAAATTCGAGATGCTCGACACCGCGGGCATGCGTAAGCGGCCGAAGGTACAAGAGAAGTTGGAAAAACTTTCGGTTGGCGACAGCCTGCGCGCGATCCGCTTTGCGGAAGTCGTGGTGCTCCTGATGGATGCGACCATGCCGTTCGAGGAGCAGGATTTGCGCATCGCCGACCTCGTGGTGCGCGAAGGCCGCGCGCTGGTGATCGGCATGAACAAGCGCGATCTCGCGCCGCCTTCCGAGACGGCGGCAAAACGTCTGCGCGAGGAATCCGATCACTGGCTGCCGCAGGCGAAGGGGATGCCGGTGGTGGCGCTTTCCGGCCTGCACGGTGACGGTCTGGATAGACTGATGAAAGCCGTGGTCGAAACCTACGAAGTGTGGAACCGCCGCGTGCCGACTTCCGTCATCAACCGCTTTCTGGACCGCGCGCTGGCGCAGAACCCGCCGCCTGCCGTTTCTGGCGCGCGTATCAAGCTGCGCTACATGACGCAGAACAAGGCGCGCCCGCCGAGCTTCGTGCTGTTCGGCACACGCACCGATGCGCTGCCGGAGTCTTATCTGCGCTACCTGACCAACGGCATCCGCGAGGCGTTCGATCTGCCGGGCGTGCCGGTACGGCTTGCATTCCGCCAGCCGGACAATCCGTTCCTGCGTAAAAAACCAAAGCGCGATGCGCGCGGCAAGCGGAAGAAAGTGAACAGGAAGTAGTTACGCCGGCCCCCGATAGCTCAGCCACTTCTTCTGCGGGTAATCGTAAAGCTGTCCGTTCTGGGTTACCGACGGCAGGCAAAGTTCGACGATCGCTTCCGCGACCGTCTCCGGTGGAGTCAGCGTCATCGGATCTTCGCCCGGCATTGCCTTCGCGCGCATCCGCGTCCGGATCGGGCCGGGGTTGAACAGGTTGACCTTCATCGGCGTGGTCGAAACTTCCGACGCATAGGTGCGGACCAGCATGTCCATCGCGGTCTTCGACACCGCGTACGGTCCCCAGTAGGCGGTCGCCTTGTTCGCCGCGCCCGACGAAATGAACACCGCGCGAGCGGCATCGGAAGCGCGCAGCAGCATGTCGAGCGAGCGGATCAGCCGGTAGTTTGCGGTGACGTTGACCGCGATCACTTCGTCCCATGCCTTCATGTCGACGTGAGGAATAGGCGAGAGCACGCCGAGCTGTCCCGCATTGCCGACCAGGATGTCGAGCTTCTTGAAGCGCTCGAACAGCGCCGCGCCCATGCGATCCAGGTCGTCGTATTTACGCAGGTCCGCGGGCACCAGCGTCGCGGTGCCGCCGAGCTTGCTGATTTCGTCGTCGAGTTCTTCGAGGCCGCCGGTGGTGCGCGCCAGCGCAATCACATGCGCGCCCTTGGCGGCGAGCGATTTCGCGACCGCCGCGCCGATCCCGCGCGATGCGCCGGTAACGAGCGCGATTTTGCCGGAGAGAGGTTTGTCGTCTGCCATTAAAACTATTCCTCATCCTGAGGAGCGCTCCACGGGAGCGCGTCTCGAAGGATGAGGTTTCCTATAGCAAGAGTTTCTGGAGTGAAAGCGTCGTCCTTCGGCGCGCGCGGATGCTTTGCGCCCGCGCTCCTTAGGACGAGGCCAGCTAGCTCGCCTCGGCCAGCAACGAAAGTTGCCGCGGGCTCGCTTCGCCGTTCTTGTCGGTCAGCGGCGTCGGATAATCGCCCGTGAAGCAGTGATCGGTGTATTGCGGCCGTTCCGGGTTGCGCTTGCCCGCGCCCATCGCGCGATACAGGCCGTCGATGGAGAGGAAGGCGAGGCTGTCGGCACCGATATATTTGCGCATCTCTTCGAGGCTGTGGGTCGCGGCCAGCAGCTTGTCCTTGTCCGGCGTGTCGATGCCGTAGAAGTCCGGGTGCGTGATCGGCGGGCTGGCGATACGGAAGTGGACTTCCTTCGCACCCGCCTCGCGCATCATGCGCACGATCTTCACCGAGGTCGTGCCGCGCACCAGCGAGTCGTCGATCAGCACGACGCGCTTGCCTTTCACCGCCGCGCGGTTCGCGGAATGCTTCATGCGCACGCCGAGTTCGCGGATCTGCTGCGTCGGCTCGATGAAAGTGCGGCCGACATAGTGGTTGCGGATGATGCCGAGTTCGTAGGGAATATTCGCTTCCTGCGCGAAGCCGATGGCGGCGGGAACGCCGGAGTCGGGCACGGGCACCACCACGTCGGCGGGAACGAGGGACTCGCGGGCAAGCTCGGTGCCGAGGTTGCGGCGCACTTCGTAGACGCTTTTGCCGCCCACGACCGAGTCCGGCCGCGCGAAGTAGATGTATTCGAAGATGCAGGGGCGCGGCGTCATCGGCGGGAACGGCTTGTGCGACTCGACGCCTTCCGACGAGATCACGATGATTTCGCCGTTCTCGACGTCGCGCACGAACTTCGCGCCGATGATGTCGAGCGCGCAGGTCTCGGAAGTGAGGATGGGCGCGCCGTTCAGTTCGCCGAGCACCAGCGGGCGGATGCCCTGCGGGTCGCGCGCGCCGATCAGCTTCTTGTTGGTGAGGCCGACGAAAGCATAAGCGCCTTCGATCTCGCGGATCGCATCGACGAAGCGCTCGATGAAGCGCGGGCGCTTTGAGCGCGCCAGCAAGTGCAGGATGACTTCGGTGTCGGAGGTGGACTGCATGATCGCGCCGTCGCGAACAAGCTGGCGGCGGAGCGTGAGGGCGTTGGTCAGGTTGCCGTTGTGGGCAATGGCGAAGCCGCCGCCGGTCAGTTCGGCGAACAGCGGCTGCACGTTGCGCAGGATGGTTTCGCCGGTGGTGGAGTAGCGCACATGGCCGACCGCGGTATCGCCGGGCAGGCGGTCGATGACGTCGCGCTTGGAGAAGGTGTCGCCGACAAGACCGAGCCGGCGTTCGGAGTGGAAGCGTTTGCCGTCGTAGGAGACGATGCCGGCCGCTTCCTGGCCGCGATGCTGGAGCGCATGCATCCCTAGCGCGGTGAGGGCGGTGGCGTCGGGGTGCCCGAAGATGCCGAAGACCCCGCATTCCTCTCGCAGCGTGTCTCCGTATGCGTCGAAGTCGCCGTCTACTAGATGCGTTTCGTGCGCCACGTCGGAACCTCTCTCCGGGATCGCTACTGCTGCGATTGCCCGGTGCTCTCGAGGAGCTGGTTGAACACCTGCCGGTCGTTCTTCTTATAAGTAGGCTCTTTGGTCTGCGTAACAAGATTATCGGGCGGCAATTGGGTGCGGCCCGGCACCGGCGGCGTTTGCGGATTTGCATCCGGCGGCGTTGCGTCGTCGCTGGTTCCGCGCCGGTTCAGGATGGAGCGCACCCGCGCCTCGATGTCGTCGGGCAGCACCGAGATCAGCCAGTCGCCGGTATTTTTCAGGATGTGGAACGAGCGCGCCTCGGCCGCCCACGAGGGCAGGCTCTTTTCGGGCACCAGCCACAGGAAGAAGATGAATGCGACCACCATCACGATCAGGCCGCGGGCGAGTCCGAAGATGAAGCCGAGCGTGCGGTCCAGCGCACCGATGCGGCTGTCGAGCACCATGTCGGAAATCTTGACCGTGATCAGCGAGACGATCAGCAGCGTGATCAGGAAGATGCCGCCCGCCGCGATGCCGGTCGCGATCAGGTCGTTGTTCACATACTGTTTCACATAGGGCAGCACGCGCTGGTAGCCGTAGACGGCGGCAAGCGCGGCAAGAACCCAGGACGCGATGGAAAAGACTTCCCGCAGGAATCCCCGCACCATGGCGAGGACGCCGGAAATCAGCATCACGGCGAGAAGACCCATATCGAGGTAGGTAATGGGCATGGAACCTCGGTGTTTGGGCCGATCATGGCCCGATTCGGAACCGGCTTTCGCGCCGCGCCATGCATATAGACCCAGGCCACGCCGCCGTCACCCGGTCCCTCGAAACGTAATCAACGATTTCTGGCAGCCATGCGCGGCGCAGTTGCCGCAGGGCGGGGCTTATGCCCGGTCGCGCTCCGGCAGCTTGCGGACCTTCGGCGCGGTAGCCGCGATCTGCGCGACGAGGGCGTCGAGCGCCGGGACCGCCCGGACCGCCAGTCCTTCGGAGGAGTCGCCGCGTCCCGCTTCGGGGATGACGGCGCGCGCGAAACCGAGCTTGGCCGCTTCCTTCATGCGCGCGGTTGCCTGTGGCACGGCACGCACCGCGCCGGTCAGGCTGGCCTCGCCGAAATAGACGCAGTCGGCGGGGAGCGGCGCGCCATAGAGCGACGAGATCAGAGCGGCGGCAATCGCGAGGTCGGCGGCTGGTTCGTTGATGCGCAGTCCGCCCGCGACGTTGAGGTACACATCCTGCTGGCCGAGCCGCACGCCGCAACGCGCTTCCAGCACGGCGAGGATCATCGAGAGGCGGCTTTGATCGGCACCGACCACCGCGCGGCGCGGCGTGCCGAGGGAAGTCGGTGCGACCAGCGCCTGAATTTCCACGAGCAGCGGCCGCGTGCCTTCCAGCCCGGCGAACACGGCCGTTCCCGGTGAAGACGTATCGCGGTCGGAGAGAAACAGCGCGGACGGATTTTCGACTTCCGCGAGACCGCCGCCGGTCATCTCGAACACGCCGATTTCGTCGGTCGGGCCGAAGCGGTTTTTCATCGCGCGCAGGATGCGAAACTGGTGCGCGCCGTCGCCTTCGAACGACAGCACGGCATCGACCATGTGCTCGACCACGCGTGGCCCGGCGATCTGGCCATCCTTCGTGACATGGCCGACGAGCACGATGGTCGTGCCCGTGCTTTTCGCGAAGCGGAGCAACTGCTGCGCGGAGCCGCGCACCTGCGTCACCGTTCCCGGCGCGCTTTCGACCGAGTCCGTCCACATGGTCTGGATGGAATCGATCACGGCGAGCGCCGGAGCTTTACCTTGTGAAAGCGTGGCGACGATGTCTTCCACGTTGGTTTCGGCGGCGAGTTCGACCGGCGCGTCGGCGAGGCCGAGGCGCTGCGCACGCATGCGCACCTGATCGACCGCTTCCTCACCGGAGACGTACACGACGCGCTTGCCCGCGCGCGCGAGTGCGGCGGCCGCCTCGATCAGCAGCGTCGATTTGCCGATGCCCGGATCGCCGCCGAGCAAGATCGCGGAGCCGCGCACGAAGCCGCCGCCGGTGACGCGGTCCAGTTCCTTGATGCCGGAGGCGATGCGCGGCGCTTCCTCGGATTTTCCGCCGAGCGATTCCAGCGCGATCAAGCGGCCCTTGCGCGAGGTGCGCTGGTTCGCGGGCACGGCGCTCGCTGCCGACTGTTCCTCGACGATGGTATTCCACTCGCCGCAGGACTCGCACTTGCCCTGCCAGCGCGGGGAAACCGCGCCGCAGTTCTGGCAGACGAAATTGGAGCGGGCTTTGGCCATGAGAATCGCGAAGGTGAAAGTCGGCCGTCAGCCTAGCACAGGCGTCAGGCTCACTCGCCCTTCTTCGGCAGCAGGTTGCCCGCGAGATCGGAGAGCTTCGGCCGCGGCAGTGCCGCGAAGGGCAGCGGGCGCGTGACCTCGATCGCGGCAATGCCGAGCCGCGCGGTGAGCAACCCGTTCAGCACGCCTTCGCCGAGCCGCGCGGAAAGTTTCGCGGCAAGGCCCTGGCCCAGCACCTGCTGCACGATGGAATCGCCGATGGCCATGCCGCCGGTGAGCGCGAGGTGCGAGACCACATGGCGCATCAGCCGCAACATGCCGAGCAGGCCGGGGCGGCCGCCGTAAAGCGTCGCCAGCTTGCGGATGAGGAAAATCGTGTTCGCGAACACGAAGATCATGTCCACCGCAGCGCGCGGCGAAATCGCGGTGACGAGCGAGACGCGCTTCGCGGCGCTGCTCACCAGTACGCGCGCTTGCGCGTCGAGGCCGCTCATCATCTCGCGCTCGGCGAGGCGCACCAGATCCGCGCCGTCGATAATCTCGCCGGTATAGCCTTCGACCGACGTGCGCGCGCGGGCGAGTGCGGGCATCGCACGCGTGAGCGAGAGCAGCTCGCCGACCACGGCCCTGCCTTCGTCGCGATTGTCGGAGGCGAGAACTTCCGCCGCGCGCTTTTGCAGGTGCTCGATCTTGGCGAGACGGAACACCGCCCACAATTCGCGCGTGGCGATGACGAGCAGCGCGAGCAGCGCCAGCGCGGTCAGCCCCGCCGCGAGCCAGCCGAGCCACGGCGCGACCGCGAACATGGACTGGATCAGGTTCGTCACCGCGAGGCCGAAGGCGAGCGACACCAGTCCGCTCGCCGCGGTCCAGAACAGCTTGCCCCAGAACCGGCGGCGCGGCGGTGCGCTCTCGACCACTGCCGGAAGGTTCTCGGCGTCCGTTTCGAGTTCGCGCAACTCCTCGCGCGTGAATACCGGCTCGGCTGGCGCGACCGTCACGCGCGGATCGTCGGCGCGGAACGCGGCGGGCTTGGAGGGTTGTGCGCTCATTCGAGATAGTCTCCGGCCAGGAACTGCAACGCGCGGTCGAGGCGAATATGGGGCAGCGACGGCGTTCCGCCAGCAGCAGAGTCGAGCAGGGGCGGGCGGAACTTCACGAAGCGATAGTCGCTCTCGTCGTGCGGGGCCGCGGCGAGGCCCTTGAAGGTCCAGTCCTTGCCGTCACCCGGCATCGGCAGTTCGCCGGGAAACAGCGCGATCTCGCGCGAGCCGTCGAAGGTTTCCCCGCCCGCGATCTCGCCCGCCTGCGGCGTGCCGACGATGGCGGAGAGTTTCTCGCCGTCGCGCGTGACGACAGCCTCGCGCGTCGCGCGGACGGAGGCGAGCGCAACCACATCGGTCCGTGCGCCGGTGAGCGCCGCGCCGCCGATGGCATCCGCGACCATGCGCGAGAGGATCGCTTCCAGCCGGTCATGACCGCTGTGGTGCAGGTGATCGGCTTTGGTCGCCGCGAACAGCACGCGGTCGATGCGCGGGCGGAAGATTGCTGAGAGCCAGGTTTTCCGTCCCGTGTTGAAGCACGCGACGACCGCGGCGAGCGTCTGTTCCAGGTCGCGCAGCGCTTCCGGCCCGGAGTTGAGCGCGGAGAGCACGTCCGCCAGCACGATCTGCCGGTCGAGCCGCGCGAAATGTTCGCGGAAGAACGGACGCACCACGGAATTACGATAGGCCTCGTAGCGCGACGCCATCATTTCCCAGAGCGAGCCGCGGGGCGCACTCTCGCCGGACTGCACGTCGAGAGGTGCGAAGGTGACGGCGGGGGAGCCGGCAAGGTCGCCCGGCATCAGGAAGCGCCCCGGAGGCAGCAAGCTCATCGCGAAGCGCTCGTCGCGGCAGGCGATGAGATAGTCCGTGAAGAGTTTTGCCGCTTTGATCGTTGCCTGCTCGTCGGCGGGCGAGGCGGGAGAAAGCGTGGCGAGATGCGCGTGCCAAGCTGCGGCCAGCGCCGCGCGCGGACCTTCGCGCGAAAGCGCGAGGCTTTGCGCGGACCACTCCTCGTAGCTTTTGTCGAGCAACAGCAGGTCGAGCAGCCATTCGCCGGGATAGTCCACGATGTCGAGGGTCAGCGTGCGCTCGCGCCCGTTCTTCGACTGGTATTCGATGAGTAGCCGCAGTTCGCTGATCTGACGCGTGGACTCCGGCCAGCGCCGCGCCTGCGTGAGATCGCGCAGGTGCGTCTCGTAATCGAAGCGCGGCACCGAAGCGTCCGGTTGCGGGCTAAGCCGCACGCGCGCGATGCGTCCCGAAGTCAGCGCCTCGAACACGGGAAGGCGCGTGCCGTGCAGCAGCGCATGGATCAACGCGGTGATGAACACGGTCTTGCCGGAGCGAGACAACCCGGTAACGCCGAGTCGCAGCGTAGGGTTGAGCAGGTTGCTGCCGTAGTCGGCCGCCGCCCGCGCCGCCAGCCGTGCTTCCTCGATAATGTCGCCGACCGCCATGAATGTTCCCGTGCTTCCGGTAGCGAATATGGAGAGTTTTTCGGCGGATGCGAGTCTGCCCCGGACCGTGTCTTGTTGCCTGCCTGCATGGCGTGAGGCGGAAAACTGTGCTTACCTTGCTATGTAAGCAAGCCTCGTGGGGCGAGGCGGAAACGTCAAAAGGGGTTAGTAAAGAATGGCTGCTCTGGGTCTGGTCGGTCTGATCGTTGTTGTCCTTCTGGTTATCGGCGCGCTCGTCGTCACCATCCTGTTTCGCGACAAGCTGCGCCGTCTCATCGTCGCGACGGCGGACTTTCTCATCATCTTCCTGAGCCTTGTCGTCGTCATCGTCTCCGCGGTCAGCGGCGCGATTTCGATGGAACAGGCAGGACGGTTCAGTGGCACCAACGGCCTCGGAATCATCGGCTTTATTCTTGGTGCCGGTATCGGCTTTCTGGTGGCGTGCATTCTTGCCGCGACCTTCCTGTTGCTCGCCGAAATCGCGAAGAACACCCGCCGCGTGCTCGCCTATTACGAGCCGGAAGCGGCGGCGCCCGCGCAGCAGCAATATGCTGAGCCGCAATACTACGACGATCGCGGCGCGCGCCGCTGAACGGCGCTTCCCGCCAAACGAAAACGCCGCCCTTCGGGGCGGCGTTTTTTTTATTCGCGTGTTTCCCGCTGCTAACCGAGGAACGGTATCTCGACCAGCAGCAGGTAGCCGTTGAGCATGAGCAGCGTGCCGATCGAGCCGAGCGTCGCGCCGAAATAGACCAGCCACGCAAGACCGGAAACGATAGCGACCGAAACCAGCACGATCGCGATTTGCAGGAATACTTCCGCGTAATCGAAATAAGGATCCTGTTTCAGCGCGTGTTCGCGCTTTTCCTCGTGGATCTTCGCGCGCGCGAGCAGTTCCTTTTTGCCTTCCTGCGTTTCCGGCTCGGTTTCGTAGCGCGCGACGTTCTTGCGATAGGCGTCGATCTTCTTCTGCATCTCCGCCTTGGTTTCCGGGGCGAGCGCCGGGTTCGCCATCGCGATTTCGAGATTGTCGGCGGCGAGTGCGAAATTGGTCTGGCGGATATTCTTCGCCTGATAGAACGCATAGAGGTTCGACGCGAAGATGTTGTTGTTGGTCGCTTCCTTCGCCGCGTTCTGCCCGCCGAGGCCGGTGATCGCGAGCAGCATGGCGAGCACCGCGATCAGGATTGCCGCGCGCTGCTTGAATTTGTCGTCGGCACGTTCGGCATCCATCATCTCACCGGCTTCGTCGGCTTTCATGATTGTCTCCCAGTATTAAAAAAATTATTCGGAATAAATCCGCTTCCAGCGCGGTCCGAGCGCCGTCAGCACTTCGTAGCCGATGGTGCCTGAATGCGAGGCGAGATCGTCCACCCCGATGCCGTCGCCGAGTAGCGTGACGAGGTCGCCGCGTTTTGCTTTTCCGGCAGGCACGTCGGTCACGTCCACCACCAGCAAGTCCATCGAAATCCTTCCCGCGAGCGGACAGCGCACGCCCGCGACCATCGCTTCCGCGCCGTCCTTGTCGTCGCGGGAACCGGCTGCGCGAAAGATTCCGTCCGCATAACCGGCGGAGAGGATGGCGAGCTTCGAGTCGCGCGCGAGTTTGCGTTGCGCGCCGTAGCCGACCGTGGTTCCCGCCTTGGCGTCGCGCACGGTAACGATGCGCGCTTGCAGATTTACGACGGGCCGCATCGGATTTTCGCCATCCGCCAGCGCGCGTCCGCCATAGAGCGCGATACCGGGACGCACCAGATCGAAATGCGCTTCGGGGAACGCGAGCAGCCCTGCGGAGTTGCAAAGCGAAGCGGGAATGCCGGGAAATTTGGGCCGGATCGCATTGAACATGTCGATCTGCTGCCGGTTCAGCGGATGCGAAGGCTCGTCCGCGCAGGCGAAGTGGCTCATCAGCAGCGACGGTTTGAACGCGATGTCGTCGGTCGGCAGTTTCGGCGCCAGCGCTTCCGCTTCCGCAAGCGAGATGCCGTGGCGGTTCATGCCGGTATCGATGTGGATGGCGGCGGGTGCTTCCTCGCCGTTCTCCTTGCAATGCGCGTTCCATTCCTCGATCTCGGCCATCGAACCGAGCACGGGCCGCACGTCGATGCCGCAGATCAGTTCCGCGGTGCCGGGGTTCACGCCGTTCAGCAGATAGATGGTGACGGACGGCATCAGCGTGCGCAGCCGCAACGCCTCGTCGAAGGTCGCAACGAAAAAAGTATCCGCGCCCGCTTTTTGTAGCGCGAGCGCCGCCTGTTCCAGCCCGGTGCCGTAGCCGTCGGCCTTCACCACCGCTGCGCACTTCGCGGTGCCCGCGCGCTCGGCCAGCGCCGACCAGTTCGCGGCCAGCGCCGCGAGGTCGATGGTGAGCAGGCCGGTGGACTCAGGGGAGAGGGTCGTCGTCATGGCCGCGCTTATATCCGATTGGCCGCCGTTGCGCGCGTACAGGTGATCTGGTTCGGGCGCTCGCTGCAAGGCCATGCTGGCCTGCAAGCCGCACACTATTATTACATTATTACGGCCGCCGCTCCGGCAGGCGGTCGGCATTGGCAAGATTACCGAAGCGGGTATAGGCCGACTCGAAGGAGAGCTTCACCGTGCCGGTCGGGCCGTGGCGCTGCTTGCCGATGATGATTTCGGCGCGGCCCTCGGCGGCCTTCATTTCGGTTTCCCACTTGAACCATTCTTCCGAGTTCGGCTTCGGTTCTTTGTTCTTGAGGTAATATTCCTCGCGGAACACGAACAGCACCACGTCCGCGTCCTGCTCGATCGAGCCGGACTCGCGAAGGTCGGCGAGTTGCGGGCGCTTGTCGTCGCGCGCTTCGACCTGACGCGAAAGCTGGGACAGTGCGATGATCGGGACGTTGAGTTCTTTCGCGAGCGCCTTCAGGCCGGTGGTGATCTCGGTCACTTCCTGCACGCGGTTGTCGCCGGAGCGTTTCGCGCCGGTGAGGAGTTGCAGGTAGTCCACGATCATCACGTCGAGGCCGCGCTGTCGCTTGAGCCGCCGCGCGCGCGCGACCAGTTGCGCAATCGAGATGCCGCCGGTGTCGTCGATATAGAGCGGCACCGATTCCATGTGCTGCGCGACGCCCGCGATCTTGGAGAATTCTTCCTTCGAGATTTCGCCGCGGCGGATGCGCGACGAGGCGATCTCCGCCTGCTCGGACATGATACGGGTCGCGAGCTGCTCGGCCGACATTTCCAGCGAGAAGAAACCGACGATGCCGCCCGACACGGTTTCGATGGAGCCGTCCGCTTTCGGTTCGCCCTGATAGTCGCTGGCAATCGCGTAGGCGATGTTGGTGGCGAGCGCGGTTTTCCCCATCGCGGGACGGCCCGCGATGATGATGAGATCGCTCCGCTGCAGGCCGCCCATCAGTTGATCGAGGTCGGTGAACCCCGACGCGACGCCGGAAAGCCCGCCTTCGCGCTGATAGGCGCGCGCCGCGAGATCGACCGCGTCTTTGAGCGCTTCCGAGAAGCGCATGAAGCCGCCGTCGTACTGGCCGGACTCCGCGAGTTCGTAGAGCCGCCGCTCGGCATCCTCGATCTGCGTCTGGGGCGGAAGTTCCACCGGCGCGTCATAGGCGACGTTGACCATGTCCTGACCGATCTGGATCAGGTCGCGGCGCGTGGCGAGGTCGTAGATGGTGCGGCCGTAATCGCCGGAATTGATGATGGTGGTCGCTTCCGCGGCGAGGCGCGCGAGATATTGCGTCGGGTTCAGGCCCGCGATGTCGGTCTCGGCCGGGATGAAGGTCTTGATGGTGACGGGCGAGGCGATCTTGCCGGCGCGGATCAGGCTCGCGGCCACCTCGAAGATCTGCTGATGGATCGGCTCGAAGAAATGCTTCGGCTCCAGGAAGTCGGAAACCCGGTAGAACGCTTCGTTATTGACGAGGACCGCGCCGAGCAGCGCCTGCTCGACCTCGATATTGTGCGGCGCTTGCCGGTACTCCGGTGTTTCGGGTTCCGGAAAGGCTTTTCGGAGCGCGTTCTCGAGTGCCATCGTTTGCGTTTTCTGTTTTGTCTTGGGTCGTCAACAAACGCGACACGCAAGGAAGATTGGATTAGCACGCGCGCTCGCTGTCGCAAGCGGTAATCGGAAGCCCACAGCAATTCACAGCCGCTACTTTGATTCGCAGGGAAGTCTGAAATGCCTTGACGGCGAAATTGGGTTGCCGGGTGCGGAGAAAATTATTCTCCCGCCAGCCGCAACGGACGCTTGACGTTCCGTTCTACCGCGCGGAAGCGGTTTTCCGCGTCCTCGATATAGCCGCGTGTCAGCGGCACCGCGTCCTGCCGGTGCGCCATCTGGATGTGGAATACCATCAGGTGCCGGTGGCGGAACGCCATTTCCGAGACGGCGAGATAGAACTCCCACATTCGCGCGAACCGCTCGTCGTAAAGTGCCAGCACTTCCTCGCGGTGCGCGAGAAAACGCTCGCGCCACGCCTTCAGCGTCCCGGCGTAGTGCAGGCGCAAGATCTCGATGTCGGTCACGATCAGGCCGGAGCGCTCGATCGCGGGCAGGACTTCCGAAAGCGACGGGATATAGCCGCCGGGGAAGATGTATTTCGCGATCCACGAACTGGTGGCGGTCGGGCGGTCCGAGCGGCCGATGGAATGAAGCACCGCGACGCCATCCGGTTTCAGCAGGGAAGCAGCCTTGCGGAAGAACTCTTTATAGTGGTCGATGCCGACATGCTCGAACATGCCGACCGAAACGATACGGTCGTAGGTTTCCGGCACGTCGCGATAGTCCTGCAAACGGAACTCGACGCGCCCGTTGAGATGCTTTTCGGCGGCGCGCTGGCGCGCAACCGCATGTTGCTCGTCCGAGAGCGTGACACCCGTGACCTTCGCGTCCGCAATCTCCGCGAGATAGAGCGCCATGCCGCCCCAGCCGCAGCCGATGTCGAGCGCGCGCAATCCCGGACGGTTGAACAGCAGTTTCGCCGCGAGATGCCGCTTCTTCGCAAGCTGCGCGTCGTCGAGGCTTTGGCCGGGCGTCTCGAAATAGGCGCAGGAATACTGCCGGTCGGCATCGAGGAATAAGGAATAAAGCCTGCCGTCCAGATCGTAGTGGTGGTGCACGTTCTGCCGCGCCCGCCTGCGCGGATTGAACTGCTCGAACCGGCGCAGGAGAAAGCGCCCCTTGTCGAAGATCCATGCTGTCGGCGTCGGCGCGGTAATGCTGGTCTGGCGCAACAGCAGGTCGAGCAGCTTGGCGATGTCGCCGCGTTCGATCACGAAGCCGCCGTTCATGAACGCTTCGCCGAAACGCAGTTCGGGATTGATGATCGAGCGCAGCAGCGCCGTCCTGCTTTTGAAACGGATCGCGAGCGGCTCGCCGGTGCCGTCGCCTACGGCAAAAGGCTTTCCGTCGGCGATCGCGATGGCCAGCGATCCCTCTTTGACGATCGAAGAGAAAATGCCCCGTACAAAACGTTCGAACATGGCACGCCTCGTCGGCTCCGCGCCCGGCGTCCGTTCGTCTCGCGCCTTACGCGGATGCAAAATTGAAGCGCAAACACGAAAGACAGGCAAATCCAAAAAAACGGCACCCGGCCCGAAAATAAAAACCCCGGAGCGGCGAGGCCGTTCCGGGGCTGGAGCAAATTTTAGGCTGCCGTTACGCGGCGATCACGCCTTGGGCGCTTCTTCCGTAGCCGCTTCTTCTCCGGCCTTGAGTTCTTCCGGCGTCTGCTCGAAGAATTTTTCGGCGGCCAGCTTGGCTTCCGCGCGTTCTTCCTCGTCGTCGCTGCGGGTGACGGTGAGGTCTTCGCCGCGTGCCTGACGCTCGGCTTCGTCCGGGGTGCGGGCGACGTTGACGATGATGTTCACGTCGACTTCCGGATGCAGGGAAACCGGGAGCGTGTGCAGGCCGATCACCTTGATCGGCGAGTTCAGCACGATCTGGCGGCGCTGCACGGTGAAGCCGTCCTTGGTGAGCGCGTCCGCGATGTCGCGGGACTGCACCGAGCCGTAGAGCTGGCCGGTTTCGCCGGCCTGACGGACGAGGATGACCGACTTGCCGTCGAGCTTCTTCGCGACCGCTTCCGCTTCGTTCTTGCGCTCTAAGTTCTGCGCTTCGATCTGCGCCTTCATGCCCTCGAACTTCTTCTTGTTTGCTTCGGTCGCGCGCAGCGCCTTGCCGTTCGGCAGCAGGAAATTGCGGGCGAAACCGTCTTTCACCTTCACGGTGTCGCCGATCTGGCCGAGCTTGGCGACGCGCTCGAGTAGGATGACTTCCATTGCAGATACTCCTCGTTATCTCATGTCGTTATTTCATGGGGACAGGCGGCGCGGGCGGGCGGCGTCGTGCCGCCTTTCCGCGCAAATCGAAAATCTGGTCGGCGATGCCGAGCATCGCCGCGAGCAGGACCGGCCAGCCGAAGGCAAGCGAGATCCATGCGAGCGCAAGGATCGGCGTGCGACCGCCGACACCTTGCGTGATCGAATGCAGCACGGCGAAGCCGAGCAGCGAGTGGGCGAAGGTCAGGATCGCGACGATCACGGTCGCGATCAGGCCGGGCAGGCCCGGAATGAAATACGAAACCGCGAGGCCTACGACGAACAGGACCGACGCCATCGGCGGAAACGTCATCGCACGGAGATCGGGCCACGGGCGCGGCAACATTCCGGAAACGCGGGCGAGGCGCGCCGCGAGCCATGCGTTGAGAATGTAGAACGTGAACGCGAACAGTCCGACCCACGCCGGCAGGATCAGCGCGACGACGTTGAAGAGTTCGTCGGTGCTTTTCAGGCCAAGCAGTTTCAGTTGCTGCGCGAACGCTTCCGGCGGCGCGTCCTTGAGGCTTTGTTGCAAGGTGGCGCGGACGGAACCGCGATAGGTTTCTAGGTCGCTGCCGAACAGCAGGACGAAAGCGAGGCCCGCACCGGCCGCAAGCAGTGCCGCCCAGATCACGATGCGTCCCGGCGGATACCATTCTGCGCCATGCTCGGTGGTGCGGCCGAGCATTACGAGATAGGCGAGGACATAGGCCGGTACGCCGAACGCGACGACATAGGAGACCGCGCTCCAGCCGGAAATGAGCAGGCCGGCGAGCGTTGCCGCCGTGGCGACAGCGAGCAGCGCGATGCGATGGCTCCACGCAATGCCGGCGAGTAGCACGGGCAGCATGGAAAGCGGCACAAGGATCAGCGCCAGCGGTCCGCGGGTAAGCGCGGACGCGAACAGGAGCGCGGAAGCCGCGCCTGCGCCAATGCCAATGAGGATTGCCTGTATCATCGTCAGCTGTCCCGCCCTTTCCGGCGGTTAGAGGCGGATGAATTCCGCCCCAACCATCGCCGCGCGGGCGTTACCCCGCACGGCGTCGAGTTATCTTCTTACTTCAGAACGTAAGGCAGCAGCCCAAGGAAACGCGCGCGCTTGATGGCGGCGGCGAGTTCGCGCTGCTTGAGGGTCGAGACCGCGCTGATGCGGGCCGGGACGATCTTGCCGCGCTCGGAAACGTAGCGCTGCAGGAGCTTGGTGTCCTTGTAGTCAATCTTCGGCGCATTCGCGCCCGAGAACGGGCAGGTCTTGCGGCGGCGGAAGAACGGACGGCGCTGGCCGCCCTGAGCACCCATGGCCATTAGTTCGCTCCCTCGTTCGAGTCGCCGTCGCGTGCAGGCGCGTTGTCGTCGCTGCCGCCTTCCTCGCCGTCACGGTCGCGGCGGCCACGGCGGTCGTCGCGGTCGCGCTTCTGCATCATCGCCGACGGACCTTCTTCCAGTTCCTCGACCTTCACGGTCATGAAGCGGATTACGTCTTCGGAAATGCGCATCTGGCGTTCCATCTCGTGCACGGCCGCGGCCGGCGCGTCGATGTTGAGGAGCGCCATGTGCGCCTTGCGGTTCTTGCGGATGCGGTAGGTGAGGGACTTCACGCCCCAGTATTCTTCCTTCTTGACCGAGCCTTTACCGGCTTCGATCACGCCCTTGTACTGGGCGATCATTTCTTCGACTTGCTGCGCGGTCACGTCCTGACGCGCGAGAAAGACATGCTCGTAAAGCGGCATGGATAAGCCTTCCATCAGTTGGCGCCGGTCTGGCGCCGAGCCCTCCGAGCCTTCGTGAAGGCTCGAAAAATCTCAGAGGCGGGAACACTGAAGGACGGACCGACTGGCCCTATGGCGTGACGCCACCCTTCATTCAGCTCCCGGCCGGGACCGGCAGAAGGCGCGGTTTATAAGGGATTCCGGGCCATAGGCAAGGCTTTGCGGCTACCTTGACTAAAACGAAGGGGCCGTGTCCAAGGGCCGGGAAAATCAGCATTTTTCGAGGGTTTCATGGCACTCGCATTCGCTTTTCCGGGTCAGGGCAGCCAGGCGGTCGGCATGGGCAAGGCGCTCAGTGACGCCTTTCCGGCGGCAAAGGCCGTATTCGACGAGGTGGACGCAGCGCTCGGCCAGAAGCTCTCGCAGGTGATGTGGGAAGGCCCGCAGGAGACGCTGACCCTCACCGAGAACGCCCAGCCCGCGCTGATGGCGGTTTCGGTCGCGGTGGTGAAAGTGCTGGAAGCTGAGGCGGGCCTCGATCTCGCGCGCGACGTGAAATTCGTCGCCGGTCATTCGCTCGGCGAATATTCGGCGCTGGCGGCGGCGGGCGCGTTCTCGATCACGGATGCCGCGAAGCTGCTCCGCATCCGCGGGCAGGCGATGCAGAAGGCGGTGCCGGTCGGCACCGGCGCGATGGCGGCCTTGCTCGGCATCGAACTCGACGCGGCGCGCGAACTGGCTTCCGAAGCGGCACAGGGCGAAGTCTGCGACGTCGCGAACGACAATGGCGGCGGGCAGGTGGTCGTCTCCGGCAACAAGGCGGCGGTCGAACGCGCCGCCGAAATCGCGAAAGGCAAGAGCGTGCGCGCGATGATGCTGCCCGTATCCGCGCCCTTCCATTGCGCACTCATGCAGCCGGCGGCGGACGCGATGCGCGACGCGCTCGGAAAAGTTCAGGTCAACAAGCCGAAGGTGCCGGTGGTGGCGAACGTCACCGCCAGCGCTGTGAGCGACCCCAACGAAATCGTCGATCTGCTGGTGAAGCAGGTGACCGGCACCGTTCGCTGGAGAGAATGCGTGCAGTATCTCGCCGCGAACGGCGTCACGAAGATCGTCGAGGCCGGATCGGGCAAGGTGCTCACCGGGCTTCTCAAGCGCATCGCGAAGGAAGTTTCCGGCCAGCCGGTCGGCACGCCCGATGATGTCGCCGCATACAAGGCTGCCGGATAACGGATATGTGGACCTATTACTTCGCGGCGCATACCGGCGCGCTTGCGCCGCACATCGCGCTGGAAGAAGCGGGCGCGAAATACGAAACCGTGCGCCTCAGCTTCAAGAGCGAAGACCAGCGCAAGCCGGAATATACGGCGATCAATCCGAAGGCCCGCGTGCCCGCGCTGAAAACCGAACGCGGCGTGCTGACCGAAGTGCCCGCAATTCTCGCTTTCGTGGCGCAGGAGTTTCCGGCCGCGAACCTCGCGCCGCTCGAAGATCCGTTTGCTTTCGCCGAAGTGCAGGCGTTCAACAGCTACCTGTGTTCGACGGTGCACGTTTCGCACGCCCACAGGATGCGCGGCTATCGCTGGGCCGACGAGCCGGAGGCGATCGCCGCCATGCAGCGCAAGGTGCCGCAATCGGTCGGCGAAGGCTTCGAGATGATCGAGCGGCACTTCCTGCGCGGCCCGTGGGTCATGGGCGAGCGCTACACGATTGCCGATCCATACCTTTATACCTTGACCCAATGGATGGAAGCGGACGGCGTAGACCGCAACCGTTTTCCCAAGGTGAAGGATCATTTCGCGCGCGTCGGCGAACGGCCCGCCGTCAAGCGGGCGCTCGCGGCGCAACTGGGCTAGAACGGGAATAGTGGAGAAGAGAATGTTCGATCTCACCGGCAAGAAGGCGCTCGTCACCGGCGCATCCAGCGGTATCGGCACCGCCATCGCCAAGGCGCTGCACGCGCAGGGCGCGGAAGTCGCGATATCCGGCACGCGCAAGGAAGCGCTCGACGCCATCGCGGCGGAAATGAAAGAGCGCGTGCATGTGCTGCCATGCAATCTCGCCGACAAGGACGCGGTCGAGGCGCTCGTTCCTTCCGCCGACAAGGCGATGGGGCAGGTCGACATCCTCGTGAACAATGCCGGCATCACGAAGGACAACATCTTCGTTCGCCTCAGCGACGAGGCGTGGGATCAGGTGATCGCGGTGAACCTCACCGCGGGCTTCCGGCTGGCACGCGCTGCCGCGCGCGACATGATGCGCCGCCGTTTCGGCCGCATCATCGGCATCACTTCCGTTGTGGGTGCGACCGGCAACGCCGGGCAGGGCAACTATGCCGCCGCGAAGGCGGGCATGGTCGGGATGATGAAATCGCTGGCGCAGGAACTGGCGAGCCGGAATGTCACTGCGAACTGCATCGCACCCGGCTTCATCGCGACGCCCATGACCGACGTGCTGACCGAGGCGCAGAAGAAAGCGATTCTCGACGCCGTCCCGGCAAGGAAGCTCGGCACGCCGGACGATATCGGCGCGGCGGCGGTCTACCTTGCCTCCAACGAGGCCGGATATGTCACCGGCGCGACGCTCCACGTGAACGGCGGCATGGCGATGTTCTGAGCACTGCTCCGGCGGTAAGTGGGGGCGGAATAGAGAAGGAATATCAAATACTTGTAGCGGGATTGCCCGCTGGCAAACCGAAAAGGGGTATGGTACGACCCAAGCGGCTTTCGCGTCCGGTTGGCGAAGCGCGGTGAACGGTGCCGGGGAACCCCGGAATTTTTCGCTGGCGCGCGCCGCGACAATCGGACAAAGAAAGCCGGACCCGCCGCGAGGGGAATTCTCGCGGCAACAATCGAACAAGCCGGGCGGGATTTCCGGGCGACCAAGGGTGTGTCAATGGCCGATATTGCGGAACGGGTAAAAAAGATCGTCGTGGAACGTCTCGGCGTGGAGCCGGAGAAGGTCAACGAGAAGGCGAGCTTCATTGACGATCTCGGCGCCGACAGTCTCGACACCGTCGAGCTGGTCATGGCGTTCGAGGAAGAATTCGGCTGCGAAATTCCGGACGATGCCGCGGAGACGATCTCGACCGTCGGCGATGCCGTGAAGTTCCTCGAGAAGAACGCGAAGTCCTAAACCGCTTCCTGACCGGACGGCCGCGCGCGCGTTTCGCTCGGGCGGCTCAGCCAAGGATTCCCGAACCATGCGTCGTGTCGTCGTTACCGGGCTGGGGATGCTCTCGCCGCTCGGTTGCGGCGTCGAGACTACGTGGAAGCGCCTGCTCGAAGGCAAGAGCGGCGCGAAGAAGATCGACGAATTCGAAGTGTCCGATCTGCGCTGCCAGATCGCGCACGTCATCCCGAAGGGCGACGGCTCCGACGGCACCTTCAACCGCGACCAGTGGATGGAGCCGAAGGAAAGCCGCAAGGTCGATGACTTTATCCTCTATGCGATCTGCGCGGCGACGCAGGCGCTTGAAGACGCGGGCTGGAAGCCCGTCAGCACCGAAGATCAGGAGCGCACCGGCGTCCTGATCGGCTCCGGCATCGGCGGCATCGAAGGCATCGCGGAGACCGCGATCATCCTGAAGGAAAAAGGTCCGCGCCGCGTTTCGCCGTTCTTTATTCCCGGCCGCCTGATCAACCTCGCGTCCGGTTACGTTTCCATCCAGCACGGGCTGAAGGGACCGAACCATTCGGTCGTCACCGCGTGCTCGACCGGCGCGCACGCCATCGGCGACGCAGGCCGTTTGATCGCGCTCGGCGATGCCGACGTGATGGTCGCGGGCGGCACGGAGTCTCCGGTCGGCCGCATGGCGCTCGCCGGTTTCTCCGCGATGCATGCGCTCTGCGCGTCTTACAACGATCGTCCTGTGCAGGCGTCGCGCCCTTACGACAAGGATCGCGACGGTTTCGTCATGGGCGAGGGCGCGGGCGTGGTCGTGCTCGAGGAATACGAGCACGCGAAAGCGCGCGGCGCGAAGATTTACGGCGAACTGATCGGCTATGGCCTCTCCGGCGACGCCTATCACATCACCGCTCCTTCGGAGAATGGCGAAGGCGCGTTCCGCTGCATGACCATGGCGCTGAAGCGCGCGGGTATTTCGGCTTCCGATCTCGATTACATCAACGCGCATGGTACTTCGACCATGGCCGATACCATCGAACTCGGCGCAGTCGAGCGTCTGGTCGGGAATGCAGCCTCCAAGATTTCGATGTCTTCGACGAAATCTTCCATCGGCCATCTGCTCGGTGCGGCGGGTTCGGTGGAGGCGATTTTCTCCCTGCTTGCGATGCGCGATCAGGTCGCGCCCGCGACCCTTAATCTCGACAATCCTTCGGTCGAAACTCCGATCGACCTCGTCCCGCACACGCCGCGCAAGCGCGACATCAACATCGCGCTTTCGAATTCCTTTGGTTTCGGCGGGACCAATGCGTCTCTGATCTTCCGGCGCGTCAATCACTAATCCGTGGGCTTCCCGCTTCGGCCACAATCGCCGTTAGGGTGGGCGCGGGGCTAACGGGACGGGCGTGATGGCTGGGCGGCACAACGACAACGATCACTATGATTACGACTATGACGATCGTCCGCAATCCGGCACACGCAGCACGAGGCACGGGCTGATGGCCGACCGCGTTCCCGCGCCGCCGTCGAGCCGCGCGCGGCATCCCATTGTCATCATCGGCAACGCGATCTTCACGACGCTGTTCCTGCTCGCGATTTTCGCGGGCGGCGCTCTTTATTATGGCAGCGTGAAGTTCAGCGAGCCGGGTCCGCTCGACCGCGAAAAGACCGTCAACATCCCGCCGAAGACCGGCCTGCGCGACATGGCGGACCTGCTCCGCCGCGAAGGCGTGATCGAGCAGCCCAACCTTTTCGTGCTCGGCGCCTATGTGCAGCGCGCGCATGGCGACCTGAAGGCCGGCGAATACGTCTTCGAGAAGAACGCCAGCATGGCCGACGTGCTGAAGACGATCATCGAGGGCAAGTCGATCCAGCATCAGGTCACGATCCCGGAAGGGCTGACCAGCCAGCAGATCCTCCAGCGCATCAACGACGCCGAAGTGCTGACCGGCCCGATCCAGACCATTCCGCCGGAAGGCACGCTGCTGCCCGAAACCTATCGTGTGACGCGCGGCACCACGCGCGAACAACTGATCCAGCGCATGAGTCAGGCGCAGATGCGTCTGGTGCAGGAAATCTGGAACCGCCGCGCACAGGATCTGCCGGTCAAGAATATTCAGGAATTCATCACACTCGCGTCCATCGTCGAGAAGGAAACCGCGATTGCCAGCGAACGCACCCGCGTCGCCGCCGTGTTCGTTAACCGCCTGAACCGCAACATGCGGCTGCAATCGGACCCGACGATCATCTACGGCATCGTCGGCGGGAAGGGCACGCTGGGCCGCTCCATCACGCGTTCCGACATTGACACGCCGACGCCCTACAACACCTACACCATCAACGGCCTGCCGCCCGGACCGATCGCCAATCCGGGCCGCGCTTCGCTGGAAGCGGTCGCCAATCCGTCGCGCACCAAGGATCTCTACTTCGTGGCCGACGGCACCGGCGGTCACGTCTTCGCCGAGACCTACGAGCAGCACCAGCGCAACGTCGCCCGCTGGCGCGACATCGAGCGCGACAAGCGCGAGACGCAGACCGGCCAGACGCCGCCGCCCGCACCCGCCGGCGAGCCGAAGCAGTCTTCGGGAGACAAAGAGAAGAAGAACGCGAAGTCCGGCGAGCCGCAGAAAAAGAAGAAAGAGAAGAAGGCCGAGCCGAAGCAATAGGCGGCGCGCTTGTGAGGCCTGCGCCGCGCCGTTAAGGTCGCCGCGATTTCGGCTCGTAAGAATCGCGGTTCACGAATGTCCCTCGCCAGCATGACCGGCTTTGCCCGCACCTCCGGCACCTTCGGTGCGTCGCGCTGGGCGTGGGAACTGAAATCGGTCAATTCCAAGGGCCTCGACATCCGCTTCCGCCTGCCGCCCGGACGTGATGCGCTGGAGCCGCAACTTCGCGCCGCCGTATCGCGCGCGCTGACGCGCGGCAGCGTTACCGCCAATCTTACGATTGCACGCGAAGGCCAGCCACCGGTCGTGCGCGTGAACGAGGAAGTGCTCTCCGCAGTGCTGGCCACCGCTGCACAGATCGCAAAGCTCATCGACGCGCAGCCTCCGGCCCTCGACGGCATCCTCGCCATCAAGGGCGTGATGGAAGTGGTGGAGAGCGAGGAAACCGAAGCCGAGCGCGACACTGCGAACGCAGAACTGCTGCGCGGCTTCGAGGCGGCGCTCGCCGAGCTTGCCGCCATGCGCGCGCGCGAAGGCGCCATCATCGGACAGGTTTTGGGCGAGCGCGTTTCCGAGATCGAGAAACTCGCGAAGGCGGCGGAAAGCTCGCCCTCGCGTAGCGTGGAAGCAATCCGTGCCAAACTCGCCGAGCAGGTAAAGGAATTGATCGCCGCCAGCTCCACGCTCGACCCGGAGCGGCTGCATCAGGAAGCAGCATTGCTCGCGGCAAAAGCCGACGTCCGCGAGGAACTGGATCGGCTTGGCGCGCATGTTTCCGCTGCGCGGACATTGTTGAAGAACGGCGGCGCGGTCGGCCGCAAGCTCGATTTCCTGGCGCAGGAATTCAACCGCGAGTCGAATACGCTCTGTTCGAAATCGAACGACGTTTCGTTGACCGCGATAGGGCTGGAGCTGAAAACCGCGGTCGATCAGTTCCGCGAGCAGGTGCAGAACCTTGAGTAAGAAAAAGAAGGCCGTGAAACGCAAGGCCCCGAAGCGCCGCGAAAAGCTGGCGCGGCGCGGGCTGATGTTCGTGCTCTCGTCGCCGGCGGGTGCGGGCAAGACCTCGCTCACCCGCGCACTCCTGAAGCTCGACAAGAACGTGAAACTGTCGATCTCGGTGACGACGCGGCCCCGCCGTCCAGGCGAGAAGGAAGCCACGCATTATTTCTTCCGCTCGCCGGAGAAGTTCACCGCGATGCGCGAGCGCGGCGAATTGCTGGAATGGGCGGAAGTGTTCGGCAACTACTACGGCACGCCGCGGGAAGCAGTGTCGAAGGCGCTCGCTACGGGGCGCGACGTGATCTTCGACATCGACTGGCAAGGCACACAGCAGCTTCGCGAAAAGGCGCGCGACGATCTGGTCAGCGTGTTCGTGCTGCCGCCGAGCGCCCGCGAATTGCATAGCCGCTTGCAGAAGCGTGCGCAGGACTCGGAAGCCACCATCAAGAAGCGGATGGCGATGGCTTCCGGCGAAATCAGCCACTGGGCCGAATACGACTACGTGCTGGTCAACGACGATTTCGACGCCTGCCTCGCGGAAGTGCAGGCGATCCTGCATGCCGAGCGGCTGAAACGCGAACGCCGCACCGGGCTATCGAATTTCGTCCGCGCGTTGCAGGAAAAACTTTAAGCCGTCAGCACCGTCCGGCCGATGGTCCGGCCATTGCGCAGGTCGTCGAGCGCGGCGTTCGCCTCCGCAAGCGGCCGCGTCTTCACCGGGATCGGCGCGACCTTGCCCGCACGCACCAGCGCGAGCATTTCCTTCGCCTCCGCGAGCGAGCCGACGTAGTTACCGGCAATCGAAACGCCTTTCAGGCCGAGCACCGGCACGGAAAGCGGCATCTCGCCGCCGATCAAACCGGCGACCACCAGCTTGCCGCCTTTCGCCAGCGCGCCGAAACCGAGCGCGGCGGATTTATCCGAGCCAACGAAGTCGATCGCGCCGAGCACGCCGCCGCTGGAAGCCACCATGATTTCCTTACGCGTCGCCTTGTCGGACGGATCGAACGCGGCGGCTGCGCCGTTCGCAAGCGCATGTTCGCGCTTCTTCGGGTCGATTTCGACCACGATGGGCTTGTGCTGCGAGCGGGCTTTCAGGAACGAAAAGCCCATCATGCCGACGCCGCCGAGACCGATGAGGAGTGCAGGGCCGCGGTCGGCCAGCGCGCCGAGCTTGGCAATCGCCGAATAGGCGGTGACGCCCGAACACATATAAGTACCGGCGAGGTCGCGCGGGATCGGATCGTATTCGAGCAGGTATTTCGGATGCGGCACCAGTACGTGGGTCGCATAGCCGCCCTGGGTCTGGATACCGATCTGCTGCGGCTTCGCGCAGAGATGCTCGTCGCCGCTCTCGCAGGTCGCGCATCTCCCGCAGCCGATCCACGGATAAACGACATAGCGCTTGCCCACGTTGACGCCCTTCGCGTCGGGGCCGAGCGCTTCCACTGCGCCTTCGATTTCATGGCCGAGCGCGAACGGCAGCGGTCGTCCGCCTGCAAGCTCCGCCTTGCGTCCGCCGCCGAGATCGAAATAGCCGTCGTGCAGGTGAATGTCGGAATGGCACACACCGCAATGGCTGACGCGCATCAGGACTTCGGTGCCGGCTGGCGCGGGAGCGTCGATCGTTTCCTCGCAAAGCGGCTTGCCGTAATCGGTGAACACCTGCCGCGTGATCTTCGTCATTTCATTTCCCCGTCGCGGCGAAAACATTTGCGAGCCGCACGAAACCTTCCACTGGAATTTCTTCCGCGCGCTTCGTCGGTTCGATCTGCGCCTCGGCCAGTAGCTGAAGCGCGTCCACGCCGAGCGAGCGCAGGCTTTGGCGTAGCATCTTGCGCCGCTGGCCGAAAGCGGCTGCCGTCACGCGCGCAAGGATGCCGGAGTCGCACGGCAACGGATTTTCGCGGGGAACGATGTGCACGACCGAAGACGTCACCTTCGGCTGTGGCACGAACGCGCTCGGACTGATGTCGAACATAATCCGCGCTGCGGAACGCCATCCGGCCAGCACGCCGAGACGCCCGTAGGCATCGTCGCCCGCCTGCGCCACGATGCGCGCTGCGACCTCGCGCTGGAACATCAGCACCAGCGAGTCGTAATAGGGCGGCCACGGCTCGACGGTGAGCCAGTTCACCAGCAGCGCCGTCGCAATGTTGTAGGGCAGGTTCGCGACAATGCGCGCCCGCGCGCCCTTGAGAAGCGGCAGCGGGTCGAAGGCGAGCGCGTCGGCCTCGACGATTTCCAGTTTGCCGGGATAGGCGGCGGAGATTTCCTCCAGCGCGGCGATGCAACGCCGGTCGCGCTCGATGGCAATGACGCGGGCCGCGCCCTCCGCGAGTAGCGCGCGCGTCAGCCCGCCGGGGCCGGGACCCACTTCGATTATCGTGACGCCTTCGAGCGGTCCGCCTGCGCGCGCGATGCGTGCGGTCAGGTTCAGGTCGAGCAGGAAATTCTGGCCGAGGGATTTCTTCGCCTGCAATTCATGCCGCCGGATCACGTCACGCAGCGGCGGCAGGTTGTCGATGGCGCTCATGCGCGCGACGAGAGCCTGTGTGCGAGTTTGATCGCAGCTTCTAGGCTCGATGGGTCGGCGCGGCCGGTGCCCGCGAGATCGAACGCCGTGCCGTGATCGGGCGAGGTGCGCACGAAGGGCAAACCGAGCGTCACGTTCACCGCGCGGTCGAAAGCAAGCGCCTTCACGGGCGCAAGCACCTGATCGTGATACATGCCGAGCGCAACGTCGTAGCGCTTGCGTGCCGCTGCGTGAAACATCGTGTCGGCGGGGTGGGGACCGGAAATGTCGAACCCTTCGCCGCGCAGCGTTTGAATCGCCGGCGCGATGATCGTGTTCTCTTCCGTGCCGATGGTGCCTTCCTCGCCTGCGTGCGGGTTCAGCCCGCAAACGGCGATGCGCGGCTTTGCAATTCCGAATTTCGTTCGGTAGTCGCGCGCGACGATGCGCGCGGTCTCCGCGATCATTTCCTGCGTCAGCAGGCGGGGCACCTCGCGCAGCGGAACGTGGATGGTGAGTGGCACCACCGCGAGTTCCTCGCTCCAGATCAGCATGGCGACGCGCGGCGTTCCCGCGAGATGCGCGAGATATTCGGTATGCCCCGGAAACGGAAATCCGCCCGCCTGCATCACGTGCTTGGCGATGGGATTGGTCACGACCGCGCCCGCTTCGCCGCGCTGCGTGTGCGAGACCGCGAGGTCGATCGCGGTGCGCGCGGCGTTCGCGCTCGAAGCGTCGGGTTTGCCGGGCGAGGCGGTGGCGAGCGCGCCGGTTTCGACGACCGGCAGCGCACCTACGAAAACACTCGCGGCTTCCGAGGGCACGCAACTCTCAATCGTTACATCGAGCGAGAGTTGTTGCGCGCGCCGCGCAAGAAAGGTGGCGTCACCGGCAATGAAGAATGGCGGCAGTTTCCGCTTTTCGCGTTCTCGCCAAAGCGCCAGCGTCAGGTCAGGACCGATCCCCGCCGGTTCGCCGAGGGTCAGCGCGAGCGGAAGCATTTACTGCGAGATGATCTGGATGATCGATTTGGCGCGTGCCTGATCGAGCACTTTTTTCTCATAGGCCTGCAGCCGCTGGCCCATCAGTTCGTTTTTCAGTTCGCGGTTTGCCGAGATGTCGGAGGCGATCACCTTGCGATCGCAAATGGCCACGACCTCGATGCCGTTCGCGGTCGGCTCAGGTGGCGTCATCTTGCCATCGGGCAGGGTTTCCAGCAGCTTTTGCAGATTGGCCGAAAGGTCCGTCGAAAAACGGCGGACGCGCGGCTTCACCACGGTTTCCTGATATTCGCGCGAAAGCTGAACCGCCTGTTCGCAAGAGGAAACACGAGCGCGCAGTGCTTCGGCCTGCTTGATGCGCTCCTGCCGTACCGCGGGAGGCGCGTTGCGGCGCGTGACAAAGATCACCTGCTGCATGGTGTATTGCACGGCCTTGCCTTGCAGGTTCTGTCCGCGCGCGGTCATGGCGGCGACCAGATCGGCGTCACGGATCGCGAAGTGGGAAGGATTGGCGGTCAGATATTGCTGCCAGGCGACATCGGCTTTCACGCGTGCCCGGAAGCTCTCAACGTCGATTCCGTTCGACTGCAGCACCTTCTCGAAATCGGCGAGGCTGCGTCCGAGCCGCTGCGCGATGCCGGCGAAGGCTTTGTCCACTTCCGCGCGAGTCGGGTTGACGTTGTTGCGCTGCGCGATCTGGAGCTTGAGCTTCTGGTTGATGAGTTCGTCGAGCGCCTCCTGCCGCGTCGCCTTGGGGCGGCCGGAAGTAGCGAGCAGCTTCAGGCGGTGCTGGACGTCGAGCGCCGTGATCGGTTCGCCGTTCACCAGCGCGACCAGCGCCCGCACCTGCTGTGCCTGCGCGCGCGGCGTGAATTGTGCGGCGGCGCCGATCAGGAGGAGGGCGAGTACTGCGAAATGAATTACTCGGATAAGGCGCGTCTGGTTCATGGTCGTTAGTCTGTGGCGCGGCTTGCCGCCGATACAACGGTTCGATCCTAAGACCGCTGCTGTGGCGGTATTGGGACGGGCGAAGCGGCGGTTCTCCCTAGCGAACGGTTTGGCCCATTGTACGCAGGTTCAGCTTGAAGACGAAACGCTGCACAGGCGTCGAGGTCAACAGATTCGTGTAGTCGACGATGTAGTTGGCGGATAGTGCGATGCACTCGTCGGCGTATTGTACGCCAAGCGAGCCGAAGTCGATCTTGCCGCGGTCGAGGTCGTAACGGACCGCGCCGGTGAGCGTCCAGTAATCGTGGACCTTGTAGCTGGCGGTCTGGAACAGCGCCTCGCGGCGGTCGATGTAGCCGATCAAAGGCTGCGCGTCGTAATAGGCGTAGATCGTGGACAGTTGCAGGCGATCCCAGGTCGAGCGCGTCTCGAATTCGAAGCGGCGAAGCGCCAGGTCATCCTTGTCGAAGCGGTAGCGCGTGATGAACGAGAACCGGCCGGTCGGCTGGAAATATACGCGCGCAACGTAGTCCGACATCTTGTCTTCGAGGCCTGATTGCAGCGTCGAGCCGATCTGCTGCGTGCCGTCGGTGAAGCCGGTCTGGGCGAAGGAGTTGTCGCCCGTGAACTGATAGGACTGGCCGAACAGCACGTTGACCATGCCGAAGCGGTGCACGTTCGCGGTGTATTGCACGCCGTAGTTGACGCGCGAGCCGCCTTCGACGCGATCCCAGCCCGAATACTTGTCGATCGCAAACAGCGTGCTGTCGTCGAACACGAGGCTCTGCGCGTCTTCGTTCGGGAAGCGGCCGATCAGGCGCTCGCTGGGACGGAAGATCGTCTGCACGATCGGCTCCAGCGTCTGCGTGCCCCACGAATGGACCGAGATGAACGGCCAGCGCGTCTCGAAGCCGACCGTGGGCATGGCGCGGATCAGTTCGTCGCTGCCGGTCTGCAGGTAGTTGATGACGCCCGCGTCGTTCGAGACGTTCACCGAGGCGACGTCGGTGCGCAGCCGCACGAACGGCGTCACCATGATGCCCGGCGTGGTGATGACGGTTTTGCGCCAGTCTAGTTGCGCCGACATGCGGGTATATTCGCCGGGGATGCCGCGGATGAAGCAGTTGGCGGGCACCGCCGCCGAGACCAGACACTTGTTCGGATCCTGCGGGTCGGCAACACCGGCGCCGAGCGCGCGCAGCGCCGCGAAGTCGGCTTCCTGCCGCGTCAGGCTGGTGACGTTGATCTTGTAGGAGAGTTCGCCGCCGAGGATCGGGTTCTTGAAGTAGTACGAATAGTCGAGCACCGGCAGCACCAGCGGCAACTGGTCGTTGCGGTCGACTTCCGACAGGCCGCGGAAATGCATCCCGCGCAAGTCGAAGTAGGAGCGGTCGCCCTGGCCGGTCAGCCAGATTTCCGAGGTACGTTCGATGCGGCCGGTCGGCACGACGTTGTAGTCGCGCTGGAAGCTGCGGTCGCTGGAGATCATGCCGTCGAAGCCCCAGACCCAACGGCTGTTGATGTTGAACTCGCCGCTGATGTCGATGGAGCCGCGGAAGTCGCGCTGGCCGGAGAGGCCGGCGAATTCGTTGGGCTTCAACTGGTCGATGGCCGCGGCGCGGATCATGTACGCGCCGTTCTCCAGCCGGTGGCGGAATTCGCCTTTCACCAGCGGTCCCTGCAACGTGTACGGCGTGACCGACAGCGTCGAATCCATGTTCGGCGCGATCGACCAGAAGTACGGGATTTCCACGCCGACGCCGAGACGGCTGGTCGAGCGGAACGTCGGCTGCAGGAAGCCCGACTGACGCTTCACGGTCGGGTCGGGGTGATAGAAGAACGGCAGGTAGACCAGCGGATAGCCGAACACCTCGATGGTGGCGTTCTCGTAGTAAACTTTGCGCTCGCCTTCGTTATGGATGATGCGCGCGGCCTTCACTTGCCACAGCGGCGGCTTCTGGGGATCGTTCTTGCAGGGTTCGCAGGCGGTGTAGATGCCGCGCTGGTAGACCGTGAGCGTGCCGTCGGTGCGGTCGGCGCGGGTCGCCGCGAAGCGCGTACGGTTCGGCGTTTCCACCAGCAGCGAATTGACGAAGCCTTCCTTGAAGTCCTGCGTCAGTTCGAGCGACTGGCTGTGCACGATGTTGCCGTCGGTCGTCTTGTAGCGGACGTTGCCCTCGGCAAAGACGCGGTTGCTGTTGCGGTCGTAGCTGACGCGGTCCGCTTCCAGCGTGTTGCCGTCGTAATAGATCTGGACCTGACCGACCGCGTGAACCTTGTTCGAGCGGTTGTCGTAGATCATCTCGTTGGCGGTCACCAACATCCGCGCGTTTGGATTGCGCTTCTTGCGGTTGTCGAGCTTGGTGGAGAGCGTCGGGTCGGTGGTGCGCGAGCGCGGCAGCGATTGCGCGAACGCGTCCGCCGCGAAGATCGCGGCCAGCAACGCACAAGCGATCGCCAGCCCAAGGCGGTTGACCCGCCGGGCAGGACGCAAAGCTCCGGAACTGACGGCGCTACGCGATACCATCAACCGTCTTCCTGGTTCAGGAGAACCGAACAACCGATCAGCGCCGCGCAAACGATAGGCAGCCAGCCTGCAACCACTGGATGCAGGAAGCCGCCTTCGCCGAGCTGTTCGCTGAGCTGCACCGCAACGTAAAGCAAAAACCCTGCTAAAACGCCACCCGTAACCATCTTTCCGACCCCGCCGAGACGGAAAATTCGCAGGCTCACGGCGGCCGCGATGATGACCATGGTCGCGAGCAATAACGGCCGCGCCAGCAGCACCTGGTACTGGATCCGGTAGTTGGCGGCGGTCAGCCCGGCGGCCTGTACCAGTTCGATGGCGAGCGGCAGTTCCCAGAAAGAAATCGAGGCCGCGTTGGCGAAACTGCCCCGGACCTGATTCGCGGTCAGACTCGTCGGCAGGTTGTGGGTCTTGAGGAACTGGGGGCTTTTGGTGGGCGAGTAGATCGAGACCTCGGTCAGCCGCCAGAAGCCGTCTTCCAGCTCGGCGGTCTTGGCCTCGATCCGCTCGGCGAATTCGCCCGACGGGTCGAAGGTGAAGATCCGCAATCCCGTGAGCGAGCGGCCCTGCCGGGTGCCGGCCTGTGCGTTGATGATCGCTTCCGCGCCGTCCGGGGTGCGCTGGCGCAGCCAGATGTTCGAGCGCGTGGTCGCGCGCGGCACGTTGCCGGATCGCGCGGTGACCAGTGTCGCCTCGATGTTGTCGGCGTGTTCTTTCAGCGTCGCGGACAGCGGGTTGTAGACCGTAGTCGCGAGGATGCCGATGAAGAACGCGATTGCGACTGCGCTGCCGATGAATTGCCACGCCGACATGCCCGACGCGCGCGCGATCACGAATTCGAGCCGCCGCGACAGCGCGAGGAAAGCCGACATCGCGCCGACCAGCACCGCGAACGGCAACATCTGTTCGGAGAAGGCGGGCAGGCGCAGCAGCACGAGGTAGGCGATCTGCAACACGGAGGAGTCCGGGCGGTCGCCGACGCGGCGCGTGAGTTCGAAGAAGTCGACCACCGCGATCAGCAGCATGCAGGTCGTGAACGCCACCAGCACCGCCATCAGGAAGCGGCGGCCGAAATAGCGACCCAACAAACCGAACGCGACCATGACCGTTATGCCGTTTGCAGACGTTCGATGCGCCGGTTGATCGCGTCGGCGATGCGCTGGACCCATGCCGGCACTTCGAGCCGGATGAAGCCCGCGATCCACAGCAAGCCGAATACGATGCCGGTCAGCGGAATGACGTAGGGGACGAGGGTGAGCAGCGCGCTGCGGCCCACGAAACCGGACGTGCCGAAGCCAATGATTTCGACGACGCCGAATGCGATGCCCGCGCCCGCGATGGAGACGCCACGGCTCTGGCGCGTGGTGCGCGCTTCGCCGAGGAACGCGAAGGCGATGATGAAGGCCGCGAGCGGATAGAGCGGCGAGGAGAGCCGTTTGTGCAGTTCGGACGTGAAGCGATACGGGTCCTGTTTGTAGACCGGGTCTTCCGGGTCGGGCCAGATCAGTTCGTCGAGCGGCCGGTCGGTCGCGCGGTACTGCACCGTCTGCGCCGCGGTGAATTGCGACATGTCGAAGGCGTAGCGCTGGAACTTCACGAAGTTCGGCGCGCGCTTCTCGCCCTGGATGCGATGGAGGATGCCCTGATCGAGGATCAGGAACAGGCCGTTGCCGTTCTCCGCGGGCGCGATGCGGCCGCGTTCGGCGATGTAGACCGCTTCGTTGGCGGGATCGCGCAGGTCGTGGACGAAGATTCCGATCAGGGTGTTGTTCGCGCCGCGCTCGCGGATGTGGAAGGTGAGGCCTTCGAGCGCGTTGAAGCGCCCCGGCACCGCGACGTTGGCGACGATGTCGGCGTTCACCTTCGCGATCTGCTCGCGCAGCGTACGCAGCGACAACGGACCGAAATGCGCGCTCACCAGCACCGAGAGCAGCGCGACCAGCGCGGTCAGCATGAACAGCGGGCGGAAGATGCGCCAGCCGCTGACGCCGGACGCGGACATCACCACGAGTTCGGAATCGGCGTTGAGTTTGTTCAGCGTGTAGACGACCGCGATGAACAGTGCGATCGGCGCGATCACCAGCATCAGCATCGGCAGCGCGAGCAGCGTGACCTTGAACACGATCAGGAGCGTCTGCCCCTGCGAAGCGAGCAGGTCGAAACGGCGCAGCACCTGCGTCAGCCAGACCATGGTGGTCAGGCTGAACAGCACCGCGAGAAATGCGATCAAAGCGGTTCGGAAAAGATACCGGTCGATCCGCCCCATACAGCCGTTACACAGCGAGCCGATTCTTCCCCGGAATCGGCCCGTCCCCCTCGATATTTGACCGCCCGGAAACTGGCCTGAAAATGAGGCCTGAAGGCGGCGCTCGCCGCGGGCAAAATCATCGGTTAATAGTGGAACATCAATCCCTTAATGGACCCCTGCCATGGCTGATTCCGTGAAAATTTCCCTCTCCGATCTGAAGGCTCCGGCCAAGGGGATTCTGGTCGTCCTGACCGGCGACGACCTGGCGCTCGGAAGTGCCGCCAAAACCGCCCTGAAACCGGCCGGAAACCTGCTGGAACGGGTCGCAAAAGCCGAAAAATTCAAGGGCGGCTACGGCAAGGTGCTGGAACTGATCGCCCCGGCCGGGCTCGGCTATGACCGCCTGCTGGTTGTAGGGGCGGGCAAGGCCGGGGAACTCGGACCGGAAAAGTGGCTCAAGCTGGGGGGCACCGTTCTGGGACGGCTCCCCGCCGGGAAGGCTGCGACCGTGCTGGTGCAGCTTTCCGGTAACAAGGTAGGGGCGGAAAACGCCGCCCAGTTCGCCCTTGGCTGCAAGCTCCGGGCCTACAAGTTCGACCGCTACAAGACGAAAAAGAAGGCGGCCGACGAGGGCGACGACAAATCCTCCGGTGGCGCCGCCATCACGATCGGCGTCGAGGATCTGGCCGCGACGAAGAAGGCTTGGAGCGCGGCGGAAGGCATCGGCAATGGCGTCCTGCTCGCGCGCGAACTCGTCAACGAACCGCCGAACGTGCTGTTCCCGATGGAGTTTGCGCGCCGCGCCTCCGAGTTGAAGAAGCTCGGCGTCGGCGTCGAGGTGCTCGACGAGCCGATGCTCCGCAAGATCGGCATGAACGCGCTGCTTGCAGTCGGGCAGGGTTCGGACCGCGACAGCCGCGTCGTCATCATGCGCTGGAACGGCGGCAAGAAGGGCGAACAGCCGGTCGCGATCATCGGCAAGGGCGTGTGCTTCGACACCGGCGGCATCTCGATCAAGCCCGCGGCGGGCATGGAAGACATGAAGGGCGACATGGCGGGCGCGGCCTGCGTCACCGGCCTCATGCACGCGCTTGCTTCACGCAAGGCCAAGGCCAACGTGATCGGCGTCATCGGTATCGTCGAGAACATGCCGGATGGAAAATCCTATCGTCCCGGCGACATCCTGAAATCCTATTCGGGCCAGACCATCGAGGTCATCAACACCGATGCCGAAGGCCGTCTCGTTTTGTGCGACGTGCTCGCGTACACCAACGAGCGCTTCAAGCCGAAGCTGATGATCGACCTTGCGACGCTGACCGGCGCAATCCTGATCGCGTTTGGACAGGAGCACGCGGGACTGTTCTCGAACGACGACAAGCTTGCGGGCCGCCTGATCGACGCGGGCCGCGAGACCGGCGAGACGCTGTGGCGGATGCCGCTCGGCCCCGCTTACGACAAGATGATCGACTCGAAATTCGCGGACATGAAAAACACCGGCGGCCGTTTCGCCGGTTCGACCACCGCCGCGCAGTTCTTGCAGCGCTATGTCGGCAAGACGCCGTGGGCGCATCTCGACATCGCCGGCACCGGCATGGCGGCGAACGCGAACGAGATCAGCACGTCATGGGGTCCGGGCTGGGGCGTGCGCCTGCTCAATCAATTCATCGCGGATCATTACGAGAAATAGGATCGCGTGACCGACGTCTATTTCTATCACCTGCAAAACCAGCCGCTTGAGCGCGTGCTGCCGCAACTCTTGGAGAAATGTCTTGAGCGCGGCTGGCGCTGCGTGGTGCAGGCGGAGACGGACGAGCGCGTGCAGGCGCTCGACCAGCATCTGTGGACGTGGCGCGAGGAGTCGTTCCTGCCGCACGGCACCGACAAGGACTTGAACGCGGTCGAGCAGCCGGTGCTGCTCACGACATCGGATGCAAATGCAAACGCGGCGAACGTGCGCTTCTTCGTCGAGGGCGCGAACAACAACGATCTCGCCGGATACGAGCGCGCGATTCATCTGTTCGACGGCAACGATCCCGATGCGGTCGATGCCGCGCGCGAGAACTGGAAGTCAGCGCAAGCCGCCGGTCACGCGGTGACGTACTGGCAGCAGGACGAAGCGGGCCGCTGGCAGCAGAAGGCGTAGGATTCGCACCTCATCCTTCGAGACGCCGCGCTTCGCGCGGCTCCTCAGGATGAGGTTTTGATTATCTCTCCATCATGGTGAGGAGCGGTGCGTAGCACCGCGTCTCGAACCATGAGCAACTAGGCTCTCGCCTTCCTGCGCGCGGCCTTCTTCGGCGGCGCCTGCACGGCGCGCCGCAGCCACAACCCGGCAACAATCCCGCCGAAGCAGAAAACCAAGAAAATCCAGCCACTTAGCGCACCCGCGTGGATGCCGGACAGGAGCACGCCAACGGTGCAACCGAGCGCGACCATCGCGCCCCATCCCATCATCACGCCGCCAACAACGCCGCGCGCCGCCTCGTCGAGCGTCGGCAGGCGCGGCGTGAATTGTCCGGCCGTGAGCGCGCTAGCGAAACTCGCCGCGACGATGCCGAGCACGAACATTCCGTTCGGCGAGAGCAGCGCGGTCTTTACCGCGGTCATGCAGCCGCGAAATGAATCGAGGCCATGCAGCGTCTCCGGCAACAAACCGATTTTTTCCGTCGCGGTGCGCGCGAGCGAGCCGAGTTCGGCGGTGACACCAAGCGGCGCGACACGCAGGTAAGCGACCGCGGAAATGAGTCCCACCAGCAGGCCGCCGATCCATGCCGGCCAGCGCGCGACGAACACCGCGCATAGCACGCTGCCCACGCCGTAATTCTCTTTCGCCTGCGCAGGCACAACTAATTTTCCGCGCGTGAGCAGATAAAGGGCGAGGGCGAGCAGCAGCGCGATCGTCAACGCGATCGTGCCTGCATAGCCGAGCCAGTGCGGCAGCCAGATCGCAGGCGCGTTGTAGAGCGTGGCGAGATAGAGCGTATTCCAGCTCAGGAAGCCGAGACCAAACCCAATCACCGCGCCGAGCAGCGCGAACGGAGAGGTCGGCGAGCCTTCTCCCAGTCTGTAGATGTGCGCCGAAATGCACGAACCTGAAATAGACATGCCGGTGCCGAATACGAACGCGCCTAGCGCCAGCACCCAGCTTACCGGTCCGACGTGCGCGGTCGGCGGCAGCCGTTCGGGCGAGGGCACCGGCACCCACATGCCGAACACGACCAGATAGCCGACTGCGCCGACGCCGAGCGCAAGCAGGATGGAAAGCAGTCCGCGCGGATCGCGGTCTTCGAGGAAGTCCCGCGCGTGGCAGAAGAAACAAAAGCGCGAGCGTTGCAGCACGAAACCGAATGCAGCGCCGAGCGCGAGCGAGAGGCTCAAGTTTCGCGTTTCCGGCGCCGCAAGTTGCCAGACGAAAAACAAAACGGCGCCGCCGATCAGGAGCGACACGATACGCGGGAGAGTCAGAATCTGCATTTGCGATTTATACCAGAATGGAAAAAGGACGCGGATGCTTTCGCGTCCGCGCCCAGTGTTGCGCTCTCGGGAGGAACAACCGGAACGCGCTTGCCGTTAAATGTAATCTTGCAATCTAACCTTGGCCTCGCCCTTTGCGGTTGAACCTTCGTTCGAATGCTGCGAACCGCAGACACCGCGAAGGGCGAGGCAATCCGGTTATTTTCCCTGCCAGACCAGGCCGGTGTTGTTCTGCACCGGCACGCCGACGGCGTTGCCGTATTCGGTCCACGAGCCGTCGTAATTCTTGACGTTCTGGTAGCCGAGGATCTTGGCCAGCGCGAACCAGGTGTGGCTGGAACGCTCGCCGATGCGGCAATAGGTAATGATCGGATTGGTGCCGTCGATGCCGGCGTCCGCATAGACCTTCTTGAGCTGTTCGGCGGGGAGGAAGGTGCCGTCCGCCGCAACCGCCTTGCCCCACGGTACGTTCTTCGCGCCGGGGATATGGCCCGCGCGCACGGACAGTTCCTTGATGCCTTCCGGCGCGATGATCTTGCCGTTGTATTCGTCCGGCGAGCGGATATCGACCAGCACGGTCTTGTTCTGGCCGTTCGAGTTCACGACGGCGAGCACGTCGGCGAGCTTGGCGCGAAGCTGCGGCTTGCCGGCGGGCAGAACGAAGTTCGACTTCGCGAAAGTCTTCACACTGGTGTCGAGCGGCAGGCCCTTGGCTTCCCAGAGCTTGCGGCCGCCATCGAGCAGCTTCACCTGCGCGCCGATGCCGTGAACTTCGTAGACCCATGCGCCCCATGCGGCGAACCAGTTGTTGTTGTCGCCGTAGAGAACGATGGTGGTGTCCTTGTCGACGCCGGCCGCCTGCAACTGCGCCTGCAGGTTCTTCGCGCTGACGATGTCGCGCTTCACGGTGTCCACGAGGTCGTGGTGCCAGCGGATGTTCACTGCACCGGGGATATGGCCGCGCTCGTAAACGCCGGTATCGACGCTGACTTCGAACACACGGATTTTCGGATTGTCGAGATTCTTCACCAGCCAGTCGGCGGTGACGAGAGGGCCGGCCGGGACAGCGTTCTGCTGCGCGGCGGCGGGAAGTACCAGCGAGGCGGCGAGGGCCAGACCGGCAAATAGGCGGAGGGGGGACATCGGTAGCTCTCCTGAAATGTATCCGGCCTGGTTGATGGCGCCGGATCGGATGGCGGAGATTTCACAAGATAAAATGGGTTGTCAAGTATTATACATTTCACATGTGGATTATGGGATAGATATACGATTTTCTATGTGGAATTACGGAGAGGCTTCTACCGGGCTGTCGCCTTACGTTCGTCTTACCGCCGAAACGCAAAAAGCCCCGGCCTTCTGGCCGGGGCTTTTCCGCGCAGACCGCGCGAGCGATGAAGCCGCTTAGTACGTCGAGAAGCGATAGTTCACGCCAACCTTGACGGTCTGGATGTCGAGATCGCTGAACGTCGCGTAGAGGTATTCGGCTTTGGCCGACCAGTTGCGCGTCAGCGCCCATTCCATGCCAAGACCGAACGCCCAGCCCAGATCGCTGTCGTGCACGCCCGCGACGCCGAAGCGCGCATAGGCGAGACCGCCGGTCGCATAGAGCATGGTCGAGTCGAACGTGTAGCCGAGACGCGCCCGCAGGGTGCCCATGTAATCGACATGGCTGTGCACGCCGGCGACGCTGTCGTTCATGTCGGTGAAGGTGATGTCGCCTTCGAGGCCGAACACCCAGTTGCGCGACATTTGCCAGTTATAGCCGAGCTGTACGCCGCCAACGATGCCGGCCGGCTCGAGAACGAAATCGGTGCTGGATAAGCCATAGCCGACGTTGCCGCCGACATAGAAGCCGGTCCAGTTGAAGACCGCCGGCGGCGGTGCGTAGTACGGCTTGATCGGCATGTCGGCGGCGTTCGCCGGAGCGCCGAAGGTAAGCGCGGCGAGCGTGGCCGCAGCCAGTGCTAGTTTTTTCAAGTGAGTTACCCCTCAGGTAGATCCGGACGATTCCGGAAGCCCGCGAGGAAGCTAGGTTTTCATGGTTAATGCGGCGTTATTTACCGGTTAAGCGCGGGTTAACGCGGCGCTGTCGCGCTGAGGGTGTGTCGCGCGCGCAACAAAAAACCCCGGCCACGAGGGCCGGGGTTTTGCAATTCGAAGTGCTCCGATCAGAAGCGGTAGTTCAGACCGAACTTGATCGTGCTGAAATCTACCGAGATCGGTGCGACGAACAGCGGAAGCACTTCTTCGCCGAGATCGACATAGAGGTACTCGACCTTCGCCGACCAGTTGCGTGCGATGGCCCATTCGATGCCGACGCCCGCGGTCCAGCCCAGATGGTCGCTGTTCGCGTTGGTGGAGCCGTAAGCGATACCGCCCGTCACATAAAACAATGCGCGGTTGCTTGCATAGCCGAGGCGCAGACGGGTGGTGCCGAACCAGTCGACGTTGAATGCGCCGACGCCGATGTCGCTGCCTGAGAGATCCGTCTCGATACCCCAAACCCAGTTGGGCGAGACATGCCAGTTGTAGCCGAGTTGCCCGCCGTAGAAGACGCCGTCGATGTCGACGTTGACGGTGCCATCGGAAGCCGAACCGCTGCCGTAGCCGATATGGGCGCCGATGTAGAAGCCCTGCCAGCTGAATGCCGGCTCGGCTTTGTAATACGGTCCCTTGATCGGAGTATCCGCTGCATTCGCGGGAGCGGTGAACGTGAGCGCGGCAACAACCGCGCCGAGGATCGCAAATTTCTTCATGAATGACCCCTTTGGCCGATGAATCGGCCCCAGCCTTATAGGTACAGGTTAGTACCGTTGAGACGCGGTCCGCCAGCGGGCGGAAACAAAAGCGCGATCAATTCTGCTGCTCGAAACAAGGAATTCGTTTGTGCGATGCGGCGAAGATCGGGGTTTAGCTATCTGCTCGTCACGCCGCCGCTACCGGTTTCGCGCTGATAGAGGATGAGATCGAGCGACGGCGCGAAGTCGCGTCCGCGCAGGCCGGTGAGGATGGCGTGGACCTGTCCGCGATGATGCGTCTGATGATTGAAGACGTGGTCGAGCGCGGGTGAAAGCGGCTGCGTCACTGTCTTCGGATTGACGATGGTCCGGTAGCTGAAATCCGCCGCGAGCGCATTCTCGCTGAGCGTGCCGACGAAAGCAGAGATGCGCGCGTCCTCGCGGTCGCGCGCCGCGCGCAGGCTTACGCAATCTTCGAAAAGGATCGCGTCCAGCCGCGAAGGTGCATCGCCCTGACCGGTGAAGCGCTGCATCCAGATGCGATCCGCGACGAGGATGTGGTTGAGCGTGCCGTGCACCGATTTGAAGAATGCTCCGCGGTCGGCGCGATATTCTTCCGTGGTCAGCTTTTCCGCGGCGGCATAGATGCGCTCGTTGGCCCAGGCATTATAACCGGCGAGCATGATGTAGCGGGCGAGGTTCATTGCAAGTCTCGCTGATAAACAAGTCTCACAGATAAAAACGCACGGCGATTTCGCGCATTGCAATCACCACGGCGATCAAGACCAGCGGTCCGAAGCGCAACAGCACGGGTATCTCGGTGCGCATCACGACCCGCGCGACAATGACCGGCGTAGCAATCAGCGCGCACAGCATCGTCCAGTATATGTAGCGATACTCGTGCGCGATACCGATAACGAACAGCGCGAGCGCATAGAGCGTGCCCGACGACACCAGCGCGAAGGTCACATGCCGCGTTACCCGCTCGCGGATGCCGGTCGAAGCCCACATGAACGCGATGCACACCAGCAGATAGATGTAGGGCGGGCCGAGCGGCGACAGGCTCCAGTTCACCGCCATCCATTCGATCGCGTTGTAGACCGGGTTCGGTGTGAAGGTGACGTCCTTCTGGTTGTTCGACTGCCATCCGGTTTTCACCGGCTCCTCGCAGCTTTTGCAGAGGAACTGGAAGAAGCGGTTGGCGTGGGCGAGGCGATGCGTGAGGTAGGCGCGCGGCTCCGCGAGGATCGCGTCCACCCAGAGCCTTCCGAGTTCGCTGCCGAATTTCGGTTTCAGGTTTTCGTAAACTTCCGGGCAACCGCCCTTGAGATCGGGGTCCCAGCCGTAGGTGTCCCAGTGGCGTGGCGTGTAGCAGCCGCGGCCGCTTTCGGGGCGGTCTTTGAAGTTGCGGTTCTTCTCCACGAAGTCCGGGCCGAAGAAGCCCTTGTATTGATCGCGGCCGGAGAAATAGGTGATGCCGCCGAGGTCGAATACCTGCAACGGCGAAATCGGCTTGATGTCTTTCACGCCGAAGATCTTGGTGTCGGCGATCAGATGGCCGGGGATAAAGAGCAGCGACAGCATGCCGGCGATGATGGTGCGCTTGATGAAGCCCATCGCGCGCCAGCGCGGGCTGACGGCGGAAATCGCGAGATCGATCAGCGGCGGCATGCCGAAGACGGCGTTGGCGCGGAAGAACCCGCCCATCAGGATAAAGAGCCACATGAACGCACCCGCGATGCGCGTGCGTTTGAAATATCCGCGCAGCAACAACGCCGCGATGCCGGCTGCGAGCAGCATCGAAACTGCCATCGCGATGTCTTTGACGAGCTGCGCATTGTAGTTCAGCGCCATCGGGAAGAAGGCAGCAAGGAAAACGAAGTAAGGCAGCGTGCGGCTTTCCTCGTCGCGGTAGCCGAGCGCGATCAGCACGAAGGCGCTCCAGTAGCCCGCGAGAAAAAGCGCAAGCATCGGCTGCGGTCCGGTCCAGACCGCCTGCAACGGAATCCACATCACGCCGAGCAGCGGTGGCTGCCAGTTGTCCCATGCGCCAGTGCGGACCTGGTTCACATAGGCCCAGGCGTCGTGGTGATAGAGGCCCGGATAGAAGGCGTAGAAATTGACGAGCGCCGCGAGCGTCGCTGCGGCGAGCAAACGCCGCTGAAGCTGAAGCGGCGGGAGGGCGCTGGCATTCATGGATGGCTTGGCGTCTTGGCCGGTGAGGGGAACGCTTTCTTGCCAGCCAGTTGTGGCGAAGAAAAGCCTGCCTTGAAGGCGCGGGCCTGCGCCGCTATAGACCGCGCCGAAATCATCTCCCGAACCAGCAGGAATAGAACATGGCGGTCGAGCGCACCTTTTCGATCATCAAACCGGACGCGACCAAGCGCAATCTGACCGGCGCGATCAACAAGACCATCGAGGCCGCGGGCCTTCGCATCGTCGGACAGAAGCGCATCAAGATGAGCCAGGCGCAGGCCGAAGGCTTCTACGGCGTTCATAAGGAGCGCCCCTTCTTCGGCAGCCTCGTCGCGTTCATGACGTCGGGTCCGGTTGTCGTGCAGGTGCTGCAGGGCGACAACGCAGTCGCGAAGTACCGCGAAGTGATGGGCGCGACCGATCCCGCCAAGGCGGCACCGGGAACCATTCGCAAGGAATTTGCGGAATCCATCGAAGCCAATTCGGTGCACGGTTCCGACAGCCCGGAAAACGCGAAAATCGAGATCGAATTTTTCTTTAAGCCGGAAGAAATCGTCGATTAAGACGCCCGGCTCCGGCGTTTGCCGGGGTCATCATGTCGCTTTTTGCGCTGCAATCGTCCGGTTTTGCTTGGCAGGGCCGGACGATTTCACTATGCCCGTTACACAGAAAATATACACCCGTAATTCTACAGGCGCAGATCAGATGCCTGTGCTGGCGGGTCCGGTGGAAACGGAGCAAGCGCGTGGATTTCATTTTTAATGACATGATGCAGGGCGCGTTCTGGGTCGCTGCCCTGAAGATCATCGGCGTCAATATCGTGCTGTCCGGTGACAACGCCGTCGTCATCGCGCTGGCTTGCCGCAACCTGCCGCCGAAAGAGCGCTTCTGGGGCATGATCCTCGGCGCAGGCGTGGCGGTTCTGCTTCGCATCATTTTCACGGTCTTCGTCGCGCAGGCGATGCAGTATCCGTACATCGCGCTGATCGGCGGCGTGTTGCTGCTCTGGGTCGCGATCAAACTAATCGTTCCGGACGAGGAAGGCGACGACAAGATCGAGGCCGCCTCGAACCTTTGGAAAGCGGTTCGCATCGTCGCCATCGCCGATATCGTGATGAGCCTCGACAACGTGATCGCGATTGCGGGCACCGCGAAGCTCGCCGCGCAGGCGGTCGATCCGGCGCACGCGGGCGCGATCGAAGCGACGCTCATCATCTTCGGCCTCGCCACTTCGATCCCGCTGATCGTCGCGGGCAGTGCGCTCCTGATGGCGCTGCTCGACCGCTATCCCGTGCTGGTCTGGGCTGGCGCCGCACTGCTCGGTTGGGTCGCTGGCGACATCATCGTGAAAGACGCTGCGCTCGCGAGCTTCCTGCCGACAGCGCTGCATCACGGCATTCAGCACTTCACGCTGCCGTTCGGAATTCCGTTCCTCGGCATCAAGGAAGCGTACATCAACTTCGCCGCTCTATTCGGTGCGCTGTTCGTGCTCGGCGTGGGTTGGTTCATCCGCAAGCGCCGTCACAAACCGGTATTCGAAGAACCGTTGCTGACCGGTGCGGGTCAGGTCGGCCATCCGCCGGCTGCGCAAAAGGTGAAGGCGAAGGGCTAAATCTTCGCCTTGCCTTCAACGACCAATCGGAGCGCTTCCGGATAAATCCGATGTTCTTCCGCGAGCACGCGGGCGGCGAGGCTGTCCTCGGTATCGTCCGCGAGCACCGGCACTTCCGCCTGTAAAATGATCGGGCCGGAATCCAGTTCCGGCTCGACGAAATGCACGGTGCAGCCGTGAATCTTCTCGCCCGCTTCGAGTGCGCGCTTGTGCGTGTGCAACCCTTTGAACTTCGGCAACAGCGACGGATGAATATTGATCATCCGCCCGCGCCATTTTTCGACGAAGCGTGGCGATAGCAGCCGCATAAAACCCGCAAGCGCGATGATCTCGGCGTTCGCGCGTTCCAGCGCGGCGTTCATCGCATTGTCGAAGATCTCGCGGGATGGGAAGGATTTGTGCTCGATGACTTCCGTCGCAATCCCGCGCTCGCGCGCGAAGGCGAGGCCTCCTGCGTCGGCGATGTTCGAGAGCACGAGGACGATTTCCGCAGGGTAGTCCGGTTTCGCAGCCGCTTCGATCAGCGCGCGCATGTTCGAGCCGCGGCCGGAAATCAGGATCGCGACGCGTTTGCGTTTCATGCCGTCAGGTCGAGCTTGCCGTCGAACCTAGTGACCGGCTCGCCGTCATGCGCTGCGATGGTGCCGATGCGGACCGGTTGCTCGCCCTGCTTGCGCAGTGCGGCTTCGACGTCGTTCGCTTTCGCGGGGTCCACGGCGAGAATAAGCCCGATGCCGCAGTTGAAGGTGCGCAGCATTTCGAGTTCGGAAACGCCGCCTTCCTTCGCCAGCCATTTGAAGACGGGCGGTACCGGAATCTTTGCAAGATCGACCTGCGCCGCGGTGTTGTCCGGCAGTACGCGCGGAATGTTATCCACGAAGCCGCCGCCGGTGATATGCGCGAGCGCCTTGATGCCCGGTGTCGCGCGGATCGCGGCCAGCACCTGCTTCACGTAGATGCGCGTTGGCGTGAGCAGCGCTTCGCCGAGCGTGCGCGCGCCGTCGAACGGCGCTTTCGCGTCGAGCTTCACGCCGCTGCGCTCCACGATCCTGCGCACCAGCGAGAATCCGTTGGAGTGGACGCCCGACGAGGGCAGGCCGAGCAGGATGTCTCCGGCCTTCACGTCCGGACGCGGCAGCAAATCCTCGCGCTCCACCGCGCCGACCGCGAAACCGGCGAGGTCGTAGTCGCCGCCGGAATAAAGACCCGGCATCTCCGCGGTCTCGCCGCCGATCAGCGCGCAGCCCGCTTCCTCGCAACCCTTCGCGATGCCCTTCACCACCCTGGCTGCGTGCTGCGGATCGAGCTTGCCGGTGGCGAAGTAGTCGAGGAAGAACAGAGGCTCCGCGCCTTGCACGACGAGGTCGTTCACGCACATGGCGACGAGATCGATGCCGATGGTCTCGTGACGGTTCGCGTCGATGGCGAGCTTGACCTTGGTGCCGACGCCGTCGTTGCTCGCGACCAGCAAGGGGTCGCGCATGCCGAGCGCTTTCAGGTCGAACACGCCGCCGAAGCCGCCGATCTCCGCGTCCGCGCCGGGTCGGCGCGTGGCGCGCACGAACGGCTTGATCAGATCGACCAGCCGGTTACCTGCGTCGATGTCGACGCCCGCGTCGCGGTAGCTGAGACTATTCTTGCCGCTGGTCATGGCCGGATTTTCGCCTTTCCGGGCATGTGAATAGCGCGCGGAACGCCTGCTTTTCTAGCGGTATTCCGCCGCTGCACCCCGGAATTTGCTCGATCCGGTTGGCGAGAGGGGGCATTTGACGGTAGCCAAGGCGGCAGAAACGGGGTCAGGCGGAAGTGCTCCATAGTTTGCCCAACTTCATCACGGTCGGACGGATCGTGCTGGTGCCGGTGGTGGTTTGGTCCATCGCGTCCGGCAACATGCTGCTGGCATTCTGGCTGTTCGTGGCCGCCGGGGCATCCGATGCCGTGGACGGGTTCCTTGCCAAGCGTCTGAATGCGCAGAGCGAGTTCGGCGCCTATCTCGACCCGCTCGCCGACAAGGCGCTCCTGATGTCGATCTATGTCACGCTTGGGATCGAAGGATTGCTGCCGCGCTGGGTTGTGATCGCGGTGGTCTCGCGCGACATTATGATCATGGGCGCAGTCATTTTGACCTGGGTGATGAACAAGCCGATCGCGATCCAGCCTTTGATCGTATCGAAGCTGAACACCACCGCGCAGATCGCGCTGGCGGCGCTGGTGCTCGCCTCGACCGGCTTCAAGTTCGATGCGGGCGGCGCGATGCGGGTCGCGCTGCTGCTGGTCGGCGGACTGACCACGATCTCCGCCGCCGCTTACCTCATCGCCTGGATGCGCCACATGGCCTCCGACATGCCGGAGCGCAGCCGCAAATGACGCTGCAACGGCAGTTCACGTTCTGGCTCACGGCGTTCGTGCTGTTCGTGCTGACGCTATGGGCGTTGCGCGAAGTCTTGCTGCCGTTTGTCGCCGGCATGGTGCTCGCCTATTTCCTGAATCCGGTCGCGGACCGGTTGGAGCGTCTCGGCATAAGCCGGCTGGTTGCTTCGCTGATCATGGTTGCGCTGGTGCTGCTGTGCTGCGTCGTGCTCGGACTTCTGTTCCTGCCGATCCTCGGCGCGCAGATCTCCGCATTCGTGCAGGGCCTGCCGCGCGCGGTGACGCGCCTGCAGGAATTGCTGACGGAAGAAAACCGCGAGTGGCTGTCGAAAATCGTCGGCGACCGCATGCCGGACCTGAACAAGTCGATCAGCGACATCGTCACCGAAGGCGCGAAGTGGATCGTCACCTTCCTCGCATCGATCTGGGCGGGCGGGCAGGCGCTGTTCTCCATCGTCGCGCTGATCGTGATCGCGCCGGTGATCGCGTTCTACATTCTCTATGACTGGCACAAGATGATCGCGAAGGTGGATAGCTGGGTGCCGATCCGCAGCCGCGAAACCGTGCGCGAGCTGGCGCGCGAGATGGACCGCGCGATTGCGGGTTTCGTGCGCGGGCAGGCAGGTGTCGGCCTTGTACTCGGCGCGCTCTACGCACTGGCGCTGACGTTGGCGGGCCTGAACTTCGGTTTCCTGATCGGCATGATCTCCGGAATCATCAGCTTCATTCCATATGTGGGTTCGCTCACCGGATTGCTGCTCGCATTGATCGTCGCGGTCGCGCAGTTCTGGCCGGACTGGCACTGGATTTTGCTGATCGTGGTGATCTTCTTTGCGGGCCAGTTCATCGAAGGTTACATCCTGCAACCGAAGCTGGTCGGCGAGAGCGTCGGCCTGCATCCCGTGTGGCTGATGTTCTCGCTGGTTGCGTTCGGTTATCTGTTCGGCTTCGTCGGGTTGCTGCTCGCGGTGCCGATGGCGGCGGCGGTCGGCGTGCTCGCGCGTTTCGCGCTCCGTCAATACATGGCAAGCTCGCTCTATACCGGCGAGACGCCACGCCGCCGCGCAAAGGATCAATGACATGCGCGGTGCAGCGGCGCGGCAGCTTCCGCTCGACCTCCCGCACGAGGTCAGCTTTCGCCGCGATGATTTTCTGGAAAGTCCCGCGAACGCCGAAGCGCTGGCGCTGGTCGAGCGCTGGCCGGAATGGCCGACGCATGGTGCGGTGATTGTCGGTCCGCACGGTTCGGGGAAAAGCCATCTCGCGTCGATCTGGGCCGAGCGCGCGGGCGCGCGCGTGCTGCCGCTGCGGATGCTGAGCAGGGCGGAGGCTGCGGCCGCGCTTTCCACCGGCGCGGCGGTGCTCGAAAATCTCGTGCCCGGCGAATATGACGAGGCGGCGTTGTTTCACCTCCTCAACATGGCGCGCGAGGACGCGGCGCATGTGCTGATTACGTCGGAGCACTCGCCCGATCATGGCGCCGCGGCGCTGCCAGATCTCGCCTCACGGCTGCGCGCGTTGCCGAAGGCAATTTTGTCCGCGCCCGATGACGAACTGATCGCTGCCGTGCTGGTGAAGTTGTTCGCGGACCGCCAGATCGCAATCGAGCCGGATGTCATCGCGTATTTACTGCCGCGGATGGAGCGCTCGCTCGGCTCCGCGCGCGAACTGGTGGCGCGGGTGGACGCGGCGGCGCTCGCCGCGGGGAAGCCTGCAACAAGGGCTTTCGTTTCGGCCTTGTTGCGCCAATAGCCCATCAACCATCTGGAATGGTTGCATAATTTACGGTCATATAAATTTCGTCAATTCGGACTATGCTTTAGCCAAGCGCTGGAAGTGCGCCGAGGCGTAGATGAATCTCGAAATCAAACCGCTGACCGACCTCCCCGTAACGGAGGCGAGCACCCCCGCCGTGTCCGCGGAGGCGGCGGAGCTGCGCGCGAAGCCTGAGCGCTTCATCAACCGCGAAATTTCGTGGCTGCGCTTCAATCGCCGCGTGCTGGAAGAAGCCGAGAACGAAAAACATCCGCTACTGGAACGGCTGCGGTTTCTCTCGATCTCGGCGGCGAACCTCGACGAGTTTTACATGGTGCGCGTCGCCGGCCTGCGCGGCCAGGTGCGCGAAGGCGTGATGACGCAAAGCCCCGACGGCCTTACGCCTGCGGAGCAATTGATCGAAGTCGTGGCCGAGACCGCGAAGCTCGCGAGCGAACAGCAGGGGCAGTGGCGCAACCTGCGCAGCCTGCTCGCGAAGGAAGGTATCGTCATCACCGACGCTGCCGATCTCAGCAAAACCGAACTCGCTTCGCTGGAAGAATATTTCCTGCGCGAAGTATTTCCGGTGTTGACGCCGCTCTCGGTCGATCCATCGCATCCGTTTCCGTTCATTCCGAACCTCGGCTTCTCGCTCGCCTTGCAGCTTTCGCGCGTCAGCGACCAGCGCGGCATGAACGCGCTGATCCGCGTCCCGGCGCAGATCGAGCGCTTCATCCGGCTGGCGGAAGGCGACAACAAGGAAATGCGCTTCATCGCGCTCGAAGCGGTGATCGGCTTGTTCATCGCCAAGCTGTTTCCCGGCTATGTCGTGCGCGGGCAGGGTGCGTTCCGCATCATTCGCGACAGCGATATCGAGGTCGAGGAAGAGGCCGAAGACTTGGTGCGCTTCTTCGAGACCGCGCTGAAGCGCCGCCGCCGCGGCTCGGTGATCCGTCTCGAAATCGAAGCCGGCATGGCGCCAGAATTGCGCGCCTTCGTCGCGAACGCGCTGCATGTGCTCGAATACGAAACCTTCGTCGCCGAAGGTACGCTGGCGTTGAACGAGCTTTCGCAACTCGTTTCCATCGAGCGGCGCGATCTCAAGTTCAAGACCTACAATCCGCGCTTCCCCGAACGCATCCGCGATTCCGGCGGCGATTGCTTTGCTGCGATCCGCCAGAAGGACCTGATCGTCCACCACCCGTATGAGTCGTTCGACGTGGTAGTGCAGTTCCTGATGCAGGCCGCGCGCGACCCGAACGTCATCGCGATCAAGCAGACGCTCTACCGCACCTCGTCCGACAGCCCCATCGTGAAGGCGCTGGCCGAAGCCGCGGAGGCCGGCAAGTCCGTGACCGCGCTGGTCGAACTGAAGGCTCGCTTCGACGAGGAAGCCAACATCCGTTGGGCGCGCGACCTTGAGCGCGCGGGCGTGCAGGTTGTGTTCGGCTTCATCGAACTGAAAACCCACGCCAAGATGTCGATGGTGGTGCGGCGCGAGGGCAAGTCGGTCACAACCTACTGCCATCTCGGCACCGGCAACTATCATCCGGTGACGGCGCGCATTTATACCGATCTTTCCTTCTTCACTTCGGATCAGGCGATCGCGCGCGACGTCTCGCGCGTCTTCAATTTTATCACCGGCTATGCCGAGCCGCAGAATCTCGAAGCAATGGCGGTTTCGCCGATCAGCCTCAAGCAGCGCATCCTCGATCATATCCAGCAGGAAATGGCGCATGCGCGCGCGGGCAAGCCCGCCGCGATCTGGCTCAAGATGAATTCGCTGGTCGATCCGGTGGTGATCGACGCGCTTTACGATGCGAGCAGGGCGGGCGTTGAGATCGATCTTGTCGTGCGCGGCATCTGTTGCCTGCGTCCGGGCGTGCCGGGATTGTCGGAGAACATCCGCGTCAAATCCATCGTCGGCCGTTTCCTCGAACACAGCCGCATTTTCTGTTTCGGCATGGGCCATGGCCTGCCGCACCGGAAAGCCGCAGTGTACATTGCGTCCGCCGATCTGATGCCGCGCAATCTCGACCGTCGAGTCGAAACGCTGGTGCCGATTCTCAATCCGACCGTGCACCAGCAGGTGCTCGATCAGATCATGGTCGCTAACCTCAAGGATAACGAGCAAAGCTGGCGGGTCTTGCCCGACGGTAGCTCAGCCCGCATATTGCCCGCGGCCGGTGAGGAACCGTTCAACGCTCACCAATATTTCATGACGAATCCGAGCCTCTCGGGACGTGGCAAATCTCTCAAAGACTCTTCTCCGCGTAGTCTCGTCCGTAAAGCGGAACGGGCAAGGCAGTCAGCAGCAGAGTGACGCGCGCGGCCGCTTGCCTGCCAGCGAACCGATCGCGGTATTCGACATCGGCTCCAACTCGGTGCGCCTCGTCGTCTACGAGAGCCTGAGCCGCAATCTCACGCCGCTGTTCAACGAGAAAGCGCTGTGCGGCCTCGGCCGCGAAGTTGCGAGCACGGGCAGGCTCGCACCCGACGCGGTGGAGAAAGCGCTCGAAGCGCTCAAGCGCTACCGCGCACTTTGCGACGTCATGCACGTATCCGAATCCATCGCGATTGCGACCGCCGCGGTGCGCGACGCAATCGACGGCGCGGAGTTCCTCGCGAGGGCGAAGGAAATCTGCCGCTGCGATATCGAACTGCTCTCGGGCCAGCGCGAGGCGATGCTCGCGGCCTATGGCGTGCTCTCCGGCGCAAGCGGCGCCGACGGACTGGTCGGCGACCTCGGCGGCGGCTCGCTCGAACTGATCGAGGTGAAGGGCCACCAGACCGGGGAGGGCATCACGCTGCCCCTCGGTTCGCTGTCGCTGGCGGATGCTTCCGCGCGCTCGCTGAAAGCGGCGGAGAAGATCGTCCGCGATCGCTTGAAGGAAGTACCGCTCCTGAAATCGCTCGCGGGGCGGCGCTTCTATGCGGTCGGCGGCACATGGCGCGCCATCGCGCGGCTGCACATGTGGCAGACCGGCTATCCGCTCCACGTCATGCACGGCTATTCGATCCCCGCGAAAGAGGCGATGGAATTTTCCAGCCTCCTGCATCGCGTCGATCCGGAAACGCTCTCGCGGATCGAAGTGATCGCCGAGGCGCGGCGTCCTTTGCTCGCTTACGGCTCGCTGGTGTTGGAGCAGATCGTCCGCATCGGCAAGCCGAAGGAAATCGTCATCTCCGCGCTCGGCGTGCGCGAGGGGCTTTTGTTCGAGCGTCTTTCGGAAGAGGAGCGCGTCTCCGATCCGTTGCTCGCGGCAGCACGCGAGATGAACGTGCTGCGCTCGCGCTCGCCGGAGCACGGCGAGGAGTTGCTGGCGTGGACCGACGCCTTCATGGACTCCACCGGCATCGACGAAACGCCGGAGGAAATGCGGCTGCGCCATGCCGCCTGCCTGCTGGCGGACATCGGCTGGCGCGCGCACCCCGATTACCGCGGCGAGCAGAGCGTCAACATCATTTCCAACGCGGCCTTCACCGGCGTCGACCATCCGGGGCGCGCATTCCTCGCGATCTCGATTTTCTACCGCCACACCGGCCTGAACGACGAGGAGCTTTCGCCGCGCATCCGCGAACTGGCGAGCACGCGCCTGATCGACCGCGCGCGCATCCTCGGCGCGGTGCTGCGCGTCGCCTATCTCGCGAGCGCGTCGATGCCGGGCGTGTTGCCGCGTGCGCCGCTGAAAGTGGAGAAGGGCGTGTTGAAACTGAAACTGCCGGACGAGCTCGCCGCGCTTGCCGGTGGCCGCCTGAATAACCGTGTGCGCCAGTTGGGCCGCGTCATCGGCCGGCAGTACGTGATCGAGGCAGGCTAGCTTTCGGACTGGTTCGCCTTCGCGACCACGCGGCCTTTTTCGATGGCCAGCGAAAGTTGCCCGTGCTTCAGCAGGAGCGCTTTCTCGCCGAACATATCGCGCCGCCAGCCGCTCAGCGCCGCCACATCGGCGTTGTCGTCGGTCGCAATCGCTTCGAGGTCTTCAGCGTTGGCGATCACGCGCGCAGCGACGCCATTTTGCTCGGACGTCATGCGCAGCAACACACGGAGCAATTCGACCGTCGCCGATGCGCCGTTGCTCAGCGGACGGTGCCGCTCGAATTTCGGCAACGTAACCGGGTCGCGCGCAAGTCCCGCTGCGACCGCTTGCAGGATGCCTTCACCCGCACGCGAACGCTCGAAACCTTTGGGCAACGAGCGGAGCGTGGCCAGCGTTTCCGCAGTCTTTGGCTGCTGCATGGCGATCTCGCCGATCACTTCGTCCTTCAGGATGCGACCGCGCGGCACGTCGCGCGACTGCGCCTCGCGTTCGCGCCAGGCTGCGACTTCCATCAGCACCGCGATTTCCTTCGGCTTGCGCACGCGTGCCTTCAGGCGCACCCACGCATTCTCCGGGTGCTGCTCGTAGGTGGAAGGCGAGGTGAGGATCTTCATCTCGTCCTGCACCCACGAGGTGCGGTTCTTCTTTTCCAGTTCGGCGTTGAGGTTGAGATAGACCTCGCGCAGGTGCGTCACGTCGGAAACGGCGTAGGTCATCTGCTGCGGCGTCAGCGGCCGTCGCGCCCAGTCGGTGAAGCGCGACGACTTGTCGATCTGCCCGCCGGTGATGCGCTGCACGAGCTGGTCGTAGGAAATGGAGTCGCCGTATCCCAGCACCATCGCCGCAACCTGCGTGTCGAACACCGGATGTGGGATGATCTTGGCGCGATGCCAGACGATTTCGATGTCCTGCCGCGCCGCGTGGAAGACCTTCACGATCTTCTCGTCGTTCATCAGCGTGAAGAAGGGGGCGAGGTCGATGCCGGCAGCCAGCGCGTCGATGACCACCGCCTCGTCGGGCGAGGCCATCTGCACGATGCACAGCTTCGGCCAGAACGTCGTCTCGCGCAGGAACTCGGTGTCGACGGTAACGAAAGGATGTTTCGAAAGTCGCTCGCAGGCGGCGGTTAATTCGCCGGTCGTCGTAATCAGATTCATGTAAAAAGCACTAGCGAAGCGGGCAACGCGCGTAAACCGCGAGCCTTGTCGCAAGCCTCCCCGGTGAGAATAGCCGTGCGGCTTTCCCCCGTGTGGGGCAGCAGGGAGATAAAAGCCTGCCGGGCCTTGTAAAATTGCCCCGAATAAGCCACATGGGCGGCGTCTAAGGACTCACACGGGCCGCGTGACGAAGCCAAAGCAGGCTTTTCCGCCCGTCCTTATCAGATCGATTTCTTGACCTCCCAGGCCACGCGGGGTGTCTTCAACCCCCGCGATTCGCGGCAATCCGCCCCTATAAGGGCGGCGCCGACGTTTCGCATGCATGAAAGAAACGTTGTTGGACTCTTTTTCCGGACTTGGCCTTGCTGCACCGATTGCGCGTGCGCTGGCCGAAGAAAACTACACCACCCCGACCCCGATCCAGTCGCAAGCCATCCCGCCCGTGATTTCGGGCCGCGATCTGGTCGGCATCGCGCAGACCGGCACCGGCAAGACCGCCGCCTTCGCGCTCCCCATCCTCAACCATCTCGCGCTGAACCGCGGCAAGCTGGAGCGTAAATCCGCCCGCGTGCTGGTGCTCTCGCCGACACGCGAACTCTCCGGCCAGATCGCCGAGAGCTTCAAGACCTACGGCCGCCATCTGCGCCTCTCGACCGCGCTTGCCATCGGCGGCGTGAACATCGGCCGCCAGATCAAGGCGCTCGCGAACGGCGTGGACATCCTGGTCGCGACGCCGGGCCGCCTGCTCGACCTCGTGAACACGAAAGCGTTCCGCCTCGACCGCATCGAGTTCTTCGTACTCGACGAAGCCGACCGGATGCTGGACATGGGCTTCATTCACGACATCACCAAGATCGTGAAGATGCTGCCCGCGAAGAAGCAGAGCCTGTTCTTCTCCGCGACCATGCCGAAGGAGATCGAGCATCTCGTCGCGCAATTCCTGAACGAGCCGGTGCGCGTCGCCGTGACGCCGGTCGCAAAGACCGCCGACAAGGTCGAGCAGCGCGTCATCTTCATCGAAAAGAACGGCAAGAACGACCTGCTCGCGGAAGTGCTCAAAGCCGAACCGATCGATCGCGCGCTTGTCTTCACCCGCACCAAGCATGGCGCGGACAAGGTCGTGAAGAGCCTTGAGAAGGCCGGCATCGCTTCCGACGCGATCCACGGCAACAAGTCGCAGAACCAGCGCGAACGCGCGCTCGGTGCGTTCCGCTCCGGCAAGGTGCGCGTGCTGATCGCGACCGATATCGCCGCGCGCGGCATCGACGTCGATGGCGTCAGCCATGTCTTCAACTTCGACCTGCCGAACATTCCCGAAAGCTACGTGCATCGCATCGGCCGCACTGCGCGCGCCGGCGCGGACGGTATCGCGATTTCGTTCGTCGCCAACGACGAGCGTGCATTCCTCCGCGACATCGAGCGGCTGACGAAAATCTCGATCCCGACCACGGATCGCCGTCTGAACCCGTCGCTGGGTGAACCGAAGCGCGAAAATCGCGGTGGCCGCAACAACGGGCAGGGTCGCAAGCGTCACCGCCGCGGGAACAACCCGCATCGCGGCCAGCGTCCGCAGCCGCAGGGCGAGGCGGGCGAGCGTCCGCTGCACATCGCCGAGGGGCAGGAACCGCGCAAGGAACAGCGTAGCGAGCCGCGCCAGCCGCGTCCGCAGTTCAACGGCGAGCGCAAGCACGAAGGCCGCCACGAACACCGTTCCAAGCGCCCGCATCCGCAAGGCGAGCGCAAGCATGAGCAGCGTGCGCAGCAGCCGCGCAATCACGCCAAGTCGGAACACCGGCAGCACAACAACAATGGTACCCAAAACCAGCCGAAGGCGGTAAATGGCGGGCAGTTGTCCGGCGTCGCCTTCATGAACCGCAAACCGAAGCGCCGCGGCGGGCACCAGCAGCCGCGCCCCGCGCAACACTAAGGAAACGCATGGCGAAAGAAGATCTCATCGAGTTCGACGGCATCGTCACGGAAGTGCTTCCCGACGGCAATTACCGCGTAAAGCTCGACAACGATCACGTCATCCTCGCGTATGCCGCGGGCAAGATGAAGAAGCACCGCATCCGCACGCTGGAAGGCGACCGCGTCACCGTCGAGATGTCGCCCTACGACCTCGGCCGTGGCCGCATCTCGTTCCGCCACAAGGGCGACGCGCCGGTCATGGCGCCGGGCGCACAGCGCAAGCCGCCGTTCCGCGGCGGCCGGCGGTAAACTCCAGTCCTCATGGTGAGGAGCGGCGCGTGTTAATGCGCCGCCTCTCGAACCATGAGGCCGACGAATTGCCTCATCCTTCGAGACGCGGGCTTCGCCTGCTCCTCAGGATGAGGCTGCAGGCGAATTACGCCGCGTCCTCTTTCAGCACGCCACGGCGGATCTGGTCTTCCTCGATGCTCTCGAACAGGGCGCGGAAATTGCCTTCGCCGAATCCGTCGTCGCCCTTGCGTTCGATGAACTCGAAGAAGATCGGGCCGATCGCATTCGACGAGAAGATTTGCAGGAGCACTTTCGTCTCGCGGCCATCGACCACGCCTTCGCCGTCGATAAGAATCCCGTTCTTCTCCAGCCGCGGTAAGTCTTCGCCGTGGCCCGGCACGCGGCCATCGACCTTCGCGTAATAGGTCGAGGGCGGCGAGGGCATGAACTTCAGCCCGTCCGCGCGCAGCTTCTCGATGGTCTTGTAGATGTCGCGCGAGCCGCAGGCGATGTGCTGGATGCCTTCGCCGTTATAGGCGTGCAGGTATTCCTCGATCTGCGATTTCTCGTCCGCGCTCTCGTTGATCGGGATGCGGATTTTTCCGTCGGGGCTGGTCAGCGCCTTCGAGAACAGGCCGGTGAGCTTGCCCTCAATGTCGAAGAAGCGGATCTGCTTGAAGTTGAACAGCCGCTCGTAGAACCCGGCCCACACATCCATGCGCCCGCGCATGACGTTATGGGTGAGGTGGTCGAGATAATAGAGGCCGACGCCTTCCGGTTTCGGGTCGCGGCTCCCTAGCCACTCGAACTCGTCGTCGTAGGCGGTGCCTTTCTCGCCGTAGCGCTCGATGAAGTAGAGCAGCGATCCGCCGATGCCTTTAATGGCGGGGACGTCGAGCGACTTCGCGCCGTCTTTCGGGTCGGCGGCTTCCGCGCCCATTTCCAGCGCGCGCTTGAACGCATGGTTCGCATCGACCACGCGGAACGCCATCGAGGGCGCGCAGGGACCATGCTTCGCGACGAAGTTGAAGCCGTGCGAACCCGGCTCCTCGTTGACGAGATAGCTGACCGTGCCCTGCTGGTAGACGGTGATCTTCTTCGTCTTGTGCTTCGCCGTCGCGGTGAAGCCCATCAGCTTGAAAAGCTGGTGCAGCTTTTCCGGCTGCGGGTGCGCGTATTCGACGAACTCGAAGCCGTCGGTGCCCATCGGGTTGTGCTTCGAGATTTGCGCCGGTTCGGCGTCATGCGGGAAGGGACCCATTCTGCGTTTCCTCCTGCTTTCCCTGATTTGACGCACAGGATTGCAGGAAGTTCTTGCAAAAGGCGGTCATTTGCGGCGTTTTACACGCTGCTTGTGCATAAAATGCGCATATTGAGGCAGATCAATGCAAGAAATAATCGTTCTGGATGCGCAGGACCGGGCGCTGGTCGCAGCACTTCAGGAGAACGGCGCGCTCACCAATGCCGAGCTTGCCGAGCGCGTGAACCTCTCCGCCTCGCAGGCCTCGCGCCGCCGGACACGGCTGGAGCAGGCGGGCGTGATCCGAGGCTACCGGGCGGACGTCGATCCTGCGCGCATGGGCTTCGGCGTAACCGTATTCATTCAGGTGACGCTGGCGACCCATTCCGGCCAGAACGCGAAGCGCTTCCGCGATTTCGTCGCGCGTACGCCTGCGATCCTTGAGGCCCACGCGCTCACCGGCGACGCCGACTACCTCGTCAAGGCGGTGGTCGAGGATTTGCCCGCGCTCGGCGCGCTGGTGAACCAGGTGCTGCTGCCCCATGAGAGTGTCGAGCGGGTGCGCTCCAACGTGGTCCTGGAGACGCTGAAACAGGGGACGAAACTGCCGCTCTAGACTTGAGATTACAAAGCACTACGTTGATTGGCATGGCGAAGCAGAAAACGGCACTCACCGACAAGCAGTTCGCGCGCATCGCGCGCGCGCTTGCCGAGCCGCGCCGCTTCGCGATTTTGCAGGACATCGGCGCGCACACCAAGGGTCCGATGGCTTGCAGCGCGCTCAGCCAGAATCACAAGATCAGTGCTGCGACCATGTCGCATCACATGAAAGAGCTTGAAACCGCGGGCCTGATCGAAATCACGCGCGACGGAAAATACGCAAATCTTACCCTCCAGCGCGACGTGCTGCGGGCATACCTCGACCGGCTCGCAAAGATTTAGCGCCGCGCACCTGCGAAATTGAACTTTCGTCTTTTGAAGTCGCCGTACCTCTTGCGGTTCTCTTTCGGCTTCATACTTCGATGATTATAGAAATATCGAATTATGGCAAGGGCGATTTTGCCCCTGCCGGATGGAGAAGAAAGATGAGCAATCTCAAGGGTAAAGTCGCCGTCGTGACCGGCGCGTCGAAGGGTATCGGGGCTGCGATTGCAAAAAGCCTCGCTGCCGAAGGCGCCTCGGTCGTGGTGAACTATGCCTCCAGCAAGGAAGGTGCGGAGAAGGTCGTTTCCGAAATATCCGCGGCCAAGGGCAAGGCCATCACGTTACACGCCGATGTCGCGAAGGAAGCCGATGTCAGGCGTCTGTTCGAAGAAACGATCAAGGCCTTCGGACGTGTCGATATTCTCGTGAACAACGCCGGTATCTATCGCTTCCATGCGTTGCACGAAATCAGCGAGGACGAGTTCCATCGTCTGTTCAACACCAATGTGCTCGGCACGCTGCTCGCGACGAAGGAGGCCGCAAAATATCTGGGCGAGGGCGCGAGCATCATCAACATCTCCTCGATCGCAAGCGACAAAGGTCTGGCGACCACTACCGTTTACTCTGCGACCAAGGGAGCCGTAGACTCGCTCACCCGTACGCTCGCGAACGAACTTGCACCGAAGAAAATCCGGGTGAATGCGATCCGCCCCGGCGGTGTTTTGACCGAGGGCATGCATTCCGCCGGTTTCTCCGGCGGCGAATTCGAGGAATACATGATCAAGGACACGCCGCTCGGCCGTCTCGGCCGGCCGGACGACATCGCGCGCGTGGCCGTATTCCTTGCCTCCGACCAGTCGCAATGGCTCACCGGCCAGTATCTCGATGCATCGGGTGGGGCGCGGTAGGCGGCAAGCCATCTCCCTGTAACGCGCGTCATGGCCGGGCTTGTCCCGGCCATGACGATTTTCCGGTGCAGCGCTTGGGTTGACATCCATGTCCCCCCATGCGCTTTTCGCCGCGATTTCAAAGGCGAATCCGGCTCCCCCAAGATCTTGAAGAACATGCATCGCTACCGTTCCCAGACCTGTGGCGCGCTCCGCGCCTCGCATATCGGCGAAACCGTCCGGCTTTCGGGCTGGTGCCACCGCATCCGCGACCACGGCGGCCTCCTGTTCATCGACCTGCGCGACCACTACGGCGTGACGCAGGTTGTGGCCGATCCCGACAGCCCGGCCTTCAAGACCGCCGAGAAGCTGCGCTCGGAATGGGTGATCCGTGTCGATGGCAAGCTGCGCAAGCGCCCGGAAGGCACCGACAACAAGGACCTTCCCACGGGAGAAGTCGAACTGTTCGCGACCGAGATCGAAGTGCTGGGCGCGGCAGGCGAATTGCCGGTGCCGGTGTTCGGCGATCAGGAATATCCGGAAGAGCTGCGCCTGAAGTATCGCTTCCTCGACCTGCGCCGCGACCGCATCCACCAGAACATCATGAAGCGCGGGCAAATCATCGACAGCCTGCGCCGCCGCATGAAGGAGCAGGGCTTCTTCGAATTCCAGACGCCGATCCTGACCGCGTCGTCGCCCGAAGGCGCGCGCGACTTCCTCGTGCCGTCGCGCATTCATCCGGGCAAGTTCTACGCGCTGCCGCAGGCGCCGCAGCAGTTCAAACAGCTTTTGATGATCTCCGGCTTCGACCGCTACTTCCAGATCGCGCCTTGCTTTCGCGACGAAGACGCGCGCGCGGATCGTTCGCCCGGCGAGTTCTACCAGCTCGACATCGAGATGAGCTTCGTGACCCAGCAGGACGTGTTCGACGCAGTCGAGCCGGTGATGCGCGGCGTGTTCGAGGAATTCGCGAACGGCAAGCCGGTGACGAAAAAGTTTCCGATGATCCCGTATGCGGAAGCGTTGCGGAAATACGGCTCCGACAAACCTGACCTTCGCAACCCGATCGAAATGCAGAACGTCACGCAGCATTTCGCGGGTTCGGGCTTCAAGATTTTCGCGAAGATGATCGAGTCAGATCCTTCGGTCGAAGTATGGGCGATCCCGGCGAAGACCGGCGGCAACCGCGCGTTTTGCGACCGCATGAATTCATGGGCGCAGGGCGAAGGCCAGCCGGGCCTCGGCTATATCTTCTGGCGCGAGGGCGAGGAGGGCGGTGCAGGCCCGCTCGCCAAGAACATCGGGCCGGAGCGCACGACCGCGATCCGCGATCAGCTTGGCCTCGCCATCGGCGACGCTGCGTTTTTCATTGCGGGCAAGCCGAAGGACTTCGTGAAGTTCGCCGGCCCCGCACGCACGAAAGTGGGCGAAGAACTGGGTCTCGTCGCGAAGGACCGTTTCGACTTCTGCTGGATCGTCGATTTCCCGATGTTCGAATGGAGCGAGGAAGAGAAGAAGATCGACTTCTCGCACAACCCCTTCTCCATGCCGAACATGGACCCGGAAGAATTCCTCGCGTTGAAGAACGACGACAACGACAAGATTCTCGGCATGAAGGCGATCCAGTACGACATCGTTTGCAACGGCATCGAGCTGTCGTCGGGCGCGATCCGTAACCATCGCCCGGAAGTGATGAAGAAGGCTTTTGCGATTGCCGGTTACCGCGAGGACGTGCTGGAAGCGAAGTTCGGCGGCATGCTGCGCGCGCTTTCCTACGGCGCACCGCCGCACGGCGGCATCGCGCCGGGCGTGGATCGCATCGTCATGCTTCTCTGCGGCGAGGAGAACCTGCGTGAGGTCGTGCCGTTCCCGATGAACCAGCGCGCGGAAGACCTGCTGATGGGTGCGCCGTCGGAAGTCACGCCGAAGCAGTTGCGCGAACTGCACATCCGGCTCTCGCTGCCGGACAAGTAGGCTACTTGTAAATCCGCAGCTTCAAGAGCGTGCCGGCACCCCACGTCGCCGCGAGGCGATAGGCTGCGCGCAGGTTACGCCGCAACAGCCCCAGCTTGCGCCGCGTGTTGTTCGCGAAATTCTTGTCGCCACGAACCACGCCGCCGATGGTCGTGCGCTCGTCGCCCACTTTCCGGTAGCCGACCACGCCGGGCCGTACTTGCAGGATGCGCAGGTCCGGCACCCATGCATCGCGATAGATCAGGTTGTCGAGCGGCGCGCGCAATGGGACGATGGCTTCCGCGATCTTTCGCGCGCCATCGCGCGTGACCACCTGCGCTACGCAACCGAGACCGGCCTTCACCGGAATATAAACGCAGGCGCCGTTTTCTTTCGCGGCCATCACCGCGAGCGCCGCGCGCGGCACACGCACGTCGTCGTAGAGCCGCAGCACGTCGAATGTTGGCAGGCGCGAGAGTGTTTCCGTTTGCAGGAAGTGCTCCAGGCCTTCGAGCGGCACGGTATCGTCCTCGAACACGGCGGTATATTTGTCGTTGCCGGAAGCGATCTCGCCGAGCAGGGCGCGGAAGCTTGCGGCCACGCCAATTTCTCCGGGGCTGAGTTCGCGGCCTAGCTGCAAATCGTAGCGTCGCGGATCGAGCGTGGCGATTTCCGCGGCGGACATCTTTCGTCCGTCGACGGCATCGAAGAACGTGAAGGGGATGCCGCGTTCGCCGAAAACATCGGCACAGTGCTGGCGGCGGTCAGCCGAAGATTGCAGGCTGACAATGCGTACCGGGATCATCGCGCCCAGATAGAGCATTCGAAAGACACGGTAAATAGCGTGCGGCGGGGTTAACGCCGCCCATGCTTGCATCTGCGGGCAGGCGGTTTATAGCTTGCGCCCTCGTTGAAACCGCCGGTCCCGCGCCTGCAAATGCATTCCCGGAAAATCGCTGTCATCGGTCTCGGCTATGTCGGCCTGCCTGTCGCTGCCGCTTTTGCGCGCGTGGGCGCGAAGGTCACCGGTTTCGACATCGACGCGCGCCGCGTGGACGAATTGCGCGCTGGCGTCGATCGCACGCGCGAGGTCGCGGCAGGCGATCTGCGTAATGAAAACCTTCACCTCACGCACGATCCCGCCGATTTGAAACAGGCGGACTTCTTCATCGTCACCGTGCCGACGCCGATCGACAACGCCAACCGGCCCGACCTGACCGCCGTGAAATCCGCGAGCGGGATCGTCGGCGGCGCGCTGAAGAAAGGCGACATCGTCGTGTACGAATCGACCGTTTATCCGGGCGCGACCGAAGAAGTCTGCATGCCGATCCTCGAAGACAAATCCGGCCTTGTCGGCGGCATTGATTTCAAGGTGGGCTATTCGCCGGAGCGTATCAATCCGGGCGACGAGAAGCACCGCTTCGAGACCATTATCAAGGTCGTCTCCGCGCAGGACGAGGAGAGCCTCGGCACCGTCGCCGATGTGTATGGTTCGGTGGTGAGCGCCGGCATCCACCGTGCGCCGTCGATCCGGGTCGCGGAAGCGGCAAAGGTGATCGAGAACACGCAGCGCGACCTCAACGTCGCCTTCATGAACGAGCTTTCGTCGCTGTTTCGCAAGCTGCACATCGACACCTACGATGTGCTGGCCGCGGCGAACACGAAGTGGAATTTCCTGCCGTTCACGCCGGGGCTGGTCGGCGGTCACTGCATCGGCGTCGATCCTTATTATCTGACGCACCGCGCCGAGATTGCGCGTTTCCATCCGGAAATCATTCTCGCAGGCCGCCGCATCAATGACGGTTTCTCGGAAGTGGTCGCGCAGGAATGCCTGCGGCTGCTGCTGCAATCGAAATCCGCGCAGAAGCGCGTCAATATCCTCGGCATGACGTTCAAGGAGAACGTGCCGGACGTGCGCAATTCAAAGGTCGCCGATCTGCTGCGTTCCCTGAAAGCGAGCGGCGCAACGGTCGCGGTCTGCGATCCGGTGGCTGACGCGGAACTTACGAAACACGAACACGGCATCGACCTGACGCCGCTAGAGAAGCTCACGTCTGCCGAGGCAGTGATCTTCGCCGTGCCACATAAAATCTTCCGCGACGATGCGTGGGCAACGGTGCGCAAGGCGCTCGGCGGGGAGAGCGGCATCGTGCTCGACGTGAAGGGCTGCCTCGACCGCAAGGCGAAGCCCGCCGGCATCACGCTCTGGCGGCCATAGCTCTCAACGTTCCGTGATGGCGCGCGCGAGTAGCGCTTCCATGTCGTCGAGCATTTTCTTTCGTGTATAACCTGCTTCGATATGCGCACGCGCAGCCGTGCCGATGCGTTGCGCCAGTGCGCCATCATCCAGCACGCGGCGAATGGCGGTTGCGAGTGCAGCCGGGTCTTTGCGCGGAACATAGATGCCGGTTTCGCCGTCGCGCACGAGTTCGGTGATCGCGCCGGATTCGGTAGTGACCACAGGCAGGCCGCTCGCCATCGCCTGCGAGAGCGCCTGTGGCACGCCTTCGTCGACGATGGAAGGCAACACGAAGGCATCCATCATGTTCAGCCATTGCGTCACGTCTTCCTGCCGTCCGGTGAAATGCACGCGGTCCGCGATGTCGAGTTCGCCGGCTTCGCGTTGCAGGTTTTCGAGTTGCGGGCCGTCGCCGACGACGAGCAGCTTCACGCCCGCAAGTTCGGGAAGCGTGGCGGCGGCGAGCAGGTAGGTCACGCCTTTGCCCATGCGCAATGTCGCGACAATGCCGGCGACGCGATCGTTCTCGGAGAACGGGCCGCTGCGGCGCGCGGCCACGCGGTCACGCGGCGCAAACTTCTCGGTGTCGGTGCCGGTCGGAATGGAAAATATCCGCGACGGATCGACCCGCACATTGCGGATCAGCATGTCGCGCACGGCATGACCCGTGCCAACGACGAAGCGCGGCACGGTGGCGTAGATGAAGCGGCTGGTGAGGCTGGAGCGTACTGGCGCACCGAGATGACGAACGCGAACGATGGGTACGCTGCGGCCGAACCATGTCGCCGCCGCCGTCAGCCAGCTATCGCTCGAACTATGCGTGACGACGACATCGGGACGATAGTCGGTAATCACCTTGCGCAGCGTTGAAAGCGCGCGCCATGTGCGCTTGTAGATCGGCGCAGGAAAATAGGCGATGCCGCGCGCAGGTGCTGCGCGTGCGATCTCCGCTTCCGGCGGTGCGGCGATGGCCACTTCATGCCCGCGCGCGATCAGCCCCGCGCTCTCGTCGAGGATGCGGATTTCCTGGCCACCCCATCCGATGGAGCTTTCGGTGTGAAGGATTTTCATTTTGCTGCGGCCAGCTTTTCGTAGAGCGCGAGCATCCGCTCGATCATGAATTCCATGCGGTACTGCTCGGCGATGGCGCGGCAGCGCATTTTCGTTTCTCCCTGCGCCGCAAGCGCCAGCGCGCGATCCGCAGCGGAAGCGATGCCGTGAATATCGAGCGCATCGCAAACCATATCGCGGTCCAGCTCGCGTGCTGCATCGCGCGCACCGCAGTTCTCCGAAGTCACGACCGGCAAACCGCAGGCGAGCGCTTCCAGCACGGCGGAAGGAAACGGATCGTAAAGCGAAGGCAGGATCATCGCGTCGGCCGCCGCGAGATACGGCACCGGGTCCGCCTGTTCGCCGAAGATATGAACACGTCCGGCAACGCCATGACGCGAAGCCAGCTCGCGATAATACGAAGGCTTGCGCTCGCGCCCGACCACGAGCAATTCCGCCTTGGTGGCCATTTTTGCGAGCGCGGCAATGGCCTGCGGCAAGCCTTTGCGCTCATAGCCGGAGCCGAGCAGCAGAAGAACTTTCGCATCCGGCTTCAGATTCAGATCCGCGCGCGCTTCCTTGCGCAGGTCCGCAAGCGAGGGAAGGGAGAAGCGCCCCAGGTCGATCCCGTTCGGCACAAGGTGAATCTTTTCGCGCGGGAATCCGAAATGCGCGACGATTTCGTCCGCCACCATTTTTGAGTTCACCACCACGGCTTTCAGCCGCGGGCTTGCGAACATACGCCGTTCAAGCCTTAGCACGTCGCGATGATAGGGGCTGATGTTCTGGAAGAAGCGCCGCGCCGTGCCGAGCGTCCGCACGCGCCGTTCCAGATAGGCGGCATGGACACCATCGCCCGCGCGATAGATGTCGCAGCACTCGATCCGCTCGTGCGATTGCACCAACGTGTTCTCAAGCCCGGCAACGATGCCGCAGGCTGCCGCCGCGAAGCGCGAGTCGCGGGTTGCCCGCGGAAACTTTCCGCTCTCGCAGCGGAGGAAAGTAATTCCCGGCCGCTCCCGCCATTCGCGCGCGATCAGAGAGATGCGCGCGCCATGCGAAGCCAGCGCCGCGATGGTGCGGTCGAGGATCAGTTCCGCGCCGCCGGAATGCGAAAACTGCTGCCGCACGAAGGCGACGGAAGGCGGCACGCGAGGGGTGCTTGGCGGTGTTGGCGTGGACATGGTTTTGCTGAATCGAGGCGGCGACCTATAGCGGCTTTCTGCGCGCCCTGCCATCTGTTATCGCTGCTGGCGTTCCCGTTGTTCCAGCCGTTCCCCATGCCGCGCTTGTCCCTAATTGTGATTACCAAGAACGAGGAAGCCAATATCCGGCGCTGCCTCGCTTCCGTTCCGTTCGCGGACGAGATCGTGGTGGTGGATAGCGCCAGCACGGACCGCACGGTCGAGGTCGCGCGTTCGCTCGGCGCCAAGGTGCTGCAACCGGAAGACTGGCCGGGCTTCGGCCCGCAGAAGCAGCGCGCGCTCGACCATGCGAGCGGCAAATGGATTCTTTCGCTCGATGCAGACGAATGGATCGGCCCCGAACTGGCGGAAGAAATCCGCGCGGTTATCGCGAACCCAAAAAGTGCCGATGCCTGGCGGATGCCGCGGCGAAACCGTTTCTGCGGCGAGATTGTCCGCCATGGCGGCTGGTGGCCGGATCATGTGCTGCGGCTATTCCGCAAATCGAAGGCGCGCTTCAGCGAGGACCGCGTGCATGAAAGCGTGATTGCGGATGGCGCGGTTGCAACACTGAAAAATCCTATCGAGCACGACACCATCGTCAGCCTCGAAGACGCGCGCGAGAAGGCCGCGCGTTACGGTGCGATTGCTGCCCGCCAGCTCGCGGAACGGGGCAGACAGGGTTCGGCCGCGAAGGCGGCGCTCCGTGCAGCCGCGGCTTACCTTCGCGCGTTTGTTTTCCGCCTCGGTTTTCTTGAAGGCCGTCTCGGCCATCGGGTCGCGCGCTATCAGGCGGCCTACACATATAAAAAGTGGTCCGGCGCCGCATAAAGCCTGCGCTGCACCATTCCATCGTTAACGCAACCTTAATTGCGGGACGCTTTACTACAGGCTGCGGATTTGTAGCCGGAAGCGTTGCGTGCGTCAGAGCAAAACATGGTGGGGAGCAGTCGTGCTCGGCGGCGTTGCGGCTGCCTGCGTGCCGATTCTGTCGGTCGAATATTCCCTGCAAACCTATGTCGAGCGGAGCGCGCGCGCGAAACTGGAGTCGCTTGCGCGCAGTTCGCTGAGTCTCGCCGAACTCCGCCTCGAGAGCGCGATGGCGTCGCTTGTCGATCTCGCCGCTTCCGGCGCGAACGACTGCAGCCAGAAATCTCTGGATCTGATGCGGCGTGCCACCGCCGGTTCCACGCCGATCAAGGAAATCTCGATCCTCGATGACAGCGGCGTCACGTTGTGCACGAACTTCGGTGAGGGCGTGGAGCCGCGTGCTGTCTCGCGCGAACTGCCGCTGGCTGATCGCCGCTTCGAACTGGCAATGGTACGCTTCCGCGACCGCAATGATCGCGCTGTCCGCCTGCGCTTCGACCGCAAGGATGCGAAGCCGCTCGGCGCACTGGTGCCGTCCGAATTCCTGCTGCCTGATACCTATGAAGGCGACTATCAGGGCGGCCGCAGCTTGCGACTGTACCTCGACCGCTCCGAAGTGATCGCAGCGCGTCCGGCTGGCGACGAAGGCCTCAGCGCAGACGATACGCGCATGATCGGTTTTCACATCCGCTCGGATCGCTTTCCGGTTTCGGTGAGCGCGGAACGCACGCGCGCTACCCTGAGCGAGGAATACAGCGACCTCCTGATGATCGGGCGTCTTTGCTCGGCGTTGATCACGATTCTGACCTTTGCGCTTGGCGCGCTTTATGTGCGGCGTAATCGGAATGATCCGCTAGTGCAGTTCCGCGAGGCAATCGACCGCGGTGAAGTGATCCCGTACTATCAGCCGACCGTCGACATTCAGTCCGGTAAGGTCGTCGGCGCGGAAGTGCTGGCGCGCTGGCGGCGCGCCGATGGCACGATGGTTTCTCCCGCCAACTTCATTCCGCTCGCGGAACGATCCGGGCTGATCTACCCGATGACGCGCGCACTGATGAAATGTGCGAAGGAGGAGATGGAGCAGTCCCACTCCACCCGTCCGCACCTGAATCTCGCGTTCAATCTCTATGCCGGGCATTTCAAGGACGAGACGATTCTTGCCGATCTGAAGTCCATTTTCGGATCTTCGAAGATGAGCCTGAAGCAGATCGTGCTGGAAGTGACCGAGCGTGAGCCATTGCCCGACCTTGATCATGCCCGCAAGATCATCGAAAAGATTCAGGCGACCGGCATCCGCGTCGCGATTGACGACGTGGGTACCGGTCATGGCGGGCTTTCTTACCTGATGAAGCTCGGCGTCGATGCCATCAAGATCGACAAGATGTTCATCGACGCAATTTCCACCGAGCGCCATTCGCATACCATCATCGAGACACTGCTCGAGCTTGCGCGAACGATGAAGATGGAAGTGATCGCCGAAGGCGTCGAGAACTTCGAACAGGTCGAATACTTGCAGAAGAAGGGCGTGCATTTGGCGCAGGGCTATGTGTTCGCGCCGCCGTTGCCGGCGTCGTCCTATCTCGCATTGGTTGAGGCGATGGACGGCGCGGCTCGCAAACAGACGGGCGACGAGCAAAAGGCCGCTTCCGCTGCATAACGGCTCGATTTGCTGACATTGCGCTGTTACAGCACCGCGTAACCGATTCTCCCGACTCGCAAATTTGCTGATTTCTCCGGCGATGCATGAAGCGCCAGAATCGCGTTGCGAAGCCGCGCGTCTATACGCATCGAAAGACTCGCAAATCGGCCTTTGCGCGGGCAAACTCCGCGCCCGGCGAGCAGGAAAGCAAGACAGAAGGAATCTCCGCGATGGCCTGGAACGACCCGATCGACCTCTATTGCGAACGCCTCGATGCGGGGTTCTGGGCGGAGCCAATCAATGCGTTCAGCAATCTTGCGTTCTTCATCGCGGCCGGTGCGGCCTTTGTGTTGTGGCAGCGCGAAGGGAAGGGCGATCGCTTCATCCTTGTCCTGATTGCGCTTGCGGTTGCGGTCGGCATTGGTTCAACACTGTTTCATACTTTCGGCACGCGCTGGGGCTTGCTCGCGGACGCAATCCCGATTGCGGTTTTCGTCGCTACATTTCTCGTACTGGCCTTGCGGCGCTATCTTGATCAGTCGCCGCTGGCAACGGCACTCTGGCTTGCAGGGTTTCTCGCTTTCTCCGCGATACTGCCGCGATTGCTGCCGCCGGGCTTTCTCAACAATTCGGGATTCTATTTCCCGGTGTTTTTCGCGCTTGTCCTCATCGGCTTTGCACTGCGTGCGAAGGGCGGCTCGAAGCTGTGGATCGGCGGCGCGTTTCTGTCCGGCGCGGCATTGTTTGCGCTTTCGCTCAGCTTCCGGATCGTGGATCCGTCGGTATGCGCACAGTTTCCACTCGGCACGCATTTCATGTGGCACTGCCTGAATGGCGCGCTGATCTATTTGATGTTGTGGACCGCGATCAAGGCGCGGGCAGAGGCGCGCTAGAAACAGAAGAGGCGGCCCGAAGGCCGCCTCAGTTCTTTACGCCACGCCGGGAGGAGTGGATCTGCGCGATACGGTAGAGAGAAGGAACCGAATCGCAGCAATAATTGAATATAACAAACTTGCGCGGGCCGGGCAGTACGCCGCCTGCCGAATCGTGTGAATTGCCGGGACGAATTGCAGAAACCCACCGGCCGCCTGGCGGAATGATCCATGACCCGACTGCTTTATCCCTCGACGTTATTGGTGCTTGTCTCGAACCTGATCCCGCTGATCGGCGTGTTGTACTGGGGCTGGGATGTGTTCGTTCTGCTCATGCTCTACTGGGCGGAAACGGTCGTCATCGCGTTCTGGACCCTGCTTCGGGTTCTGATCGGTTCGGATTTCTCCAGAAGTTTCCTTGGCGAGGTGTTCTCGCGCCTGTTCTTTTTCGCGTTCTTTCTCGTCCATTCGGGCGGGTTCATGTTGGGCCACTTCCTGTTCCTGTGGGCGTTCTTTTCAGGCCGCGCAGGGGGCACCCCACAGCTCGACGAAAACTTCTTCCGGACCATGCCGGCCGATTTCTGGAACAATATCGTCCTCGCGAACGGACTTTTGATTCCGCTGGCGATTTCCTTCGTTGGACGCGGCATCGCATTTGTTATCGAGATGGCAAGGCTCCCGCTCTGGAAAAGGCTGGTAGGCGAGGATGTCATCGACCAGAAAAAGGGTGCGCTGATCGGCGGCCTCTATGCCCGCATCGTCACCATGCACGTTGTTATCATCGTGGGCGCTGCGTTGGCGCAGAAGTTCGGAAAGATCGCGCCGCTGGTGCTTTTGATCGCGGCGAAGACCGCGGTGGATATCTGGTTTTTTCTCAGGATCGACGTCGACCGCAACCCGCCGGGATTGGTCGAGCGCGCGGAAGAAAGGGCGCGCCTGCGGAAATAACCGTAAGAAAAATGACCCGGAGCGGGGGGACGCTCCGGGCCATGTGCAACGGCTGACCGGGGGGAGGGATCAGCCGGCGTTACTACTCGTCGTCAGCTCAGGCCGCCGAGCAGCCAGACAATGAGAATGATCGGCAGGGGAATACCGATCAGCCACAGTAACAATCCGCGTCCCATAGCCTCGCTCCTTGATGCAATTCACATTCCCGCTAACAACGCTCGGCTGCGCGATAGGTTCCGGGATGGTGAAATTTTAGCGTTTGTCCTTGCTTGCAGGGAAAAGCCCGAAAAACCCTGATTTGGATGGGGGAGGAAGCGGCTGATACGCTTCGCGGCAAAAAGCTTGGGGAACGCCAATGGAATACCAGACCATTCTGTATGACACCGAAGATGCGGTCGCGACGATTACGCTGAACCGGCCGGAAGAACTGAACACCATCGTCCCGCCGATGCCGGACGAGGTGGAGACGGCAGTACACGCCGCGACCCGCGACCCGAAGATCAAGGTGATCGTGCTGCGCGGCGCGGGCAGGGCATTCTGTGCCGGCTACAACTTCGGCAAGGGCTTCCACCATTGGGACGAGCACATGAACACCGGCGGCAAGTGGGACGCCGGCAAGGACTTCTCCTTCGCCACCACGCCCGCGCTCTCGCCGCACCAGAAGTTCATGAGTCTGTGGCGCTCGTCCAAACCCGTGATCGCGCAGGTGCATGGCTGGTGCGTCGGCGGCGGCTCCGACTATGCGCTGTGCTGCGATCTCGTGGTTGCGAGCGATGACGCGCGCATCGGCACGCCTTACTCGCGCATGTGGGGCGCGTATCTCTCCGGCATGTGGATCTATCGCCTCGGCCTGACGAAGGCGAAGGAATACGCGCTGACCGGCAAGGCGCTTTCCGGCGTGGAGGCGGCGAAGATAGGCCTCATCAACCAGTCGGTGCCGTTCGAGAAGCTGGAAGCGACGGTCGCCGAAATCGCGCAGAGACTCTGCACCATCCCGCTCTCGCAGTTGTCCGCGCAGAAGATGATGGTCAATCAGGCCTACGAGGCGATGGGATTATCCAGCGTGCAGAACCTCGGCCCGATCCTCGACGGCCTGATGCGCAATACGCCGGAAGCGCTGGAGTTCATCGAGGTCGCGGAGAAAGAGGGCGTGAAGGAAGTCATCACGCGCCGCGACTCCCCATTCGGCGACTACTCCACCGCGCCGAAAGACCAGCAACCCAATCCGAAGAACGTGATCGTTCCCAAGAAGAAATAGCAGGTAATCAGAACTTCGGGTCGATCACTTCCACCTTCGGCGCGCGTGCCTCGATCACTTCCGCCGCATCAAGCGCTTTCGCTTCCTCGAAGCGCGCGGTGACGAGCTGCACGCCCATCGGCACGCCATCTGCCAGTCCGGTCGATACTGCCACTCCGGGCAGGCCTAGGATCGGTGTGGAAAGTTGCGGGCTTTGCGCATCGGAAAGCTCGACGAAGGCGTTGCCGCCGCGCAAATCGGCGTCCACCGGAAAAGGCTGCTTCCAGCAGGACGGCAGCAGCAGCACGGGATACTTCTCGAAAAACTCGTTCCATGCGCGCAGGTATTTGCTGCGCAACGCGAGTTCTTTCACGAAGGTTTCGTAATCCAGCTCCGGCACCGCACCGGCCGGGTAGGCTTTCCGGATTGCGTCGTCGCCGAGCTGTTCGATTGCCTGATTGAATCCGAAGCGGCCTTCGTTCAGCACCAGCCGGAGCCACAGTTGCGTGGTTTCGCCGAAATAAGGCGGTGCGGCGCGCTCGACCTTGTAGCCCGCGTCTTCCAGCCATTGTGCGGACTTCTTCAAGGCGTCTGCCACCTGCGGATCGGCCTTGCAGCCTTCCCATTCGTCGAACAGTGCGACCGGCACCGGGGTTGCGTTCGGTACGTTCACCGGCGCAAGCGGAATCCATAACGGATCGCGCCAGTCGCGCGCCGACATCGCATCGAGCGAAAGCCGCAGGTCGCGGATCGAGCGGGCCAACGGTCCCTGCATCGAAGCATACTGCGCGACATGCGGACGCTCGGCGGCCAGCGAAGCATTGTAGGTCGGCACGCGGCCGAAGCTGGGGCGTATGCCCTGCAAGCCGCAGGTGTAAGCCGGATAGCGGATCGAGCCGCCGATGTCGTTGCCGTGGCCTATCGCACCCATGCCGGTGATCAGCGAAGCGGCGGCGCCGCCCGACGAGCCGCCGGGCGTAATCTCTTTATTCCATGGATTGAGTGTGCGGCCGTGCAGCGCGTTGTCAGTGAACCAGCGCATCGAGAACGCAGGCGTGTTGGTGCGGCCGATGATGATCGCGCCTGACTTGCGCAGGTTGGAGACGACCGGGTTGTCTTCCTTGCCGATGTTGTCCTTGTAGGCGACCACGCCATTCGTATTGGCGCGGCCCTTGAAATCGACGTTGATCTTCACCGTGACCGGAACGCCGTGCAGCGCGCCCGCCGCTTCGCCGCTTCTGGTTTTTCTGTCGGCTGCTTCCGCATCGCGCAGCGCATCTTCTGCGAGCAGGTCGACGATGGCGTTGATCTTCGGATTGACCGCATCCACGCGCGCGAGCGTCGCCTTGGTGAGGTCGACGCTGGAAACAGCGCCGGTCCGGATCAGCCGCGCCTGTTCGGTCGCGTCCAGCCGCCAGAGATCGGTCATAAGGGAAGGCTCCTTGCACTTGCCGCGCGAAGGGTCGCCGGAGCCTGTGGCCTGCGTCAAGCGGCTTTCGGGCCTAGAAGCTGCGGCCGTCCAGATGCTTCGGCTTCAGCGTTTCCAGTTCGACGCCGTCCAGGCAGCGCACGTTCAGCGCGATGATGGGGTCGCCGTTCGGCATCTGGCCGCGGGCGTAAGGCTTGATGCCGCATGTCGGGCAGAACAGGTGGGAGATGACGTGCTTGTTGAACTTGTATTCGACGAGATCGCCGTCGCCGGATTGCGATACGAATTGCGATGGCGGCAGGAAGGTGAGGATGGTTCCGCTTTTCGCGCAGATCGAGCAATTGCAGGTGACGGTTTTGGAAAGGTCCGCCGTCGCTTCGAAGCGCACGCGCCCACAATGGCAGCTTCCGGTATATTTTTTCGCTTCGGTCATTGAACATTCCTTCGATTACGAAACGCGCAAGCCTGCGCTCCGTTCGATGCTTACTGCTTCGGCACGTCTTCGCGCGGATGGTTGAATCGGTATACCGAAGGCCGCTCGAACGGACCCTGCCAGATGCCGCGCTTGGCTTCCTTGGCTTCCGCTTCGGCCGCCGCGTATTTGCCTTCGCCGATCTTCGCGGCGTTGATCGCCCAGCCGGCGCGCACTAGCGCTTCCGCCACGTCAGCCGTGTCGCGCGCGGAGCAGGTGGCGATGGTGCGGCCATAGCGATCCTTCGCGCGCGGCTGGCAGCGCACGTCTCCCTTGCGCAGCAACTTCGAGAGGAACGCCTGCGCGTCGCGTCCGCAGCGCCAGAACGAGCCATCGCCGGACATGCAGTTCTGTTTGATCTCCGGCGCGTCGATGCCCTCGAGGCGGATAGTGGTCTGGTCGATGATGAAGGAGTCGCCGTCCTGTACGACGATGCCGCGGCCGTCCTTGTCGGTACGTTCGACGCGGTCGAAGAACAGGCTCCAGATCACCACGCCAAGAGCGATGGCGAGCACGAACAGCCAGGGCGCAACTTTACGGAATGTCATTACGGATTGGTCTTTACTAGGTCAGACGATTGCGGGGTCCTAGTATAACGTAAACTTGCGCTCCAGCAGAACGCGGCCGCCCTCCCAGACCTGCATGGTCCACACGCCTTTCACGGTGCGTTCGCCCATCGAAATCCCGATGAACAGATCGCGGTTGGTGGAAAGGTTCAGGTCACTCTGAAGGCTGTCGTGTACGCGGCCCTGATTGTCGGTGATGCCGGGCGGCGGAATGAGCTGCACATGGCGCACCTGCACCGAGGTCGCGCCGCCAGAATCCTGCAACACATAGCCGAAGCCGAAATAGGAGCCGGGCGTCAGTTGGATACGGTCGCTGTTCTGTGCCGGTTCCTTGATCCTGCCGCCGACGCGCCGTTTACCGCTCGGCGCGGAAGGATCGTCCACGATCTGCACGCCTTCGACCGTGTAAAGCCCGTACCAGGTTTCGAACCCGCGCACCTGCGCGTTGGCCTGCGCGGCCATCGCAAAGAAAAGAACCGCTCCGGCAGCAAGAATTCGTCTCATGGTCTCTCCGCAATCCCGATAGTCTGAATGCCGGATAAGCCTAGCGCGAATGTTTGACCGGCGCATAGCAGCGCCGTCACAACACCCCGTGACAGTGCCGCGCAGGGCGGCTAGGCGGGAAGCATGGCCGAGATCGACACCGGACGCGCCTACTGCCTCGTCTTCCACCAGCCGCTGGGTTGGATCGCCCGTATCATCCTCGGCGTGGGCGGCGCGCTGGCCCTGTCCGCGCCGCACGAACTCCTGATCCGGCCCGGCGTGCCGCTGTTTCAGCTTGCCATGATCCCATTCTGGATCATCGGCATCGGCGCAGGACTGATCGGGGCGGTATTCCTGCTGGCCGCGATTCTAGGACTGACGCGAACCGTGACCTTCGACGGCGAAGCCCGCGAGATGATCGTGGACGGTAACGGCTCGTTCGGCATCGGCTGGAAGACGCGCTACCGTTTCGCCGACATCCTCGAACTGAACGTGATCGAGGATCCGCAGACCGAAGGCCCGTCGCGCTTTCTGCTGCAAGCCATCGTCGCGAATGCGAGCGGGCCGGTGGAGATCGACAGCTTCGCGGCGCGCGCGCCGGCGGAAGCCGCGGAAGCGGAGATCAATGCGCTGATGCTCGGCGAGGAAAGACTGCCGTAACGCCCGCTTTTCGCTGCGCGTCCTGCTTGCTAGGCTCTCCCTGTCCTTGAGGGAGGATTCATATGAAAATTTTTGCAGCCTTGGCCGTGACATTCCTGTTGCTCGGCAGCGCCCACGCCGGTCAGCCCGCTTCCTATTCGGAAGTGGTAGTGCGCGACGCCCGCGGCGCGATCGTAAGCGTGAAGTTCGTCGAACGCGGCAACGGCATGAGCCTTTTGAACGGCGACATTCTGCTCAAATCCTGCAAGTCCGGCGATGGCGCGCAGACCTGCAACTGCCCGCCGGGCAAGAACTGCATCAGCCTCAACTACGAGTGCCGCTGCCAGTAACGGCTTTAACGACCGGTTAGGATTACCGCGCGTTAGGGCGCGGCATTTACGCGGTTTTCAACCCCGCCGTGCGAAGCTTGCGGCGAGGTTGCATCATGCCGAAAAACGGTTCCGACAATCGCAGGTTCATCCGCGTGAAGCCGTCCGGCCTCGTTGCCCGGACTGCGAAACTCATCCTCGATCCGAAAGCGCCGGTCGTGGAATGCGGCGTCTCGGACATCTCCTCCGGCGGCGCTTGTCTGGAATTTACGAAGCCGGTGACGCTGCCGAAATATTTCGAGCTGCTGCACGGCGGCTTACGCAAGAAATGTTTTCTGGTTTGGCAGAAGGGATTTCGCGCTGGCGTAGGTTTCTGATCTGCGTTTCGCCGCCCTTTACCTGCCGCCGCCGAGCGCGACTTTCGCGACCTTTTCCTTGTAGTCTTCCTTGGGATCGGAGCCGAGCAGCATTTTCACGCCGGCCCAAAGACTGTTTTCGTTCAGCCAGATTTCTCCGCGCGCCGCATCGAAACGAAGCAGTGCGAGTTTCGGATCGTCCTTTCCTTTGAACCAGGCGGCGATGAACGGATTCCACAGCTTGTCGATCATCTCGCGGTTCATATCGAGCTGGATCGTGCCATGCACGGTCGCGAAGAAATCGTGCCCCTTGGCGGAATAGGCGGCCATTGCGCGTTTCTTCCGGCTCTGCAGCGCATTCGCGACCGCGCCTTGCTGTGAGGTGAAAATCCAGATGGGGCCGCCGGTTTCATGCTCCAGTAGGGCGGTCATCGGGCGGAAGTGGCCGTTTTCCGCGTCCTCGACGCCGAGCATCAACGTGCGGTCGCGGTGCAGGTGTTTCCAGAACTTCGCGGTCATTTCTTGTTGCGTAGGCATGGGTCTTGTTGCGTAGGCATGGGCGCTCCTCGATTGCTCCGAGGGCAACCGGCAGGGCGCGGCTGGGTTCCTTGCCGCAGGAACTTATGGCCGCACTGCGGGTTTGCTCGGCAAATCACCGCCGAACCCGCGAGGCCCCGATGCGACTCCACGATCTGACCCGCTACATTGACTTCGACGCGATCACCGACAGGCTCGATCGCCTGCAGGGCAAGATCGGCGAACTGCGCGACGCGCTGCCGGAAGCACGGCAGATTCGCGACCGGCTACCTTCCTACCGCGATGTTCGGAAGAGGTTGCCGATGCTGCGCGCGCAGCGTCCGCGCGGCTACACGCTGCCTGCCGCGCTCATCCTCGGTGGCGTGGTTGCGGTGGGAGCGATTGCGGTGACGTCGATTGCCATTCGCAACGCGCACCGGCAGACGCCGAAGCGTAACGGCGATATGGCGTAGCGCGAGCCGTAGAAAGGGCTGCTTACTTCAGCGCGCTGCGGATCGAGGTGAAGGTTGAGGTCAGCTTGGTGCCGACGCCCTGCACGACGGCGATGATGGCGACCGAAATGCACGCGGCGATCAGCCCGTATTCGATGGCGGTGGCGCCGGATTCGTTGCGAAGAAATTCGTGGACGAGTTTCATGACTGCAATCCCCAAGGCTTATGTCGTGGAAGGTTTGTTTTGAACCCGCCTTCTGGCGCGTCGTGTAACCGTGGTGTAGCCCGCGGGACCTTGCCGAAACCTTTCCGCGATTAACTAGATAGCGGCTTGGAATGATTTGCTTCTACGGCGTCGTTAACGCGTGATGAGGATGGAACCTGAAAGCGTGCTGCATCGGGAACTCGATGCGCAACCGCGCCCGGCGGGCAGCGCCCGCTTCGTCGTTAAATCGGCACGACGAAATCCTGCTCGTCCGCGCTCCTTGTCGGGATGAGCCGCGCGGGAAGGGGAAACCGGAGCGGGTAATTTGTCTTTCCGCGCTTTCGCGCTATGACCGCCGGGGTCGGGTCTTGAGATTTTCGGATGACGGAAAAGCCAGCGCTGGAATTGCCCGCGATTGTCCGCGGCGTGGAGCCGTTCATCCCGCAATCGTTCCCGCCGGTTATCCACCTGCCGGAACGCAAGGTACTGCATAGCCAGTTTAACGAGCACATCTCCCGCTTCACGAAGGCGGATCTCGATTACTTCGAGGCGCTCTGTTTTCTGCGGGCCGGCGAGATCGCGCGTCCGTATTCGGCGCTGATGCGCGCGCCTGCGATGAACGACAAGGCGAGCTGCGCCGCGCTGGTGAAGCGCGCGGTCGAACTTGCCGGGACGGAGGCCGGGGCCGCAAGGCCAGCCGATCCGCAGCGCGCCGGGAAAAACCTTGCCTACACGATCGCGGCGCTGTGCGAGGCGCCCGGCTGCATTCCGCGGGGTATCGAAATCGACGGTCCCGGTTTCGGCGACGGCATCGACATCAACATCGGGCATGAGCGCGGGCATCCGCTCTCCAGCTACTACACGACGGCGCACTCGTATGTGTATGTGATGAACTCGTCGCATCTGTTCGTGGACGTCCTCGGCCCGCACAGCGTCATCCGGTTTGCGAACGACCACTTGACCGAAATGGGGATCGAGTTCGCACTGCGGCTCTGGCCCGAGCGCATCGAGGAGATGCGCAAGCGGGAAGGGGCGAACTAGAAGAGGAGAATTTCGCATGGGCGATTACACCATCATCGCGATAATTCTGATCGCGGTTCAATTCTTGTTCGGCTATGGCGGCGCGCTGATCGCGAATGCTTTTGCGGGCCGCAGGCTTTCCGCGGTGCAGGTGCTCGCATGCGGTGTTGCCGGCGCGCTGGCGGCGATTGCGATTGTGCTGTCCGCGCTGCCGTATTTCGTGGGGCTGGTTGCCGCGCCTGCGACTGCCGCGCTGCTGGTCGTACTCTGGAGCAATTTCCGAACAGCGTGAGGCGCGCACGGGTTTTCCTTTACGCGCTCGAACGAGCCGCAGCATGAGCAATTTGACGCCGTCCCAAAATTGAAAGGGCGGCGGGGACGCCGGGAGAATTCCGTCTCCCGCGGCCGTCTGCGCAAAAAAGTAGAAAGCGCAAACGAGGTCGTCACCGAGAAAGCCGGAAGTTCTCCCGGCGTCCCAGCACGCTTGGCGCTCTTTTTCGCGAATGCCGCAAGCGGCAAGCGCGTTCGCCAATCGTGCCTAGTAGCGCGCGTGGGGTTTACCCCATTCGCGCCTTTCAAGACTACGCGCAGTGGTGTTACGGCCTGCTTCGCGAAACCCCCGGTGGATGTACCTTGCTATCCACCGCTGGCGGGCCTTCTCGGCTTTTCCGTCGCGCGTGTTGGCACACGTTCCCGGAAAGCCGCCAAGGAAGGCCCTTGTGACGAGCGGCAGGCTCGCCGGGACTTCGCGACTTCAGCCGCCGCAACAACGCGTGCGTTACGCGCGAAGCTGCGGCCACCGCTCCCGATCCGCACATCGAACACGCCGCGCGACGTGGCCCTTTCGTGGATCAGGACAGGGCGAACGTAAGCGTGTGCGGACGAGCGGGGACGGAATTATTCGCTGGTGGCGGAAGGCTTTGCCCGGGCTGCGAAATCCGCGTCGCGAAATTTGATTGTCCCCGCTTAGGGCCGGTGCCGGGCCGTATTTGGCCGATATTTTCGGCGTGGCAGATGCGATTGCACTCGACCGCTCCGCGATTGCCACTCGTGGACGGAGCGCAATGTCACGACGCCGCAACGTATTGTTCTAATTAGTGTTTTCAACATCAACATTAAATCAGGTTATGGAATCAAGGCAGGACGCTGTTTATATAAGTAATTGATAATGAAGAGATATTACCTATATTACTAAGCTGCTGATTATCGGAGTAGGGTAGGATAGTGAAAAAAACAAACCCGTTCAGGAAACCTTGACGAAACAAACGAGGAACGCTACATCCACTCCAAGCCTAGTTTGGAGGATTAGCCAGTGCCACAAGCCAATGTCCCCGCAGTCGTCGAAGAAAAGCAAGCAGAGGTCGATCCTGCGAAGGAGATGACTTTTACGCTTGAAGCCCTCAAAACCCTTGAAAAACTTGGTCCACAAGGTCGCCGCCGGGCCGTATCGTATTTGGCCGACATTTTCGGCGTGGCAGATGCGATTGCACTCGACCGCCCCGCGATTGCCAGCCGTGGAGGTTCAGTGAATCCGAATCGGTCGGCACGTCAAGGTGGAGGTAATGATCAGTACGCCTCCTTCGCAGAGCTGTTAAATGCAGCCGGCCCGGATACCGGGGTAATGCGAGCCTTGTGCGGTGGATATTGGATGCAGGTTTGCCAGGGATCGGAGGAATTTGCGTCTGCTGACGTGAATAAAGAACTCGCGAACGCGGTCGGGCCGCTGTCGAACATAACCATGGCCTTCGACGCGCTTAAGGCGATGAACCCGGCGTTGGTTATCCAGACTAAGAAGTCAGGAAAGGCGAAGCAGGCAAGAAAGCTCTACCGGCTCACTGCTGCAGGCATTCGTGCTGTCGACGACATGATTGCACAACGGTCGGGAAATGGATCGTAAGCGCCTTGAACTAGCTCTCTCAACGATGCTCCCGGCGAATCTAGCCGGAGAGCTCGTCGAAGATTTTATGGTCATTCGGCAAGACTTCTCGACCAAGACACTCGGTCGCTCCGCACCGGGAAAGTTTGTCGAAACGGTAGTGCAGTGCCTCCAACACCTCGCCGGTCGTACCTATCAAGTTAAGCCGGCTGTGGACGAATACCTAAATAAGAAAGTCGAAAGCGAGACAAAGCTGCACGACGATCTTCGCATTTGTGCAGGACGCATAGCCCGGTCGGCGTACACGCTACGAAATAGACGAAGCATCGCGCATAAGGGAATGGTCGATCCAAATTTTTATGACCTCGCTTATCTGCATCATGCTGCCAGTTGGATTGTCACCGAATTCCTTCGCCACGCGAATAAGATATCGATGCAGGAGGCCGGGGCGTTAATTGCTCAAGTCCAAGCGCCGATCGATGAATTGATTGAAGACATCGACGATGTCCGACTCGTTCACGCAAACGTGTCACTCGAGGATGAAGTAACGCTTCTGTTGCGCAGTTTCTATCCAGATTTCGTTCCGCTCGCATCGATCAAGAAAAGTATGGTTGGGCGAAATCTTGGAACGCTAGGTAACAAGTTGCGTGCAATGGTCGAAGGTAAGCTCATTTTCGGAGAGCCAAAGAAAGGGTATCGGCTGACGAATGCCGGTTATGCGAAGGCGACAGAAATCGTTCGTCGCATTCGTCAGGAAGCAGCGTAAAGAATTTCCCCATTCTGTTTATGGAGTGATGATATGCCTACAGGTGCATTTAAGATGAAACTACAAGTCGGCGGCCGAAAAATTTCCGCGTCGGGCAACCGGGGCGATGTCGAGAGCATGATCGAGAAGTGGTGGCCAAAACTTGTCGAGCACCAAGGACGAGTATTGGACGACACGCCATCTCAGAGAAAGAAGTCTAGTCGATCTAGTACAACATCTAATAAGAAAGACGAATTAGGCGATGATGCATTTGATGCCAATGCACTCGCGAACGAAATTAAGGAACACGAGCGGTTTGATGTTATCCGAACGAAGATCATCAATAAGAAGGGGGATTACTATTACAAAGTAGCTCTAGTTCTCTGGGCTGCGAATGAGCCTCTAACGTCGGGGAAGATTCATAAGGTGCTTCAAGGTTTGGATGTGAAGATTTCACTTCCAAATCTTTCTACAACCCTAAAGCGCCATGGCTCGAATTTCATTACATCGAGTCAGCGTAAACTTGGGGGCACGCCGCCTGACTATCGCTTAACGTCGAAGGCGAAAGCCGAGTTCGAGATTTGGTTGGAAAGCTAGAAACGTTCTTATGTATCAAAAAGTGAAGGCCGCGGATTTCTCCGCGGCCCTTTTTAGTTCAAACGTTGCGTTGTCGAAACATCGTCGCGTCTTGAGTATTCAATCATCTCGCCAGCGACAGCGCCATCCCGTTCAGGTCGAGGCTGACGATCAGGCCGGTCTGCTCGCCGGCGAGTTCGAGCACCACACCGCGCGGGTTGGTCAGCACCGCCGCCTGCGGCCCGCGAATGATCGCGCCGCCGGCGCTACCAGCAACGTAAGCGCCTTCGATGTCCCTGATGCGGTGGACATTGCGCGCGACGCCGCGCAGGCGGATCGAGGAAGCGCCGAACGTAAAGCCATACGAAAGGCCGCCGATCGAGAGCGGATAACTGCGCCCACCGCAGGTAAGCGTGCCGGAGCCCACCGTGCCGCCGATCACCCAGCCGGCTTTCACGAAGTGGATGCGGACAGAGCAGGTTTCGGCGAGCGCCGAGACGGAAGTTGCAACCACGACAACAAGCGCGACAAACGCGACGCGAAGAGAACGGAGCATTTTCGGGTCTCCTTATGATTGAAACGAAACCGGCGCGATTGCTCGCGCCGGATGTTTGCTCTCTTAGCTGCAGCCCGTGGTCGAGCCGCAGGTATCGCACTTCAGGCAGGTGCCGTTCCGCACCATCGTGAAGTTGTGGCACTCGGGGCAGGCGGAGCCTTCGTAGCCTTTCGCCTTCGCCGCCGCGCGTTGCGTGGCTTCGAGCGCCTTCGCGCGGTCGGCTTCCGACTCGACCACCGGCTCCTGCTTCAGCGCGGTCGCGGCTTTGGTTGCGCCGCCGCCCGATCCGCCCATGAACGCGGTGACGACCGCCGCCGCAGGCGAGGCGGAACGTCCCGCATCGGTGCCGCGCGCGTCGGTGTTGATCGCCGCCAGCGACGGCGCCTTGCCGCGCAGGAGGCCGCGCGAGATCACGGGCGAAGCCTTGCCCTCGTTCTCGCCGGAGCCGAGCGCGGCGCCGCCGGTCTCGCTTGGGTCGACATGCGCCAGCTCGTAGCGCTCCAGATAGGAGATCGCGAGTTCGCGGAACACATAGTCGAGGATCGAGGTCGCCATCTTGATGGTGTCGTTGCCCTGCACCGCGCCCGCCGGCTCGAAGCGGGTGAAGGTGAAGGCATCGACATATTCGTCGAGCGGCACGCCGTATTGCAGGCCGAGCGAGATCGCGATTGCGAAGTTGTTGAGGAGCGAGCGCAGCGTCGCGCCTTCCTTGTGCATGTCGATGAAGATCTCGCCGAGGCGGCCGTCATCGTATTCTCCGGTGCGCAGATACACCTTGTGGCCGCCGACAACGGCCTTCTGCGTGTAGCCCTTGCGGCGCGAGGGCAGCTTCTCGCGGTCGCGGATGCGCTCGACGCGCTCCACGATGCGCTCCACCACTTTCTCGGCAAGGGCGGTAGCACGCGAAGCCGCGGGCGCGGCGATCAGCGCCTCGACCTGATCTTCCTCGTCGTCCTCGTCCTGAATCAGCGCGGAGTTGAGCGGCTGCGAGAGCTTCGAGCCGTCGCGATAGAGCGCGTTGGCTTTCAGCGCGAGCTTCCAGGAGAGCATGTAGCTCGCCTTGCAGTCCTCGACGCTGGCGTCGTTCGGCATGTTGATCGTCTTCGAAATCGCGCCGGAGATGAACGGCTGCGCCGCCGCCATCATGCGGATGTGCGATTCCACCGAGAGATAGCGCTTGCCGATGCGGCCGCAGGGCGTCGCGCAGTCGAACACCGGATAGTGTTCGAGCTTCAGGTGCGGCGCGCCTTCCAGCGTCATCGCGCCGCAAACATGCGTGTTCGCGGATTCGATGTCGCGCTTGGCGAAGCCGAGATGCGTGAGGAGGTCGAACGCCGGGTCCGCCATCTGTTCGTCGCTGACGCCGAGCTTCTTCAGTACGTCGTCGCCGAGCGTCCAGCGGTTGAACACGAACTTGATGTCGAAGGCGGTGGCGAGCTTGCCCTCGACCTTCTTGATGGTGTCGGCGTCGAAGCCGCGGGTAGCCAGCGAAGCGTGGTTGATGGCGGGCGCGTTCGACAACGTGCCATGGCCGACCGCGTAGGCTTCGATCTCGGCAATCTGCGCCTCGCCGTAGCCGAGCGTGCGCAGCGCTTCCGGCACCGCCTGGTTGATGATCTTGAAGTAGCCGCCGCCGGCCAGCTTCTTGAACTTCACCAGCGCGAAGTCCGGTTCGATGCCGGTGGTGTCGCAATCCATCACGAGGCCGATGGTGCCGGTCGGCGCAACGACCGTCGTCTGCGCGTTGCGGAAGCCGTGCTTGTGGCCGAGTTCGAGCGCGCGGTTCCACGCCGCGGCTGCGCGCGCGACAAGTTCCTTGTCCGGGCAGTTCGCGATGTCGAGCGGCACCGGCGGGATCGAGAGTTGCTCGTAGCCGTCCTTGTCGCCATGCGCGGCACGGCGATGGTTGCGGATGACGCGGAGCATGTGCTCGCGGTTCGGCTCGTAGCCGGGGAAGGCGCCGAGTTCGGCGGCCATCTCGGCGGAGGTCGCGTAGCAGACGCCGGTCATGATCGCGGAGAGCGCGCCGCAGAGTGCGCGGGCTTCGTCCGAGTCATAGGCAATGCCTGAAGTCATCAGGAGGCCGCCGATGTTCGCGTAGCCGAGGCCGAGCGTGCGGTAGCGGTACGAGAGTTCGGCGATCTCGCGCGACGGGAACTGCGCCATCAGCACCGAGATTTCGAGCACGATGGTCCAGAGGCGGACGGCATGTTCGTACGAGTCGACGTCGAACGATTTGTCCGCATTGCGGAAGCGGAGCAGGTTCAGCGACGCGAGGTTGCACGCCGTGTCGTCGAGGAACATGTATTCCGAGCACGGGTTCGACGCACGGATCGGGCCGCTGGCGGGGCAGGTGTGCCAGTCGTTGACGGTCGTGTGGAACTGGATGCCGGGATCGGCGCAGGCCCATGCGGCGTGACCGATCTTTTCCCAAAGCTCTTTTGCCTTGAGCGTTTTTGCGACCGAGCCGTCCTTGCGGCGCGTGAGATTCCAGTCACCGTCCTTCTCGACCGCGCGCAGGAACTCGTCGGTGACGCGCACCGAGTTGTTCGAGTTCTGGCCCGCGACCGTGAGATAGGCTTCCGAGTCCCAGTCGGTGTCGTAGACCGGGAAGTGGATGTCCTTGTAGCCCTGCTTCGCGAACTGGATGACGCGCTGGATGTAGTTGTCCGGCACCATCGCCTTGCGCGCGGTCTTGATCTCGCGCTTCAGCGCCGGGTTCTTTTCCGGGTTGAAGCAGTCGTCGCCGTTGCCTTCGCAGTTGATGGCGGCCTTCATCACCGCCTTCATGTGCTTCTGCACGGTCTTCGAGCCGGTCACGAGTGCGGCGACCTTCTGCTCCTCGATCACCTTCCAGTCGATGTACTGCTCGATGTCCGGGTGATCGGCATCGACCACGACCATCTTGGCCGCGCGGCGCGTGGTGCCGCCCGACTTGATCGCGCCCGCGGCGCGGTCGCCGATCTTGAGGAAGCTCATCAGGCCCGACGACTTGCCGCCGCCGGAGAGGCGCTCGTTCTCGCCGCGAAGCATCGAGAAGTTCGAGCCGGTGCCTGAGCCGTATTTGAACAGGCGCGCTTCGCGCACCCACAGGTCCATGATGCCGCCCTCGTTGACGAGGTCGTCCTGCACCGACTGGATGAAGCAGGCATGCGGCTGCGGATGTTCGTAGGACGAAGCCGACTTCGTCAGCTCGCCGGTGCGGTAATCGACGTAGAAGTGGCCCTGGCCGGGACCGTCGATGCCGTAGGCCCAGTGCAGGCCGGTGTTGAACCACTGCGGCGAGTTCGGCGCCGCCATCTGCATGGCGAGCATGTAGCGCATTTCGTCGAAGAACGCGGATGCGTCGGCTTCCGAATCGAAATAGCCGCCCTTCCAGCCCCAGTAGGTCCAGGTACCGGCGAGGCGATCGAACACCTGAGTCGCCTGCGTTTCGCCGACGATGCGTTCCTTTTCGGGGAGCGAGGCGAGGGCGGCTTCATCCGCGACGGAGCGCCAGAGGAAAGAGGGTACGGTTTCCTCTTCCACGCGCTTCAACTTCGCGGGCACGCCGGCCTTGCGGAAATACTTCTGGGCGAGAACATCGGTCGCGACCTGCGAGAAGTGCTCGGGCACGTCGATGTTGTCGAGCTTGAAGACCACCGAGCCGTCCGGATTGCGGATTTCGCTCGTCGCCTTGCGGAAGCTGATGGCGGAATAAGGCGACTGGCCTTCTTTGGTGTACCGGCGCGGAATACGCATCTTCATCGTCCCCTTAATTCGGGCGCGGAACCCGTCTTTCCGCGCTCTTATGTTCAGGCCCGATCTCTGCCGGGCCTCCCTTGGGACCAACCAGCCACTTTCGGGCTGGTTCGGACCCTGATTCTAGACCCCATCGAGGCGACAGGACGACCGTTCGCTGGGCAGGCTACTGCCCGGCGCCCTCGTCTCAGCCCTCGTCTGGGGGTGCCCGGAAAGGTCCGCATTACTTGCTTCCCGGGAGGATCATGACGCTACGGTGACTCCACCTACACGTCAAGTAATAGTACGCGACCCGTTACCAAACACTAAAACTGGTAGGGTCAGGCATGAATAACGGGGATAGCTGCTTGCCCGAATCCGCCGATCCTGAAGCGGTATTCGGAGGCGATTCCCCGGTCAGGACAAGAGTTGACGTAGCCACCCTAGGAGCTAGGCCGCGAGTCGACAGCCCGGTTTTGCTGGCTTTGCCCGCAATCCACGGAATCCGGGGCGAGAAAATATTATGGCCTCGTCCCTCGACAGGGCGGCGACGGATGCGTGACGCCCTGATTCTAGACTCGGCGAGTCGCGGGTGGCATGAACAGGCGGGGTTTGGCGCAACACTCCGAAGCGGCGGAAAAAGAATAGCGTTCATGCGTCCCTGGCTGGTCGGTCTCATTGTGTTTGCGGGTGCCTATGCGGGAGCGAGTCTCGCGGGCGTCCCGTGGTTGTGCCGCAATCCGCAATACGCGGAGATGCTCGGCTTCGTGCGCGCCTGCGCGCGGCCCGGCGGGCTGCCCGCATCCAAGATGGCGCTGATCTATTTTGCGTCGGTCGGCCTCGGCTTGCTGGTCGCGATCATCGTCGAGCGCTTCAGCAGGCCCGCGCCGGAGAAGGCGGAGAAAAAGGAAGAAGCCGCCGCCGAGCAAAATGCGGTCGCCGCCATCGAGGAGATTCTTCCCGAAGAAACCGCGGCGCTACAGGCTGCGGCGGTTTCCGCGCCCGAACCCGTGCAACAGCCGGCGCAGCCGCCGGTGTCGCAACCCGTCGCGCATCCTTCCGCCTTGCAGGCACCTGTGACGCCGCCACCCGCGACACCCGTCATGCAACCTGCATCGGTCACGCCGCAGGCGACACCAGTCGTGCAGCCTTCCGTTGTCGCGCCGCCGCCGGTTGTCATCGAACCTTCCATCGAGCCGGGGAAACCCGCGCCCGCTTCCATGATCAAGGTGACGCCGCCGGCCGTCGCGCCGCGTCCGGCTCCGGTGATTCCGGCCGTTACTCCGCCGCCGCCCGTTGCCGCCGCGCCGGTGATTCCGCCGCCGGTGGAAAGGCCAGTGCCGCCTCCGCCGCCGGAGCCGATGCCTTCTTTCCATGACGACGCGGAGTTCCTGAAGAAGATCTGGGGGCTGGACGCGATGGATGCCGAGATGGCCGCCGAACAGGGCGGGCGCTACGTGGACGAGAGCGTGCTCTCCGCCATCCACTACGGCACCGACCCGAAGATGCACCTCTCCAAGCTGGCGCAGCTCATGCTCCAGCAGGACCCCGACCTGAAATCCCCCGGCGTGCGGGGCGTGGTGAAGCATATCGCGCTGCGCCTGCGCGAACTCGGCGTGGCCCCCGGCAGCGCGGTGAATGCCTAAAAAGCCGCGTTGGACCTCTCGCGGCAGCATGCTAGGAGCGGCGCCATGAAAGACTTCCTGCTCGGCATCTTCACTTGGTGGAATTCGGCGACCTGGGGCACCCGGCTCTGGACGCTGCTCTATGGCAAGTATGTTGGCACCGACGAGCAGGGCAATCGCTACTACCGCTCCGGCAAAGTCGATCCCGGCTACCAGTTCGAGCGCCGCTGGGTGATCTACAACGGTCTCGCCGAGCCTTCGCGCATCGGACCGGACTGGCACGGCTGGCTGCATCACACCGTCGATACGCCGCCGACCGAGGAAAACTACCAGCCGAAAAGCTGGCAGAAGCCGCATCGCCCGAATTACACCGGCACGCCGAGCGCGTGGCGGCCGCGCGGCTCCACGCTCGCGCAGGGCAAGCGGCCGAAAGCGACCGGCGACTACAAGGCTTGGTCGCCGAACGACTGATGCCATTGCTGCGGGGCGCATGAGCCGTGGCTGACCACATCTATAAAACGACGCTGCACTGGTCCGCCGAAGGCGGCGAGGGCACGAAAAGCTATCGTTCCTTTTCCCGCACGCACACGATCACCGCGAAGACGAAACAGGGCGAAGACAAGCCCGCGATCGTCGCGACCTCGGCGTTTCATTCGCTCGACCATTACAATCCGGACGAACTGCTGATCGGCTCGCTCTCGTCGTGCCACATGCTTTGGTATCTGCATTTGTGCGCGGATGCCGGGGTCGTGGTGATGGAATATCGCGACGAAGCGGAATGCGTGTTGTCGCTGGATGAAAAAATGCAAGGCAAGGTTACGGGTGCCGTGCTGCGCCCACGCGTCACGATTGCGGCGGGAGATACCGAAGTCGCGCGCGCCTTGCATGAGGACGCGCATGCAAAGTGTTTCGTCGCGAACTCGGTGAATTTTCCGGTGCGCTGCGAGCCGGAGATCGTCGCGGGCTGATTACAGCACCACGATCCCGGAGTGTTTCGCCTTGTCGTCCGGCTCGACGTGAATCGAAATCAGCGCGTCGTGCAATTCGGCCTTGATCGCGCGCTCCAGCCGGTCGCAGATGTCGTGTGCTTCGGTGACCGACATCGAGCCTTTTACCACCAGATGAAAATCGACGAAGGTCATCGGCCCGGCCTGCCGCGTGCGCAGATCGTGCGCCTCGATGGCGCCGTCCGCATTTTTAGCGATTGCTGCACGGATGCGCGCAAGCGTTTCCTCCGGTAGCGCCTCGTCGAGCAGGCCGCCCGCGGACTCGCGCATCAGTTTCCAGCCCGACCAGAGAATGTTGAGCGCGACCAGCGCCGCGAGCAGGGGGTCGAGCACTGCGATGCCGGTATAGACGGCGAGGATCAGGCCAGCGAGCACGCCGAGCGAGGACACCACGTCGGTCAGAAGATGGTAGCCGTCGGCCGTGAGCGCGGGCGAACGATGCTTGCGGCCCTGACCGATCAGCGCCGCGCACCACACCGCGTTCAGCAGCGTCGCCGCGCCGTTCACCGCGAGGCCGGGCCAGGGGGCTTCGATCATGCGCGGCATCTGATACGCACCCCATGCCGCGCGCAGGATCGCGATTGCCGCGATCACGATCAGCACGCCCTCGATGACGGCGGAAACATATTCCGCCTTGTGATGACCGTAGGGATGATCCTTGTCGGCGGGCTGTGCCGCGAAGCGGATAGCAATGAGCGCAGCGATCGCGGTCAGCACGTTGACGATGCTCTCAATCGCGTCCGAGAGCAGCGCGACGCTGCCGGTCAGATGATAGGCGAGATACTTCAACGCGAGGACGGCGACGCCGACCGCGATGCTCACGGCTGCGAAGATTTCGACGCGCTTCATGGAAAGGGCCGTCCGCGAAAACAGGGCCGGTCTAGGCGCTCGTCCCGGTCTTCGCAAGCCGCTGGAATTCAAATGCAAATCGTTTGCATGTGCGCGCCATGCGGAACGCGCTTGACCTAGGAATGATATATTGTATCAATGTCGATACATTGTATCGTTGATGGGGGCTGAAATGGCGTTGCGTGGAGGAATCGCGGCAGGTGTGCTGGCGGCGGCAATGGCCGTGTGCGTGCCGGGTGCGCAGGCGCGCACCGAGCCGTTCGGACAGGAGACGGTCGATCTTCGCACGCCGCGATTTCAGAAACGTCCGCCGCAACATCGGCATTCGCACCGCCACGATCATAACCACAACCACGGCAACGGCTTGCACAATCATAACGATGGCCATGTTCACGATCGTCACAGCCGTCATCCGAACGATCCGCATTTCGGTCATAACCACGGTGTCGAGACCGAGCATTTGTTCGGTTTCATCTCCGGTTCCGACGTGCATCATCGCGGCGCGGTGATCCTGATGACAGAGGCGGTTCTGCGCACGAACAAGCGCGACGGCAAGTATCAGGCCTTCGGTCAGAAGTTCGAACTGGCCTACGGTGTGACCGACAGCTTCAACGCCGCGCTGAGCCTTTCCGCCGCGCGGCACAACATTGTCGGCGTCACCGGCTTCGACGACGCCGGCAGCGGTTACGTATTCAACGGTTTCGGCGGCGAATTGCGCTGGAATCTTCTGAAGCGCGGCATCTCGCCGGTGGGCGTGACGCTGCACCTCGAGCCGGTCGTGCAGCGCTACGACGAACTCACCGGCATCCGCGCCAGGAAATACGGCTCCGAGAACAAGCTGATCTTCGACACCGAACTGGTGAAGGATCGCCTGTTCGCAGGCTTCAATGTGCTGCATGAAGTGGAGCGCGTGCTGGAGCAGGGCGAAACCGAATGGGAGCGCGGCTCGAAGATCGGATTTGGTTTTGCGTTGACCGGTCTTGTCGCCGACCGCCTCTATCTCGGCACCAACGTGCAGTATCTTCGTTCCTATGAGGGGCTAACGTTCCGCGCCTTCACAGGTGAAGCGTTCTATATCGGCCCGACACTGTTCGCGCAGATCGGGGAACGCGGCTTCCTCTCGGTGGCATGGAACCGGCAGGTCTGGGGACAGGAGGCGGGAAGCGATCTCCGTCTCGATCTTGCCAACTTCGAGCGCGACCTGTTTCGCGTAAGAGCCGGCATTCATTTCTAGGAGAAGACGATGCGCAAAATTCTGTTTCTTGCTGCCGCCATCCTTGCGCTCGTTCTGCCGCACGCGGCGGGCGCGCAGGAGAGGCCCAAAGTAGTTACCAGCTTCTCCATTCTTGCCGACCTCGTGAAGCAGGTCGGCGGCAGCCGCGTCGAGGTGACGTCGTTGGTCGGCGCGAATGCGGACGCTCATGCATTCGAACCGACCCCGGTTCATGCGAAGCAGATCGCGGGCGCGCAGCTTGTCGTCATCAACGGCCTCGGCTTCGAAGGCTGGGCCGACCGCCTTGTCAAAAGCGTGGGCTACAAGGGCGCGCGGCTGGTCGCGTCGCGAGGCGTGAAGGCACTTTCCGCAGAGACCGACGGTCACGGTCATAATCACAAGCACAAGCATAGCGAGCGCTACGATCCCCACGCATGGCAGGAAGTGGCGAACGTGAAGATCTATGTTGCGAATATCCGTGACGCGCTGACCGGCATCGACCCGGCAGGCAAGGACGAATACGCGAAGAATGCCGCCGATTATCTGAAACAGCTCGACGCGCTCGAATCGGAGATCAAACAATTGTTCTCAGGTTTTTCGCAGAAGGAACGCCGGGTCATCACCTCGCACGACGCCTTCCATTATTTCGGCGACGCCTATGCGGTGGAATTCCTTGCGGTGCAGGGTGCGGGCGGTGAAACGCAGGCGAGTGCAGCGCAAGTCGCGCGCCTCATCCGTCAGATCAAGAAGGAAGGCGTGCGCGCGGTCTTTGTCGAAAACATTTCAGATCCGCGCCTGATCCAGCAGATCGCAAAAGAGACCGGCGCGAAGCTCGGCGGCACGCTCTATTCGGATGCGCTTTCTGATGCCAGCGGTCCGGCCGCGACCTATATCGAGATGATGCGCCACAACGCGCGCACCATCGCCGCGGCGTTACGCTGATGCGTTGCGCTTCGCGGCGAGGGTGACTACCGCGCGCGAGAGAAACATCCCGCTGCAAAAGCCTAGGATCGCGCTAAGACCGGCCGCGAACACCGTGCTCGCAGCAAAAGCGGGCTGCACCGCGCGCAGCACACCGTTCACGAAGCGCGCGGCGAAAATAACCATCATCAACAGCAGCGGCAGCCAGCTTCCCGGCACTGAGAATTTCTGCTCGCCCGCGAGATAGCGTACTCCGCGCGGCGTGCGTAGCACCGTGCGATTGAACACGACAGCGGCGACATGGCCCGCCAACCACGCCACCAGCGCGACCGTGCTCGCGCCGAACGACAACACGATCGCCAGCAGCGATAGCGGAATCATGATTGCGGGCAAAACCGCGACTTGCGCCGCAGCCATCGTGCGGTCGCGCGATTGCAGGAAACCGAAGACAAGCAGGACAACGAGAACCGCCCACACCCAGTACGGTGTGTTCTGCAGGATACCAGCCACCATGATTGCGCCCTCCGTGCGTCCGCAAACAAGCGGACAGCACGAGACTTATATCACGACGACGCGCGTTCCGACCGGTGTGCGGAGATAAAGGTCCGCGATCTCTTCGTTAAGGAGCCGGATACAGCCGGAGGAGACGTTGGTGCCGATGGTCCAAGGCTCCGCGGTGCCGTGGATGCGGTACAGCGTGTCCTTGTTGCCTTCGTAGAGATAGAGCGCGCGTGCGCCGAGCGGGTTTTCCGGTCCGCCGGCCATACGCTCCGGCAATTCCGGCTGGCGCAGCCGCATTTCCTTGGGCGGTACCCAGTCCGGCCATTCCGCGACGCGGCCAATATATGCCCGTCCCGACCAGCCGAAACCTTCGCGGCCGACACCAACGCCGTAGCGGATGGCGTTGCCGCCTTCGCGCAGCGAATAGAGGAAATGGTTCTTGGCGTCGACGACGAGCGTGCCCGGCTGCTCGTCATGACGATAGGCGATGAGCTGACGGCGGAATTCCGGGTTGAGCAGTTCCTGATTGACCTTGCGGATCGGGAAGCGCTGATCGGGGATCGACTCGCGCGTGTACCATTGCTCGCGCGCGGCGAGGTCGTTCGGATTCTGCGGGACCTGCGGCTGCTGGCCCTGTTGCGGTTGCTGGCCGGGACCCTGTTGCTGCTGCTGATAACGGGGATCGGAATAGCGCGGGTCGTTACGTGGATCGTAACGAGGGTCGTATTGCGGGTTGTTGCGCGGATCGTAACGGGGATCATAGCGCGGATCGCGCGGGTCAACGTTCGCAGGCGGACGCGGTCCCGGTCCCTGTCCCGGATATTGCGGGAAAGGGTCCTGCGCGGGTGGCAGGGGAGGCGGATTGAACTGGGCAAGCGCGGGGACCGTACCCGCAGCAAAGGCTGCGGCGGTTGAGAGAAAACGCCTGCGCGAAAACGGTTCGGACATGTTTCTTGGGTCTCGGCTCGCCTCTTGAGGGAACTCCGCGGGCCGCGGCAATTCCGTTACGCCCTCTTTGCGGTATCTGGGGGCTTTTTTCCAGTTCTACAGCCCCGCGCGGCGAGAAAATGGCGGTGCGATAGAACCAGTCGCCCGTTTCCGGGCACGATCACGAAAATGTCAGCCAGCCAGAAGGCCGTTTCGCCACGGCAGGCCGGTGTCGCGCAGAAGGACGACAGGAAGCTCTGTCGCCCATCGGACGTGGGTATCGCGGTCACGAACCGGATAGCCCGGCATTTTCCGGGAAGGCTGTCTCGAGCAAATAGCCAGCGAACCGGCGCAAGCAACGCATCGAAAAAATCGAATCGCTGCTTGCGTCGGCATTGCCACCGCGATGGCAACCGGCCCGCGGATTACGTTCGTTTGCGCAAGAAAGCGAAGAGAGGCTGAGGTTCAGCCTTTCCCTTTATTTGCAACGCAGGCTTTGATGCGGGCCGCAGCGGCTTCGCGCTGCTGCTGGGAATAGTTGCCCGGAGGCGCATGCCTCGCCTTGCACTTCTCGTAAACCGATTGGGCTTGGGCGGATTGGGGGACGGCCACGGCCGACAGCCCAAGAGCCACTACGAACGCCGCGAAAGCCAGAACGAATTTCATTGTTTCCTGCCCTTTATGTCTGGAGCGATTGACGAATTGCCAGCGCGCCTATTCTGCACGGCCCTTTTACTGGCTCAATCTCCATGTTAACCCGGCAGCCGGATTGGTCGCGGCGAGGGTTCCTCGCCGCAAGCGGCGGCGGCACTACCCAGAATGGTTCGAATTTCTTCCCGGTTGATCGCAGCGGCGACGCTGACCGTGGCGCTCGCCGGTGGTTCCGCGCTCGGCCAGTTTACCCCGCCGCGCCCGCCGGGCGACTTGCAGCAGGCGCCACTTCCGCCGCCTTCGCAGCAGCCGCTTCCGCCGCCCGCGCAGCCGGATATCATCGCGCCGGAAAAGAAGACCACGAAGAAAAGGCAGCAACAGCCCGACGATCCGGCGCAGCCGGGCGAGAAGAAGAAATCCACGAAGACAAAAACGAAGGGCAAGGAGCTTCCGCCGCCCGCGACGACGCCTGAGACGATCAACCAGACGCCGGAAGGCGAGCGCATTGCCAATCCGACTGCCGTGTTCTCCGGCCTCGACAAGATTTCGGGGCGCATCATCACGTTCGACGTGGCGCTGAATGAGACGGTGCAGTTCGGTGCGCTGCAGGTGACGCCGCGCGCCTGCTACACGCGGCCCGCGACCGAAACGCAGAACACCACGGCTTTCGTGGAAGTAGAAGAGATCACGCTGAAAGCTGAAATCCGCCGCATCTTCACCGGCTGGATGTTCGCGTCGTCACCGGGCCTGAACGCGGTCGAGCACCCGATCTATGACGTCTGGCTGATCGACTGCAAGATGACGCCGCCGTCGATAATGCCGTCGGAAGGCCAGCAGTAGAACTGCGCCGGCTTCGCAATCGCGTCGCTTAGCGCCTTTTGATACTCCGCGCGCGGCATCTCGAACGCGCCGAAGCTCTCCAGATGATCGGTGACGAACTGCGCGTCGAGCAGCCGGAAGCCGCCTTTCCTGAGCCGCGCCACGAGATGCACGAGCGCGACCTTCGAGGCGTCGCGTTCGAAGTGGAACATGCTTTCGCCGAAAAACGCGGCGCCGATGCGCACGCCGTACAGCCCGCCGACCAGCTTTCCGTCGCGCCACGCCTCGACCGTGTGGCATTTCCCGCGGTCGAACAGCGCGCGATAAAGTTTGCGGATGCGTGCGTTGATCCAGGTTGAATTGCGCCCCGCAGCCGGCGCGGCGCAGGCGTCGATCACCGCGTCGAAGTCGCGGTCGACATGCACCTCAAAACGGTTGGAGCGCACCGTGCGCGCGAGGCGGCGCGAAACATGGAAGCCCTCAAGCGGAATGATGCCGCGCATTTCCGGCTCGACCCAGAACAGGGAAGGGTCGTCGGCGCTTTCGGCCATCGGGAAGATGCCGCAGGAATACGCCTTCAGCAGCACTTCCGGCGTGATCTCGACGCGCGACTCGTCATGGCGGCTCATGACCGGTAGTTTAGCGCTCCGGTTTCCAGCGTCGTGTAAAATCTTATGTCGGATATGGTTGTAAGGCTCGGCAGCGTTGCAAGCGTGTTGGCGCTGCTGATCGGCTTGGTCTGGTTCGGCTGGCATCGCCGCCAATGGATGCCGGTAGCTGGCATTAACGCGGCTGTCGCACTCGGTGCGGTGCTATTGATGGCGCGGCATCTGCACGCCGCATTCACATATCGCGAAACGTCAACGCTGGTGCCGTTCGCCTTCGAGGTAAGCGTGCTCGTGGCGGCCGCGCTTGCGGTGTTCGGCCTGCGCGTGCCGGGCTGGCTGATAGCAACGCAGGCGGCCGTCAATTTCCTTCTGGCGCTTGCGCTTGCCGTGTTTCTTTACGCGTTCAAGCTGAACCGGCTGTTCTAGGTCTTTTCCGCCAGATACCGCTCAAGCCAGTGAATGTCGTAGTCGCCGTTCACGATGTCGGCTTCGCGCAGCAGGTTGCGGAACAGCGGCAGCGTGGTCTTCACGCCATCGACCACGAACTCGTCGAGCGCGCGCTTCAGGCGCATCATGCATTCGTTGCGCGTCTTGCCGTAGACGATGAGCTTGCCGATCAGCGAGTCGTAGTATGGCGGAATGCGGTAGCCGCCGTAGACGGCGCTGTCGACGCGAACACCGAGGCCGCCGGGCGCGTGATAGTGCTTGATGGTGCCGGGCGAGGGCGCGAACGTCAGCGGGTCTTCGGCGTTCACGCGGCATTCGATGGCGTGGCCGGCGAACTTGATGTCTTCCTGCTTGAACGAAAGCGTGCCGCCCGCGGCGATACGAAGCTGCTCGATCACGAGGTCGATGCCGGTGATCATTTCCGTCACCGGATGTTCGACCTGGATGCGCGTGTTCATCTCGATAAAGAAGAACTCGCCGTTCTCGTAGAGAAACTCGACCGTGCCCGCGCCGGAATATTGGAGTTCGCGCATCGCCTTGGCGCAGATCTCGCCGATCTGCGCGCGCATTTCGCCGTTCAGCGCGGGTGAGGGCGTTTCTTCCAGCACTTTTTGGTGGCGGCGTTGCAGCGAACAGTCGCGCTCGCCGAGATGCACGGCGTTGCCCTTGCCGTCGCCGAGCACCTGGATTTCGATGTGGCGCGGCTTCTCCAGATAGCGTTCGAGATAGACCGCGTCGTCGCCGAACGCGGCTTTCGCTTCCGCACGCGCCGACGACAGCGCAGCGGAGAGCGATTCCGCGTCGCGCGCGACCTTCATGCCGCGCCCGCCGCCGCCTGCCGCTGCTTTCACCAGCAGCGGAAAACCGATTTCCTTGCCGACGCGCATTGCTTCTTCGTCGGACGTGATGCCGCCTTCTGAACCGGGCACGACCGGGATGCCGAGGCGCTTCGCGGTGCGCTTCGCCTCGATCTTGTCGCCCATGATGCGGATGTGTTCGGCCTTCGGACCGATGAAGCCGATGTTGTGATCGGCCAGAATTTCCGCGAAGCGCGCATTCTCCGACAGGAAGCCGTAGCCGGGATGCACCGCATCCGCGCCGGTGATTTCGCAAGCGGCCAGCAGCGAAGGAATGTTGAGATAGCTTTCGCGCGCGGGTGGCGGGCCGATGCACACGCTCTCGTCCGCGAGCTTGACGTGCATCGCATCGGAGTCGGCGGTCGAGTGGACCGCGACGGTCGCAATGCCGAGTTCCTTGCAAGCGCGCAGCACGCGCAGCGCGATCTCGCCCCGGTTCGCGATCAGAACCTTGTCGAACATGCGGGCGCGCCTACTCGACGATCACGAGCGGCTGGCCGAATTCGACCGGCTGCGCGTCGTCGAACAGGATTTGCGTGACCTTGCCCGCCTTCGTCGCGGGAATCGCGTTCATGGTCTTCATCGCCTCGACGATGAGGAGCGTCTGGCCGGCCTTCACGGTGTCGCCGACATCGACGAAGGGACGCGCGCCCGGCTCAGGCGAGCGGTAGGCGGTGCCGACCATCGGCGACGTCACCGCGCCCGAATGATTGCTGAAATCGATTTCGGTCGCCGCCATCGGCGCAGCGGACGCGCGCGATGGCGCCGCGGTCGGGGCGAGGGCTGCCGGCGCGGCCGCAGCAACGCCTACTGCGCCGCGCGATACGCGGATGCGCTGGCCGCCGGACTCCACTTCGATTTCGGTCAGACCCGTTTCGTTCAGCAGCTCCGCGAGCTGCCGCACCATTGCGGGATCTACTTTCAGATTGCGGTTGAACATTCTTCTTTCCGTTTTCCGTTTTTCAGCCGCGGATCACGGCCGCGAGGCCGTCGATCGCAAGACCATAACCGGCGGGGCCAAGCCCGCAAATCACGCCGCGCGCGACCGGCGACACGAACGAGTGATGCCGGAATTCCTCGCGCGCAAAGATATTGGACAGATGTACTTCCACTACCGGCACGCCCGCTGCGCGGATCGCATCCTGTAATGCGACCGAAGTATGCGTATAGGCGCCCGGATTGATGACGATGCCCGCCGCCTTGGTACGCGCTTCCTGAATCCAGTCCACCAGCACGCCTTCGTGATTGGTCTGGCGGAAGTCGGTCGAGAAACCGTGCTTCTTCGCGGTATCCGCACAGAGCTTCTGAATGTCGTCGAGCGTGGCCCCGCCATAGATGGCGGTTTCCCGGCTGCCGAGCAGGTTCAGGTTCGGCCCGTTCAGGACGTAGACTAGAGCGGCCATCGGTTCATGCGCGTGGTTGAGGCGAAGCCGCCAGATGCGGCTCGCCGCCCGCTGTTCGCGGGCGGCGGTTTCTTATAGAGAGCGCGGCCGGAGAGGGGAAGGCTGGGCTAAGTATGTGAAAATACTTAGCATTCCACCTTCCCGCACTTGCGCACGGCCGCAATCGCCACGACCAGGCGGTTATAGGGAAGCGCGCCCGGAATCAGCTGGTCGCCCAGTACGTAGGTCGGGGTGCCGCTAATGGCGAGCGCCTGCGCGAGCGCGGCGTTTTCTTTCAGGGTCGCTTCGACCTCCGGATTGGTCAGGTCCTTCTTGATGCGCTCGACATCGAGACCGGCCTGCTGCGCGGCGGCCAGCGCCCGTTGCAGGTTGGCTTCGCCGCGGCCGCCGAGCAGCGCGCGGTGGAAAGCGAGATACTTCGACGGGTCTTGCAAGCGTACCGCGACCGCGACGCGCGCGGCTTCTTCCGAGCCTTCGCTCAGGATCGGCAATTCCTTCAGCACGATCTTGATGTTCGGATCGTTCTTGAGCAGTTCGTTGACGTCGCCGAGCGCCTTTTTGCAGTAGCCGCAATTGTAATCGAAGAATTCGACCAACGTGACGTTGCCCTTCGGGTTGCCGATCACGATGCCGCGCGGCGAATTGAACAGCGTTTCGCGCTGCGTCTTCAGCGCTTCGCTACGCGCTTTGATCTCGGCCTGTTCCTGCCGCTTGCGCAATTCGACAATCGCTTCCTGAATCACTTCAGGATTCTTGAGGAGATATTCGCGAATGATTTTCTCGAACTCCTCCTTCTGTGCGGGCGAGGTTTGCGCGCTCGCGCTGACCGTCATGACGGCGGCGGCGCAGAGCGCTCCGAGCCAGAGGCGGGGACGAAAGGCGAGGGTCATGGGAATCTCCGGTTCGGTGCCGCTCAGTTCTTGGTGAGCTTCGGCGGTTGGAATTTAACGATGTCGTCGGCGCGGAGCCAGCCCGGCGTGCCGTACTTGAACTGGGTTTGCGCGCGCGTGGCGAGCAGTTTCGCGGTTTTGAAATCGCCTTCGTTGAAGGAAGCGGTCGCGGAGGCGAGGTCGGCATTGGCGCGGTCGCCGGTGCGGGCATAGGCGATGGCGAGCTGGCGGTGCCCGATTGGCGCGTTCGGCTCGCGTTGCAGCGCAAAGCGCAACTCACGGATCGCTTCATCCGCGAACGAATTGTCGTTGGACTGCACCAGCGCCTGACCAAGCATCATGCGGATCAGCGGCGCGCCGCGCGAGAGTTCGACGGCCTGACGAAGCGGGGCAATCGCTTCCCTTGCGCGGCCCGCTTCCAGCAACGCCTGTCCCTTCAATTCGTAGAAATAAGGGTTGCGCGGCATCTGCTGGATCAGGCGGTCGATGAGTTCCTGTGCGTGCTTTAGATTGCCCCAGCGATAGGCCGAGATCGCGCGCGCATATTGCGCAGGCAGCGAAGCGTTCGAGGGCGGATAGCGCCGCATCACCACGTCCGGCTTGTCGAAGAAGCCGGAGATTTTCGCGCGCATCATGTCGTGGCGGAACTGAAGCTCCGGCGGATCTTTCTTGTTGTAGTACGGACTCGACTGCGCCAGCGATTCAAGCTGCGCGATGCGGTTCTGCGCGGTGGGATGCGACAGCAGATAAGGATCGATCTGCTGCGTCACGAACAACTGCTGCTGCGCGAAACGCGAGAAGGTCTGGATCATGCCGATCGAGGACTGTCCGGTCGCGTTCAGGAACGTGACGGCGGCCCGGTCGGCCGCTTCTTCCTGACTGCGCTGATAAGACAGCAGTGTGCGGCGGATTACTTCGCTGGGTCCGAGGATGACGCCGGGCGCCGCCTGACCGATATCGCTGCCGCGCGCACCGGCAACAGCGCCGCCCGCAAGCGCAGCCGCGCCGAGCAGCATCATCAGGATCGCGGCGGTTTGCGCGTTGGCGAGTTGCTCACGCAGCCGCGAAAGGTGACCGCCCGCGATATGGCCGGTTTCGTGCGCCAGTACGCCAATGATCTGGTTCGGCGTCGTGGAATCGTAGAGCGCACCGTAGTTCACGAAAATGCGGCGGCCGTCGGCGACGAACGCATTGAAGTCGCGGCTGTTGATGATGACGACTTCGATGTTCTGCTGGGCTAGGCCCGCTGCTTTCAGGATCGGACGCGTGTAGTCGCGCAGCAGTTCTTCAGTCTCGGCGTCGCGCAGGACGGGCAGGCCGCGGCGTTGCTGCGCAAAGGCGGCATGTTGCTGGGCGGCGAACACCACGACCGCGAGCACAACCGCGAACGCTCGCGTGAGAGGCGAGAAACGGCAATTGGTTTGCCGTGCTGGCACAGCACGGCTGGTCCTGCTAGCAATCTCGCCTTGGGGCATGGGGCCGGAATGTTCCATTCGTGAGGCCTGACAATGGCTTACGTCAGGCCAGAGCGGCTGGTCAACGTGGACCGGCATCACGAACCCGCGACACCGGCCGCCTGTCTCGCACCGGAACGCGGGATTGCGGCTACAACGGGGCGTTATGAAACCGAAGCATCCACTGGACGAGGGACTTTTGCGCGGCCAGGCGGCGCGGGCACTGTTCGCCCCCTCGCAGCGGAGCGACGTGCCCCCGTTCATGGTTATGGATGTGATGGAGCATGCTGCCCGGATCGAGGCCGCGGGCGGGCGCGTGATTCACATGGAAGTCGGGCAGCCCGCGGCCAGCGCGCCGCAAACGGCGCTGAAAGCTGCGGAAGCTGCGCTTAAGGGGAACAGGCTCGGCTACACCACCACCCTCGGCATCCCTTCGCTGCGCGCGAGAATTGCCCGCTACTACCGCGAGCGCCACGGCATCGAAACCGATCCCGCCCGTATCGTCGTGACCACGGGTTCTTCCGGCGGCTTCATCCTTGCGTTCCTGTCGTTGTTCGAGCCGGGCGACCGCGTGGCGATGGCGTCCCCCGGTTATCCGCCGTACCGGAACATCCTGCGCGCGCTGGGCTGCGAGCCGGTTGAGATCGAAATTTCCGGAAACGACCGTTGGGCGATCACGAAGGAAGCGCTGCTCGCGGAACACCGCAAGAAACCGCTGGCCGGGGCCATCGTCGCGTCGCCCGCCAATCCGACCGGCACCATGATCCCGCCGGAACAACTGAAAGAGCTGATCGCGGCCTGTGAAGCGGAAGGCATCCGTTTCATCTCGGACGAAATCTATCACGGCCTCGATTACGCATTCTTCGGCGAGACGGCCGCGAAATTCTCCGACAATGCGCTCGTCATCAATTCGTTCTCGAAATATTTCTGCATGACCGGCTGGCGCATCGGTTGGATGGTGGTGCCCGAACCATTGGTGCGGACCGTCGAGCGCTTACAGCAAAACCTCGCCATCTCCGTGCCGACGCTCTCGCAAGTTGCGGCCGAAGCCGCGTTCGACGGGCAGGCGGAAATGGAAGCCATCAAACGCGACTACGAGGAAAACCGCCGTATCCTGATCGAAGGATTTCCGAAGGCGGGCCTCGACGATTTTCTTCCCGCCGATGGCGGTTTCTTTCTCTATGCGAACGTCGCGCGCTTCACGAACGACTCGCTTGATTTCGCGAAGCGGATGCTGGACGAGGCCGGCGTCGCGGCGACGGCGGGCGTAGATTTCGACACCGCGCGCGGCAACCACTATCTCCGTTTTTGCTATGCCGCTTCGCCTGCGGAAATGCACGAAGCGGTGGAGCGCATCGGCGGCTGGCTGAACCGCTGATCGCGGTTACGGCGTCACGCCAAGCTCGCGCAGTTGCCGCCTTGCATCGTCGTCGGCCGGATTCACTTCGAGCGACTTCCTGAAATCCGCAATCGCGCTGCCGATGTCGCCCGCACCCTGATGGGCGAGGGCGCGATTGTAATAGGCGTCGTTGTGCTGCGGGTTGAGTTCGATGGCGCGGGTGTGATCGGAGATTGCGCGGGCGAAGTTGCGTTGTGCGGCATGGACCGCGCCACGGCCGGTCCATGCATTCGCAAGTTTCGGATTCAGGCGCAGCGCTTCGTCGAAGTCGGCCAGCGCTAGATCGTAGCGGCGCTGTGCGTGATAAGCGCCGCCGCGATTATTGCGGGCGGCGGCGAGATTCTCATTCGTCTCGCGGCTGGAAGACAGGATTGTCGTGCAATTTGTTATGCGTTGATCGGGCGAAATGCCTGCGCCACCGACGCACAGGCGCCAGACCTCGGCAGGTTGTTGTGCGCGGGCCGTAGACGCGACTGCAAAGACAGATGCCGCCGTGAGTGAAATGGCGAGAAAGAGTTGGGCCGCGCGCGGTATAGGCATCAATTCGCTCCGAGATCCTGCAAGTTCTTGCGCGCGCCGCTGTCGTTCGGACTGAGTTCGAGTACGCGGCGGAAGTCTGCGATGGCGCGTTCGCGGTTGCCTTGCCGTTTGTAGAGCAGGCCACGGTTGAAATGCGCGTTGGTGTATTTCGGATTGAGCCGGATCGCCTCGTTGTAATCGGTCAGCGCTTCCTGCGTTTGGTTCTGGTCCGAACGAATGTTCGCGCGGTTGTAGAACGCGATGGCGTAATCCGGACGCAGGCGGATCGCCTCGCTGTAGTCGGACAGCGCGCGCTGGTTGTCGCCTTTCTTCTCAAAGGCGACGCCGCGATTGTTGTAGAACTCCGCGCTCGGCCTGATCTCGATCGCTACCGTGTAGTCCGCGATCGCCTGATCGACCTTGCCGAGTTTGCGGTAGGCGAGGCCGCGATTGTAATAGGCGGATGCGTAGCGCGGATCGATGCCGATGGCTTGACTGTAGTCCTGAATCGCGCGCTCCAGTTGATCGCGGTCGTTGAACTCGACACCGCGATTGTAATAGAGCTGCGCCAATTGATGATCCCGATAGCGGCCGGAGTCGATCGCGCGTGTGCAGGCATTGGTGGCGGCATCCCCGGAGAGGCGGGCGCAATCGTCGAAGTCGTTGCCTTGCGCCATCGCAGGCGTTGCGAGAAAAGCGCTAACACCGAGCGCTACCGCAATAAGGAGCGCGCGAAACCGGCGTGGACTGGCACATTCCATTGCTGCCATCGAAGTCCTCCCGTTCGCAGGAAAGAGTATCACCGTCGTTGCGATAGGCGAGTCACAAAAATGAGCGCTATCGCACGTAACCCAACTTGATCAGAAATTCTCTGAGATCAGGTAGCGGGCTAATGCGCTGGGCCAGAGCGATGTCGGCGAACCCGCGCAGCTCGTCGCCCAAGTTTGAATATGCCAGTCCGCGGCCATAAAGCTGATTGTAACCGTCAGGCTTGATCTTCAGTGCCGCTTCGAAGTCCGCCAGGGCTTCCCGAAATCTTTTGATTCTAACAAGCAGAAAACCGCGCGCGGTCAGAAAAATTTCCGTTTCTCGAACGTCGGTGCTCAACTTGATTGCCTGCGTACATTCGACAAGCGCCTGTTGAAGGTTGCCATCGGAAATCATGCGCGTCTGACACAGGTTAAAATAAATACCAGCGTCATCCGGCAAAACCCGTAGCCCCTCTTGCAACTCTGCGAACGCGCGGTCGAACTCGCGTTTGTTGGTGTAGTAGAACGCCCGAGAAGCGAAGGCAGCACTGCGCTCGGTTTTGGTCGCGTGTTTGCTGGCGATGACTACTGCGCAGGCATCGAGCGCTTCACTGGAGTCGCTTTCTCGGCAAACTTCGTATGCTTTCGCAAGCTGTGGGTCGCGATCTTGCTGCTGTGCGAACCCAGAACCGATAAGGTTGAAGGAAATCGCCACAACGGCGAAGAGCCGGAAGAACAATGCCATGACTGACCGCGTGCTTTACTCGATCAGCCAAGGCTAACACCGGCTATCGAAAAGAAAAACGCCGCGCTGACGAGAGCACGGCGTTTTCACTCGAACGTGACGGGCTGATTACCAGCGGCGCCAGTAACGGCGCGGGCCGTAATAATAAGGACTGGGTCCGTAATAGGGACCGGGGCCATAGTAGGGACGCGGCCCGTACACGACCGGCGGTGGCGGGGCGACATAGGTCGGGCCGCCGCCTTCCAGATAGGCGTGGCTCGAATAGCCGCGCAGGCCGCGCCAGAAAATCTCGCACCAACCCTCGAAGCAGCGCCCGACTTCCGCGGTTGAACCGCCCGGAATGACGCCGACCGAAGGATGCTGCGTGCCGGGGCCGACGCGCACGTTCAGGTCGGCCGTGACCAGCACAGGCCGCGCTTCCGCGGCGGCACCTGCCGCGAGCAGGAACGCCGCTGCGGCGAGCGCACTCTTTACATAAAACTTCATCGTATTCTCCCGTTCAGCCGCATCGTCGGCCGAAGCTTTCCGGCCGGGCTGCGCGGATACGATTTCTCCGCTCTGTGGCGGAGCCAAGGCAGACGCGAAGACCCGCGCAAACTCAGGCCGGATGCAAGCCTAGACCGCGATTAGCGGCGCCACCAGCCGGTCCGTCGCGGTTGGCTTGGCGGGGGCGTTTCGCTGCCGCCGTCCGTGCCGCCATTTTCCGGTGCGAGCGGTGCATCGGCCCGCTCGTAAACCTGGGCGGGGGCGGGCGTGTCGTCGAACCGCGAAACCGGCGCGGCCTCGCGCACCGTCGAACGGCGCTTCGGCTGTTCGGCAGGTTGCGCAACGGGCTGCGGAGCGGTTTCCGCCGTCACCGGCTGCGGCTGCTCGACGTTGAACTGCGGCGCGGTGCCCGGATTTTCCGGATAGGCGGGACGCGCTTCCGGCTGCGGCGTGGTGTCGGGTTCGTCTTGCGCGGCGTCGAAGCCGAAGTTGCCGCCGTTGTCTTCGGCGTTATGCGGCTGGTCGCCGTTCGGAGCGCGATCGCGGCGGTTGCGTCGTCCGCCACGCCGTCCACGGCGGCGGCGCGGACGGCGTTCGCCGTTGCCTTCGCCGCCTTCGTTCGCGTGCGCACCTTCATGCGTACCGGAGAAATCGCCGGGCTGTTCGTCGCCTTCGGCTTCGCCGGACATTTCTGCGTTCTCGCCGTCGTGCATCGGCGCGGCAACGTGGTGGTCGCGCTCCGAATGTTCGCGCGGGCGGTCGTCGCGGTTGCGCCCGCGTCCGCCACGGCGTCCGCGGCGCCGCCGCCTGCGTCCGTTGCGGTCATCGCCATTCTCGGAAGCGCCTTCCGCAACCGGTGCGTTCTCGCCGGCCTCGGTGTCCGCTTCCGCTTCTTCCGCGAATTCTTCTTCCTCGGCTGCCGCGAGATCGTCGGCCTCGTCCTCTTCGGTGACGACGGACTCCGCGATGCGGCGTGCATAAGCCGGATCGGGAACGCCGCGCGACGCGCCGCCTTTCTCGACCACGAAATATTGCTGGCCGGCGAGCGTGCCGTCCGACTGCACCATGATCTGCACGCCGAAGCGGCCTTCGAGGTCGCGCAGGTGAGCGCGCTTGTGGTTCAGGAGATAGAGCGCAGTATCGGGCCGCGTGCGCACGATCAGGTCGTTCGCCGCCGACTTCATCAGTTGTTCTTCGAGCGCGCGCAGCAGATGCAGCGCGACCGAAGACACCGAGCGCATGTGGCCGGTGCCGCCGCAGGTCGGGCAGATTTCGGTCGAGCTTTCCAGCACGCCGGTACGGATGCGCTGGCGCGACATTTCCATCAGGCCGAAATGCGAGATGCGTCCGACCTGGATGCGCGCGCGGTCGTGCTTCAGGCAGTCTTTGAGCTTGCGTTCGACTGCACGGTTGTTGCGGTTCTCCTCCATGTCGATGAAGTCGATCACGATGAGGCCCGCAAGGTCGCGCAGGCGAAGCTGGCGCGCGATTTCTTCCGACGCTTCGAGGTTCGTGCGGAGCGCAGTGTCCTCGATGTTGTGCTCGCGCGTCGAGCGGCCGGAGTTCACGTCGATCGAGACCAGCGCTTCGGTCGGATTGATGACGATGTAGCCGCCGGACTTGAGCTGCACGGTCGGCGAGAACATCGCATCCAACTGGTGCTCGACGCCGTAGCGCGAGAACACGGGCAGCGTGTCGCGATAGGATTTGACGTTCTTCGCGTGGCTCGGCGAGAGCATCCGCATGAATTCTTTGGCTTCGCGGTACGGTTCGTCGCCAGCGACCAGCACCTCGTCGATGTCTTTATTATAGAGGTCGCGGATCGCGCGCTTCACCAGCGAGCCTTCCTCGTAGACGAGGGCGGGGGCAGTGGAGTTCAGCGTGCGCTCGCGCACCTGTTCCCAAAGCCGCAGCAGGTATTCGAAGTCGCGTTTGATCTCGGTCTTGGTGCGCGCTGCACCCGCGGTACGCAGGATGATGCCCATGCCTTCCGGCACTTCGAGGTCCTGCACGAGTTCCTTCAGGCGGCGCCGGTCGGCCGCATCGGTGATCTTGCGGGAAACGCCGCCGCCGCGCGCGGTGTTCGGCATCAGCACCGAGTAGCGGCCTGCAAGCGAGAGATAGGTGGTGAGTGCCGCGCCCTTGGTGCCGCGTTCTTCCTTCACGACCTGCACCAGAATGATCTGGCGGCGCTTGATGACCTCTTGAATCTTGTAGGTGCGGTGACGGCGCGGCGCGCGCTCCGGCACTTCTTCCATCGCGTCGCCGCCGGTGGACTCGACGACTTCCGGCGGAGGCGCGTCTTCCGCATGCGCTTCCTCGACATTGCCTTCGCCTTCGGCGGCTTCGACATGCGCCTCGTCGTGGGCTTCCGCGATCTGCTGCGCTTCCTCAAGGGAAGGCGGGGCCGGCTGTTCGGCTTCGGCGATTTCGACGACCGTCTCGGAAGCAACCTCTACGCTTTCTTGCGCGAAAGATTCCGCCTCGTGGTCCTGATGCTCGCCGTCTTGCGGTTCGGCGTGATCACCTTCCGGCGCTTCCTCGCTGACCTGCTCGCCGGTGTCGGCGTTCCGTGCCTGCCGCTTCTGCCGGCGGCGGCTTTCGTATTCGGCGGCAGCCTGCGCGGCGCGCTCCTCTTCTTCGATGAGGCGCAGCCGGTCGGCGACCGGGATTTGATAGTAATCCGGATGGATTTCGCCGAAAGCGAGGAAGCCGTGCCGGTTGCCGCCGTAGTCGACGAAGGCGGCCTGGAGCGAAGGCTCTACCCGCGTGACCTTGGCTAGATAGATGTTGCCGCGAAGCGGACGGCGATTGGCGGCTTCGAAGTCGAATTCCTCGACACGATTGCCGCGAACGACCACGACCCGGGTCTCTTCCGGGTGGGTGGCGTCGATAAGCATTTTGTTGGCCATGAGAATCTCACTGCGCGCGCGAAACGCGCGCGCGTCACGAAGGGAACGAATGTGGGTGTGGTGGAGCGCGAAACGCGCACGCGGCCGTTCGGGGTCTTTTCGAGATCCCGGGCTGCGGTTCGTGCGGCCATCGCTTCGCTTCCTGTTCTTGGCGGCAACCGGATCGCGGGAACGCGAAACGGCGCGCCGTCACGGCTTTTTGCGTGTGGTTGCGGGCGTCTGGTGCGCGCTGCGCGTCGCGGCATACTCTGTTGCCGGTCGCGGACCCGCGCCTTCCGTTCGCCTGTCGAATCCCGCGCGCGAACCGTGATGGTTTTATGTAGGCCCCAAGGCGGCCCCTTGGCAAGGATTTGGCCGATCACGGTTGCCGGAAGCCTGTATTTCCCTTGATTTTTGCTTCCTTCCGCCCTGCGAAATGCCTGAAAACGTCCGGTTAACCCTGCCACGCTATTGATTTCAAAGGATTTAGCGGGCGGAAGGCGCGGCATGCGGACGGCGCTCATATTGCTGGCGGTCGGGATGGTTCTGGCAGGGGCACCGCAAGCCTGTGCGCAGACCGCGCCCGCGGGTGCCCGCACCATCGCGCTCGATGCACGCCTTGCGGGTGACCAGCGCCGCACACGCCTTGTGGTCGATCTCAACAAGGGCGTCGATTTCAAGGCCTACCTGATCGCGAACCCGTACCGCGTGATCGTCGATCTGCCGGAGGTGACCTTCGACCTGCCGGTGATCGCGGGACGCCACGGCCGCGGACTGGTGACCGCCTATCGCTACGGCCTCTATGCGCCAGGTAAGGCGCGCATCGTGATCGACCTTCGCGAACCGGCACTCATCGACAAGGCTTATATTATCCCCGCGCAGGACGACCAGCCCGCGCGTCTCGTGATCGATATGTTGCGCACCGACGCCGCGAACTTCCAGAAGCTCGCGGTCGTGCCGGAGCGCACCCAGCCCCCGAAGGCCAATCCGCAAAAGGCCGCGCAGCAATCGGACAACCGTCCGCTCATCGTCATTGATCCGGGCCACGGTGGCATCGATCCGGGCGCGCGCGCCAACACCGGCGACGAGGAAAAGGACATCGTGCTCGAAGTCGCGAAGAAGTTGCGCGACAGGCTGATGAAGAGCGGCCAGTATCGCGTGATCATGACCCGCGACGACGACCGCTTCGTGCCGCTCGAAGACCGCGTGCTGGTCGCGCGCACCAACAACGCAAATCTCTTTATTTCGATTCACGCGGACTCGCTCCAGCGTCAGGCAGGCGCAGCACTCGGCGCGACCGTCTACACCGTCTCAGAGCGCGCATCCGACCTTGAGGCGCAGCGGCTGGCGGACGACGAAAACCGCGCCGACCAGCGTGTCGGTCACTATTTGCAGAACCAGCCCGACGACGTCGCGAATATCCTGTTCGACCTCGCGCACCGCGAGACCAAGAACCATTCCGTATTGTTCGCGCGCACGCTGGTCGGCCAACTCAAGGGTGCGACAAGGCTGCACAAGACGCCGCAGAAATCGGCGGCCTTCATCGTGCTGAAGGCGCCCGATGTTCCCTCGGTGCTGCTCGAACTCGGCTACCTGTCCAGCCCCGCCGACCTGAAGCAGCTCACGTCCGAAACATGGCGGGAAAAGGTGGCGGGCGCGATGACGGAGGCAATCGACAAGTTCTTCGCGCAGCGCCAGTCCGTCACCGTAGTCCGCTAGGCTCGCTTCGCGATATATTGGCCGCAGCCTCAGGAAAGACGCGCGCGATTCATGCCGACCGATTTTTTCACGCCGATCAACAACGCCGTCTCGCGGCTCCGCCCGAATACGGCGGACGCGCGCCGTGCGATCTACGATCAGGCGCGCGCGTTGCTGCTCGACGAGGCGCATAACGGCCATCCGCCGATGGGCGTCAGCGAATTGATTTCCGAGCAGCGCGCACTCGAACAGGCGATCCAGCGCATCGAGGCGGCGATGGCGCAGCCGAGGGAGCCGGAGCGCCCGCAGGCGCCGCCGCCGCGCATGCCGCAGGCTTCGGCGACACGCGTATTTCGCCCGTATCCGCCCGACGAGCCGGTTGTCTCCCGTGGCGAGCCGATGCGTCCGCGTCCGCAAGTGCAACAGCTGCAACCGCAAGAACGCCCGCGCGTGCAGACGCCGCGCGCGCTCCCGCGCGAAGACTATCGCGACGTGCACGAAGACCACCGCGAATACGAACCGACGCACGAACCGGAATACGGCGCGTCGGAATATGGCTATGAAGATGTCGCGCCGCGCGAGCATGACGAGCCGCAGGTACAGCCGCGCCGTTCCGCCGACCGCGCGCACGGATACGGCCGCGAATACGAGCACGAACAGGCCGATCCCCGGCACTCCCAGATGCGCGAGCGCGAACTGCGCCGCATGGCCGCCGAGCAACGCCGCGCCGGGCGACAGGGCGGTGGCCGCCGTCCCGCGAAAACTGCGGGCGGCAGCGGGCGCGGCAAGATCATCCTCGTCATCGCCGCGATGCTGGCGGTCTTCCTTCTGTTCGGCGGCGGCAGCTACATCTATTTCTTCGGCGTGCCGAAGTTCGGCCTGACGCGCACCGCCGCGCCGCCGAAGAAAGAAGAACCTGCGCCGCAGCAGCAGACGCAACAGCCGCAACCGGGGCAGGCCACCCAGAAATCGCAGCAGTTGCTCGAACAGGCGTCCAAGCAGTTGCAGGGCGGAGACGCGCAAAGCGCAATCCAGTCATTGACCGAAGCCATCGTGACCGCGCCGGCCGATCCGTCGGGGTTCATGCTGCGCGGCCACGCCTATCTGCAAAGCGGAGACGTCGACCGCGCCATCGAGGATTTCTCGGAAGCGATCCGTCTCGGTAGCCGCGATTTCTATGTCTATGTCGGCCGCGGCGTAGCCTATCGCCGCAAGCGCGACTTCGCGCTCGCGCTCGCCGATTATGACGAGGCGATCCGTATCAAGGCCGACCATGCCGGCGTGTGGAATAACCGCTGCTTCATCCATGCCATCATGGGTAACCTCGAAGCCGCGCTTTCCGATTGCAACGAGTCGCTGCGCCTGCTCCCGAACGAGCCGAATGCCCTCGACAGCCGCGCGCTCGTCTATCTGAAATTGAAGCAGTACGATCAGGCCATCGCCGATTATGACGCCGTGCTCAAACTTCAGCCCAATACCCCAAGCGCGCTCTACGGCCGGGGCCTTGCCAAGGTAAAGAAGGGCGACAAGCGCGGGCAGGCCGACATCGCCAGCGCCCAGGCGGCGGTGCCGCAGATCGCCGACGAATTCGCCCGCTACGGCATCAAGTAATTCTCGCAGTCCTGTGACTTGCAATCCGGTAACGGCGGCTCAAAACTGCTGCCGGGCTAAAGGGATGGGTTATAGCTATGACGGCCAGGCTACGGATCGCAACACTCTTCATGGGTCTGATGCTGCTCGCGCTGCCGGCGCAGGCACAGGGCAACAAGGATTTCGACGACTGCTTCAAGGTGTTCGGCGATAACGGCATTGCGATCTGTTCCGACGCGATTTCGTCGGGCCGTTACTCCGGCGTTCAGCTTGGCGACCTCTATCATGCGCGCGGTTACAAGTGGCACGACAAGGGGCAATACGAGCGCGCGCTTGCGGATTATGACATCGCGCTTTCCATCAATCCGCGCCTCGGCGACGCGTTGTTCAATCGCGGCGTGACGCAACAGAAGATCGGCAACCACGATCAGGCGCTCGAGGATTTCCAGAAAACCATCGAAATCAAGCCGGCGGCCGACGCCTATTACAATCGCGGCATTTCCTTCGAGGCGACGAAACAATACGACCGCGCGATCGACGCCTATTCGCAGGCGATCCGCATGAACCCGCAATATGTGGCTGCGTTCAACAACCGCGGCATCGTTTATTACAATCGCGGCGAGTACCAGCGCGCGTTGCAGGACTATAATGAAGCGGTCCGTCTCGATCCGCGTCATGCACGCGCCCACAACAACATCGGACTCGTTTACGAAAAACTCGGCCAGCGCGAGAATGCGATTGCGAGTTATCGCCGCGCACTCGAATTCGATCCGAACCTGACGCAGGCGCGCGAGAACCTTCGCAATCTTGGCGTGAACTAGGGTTGTAGCTTCGGGATATTGCGCAGCAACGAGCAACGGCGCTGCGGTAGAAAGTTCCAGCAGCTTCGTTTTCTTCGATAGCGCGCCATGGCGCAGGCATTGTGCATGTGCGCTGTGGAAAACTTGTCATAAAAATTTTGCATTCAGCCGAAACTTCCCACAACATTTCCGCGTTTCCGGCGGCGGAATGTAATTGTGGGGTACTGCGTCATGATCCACGCGGCGGATTATCGGAGGCGTGCCGAAGACTGCGCGAAAAGAGCGAATGAAGCGCAGGACGACTATCACAGGAAGAACTTCCTGAAGCTCGCTGACATCTGGACCCAGATGGCCGAGAAGGAAGAAAGCCGCGCGCCACTGCTGGCGCGGCTTGGCGTGCGCAAACCGGCAAGGCCAGCAAACGACGATACGAAAGCACTCACCGAAGCGCTCGAAACAATCCGGGCTGCGGGATCGTCCTAGAGCCGCTTCCTAGAACTTGCCGTGGCGGCCCTGTCCGCTTGAGAAGCGGGTTGCGCCGGCAATCGCTTCTTCCTTGATTGCGCGCATCCCGCCTTCCATTTCCCTGCGCGTGGCTTCGTCCCAGTCGAGGTCCCATTGCGAGATCGCGGAAAGGCGGTCGGCGCGCATGCAGGTTTGCGGGAACGCGGAAAGCTGCTCTGCGATTTCCAGCGCAGCCGAGAGCGCCTTGCCGTCTTCGACCACGCGGTTGGCAAGGCCCATCGCCAGCGCTTCGTCGGCTTTCACCGGACGTCCGGTGAGGATCAGGTCCATCGCGCGGCTGTGGCCGATCAGGCGGGGCAGGCGGATGGTGCCGAGGTCCACCAGCGGCACGCCGAAGCGGCGGCAGAACACGCCGAAGGTTGCCGACTTTCCGGCGACGCGCATGTCGCACCAGCTTGCGACCTCGATTCCGCCCGCGACCGCATAGCCTTCGACCGCGGCGATCACCGGCTTCGAGAGCTTGAGCCGCGTGCAGCCCATCGGCGCGAAGTCGCCTTCGGTGAGGAACGGACGTTCTTCGCCCTGCGCGAGTGCATGAAGGTCGGCGCCCGCGCAAAAATTTCCACCGGCTCCGGTAAGGACGGCGACGTCCAGCGTATCGTCGGCGTCGAACTGCTTGAAGGCGGCGTAGATTTTTTCCGCGACTTCGAGATTGAACGCATTGCGCCGCTCAGGGCGGTTGACGGTAAAGACCGCAACGCGGTTGCGGCGTTCGGTGAGCAGGACTTCGGGCATGTTTTCCTCGGGTCGGGAGAGGGAATGCGGCGGACTCTGCGGCGGGCCGTAAGACGATGCAAACGGCATCGCGGTAACTGGAACGCCGGCCCGAATGGCGGTAGCCTTGCCTGATGAAAAAGCATGTGGCTGCCGTTCTTTCGATAGCACTTCTTCTGGTGCTTTCCGGCGCGGCCGGGGCTGCGGATCTTCCGCTGCCGCCGAAAGCGAAACCGCAACCCACGCCCAAGGTGCAACCGAAAGCACAGCCGAAGACGCAACCGCCTGCGCGCGTGCCGCCGCCCGCGCTGATGAAAGAAGAAACGGATTTCGACAAGCTCGGCGCGGACTGCATCGCCGCGACCGATGGCTGTCGCGATTATAAGCGCGCCGCCGATGGCAAGTTCGATCCGGCCAGCAACATCGGCATCGCCTGCCAGCCGAAGCCGCTGAGCTGCACGACGCGCCGCTGAACCGCTAAAGCGTGTCACACGCCTGACACGGATTTGCGTGCATCCATCCGCGATGCACTCGCTGGTCTGGCTGATTTTCGGAATCTGCGCGGTCGCCGCGGCAATTCATTTTGCGTCCGTCGCGGTTGCGATCTACCGCTGCCGCGAGCGGACGGAGCAGCCGAAGCCGGTGGCGTATCCGCCGGTCAGTCTGGTGCGCCCGGTTTGCGGGTTGGACGCGGGCGCGGAAATCACGCTGCGCTCCACTTTCGAGATTGATTACCCGGATTACGAAATCATCTTCTGCGTGGCGCAGCCGAACGACGCCGCCATTCCGTTGCTGAAATCCCTGCTTGCGCAATATCCGCACGCGAAAGCGCGCCTCCTCGTCGGCGACGATGCCGTCAGCGACAATCCGAAACTGAACAACTGCGTGAAGGGTTGGCGAGAGGCCAAGCACGAATGGATCGTGCTCTCCGACTCCAATGTCATCCTGCCGCGCGATTATATCGAGCGCCTGCTGGCGCGGTGGGACGATGAAACCGGACTGGTCTGCGTGCCGCCGGCGGGTGGTTATCCGCAAAGCATTCCCGCCGAGTTCGAATGCGTGTTCCTGAACGAGTATCAGGCCCGCTGGCAATATTTCGCCGATACGCTCGGCGCGGGTTTCGCGCAGGGCAAGACCATGCTCTGGCGCCGCGACCTTCTCGAAGCGCGCGGCGGCATTGCCGCGCTCGGTGCGGAAACGGCGGAGGATGCCGCGTCCACCAAGATCGTCCGCGAAGCGGGGCTTTCGGTGAAACTCGCCGACGCGCCGTTCATCCAGCCGCTCGGCCGGCGGGGCTGGCGGGAAGTGTGGAAACGGCAGGTACGCTGGGCGCGGTTGCGGCGGGCGAGTTTCACGCTCTGCTTCGCGCTGGAGATTTTCTCCGGCGGGGTATGGCCGTCGCTGCTCGCGGCCTATGGCATCTGGCTGGCGGGATTGCCGCTGGCCACGGCCGCCGTGCTGCCGGTCGCGTGGTATGGCGCGGAACTCTGGCTCGCCCGTGCCGCGGGCTGGCATGTGAACTGGCGTTCGCCCTTCATCGCCATCGTGCGGGATGGCTTGATCCCGATCCTCTGGATAGAAGGATGGCGGGCGAGGGGTTTCGAGTGGCGCGGCAACGCCATGATCGCAGCCCCGCAGACCGCCCGCTGAGCACCCCGCCGGAACTTTGTAAACGCTTGCAGATTGAAGGACTTGGCAGGCCCAAGTTCTGCCACCCGTGGCCGCTAGAACGCATGGCCCCGGATAACGGAATTTCGCGTCTTTTTGTCTGGACGTGGTTGCCGAATTAGGGCCGATTGGGGTTATGAGACGGGCTGGCAGCTGAATCGCGGCAGCGGAATCGGGCTTAGATGCGTTTTCTCGTCAGGTTTTTTGGTTTCTTGTTCGCGGCCGGGGCGATTTTGTTCGTCGTTGGCGCGGTCGTCTTTACCTGGGGCGTCTACCACTACTCCAAGGACCTGCCGGACCTTGCCCAGCTGAAGGACTATGAGCCGCCGGTGATGACGCGCGTACACGCGTCGGACGGTTCGCTGGTAGCCGAATATGCCCGCCAGCGCCGCCTCTACCTGCCGGTGCAGGCCATCCCGAAGCGGGTGTTCGACGCCTTTACCGCGGCCGAGGACAAGAACTTCTGGGAGCACGGCGGCATCGACCTGCTCGGCATTCTCCGCGCGGTCATCAACAACATCGAGCAGTACGGCACCGGCCGCCGCCCGCAGGGCGCGTCCACCATTACGCAGCAGGTCGCGAAGAACTTCCTGACGGGTAACGAGACCTCGATCACCCGCAAGATCAAGGAAGCGCTGCTCGCGCTGCGCATCGAGCGCGCCTACTCGAAAGAGAAGATCCTCGAACTCTACCTGAACGACATCTATCTCGGCCTCGGTGCATACGGCATCGCCGCCGCGTCGCTGCTCTATTTCGACAAGTCGGTGCATCAGTTGAGCATCGAGGAAGTCGCTTATCTCGCGGCGCTGCCGAAAGGCCCGAACAACTATCATCCGTTCCGCTTCCGCGACACGGCGATTGCGCGCCGTAACTGGGTGATCGACCAGATGGTGATCACCGGCGCGATCAAGCCGCAGGAAGCCGCCGACGCGAAGAAGAAGCCGCTCACCATCGCGATGCGTCCGCAGGGTCCGAACCAGTTCCATGCGGAATACTTCGCGGAGGAAGTCCGCCGCGACATCTTCGAGCGTTACGGCGAACAGAAGCTCTATGAAGGCGGCCTATCGGTTCGCACCACGCTGAACCCGAAGCTGCAACTGATCGCCAAGAAAGTATTTCACGAAGGGCTGGTGCGATTCGACGAGGCGCGCGGCTGGCGTGGCGCGCAGCAGAAGATCGAACTCGGCGGCGACTGGGGCGTGAAGCTTGCGGAAGTCCGTCAACTCAACGATGTCGGCTGGCGCATCGCGGTCGTGCTGGAAGTGGCCGGCAATTCGGCGCGCATCGGCTTCCAGCCGCAGCGCGACCGCGGCGGCGCACTTTCGCAGGAACGCGCGACCGGCATCATCGGCGCGGAAGGCGTGAAGTGGACCAAGAAGACGGTCAACGGCGCGCTCAATCCCGGCGACGTGATTTATGTCTCGGCCATCGAGAACCAGCAGAACCAGTTTCGCCTGCAGCAGGTGCCGGAAGTTTCCGGTGGCCTGATCGTGATGGATCCATGGACCGGGCGCGTGCTCGCGCTGGTCGGCGGCTTTTCGTTCGAGGAAAGCCAGTTCAACCGCGTGACGCAGGCCTATCGCCAGCCCGGCTCGTCGTTCAAGCCGTTCGTCTACGCGGCGGCGCTGGATAACGGCTACACGCCGTCCACCATCGTGATGGATGCGCCGCTCGAAGTGGAGCAGGGACCGGGGCAGGCGGCATGGAAACCGGAAAACTATTCCGGCCGTTTCTACGGACCGCAAACGCTGCGCTTCGGCATCGAACATTCGCGTAACGTCATGACCGTGCGCCTTGCGCAGGACATCGGCATGCCGCTGGTGCAGGAATATTCGCGCCGCTTCGGCGTCTACGACAACATGCCGCCGTATCTCTCCTACGCGCTCGGCGCGGGCGAGACGACGCTGCTGCGCATGGCGACCGGCTACTCGATGTTCGCCAACGGCGGCCGCAAGGTGAAGGCGACGCTGATCGACCGCATTCAGGACCGCTACGGCAAGACCATCTATCAGCATGACGACCGCCAGTGCGCGACGTGCAAGGTGCAGGCCTGGCAGAACCAGGACGAGCCGACGCTGATCGACCGCCGCGAAATCGTCATCGATCCGATGAGCGCCTACCAGATCACGTCGATGATGGAAGGCGTGGTGCTGCGCGGCACCGGCACCGTGCTGCGCGCGCTGAACCGTCCCGTCGCCGGCAAGACCGGCACGACGAACGACGAAAAGGACGTCTGGTTCATGGGCTTCACGCCGGACCTCGTGGTCGGCGTTTACCTCGGCTACGACCGCCCGCGTCCGCTCGGCCGCGGCGTAACCGGCGGCCAGTACGCGGCGCCGATCGTGCGCGATTTCCTGAAGCTCGCGCTTGTCGACCGGCCTGCGCAGCCGTTCCGCGTGCCGCCCGGCCTCAAGCTGGTGCGCGTCAATCTTGCGACCGGCCTGCGCGCGCAATCAGGCGACGAGCGCGTAATTCTGGAAGCATTCCGCCCCGGCACGTCGCCCCCGGATTCCATGTCAATCGTCGGCTTCAACGACGAGCACGGCAATCCCATCGGCGGCGACCGCAATCGCTCGACGTCGCCGGACCAGCAGGGCTTCTTCACGCGCGGCCGCGGGTTGTGGTGAGCGTGTGAAGCGGCTTGCCGCTTCACATTCCGCTATTTATAGAGACGCCGCCGAGAGCGAAGAATCATGCGCGCCGAAACCGAAAAACTCGTTGAAGAGATCAAGCAGTCGCTGGAACTGCTGAGGAGGTCGCTTTGACTTCGAAAAATCGGAAAAACGCCTCGCCGAGCTGAACGCGCTCGCCGAAGACCCCAAGCTCTGGGACGATCCGCAGAAAGCCTCGAAGCTGATGCAGGAGCGCACCTCGCTGGAGGACGCGCTCGGCAGCCTCAAACGCATCGGCACCGAACTGAGCGATCAGGTCGAACTGATCGCGCTCGGCGAAGCGGAAAAAGACGAAGCCACCATCAGCGACGCCGAAGCCAGGCTCGCCGAACTGAAAGCCGAGACCGGCCGCCGCCAGATGGAGGCGCTGCTCTCCGGCGAAGCGGACGCGAACGACGCTTATCTCGAAGTCCACGCCGGCGCGGGCGGTACCGAAAGCCAGGACTGGGCTTCGATGCTGCTGCGCATGTACACGCGCTGGGCTGAGCAGCATAAGTTCAAGATCGCGCTGGTCGAGCAGAGCGACGGCGAAACCGCGGGCATCAAGTCGGCCACCATCGAAGTGAAGGGCAAGAACGCCTACGGCTGGCTCAAGACCGAGAACGGCGTACATCGTCTGGTGCGCATCTCTCCGTATGACGCGAATGCGCGCCGCCATACCTCGTTCTCGTCGATCACGGTTTATCCGGTGGTGGACGACGACATCAAAATCGAAATCCCTGAGTCGGACGTGCGCGTGGATACGATGCGCTCCGGCGGCGCGGGCGGACAGCACGTCAACAAGACCGAGTCCGCGGTGCGCCTGACGCACATTCCGACCGGCATCGCGGTCGTCTCGCAGGGCGACCGCTCGCAGCACAAGAACCGTGCGCAGGCGTGGAACATGCTGCGCGCAAAACTCTATCAGGAAGAACTGAAGCGCCGCGAAGAGAAGGCCGCCGCCGAGCAGGCCGCGAAGACCGACATCGGCTGGGGCCACCAGATCAGGTCCTATGTCCTGCAGCCCTATCAGCTCGTGAAAGACCTGCGCACCGGCGAGACATCGACCAGTCCGCAGGACGTGCTCGACGGCGACCTCGACAACTTCATGCACGCGACATTGGCGCAAAAAGTCTTCGGCGGCGGTCCGGACAGCGTCGAGGACGTGGAGTAGGACGCGGCATGGCAAAGGCGCGGCGCAAGCCGGAACCGGAAGCCCCGCAAACAAAAACCCCGCCGCGTGCACATCTCCGGCTTACGCTCGCCGCCTGCATTCTCGCTTCTTCCGTCGTCTTCATCGACGGCACGGTGCTGACCGTTGCGCTGCCGGCCTTACGCAAGGACCTCGCGGCAGATTACGCGCTCCTGCAATGGGTGATGAACGGCTACGTGCTCGCGCTCGCGGCATTGACGCTGATCGGCGGTGCGTTGTCCGACCGTTACGGTCACGCGAAAGTGCTGGCGGCCGGATGCCTGCTGTTCGCGCTCGCCTCCGCCGGATGCGCGCTCGCGCCGGATATCGGCTGGCTGATTGCGACGCGCGTTCTGCAAGGCATTGCCGCGGCTCTGGTGGCGCCGTCGAGTCTTGCGTTGATTGGCTCGGCCTTTCCGCGCAGCGAACGCAGTGCTGCGATCGGGGTGTGGGCCGCGGCGTCCGCACTGGCCGCGGGCATCGCGCCGGTGATCGGCGGGTGGCTCACGGAGAATCTGGGATGGCGCTGGATTTTCTGGATCAACCCGCCGTTCGGAATCGCGGCGATCCTGCTGCTGACGTTTGCTCCCGCCAGCAAACTGGATAAGCGCCGCTTCGATCTTCCGGGCGCGTTTCTGCTTGCATTGGCGCTTGCCGCAATCGCCTACGCACTTGGCCAGATCGGGCCGGGAGAGGGAACGAAGGAAATCGAGGCGCCGCGCGCGCCGCTCTCCGTCATCGTCTCGGCAGCTGTTGCCGGTCTCGTACTGCTCGGCATCTATGCATGGTGGCAGCGCACGACCGATCATCCGCTCACGCCGCCGCGCTTGCTCCGGAACAAGCCATTTCTCGGATTGAACCTGGCGACGCTCGGCATCTATGGCGCGTTGTCGGTCGGATTTTTTCTGCTGCCGTTCGATATGATCGACCGGCGGAACTTGAGCGCGACCGATGTCGGCCTGATCTTCGTGCCGTTCACGCTCGCGATTGGTTTATTGTCCCGCTACTTCGGCAGGCTCGCGGATGCTTATGGCGCGCGGCTTCCTCTCATTATCGGGCCGCTGGGTTGCGCCGCGGCGTATGTCTGGCTGGCCGCCGGACAGCAACTTCCGGTCTGGCTCGGTATCTTCGCACCGGTTTGTTTGATGGGCCTCTCGATGTCGATACTCGTCGCACCGCTGACGTCAGCGGTAATGTCGAGCGTGAAGGACGCGGACGAGGGGCTTGCTTCCGGCGTGAACAACGCCGCGAGCCGCATCGCATCGCTGCTCGGCGTGGCATTGGCCGCGGGACTTGCGACGTTTGCCGCGAGTTACACGCTCGGAATGGTTGCTGCTGCAATCATGGCCGCGCTTGGTGCGCTCGCCGCGGCCGTGACGTTGAAACGTTAGACGCATAGACGCCTTGCGCAGGCGCGCTTGCTTTCGGTTGCCGTAACGGCAAGATCGCTCCCAATAAAAATGCGCGCGCGATGCCGCGCTGCAAAAAATCCGGGAGAGAAACATGACGCAATGGATCCGCTTCGAACGCGGCGGCAAGACTTCCTTCGGCACGCTGGAAGGCGAAACGATCAAGGTTCATTCCGGCGATATGTTCGATAATCCTTCGCCGACCGGGGAGAGCGTGAAACTCGGCGATGTGCAGGTGCTTACTCCCTGCGATCCGTCGAAGATGATCGGCCTCTGGAACAACTTCCACGAACTCGCGGCCAAGAACGACTTCCAGCACCCCACCGACCCCCTTTACTTCCTGAAAGCGCCGAACTCGTTTCATCCGCATGGCCGGCCCATCGTGCGGCCCGAAAGCTATGACGGCCGTATTCTTTACGAGGGCGAGCTTGGCGTCGTCATCGGCAAGAAGTGCTCGAACGTCACGGAAGCGGAAGCCGGCGAATACATCTTCGGCTATACGCCGGTGAACGACGTCACCGCCGTCGATCTGATGAAGAAGTTTCCCACCTTCGATCAGTGGACGCGCGTGAAAAGCTTCGACACGTTCGGCGTGTTCGGCCCGGTCATCACGACCGGCGTCGATCCGATGAAGCTGCGCATCAGGACCGTGCTGAACGGCAAGGAGCGCCAGAACTATCCCGTCAGCGACATGTTCTTCCCGCCGCACAAGCTGGTCGCGGCAATCTCGAAGGACATGACGCTGATGCCGGGCGACATCATCGCCTGCGGCACTTCCCTTGGCGCGGGCGTGATGGATCAGGCCAGCAACAAGATCGAGATCGTGATCGAAGGTGTTGGCACGCTGGTCAACCAGTTCGATCAGGTCTTGCCGTCGCCGTTCCTGCTCGGCGAAGCGCCGAAAGCCCGCCGCATCTGCGTGGTCGGCGCGGGCGCGATCGGCGGCCTGCTGGCCGCGAAGTTCGCGCTGGCGGGGGAGGACGTCACGGTCATCGATCAGGGCGCGCATCTCGCCGCGATCCAGAAGAACGGCCTAAAGCTGGAATGGCATGACGGCAAGGTACAGACCGCAAGAATGAAGGCGGTGAACAAGGCCGCGGATGCGGGTAAACAGGATCTCGTCGTGCTCGCGGTGAAGGCGCATTATCTCGAGCAGGTCGTGCGCGATATCGATACGCTGCTCGACAAGGATACCGTCGTACTCACCGTGCAGAACGGTTTGCCGTGGTGGTATTTCCAGAAGCTCGGCGGCGAGTACGACAATCAGCGTCTGCAATCGCTCGATCCTACAGGTATACTGACCAAGAAAATCGATGCCGAACGCCTGATCGGCTGCGTAGTCTATCCGGCTGCAGCGGTTACCGCGCCGGGGGTGATCCACCACGTCGAGGGCGACCGCTTTCCTATCGGCGAACTCGACGGCAAGACACGTGAGCGCACGAAGTCGTTGCACGATCTGTTCGTCAAGGCGGGCCTGAAGTCGCGCGTGCTGAAGGATATCCGCTCCGAAATCTGGCTGAAGGCGTGGGGCAATCTCTCCTTCAATCCGATCTCTGCGTTGACCCACGCAACGCTGGTAGATATCTGCCAGTTCGCGGAAACCCGCGCGTTGGCGGCGAGCATGATGAAGGAAGCGCAGGACATCGCGGAGAAGCTCGGCGTCACCTTCCGCGTCACCATCGACAAGCGCATCGCTGGCGCGGAGTCTGTCGGCGCGCACAAGACCTCGATGTTGCAGGACGTGGAGGCGGGCCGTTCGCTGGAGACCGAAGCGCTGATCGGCTCGATCCTCGAAATGGCGAAGATCACCGGCACTTCGGCGCCGTCGATCGAATCCGTCTACGCGCTGGTGAAGCTCCTGAACAAGGTCATGTTGACCGAAGGCGCGGGCGTGGTGACGAAGAAGGTCGCCTGACGCCAAGTTTCTGATTCCGCTACGTCGCCGCCCGCGCTGTTGACCACGCAGCGCGGGCATCGGATTTTGCGCGGCAGAACAGAACGAGGGGAGGCTTTGCATGTTTCAACCGGGTTTGATGAACGGCCAGAAGATTCTCGTGACCGGCGGCGGCACGGGCCTTGGCCGCGCCATGAGCGAGAAATTTCTCTCGCTTGGCGCGGAAATCGCGATCTGCGGACGGCGCAAGCAGGTCTGCGAGGACACCGCTGCCGAACTAATGAAGGCACATGGCGGAAAAGTCTCCGCTTATGGCGTCGATATTCGCGACGCGGCGGCGGTCGATGCGATGGTGCAGGGAATCTTCGACGCGGGTCCGTTGACCGGCCTCGTCAACAACGCCGCGGGCAATTTCATCTCGCGCACGGAGGATCTTTCGCCGCGCGGCTTCGATGCGGTCGCGAACATCGTGATGCATGGCACGTTTTACGTGACGCACGCCGTCGGCAAGCGCTGGATCGCGGGTGGGCACAAAGGCAACGTGGTTTCGATCAGCGTGACGTGGGTGCGCAACGGCGGCCCGTTCGTGGTGCCGTCCACCATGAGCAAGGCGGCGGTCGCCGCGATGACCACGTCGCTGGCAAGCGAGTGGGGGCGTTACGGCATTCGCCTGAACGCGATTGCGCCCGGCGAAATCCCGACCGAGGGCATGAGCAAGCGCCTCAATCCCGGCGAGAAGCCCGGCGCACGTACCGCCGCGCGCAATCCGATGGGCCGCCCCGGCACGATGGAGGAGTTGCAGAACCTCGCGACCTTCCTGATGTCGCCGGGCTGCGACTGGCTGTCCGGTGAAATGATCGCGATGGACGGCGCGCAGGCGCTTGCCACCGGCGGTAATTTCTACGAGTTGCGCGAATGGGGCGACGCCGAGTGGAAGGCCGCGCGCGACGCGATCGTGGCGCAGAACGAGAAGGACAAGGCGAAGCGCGGCTGAAGCGCATATAGGTTCGGTTTCCTGCAACGGCGCCGCAATCACGGCGCCGTTTCTCTTTCAAATTATCATTACAAATCAATCGCTTGTAATATTCATCGGTTCGACAAAGTCGTCCGCTATAATCACGTCATCCCGGATTCCTGACGAAACGAGCGCGCGGAAAACTTTTCGCGCCCGCTCGCCGCGAGTCTTTTGACGAGTACGAAATCATGTTGGACACCTTGAACGATCCCATTCTCATCGAGCGTCACGCGGCAGACGTGCCGCAGTTTCCGTCATTCCCACAGCGCGTCACCGTGCGCGCCATTCTGGTCGGCGACCGCATTGAAACCGCGGGGCTGGAGCGCTCGGATACGCTCTCGACCACGCCACTTGCATTCCGTGCGGGCGCAAACGGCATCGCCGTGCTGTTCCGCTACGGCGTGGTGGTGATGATCGGCCTTTCTGCGCTGGAGGAGGACGACGTGCTGCGCAACTTGCGCGGCCGCATCGTCGGCGCATTCGACGTCAGGGAGGAAGAATCCGCCATCGTCGAAGTCAGCGCCGAGCGGGAAGATCAGGTTCCGCCCGGTGGGCCGATTTATGTGAAGCAGATCACGCTGGAGCGTCTTTTACTGGTCGCTTACGCGCTCGCGGATTCGGTCGTGCTCGCGCACGACGAACGCGATGTCGCCGCGGTGCTGGAAAAGACCGAGCCGTTCGCGCGCGTGCTGGCGGAGAAGGGCCGCACGCCCGGCGGACGCCGCGCAATCCTGAAGCACATCGGCAGTGCGCTGCTGGTGCAGCATCGCGTGTCGGGCCGCGTCGCGGTCGCGGAAGACCCGGATGTGCTGTGGGACAAGCCGAACCTGAGCCGCCTCTATGCGCGGCTGAAAGAGGAATATGAACTGGCGGAGCGGGTGGACGGCCTGAACCGCAAACTGAAAGTGGTCGCTGAGACCGCGCAGGCCTTGACCGACATGATCGACACCCAGCGCTCGCTACGCCTCGAACTGATGATCGTGCTGCTGATCATGTTCGAGATCGGCATTACGTTTTACCAGATGTGGCGCGGCGCGCCTCATTGAACTTGATAAACGGCGGACGGGCGCGCGGCCGGAAATAAGCATGAACAGACGCACGGCTAGCCAGTCGTGCGTCTGTTGCGTATCATCCCTCCTCGTTGTTGGGCGTTGATGATGAAAATATGAATTGCAGCTTTTGCGCCGTTCGCTTCCGTGGTTTTCGTTGTTTCAGGCCGGTGCATTAGCCTCATGAAATTCCGCGCGTCCATCTCCGGCGTTGCAATGCGCCGCATGGAATCTCGACAGGAGAGTCTCTATGAAGCGCCTCGTTGTTGTTCTTGCCTTGTTGTTTGCATCCGATCCTGCCTTCGCGCAGCGCCAATGCCGCGACGGCGAGAAGGTCACGGTTACCGTAAAAATGAACTCCGCCGTCCAGTACCGGGATGACCTCTGGCGGTATGTCGCGCTCGGCGGATCGCCGTGCACGGTCGGCGAGATTACCGGGAAGGGTAAAACCCCGGAGAGCTGCGTGAAGGGCGCGACGATGGAAGCGAAGGGAACAATCCGGCCGCATCCGACCTTCATTATTCTCGATGCCGACGAGGTACGGTGCTTCTGAGCGCAGGGTCGCTTGCATCGGTCTTTCTAGGAAACATGCACCGGCAAGCCGCGCTGGCGATTGCAGCCGCCGTTCTCCTTTGCGGGCCGGTTGCCCGTGCGGAAGAACCGCTCGGCATGAAGCCGCTTTATACGGCGCGCGCGCTCACCGGCATCCCGAATGCGAGCGCACTAACGCGCCGTCTCTGGCTGCCCGGCCTGAACGAAGGCTATGTGCCGCAGGGCATCGTCTTTCTCGACGGCAAGCTGTTCGTCTCCGCCTATCGCAGCACCGACGGCAAACAGAACCGCGGACCATGCCGGCTCTACGCGATGAATGCGGAAACTGGAGCGGTTCTCGGTCATCTCGATCTGCCGCAAGGCTGCGGTCATGCCGGTGGTCTCGCGCCGGGCAGGAGCGGGCGGCTACTTCTCACCGATGCCCATGTGCTGTTCGAAATCGAACTGAATGAGAAAACGGGGAGCGGCGTCGGCCGCGTGGTGCACACGATTGCGCTGGCCGGCGGCGTGAAAGGTTCGTTCGCTGCATCCGCTCCTGATGGTTTCTGGATCGGCGCCTACGAGCGAAACGAAGCGGGAAGAATCTACCGCTTTCCCTGGTCAGCCTTGCAGAAGCGCAGGCTGGTGCGAGCCGACGCGATTGAGGTGGTTGTCGCGCCGGTTTTCTCGCAAGGCGCGGCGGTGGATTCCGAGGGCGCGCTCTGGGTGATGCGCAGCGGATCGAAGTCCGGCGAACTCGTGAAGCTGGACCGCAAGAACGGATCGGTGCTCGCGCGTTATGCCATGCCGGCGGGTGCCGAAGGCATCAGCTTCGAACCGGAGGGGATGCTGTGGACACTGTCGGAAGCGGGTTCGCAGCGCTGGAGCAAGTGGAAGGGTTTTTACCCGCTGGCTTTTCGTTTCGATCCGGCGCGGTTGAAATAGGCGCGGCGAAGCGTCAACGCGCCTTCACCACGTAGAGTTTGCGACGGACATTGCTGGCGTACTTGGTCTTACGCCCCTCGATCCAAGCGCGCACGCTTGCAACCCATTTCCGTCCGTTCGCGATATGGGTCGCGTTGAGGCAACCGCTCTCGGCCCGCATGATGCAATCATCGAGCATCAAGTGGCCGATCCCGGCCTGTTCGCGCGCACCGCCGGCGATCTGGTGGATAATCGCGGGGGGGAGTGCCTCCCTGTAAAGCGCGAGAATTTCAGCGTTGAGACGTTCCAGGTCTTCGGCAAAATCGGCGAGGGGGTCGCTGGACGCTTCCGCCACGGCCTGATTGGTCTCTCTTTTCGAAGACTGTAGGATTTGCAATGCCGATCCTCCCGCCACGGGGAAGATTTTCTAACGATCGATCGGTAAGAGTCAAATGGCCCCGGAGTTCCCATAGATGCCAGCCGCCACCAAGCCCAGAAACGCGCTGACCCCGCTGCATGACAGTAAGGAGTCGAAGGCCGAAGCGAGCCGCGAGAAGATCATGAACGCGGCGCAGAAGCTGTTTGCGCGGCGCGGGTTCGAGGGCATTTCGATCCGCGATATCGCGCAGGCTGTCGGCATGACCACGGCCTCGCTCTACTATCACTTTCCCAGCAAAGACGAGATTTTCGTCGCCGTACACGGGCGCAGCCTGGAAACGGTACAGCGCGAGGTGATGGCGGCGATCGCCGACCTGAAAGACCCGTGGGAACGGCTCGAAGCGGCGGCTGCAGCGCATTCGCGCAACTTCGCGTCGCCGGAGCACGCCGGTGCTGCGATTGCCGCGCAATATTACGAAGGAAGTCTCGCGTCCTTCCGCAAGATCATGGTGCCGCAACGCGATGCCTACGAGCGGTTGATCGCCGTGCTCGTCGCCGATTTGCAATTGCCTAGCGGAATCGATGCGAAGCTCTTTCGTCTGCAACTGCTCGGCGCGCTGAATTGGCTGCCGGTATGGCACCGGCAGGGACGCGGCCTCCCGGTCGAGGAAGTGGCGCGGCAATTCGTGCGCAACTTCCGCGCGGGCTTCGACCCGAATTACAAGGTGAAACGAACGGCGGCGCGTTCCGCGAAGAAGAAAGCCAAGCGATGACCAGTCACATCGACCCGACCAAGGAAATCTTCGCAGCCTTTCGCGACAACAATCGCGAAGGGCCGATCCACATGCTGAACCTCGTGCGGCTGCGCGAGCGTGCGAAGTATGCGGATGGCCGCACGGCGACGGGTGCGGAAGCCTATGCCGCCTACGGGCGGGAAAGTGCGCCTGTGTTCACGCGCCTCGGCGGGAAAATTCACTGGCAGGGCGCATTCGAACTCATGCTGATCGGCCCGCAGAGCGAACGTTGGGACCGCGTGTTCATCGCGGAATATCCTTCCGTCGCCGGCTTCGTCGAAATGATCCGCGATCCGGTGTATCGCGAGGCGGTAAAGCATCGGCAGGCGGCGGTGGAGGACAGCCGCCTGATCCGCTGCAAGCCGCTGCCGCCCGGACGCGGTTTCGGCGAGCCTGCGGGCTAGGCTGCCGTCTGTATCATCTGCCAAATCCTTGATGCCGCTACGGTATTCGCGAACGTAGATGTGCGCTTGCGCGTAAAGCTGCCGTAACGGACTCTTCTATTTAATGCCCGGCTTTGCTATGTCCTTGGGCAAGCAACAAAAATCAAAAGTTCAGGTGGGAGGAGACGACCCGTGAATAAGATTTGGCTCAAGAAGTATCCGAAAGGCGTCGGCGAAGAGGTCAATCCCGACAGCTACACGTCGCTGGTGCAGGTTCTCGAAGAGAGCTTCGCGAAATACCGCGACCGCAAAGCTTTCATCTCGATGGACAAGTCGATCACCTACGGCGACCTCGATGCGCACTCCAACGCGCTCGGCGCCTATCTGCAATCGCTCGGCCTGAAGAAGGGCGACCGCGTCGCCATCATGATGCCGAACGTGATGCAGTACCCGATTGCGATTTCCGGCGTGCTGCGCGCGGGCCTGACCGTGGTCAACGTCAATCCGCTCTATACGCCGCGCGAGCTCGAGCACCAGCTGAAAGACTCCGGTGCGAGCGCGATCATCATTCTCGAAAACTTCGCGAGCACCTTGCAGAAGGTGCTGCCGAACGTATCGGGCCTGAAGCATGTCATCCTCGCCAACCTCGGCGACATGCTCGGCTTCAAGGGCGCCATCGTGAACTTCGTGGTTCGCAAGGTGAAGAAGATGGTGCCGGCATACAGCATTCCGAATGCCGTGCAGTTCCTCGCAGCAATATCGGAAGGCAAGAAGAAGACGCTTTCCAAGCCGCAGCTCGGTCCGCAGGACATCGCGTTCCTGCAATATACCGGCGGCACCACCGGCGTCTCCAAGGGCGCGATCCTGACGCATCGTAACGTCATCGCGAACGTGTTGCAGAACGACGCGTGGTTGCAGCCGGTGCTGGAGAAGGAGCCGAAGGTCGAGCAGCTGCTCATTCTCACGGCGCTGCCGCTCTATCACATCTTCGCGCTGACCGCGTGCTTCTTCCTCGGCACGCGCGCCGGCGCGTGTTGCCTGCTGATCGCCAACCCGCGCGATTTGCCGGCGCTCATCAAGGAATTGCAGAAGTACAAGGTGACCACGTTCCCCGCGGTGAACACGCTCTATAACGCGCTGCTCAACCATCCCGACTTCGACAAGATCGACTGGTCGATGCTGAAAGTCGCGAACGGCGGCGGCATGGCGGTGCAGAAGGCGGTCGCCGACAAGTGGCTCGCGAAAACCGGCGTGCCCATCCTGGAAGGCTACGGCCTTTCGGAAACCGCGCCGGTGCTCACCTGCAATCCGGGCGACAACACCGCATTCAACGGCTCGATTGGTTTGCCCGTGCCTTCGACGATCATCTCGATCCGCGACGACGAGGGCAAAGAACTCGCCATCGGCGAAGTCGGCGAGATCACCGCGAAGGGTCCACAGGTGATGCCGGGCTACTGGCAGCGTCCGGAAGAAACCGCGAAGGTGATGACGAAAGACGGCTTCTTCCGCACCGGCGACATCGGCCGCATGGATGAAGACGGCTACGTCTATATCGTCGACCGCAAGAAGGACATGGTGAACGTCTCCGGCTTCAACGTGTATCCGAACGAGGTCGAGGGCGTGATGGCGATGCATCCGGGCGTACTGGAATGCGCCGTGATCGGCGTGCCGGACGCGAATTCGGGCGAAGCGGTGAAGCTGTTCGTGGTGAAGAAAGACCCGAACGTCACCGAGCAGGAACTGATGAAGTTCGCGGCCGAAAATCTCACCGGTTACAAGAAGCCGAAATACATCGAATTCCGCGCGGACCTGCCGAAGACCAACGTCGGCAAGATTCTGCGACGCGAATTGCGCGACCTCGATACGTCGACTTCCAACAAGGCCGCGTAATCCGCATTACAGATTGCGAACAACGGAAGGCCGCCGGAGAGCAGTTTCCGGCGGCTTTCTTTTGGTCTTGATATAAGCCGCGGTTTCGGGCGGTGAGCGAAGCGAGGGCGTTTCGTTGCAGAGCGGAATCGGAGAGGCTCTTCTTGCGGCGGCGTTCGCCTGCGTCGCTTTTCTTTATTCGATTGCCGGCCAGGCTGGCGGCACCGGCTATATCGCTGTGATGGGCCTTGCAGGCTTTTCGGCGGTAACGATCAAACCGGTCGCGCTAATCCTGAACATTCTGGTCGCGGCCATCGGCTGCGTGAATTTCTACCGCGCGGGTCTTCTTACCTGGCGGAGCTGTTATCCCTTCGCAATTCTCGGTATTCCGTTTTCCATTCTCGGCGGCACGATCAATCTTCCGGAGGCCGTCTACCAGCCCGTCGTTGGTTTGCTGCTTTTGCTTGCAGCCCTGCAGATGGCGCGCTCAGCACGCACAGCGGAGCAGGACGATCGTCGCGCACCCGTGCATCCGCCTTTTCTGGCGGGGCTGCTCGCCGGTGGAGCGCTTGGTTTTATTTCGGGTGTAACGGGAGTAGGCGGCGGAATATTTCTCGCGCCGCTCGTATTGACCATGGTTTGGGCCGCGTCACGGCAAACTGCGGCGATTGCGGCAACCTTCAATCTTTTTAATTCTGCGTCGGCCTTGACCGGCGTGTGGGCGACCATGGTGTCCTTGCCTCCGTCGTTACCGCTTTGGCTCGCAGCAGTCGGCCTTGGTGGCATAGCGGGATCCTGGCTGAGCATCCGCTTCATCAAACCAGCCGTGTTGCGTATCCTGCTGGGTGTGCTCCTCGCTACGGCGGGAATACGGATGATCGCGAAATTTTTCTGAAAACCGCTGGAAAATTCCAGTGGCGCTTTTTCATTGTTACAAACTGTTGCTCACCCGACTCGTTATCGCCGCAAACTTGCCCCGCAATGGTGCGGAAGCCGTCGCACTGCCTTCACCCGCCGCCGCTACGAAGCCCGCGCAAATCGAAGTGAAATAGCGGAGGGAATCATGGGAAACGTAATGATCGAATGTCCGGAAACGGGCCGCGCGATTCCGACCGGCATCCGGGCGGAGCGCAAGACATTCGAACGCTCGACGGTGTTCTTCTCTCGGAGCTATTGCCCGCATTGCGACCGCGACCACGAATGGTTCGCCGGTGATGCCTGGGTCGAGGAAGACGACGCGCGGCGCGTGCCGCGTTACGCAGCGACCGCGGTGGCGGCGGAATAGCCGCCCCGCTAGCTTTGGCTCAGTTTTTGGACTTGTCGTCCTCGTCCTCGTTCACCCACCAGTGGCGGTAGGGCGGGTCTTCGGGCCGGACACCGGGGATAGAGTTCAGATCGGAAGCATCCTCGAAGGGACGGCGCAGCGGCTGGCCCGTCTCGCCCGAAGGTTCCGGACGGCCCTTCGGCTCGCTGTCGGCTTGCGCCTGAAATTGCATAAGCCTTTGATTTTGCAAGTCTTCTTGGTCCATTGCAGTCACGGCACGTTGCGCTTTGAGGGTCTCTAGCCCTGCGGGGCCTGATGGTAGTTCCGGCTCATTAACCCGTGCATCGGGCATGGGTTCCCCGTGGCTATTAATAGTGTTTCCCCTCGTCATGGCGGTACTCACAAACACGATACGTATAGCCAATGCGCATATGCCGAACGCGTTCCGCCGGCGACGAAGAACGCTCTAGAATCGCGCCGATTTGGCTAAAATTTTATAAAGATGCGGCGGCCGCGCCGCCGGAATGGCAGTTATCGGCTGCCGTTGAGGCGCATTCCCGCGCGGAGGTAGCGCTGCGGATTGACCGGCTCGCCGTTGATCCGGACCTCGAAATGAAGGTGCGGGGCCGTGGAGCGACCGGTGGAGCCGATCCGGCCCAGCGGAGTTCCCGCGGCGATGATCGCGCCTTCCTTCACCAGAATTGCGGAAAGGTGCGCGTATCGCGTGACGTAGCCGTTGCCATGGTCGATCTCAACGAGATTGCCGTAGCCGGTATGGCGCCCGGCATAGGTGACGACGCCGGACGCGGCGGCCAGCACCGGCTCGCCGGTATCGCCGCGAAGATCGACGCCGGTATGCATCGCGAGCTTGCGGAAGAATGGATCGGAACGCGGTCCGAAACTGCTGGTGACTTCGAGATCGCCGAGAATGGGTAGCGAGACCGGAAGTTTCAGGAGTTCCGTTTGTAACAGCTTGTAGTTCGTCGCCGCGGTGCGGATGCGGAACAGTTGCCGCGCAAACGGATCGCTATAAGCGCCGGTGAGCGGCACGAACGGCCCGCCCATTGCGGCGTTGCTCTTGTCGCGGGCTTTTGGCGTAGCGCTCGCAACCGGAACCTCTGCGCGCAAATCCGCGAACACACGCCGCGCACGGGCGAGGCGATCGTCGAGTTCCGTTTCGATAGCGTTCAGTGCCGTAGCCTGCTCGTCGCCCATGCGCGTCAGCGTGCGCAAAACGGGGAGCAGTTCGGGCGGGGTATTCTCGTCCATCGCCGGGACCGCGAAGGGCGGCGGCGTGAGGCGCGAACGCAGCGCGTTATCACCCGGCGTCATCGGATCGATGCGAATGACATCGGAGATCGGCCGGGGTTTTGCGTCCAGATTGCGCGGCTCCGCGGGCGGCGGAGCGGGCTGATTGCGCTGCGGCTGCACGGCAGGGACCGAGCCGGTGATGTCGTTCAAGCTCGGCAGGAATTGCGCGAGCCCGGCCAACGCATTCTGGCGCGCCTGCAAGGTTTGCTGGAGCCGCGTCACGTCCGCGAGCTGGCGCTCGACGCGCTCCTGTTCGACGAACTTCATCGAGCGCAGCCGCGCGACTTCGGCATCCAGCGCCGCGATCTGTGCGTCGTAGGCGCGCGCAGTCGAGACCTGATGGGACGCGAGCGCCTGCAAGGCTTCGTCGCGAAACAGGATGTAGCCGCAGAGGATGCCGGAGAAGGCCGCGAACGCGACCGCGATTGCACAAACGGTCCCGAACAGGCCGCGGGAAACGCCGTTGCGAAGGGTCACCGGCTCCGGAAAGCGGCGGCCGAATTCGCGCGATTGGTCGTATCTCGATGGCTGCGTGGAGTAGTACGCCATACCCGGCCTCTGGCCGGGTCGAACGCCGGCACACGAGGCAAGATAAGCCCGGGCATGGTTAACGGACGGTCAATCGCCCCCCGTTATGGCTGGGATCAGATCGACTTCGCCGCAGCCAGGACTTCCTCGGCATGGCCCTCGACTTTCACCTTGCGCCAGACCCGCGCGATGTTGCCGTCCGTGCCGATCAGGAAAGTCGCGCGCTCGATGCCCATGAAGGTTTTCCCGTACATGGATTTCTCGCCCCAGACGCCATAGGCGACCGCTGCCTTGTGCTCTGTGTCGGCACCGAGCGGCACGGTCAGGTTGTGCTTTGTCTTGAACTTCTCCTGCACGGCGGCTGCATCTGCCGAGATTCCGAGCACAACGGTTTTTGCCTCCTCGAAGGCGGGCTTCAGGCGGCTGAAATCCATGGATTCCCGGGTACAACCGGGGGTGTCCGCCCTCGGATAGAAGAAGACCACTACCTTCCGGCCGTGCAGACCGGCCAGCGATATGGTGCCGCCGCCGTCGGTAGGCAGGGTGAAGTCCGGGGCGGGCATTCCTTCTGTGGGAGGGACCGTCATGCGCCTTCCTTTCGGCGGGTTTAGAGGCTTGATTTTACTGGATTCTACAGCGATCCCGTGGGGCGGGGTGGCAAAAAACGAAAATCGGGAAACCGTCCCCGCCTTCGATCCGGCGGGCAGGCGGAGGGGACGCTTGTTGAGGCAGACGTACGCATGAACGAGGCGCGCGCATGAGACGGCGCGAGCGCGGCTGGCACGATCATTCGTGGCCGGAGGAAAGGAATTTCCTCGCGCGCGCGATTGCTCCCGCGAACCGGATGTTCCGCGGCCGGCTCGGCCGCGTGGTGCGCTGGCTGGCGGTCGGCGTTGCTGCGGTAGTGCTCTGCGTCGTCGGTCTCTACATCGCGCTGCTGAGTGGTCTGGTTTCTGCCGATATCGCGACGCCATGGATCGCGAGCGCGCTCGAGGAAAAACTGCCGCCCGGTTATCGCGTCGAGATCGGCAAGACCAAGCTCGACTACGACTCCACCGGCGCACCGGTGCTGGCGGTCGAAGCCATCGTCATCAAGAACGAAAAGGGCGAGGAAGTTGTCCGCGCGCCGATGGCGGAAGTCGGTCTTGAACCGGGCAGCCTCATCCGCGGCAACTATCGCGCGCGGCGCATTACGCTGATCGGCGCGAAGCTGACCGTGCGTCTCGATGAAAACGGCAACATCCGGATGATCGCGCCGCAGACCGCGCAACTGGCGGCGCCGGTAACGCCGCGTTCGCAACAGCGGCAACAGGCAGTTCCGGCGCAAAAGAACGAACCCTTCCGCTTTCAACGGTTAGCTGCATGGCTCGACAGTTTCGAGAAGACAGGTCTTGACGGGATCGCGCTCTCCGAAGTCGCGCTGGAGCGCGGCACGCTGGTTGTGGTGAGCGAAACGCCGGGCCGAAGCTGGCAGTTCAACAATATCCGTACCGCGCTTCGCCGCCCCGGCGACGGCGGCCTGACGTTCACGCTTTCCTCCGGCGATGGCGCGCAGCCGTGGGAATTGACGGCAACGATCGGCGCTGCAGTGAATGGCGAGCGCGTTGTGGACGTGAACGCCGACCGCGTGGTGCCGAACGATCTTCTCTACGCTGCCGGTTACGGCGACAGCGATATTTTTGCGAGCACGCCTGTCACCGGATTATTCCGCGCGCGCATTGCGACCGACGGCCGGCTGGTTTCCGGTTCGATGGTGGTTGTTGCATCCAAGGGTCAGATCGGCACCGCCGCCGACGAGCGGGGCCGTTTCGATCTCGACGAAGTGCGCTTCCAGGTCCGCTTTGCGCCTGACCGCGGCGCGTTCGTCGTCGATCCGATCCAGATCGTCGGGGGCCAGAACCGCATCCTGCTCGGTATTCTGGTGAATGCTCCGGCAGACGGCGGCACGAACTGGACCGTGACGGTGCCGCAGGGACTGGTGCAACTCACCACCGGCCGCGTCCGCGAAGCGCCGCTGACCCTCGACCGCATCATGTTGCGCGGCGGCTTCGATACCGAAACCAAGGTGCTGAGCATCAACGAGGGGCTGTTGCAGAGTACGACCGCGACGGTCGCGCTTACCGGCGGCATCGACTTCGCTCCCGACGATCCGATCCTGAAACTCGGTATCGTGGGCAATCGCATGCCGCTTTCGGCGCTGAAGCGGCTGTGGCCCGCGCCGGTCGCGCCCGGTACACGCAACTGGGTGCTCGACAATATCGAGAGCGGGACCATCGAGCGGCTCGCGCTCGCGCTGAACATCCCGCTTGAAACCCTCGGCCAGCATGATGTCCCGCTGAACGACGATGCGGTCAATCTGGAGATTGATGTCACCGGCGCGAAGTTCACGCCGGTGCAGGGATTGCCGCCGATTGTTGACGCGAAAGGATCGGTGCTGCTGACCGGACGCACCGCGCGCATCCGTGTCAATCAGGGCACGGTGGAATTGAGCAAGAAGCGCAAGCTCACGATTCCGGACGGCTTGCTCGAATTCAAGGATCACACGCCGAAGAATCCGGTCGGCACGATTACCATGCGCCTTGACGGCGGTGCGGATGCGATCGCCGAACTGCTGGCGAAGGATATTCTGAAAGGCGAGGCCGGAGTTGCGCTCGACCCGGATACGACGCGCGGCACTGTGTCGGCGAACCTGCGCTTCCAGCTTCCGTTCAAGCGCGACGTGACCATGCGCGAGATCGCCTATGCGGCGGAAGCGAACGTCACTAATTTCGCGGCTGAAAATCTCATTCGCGGCCAGAAGATGGAAGCCGCGAACGCACGAGTGACGATCAACGCCGCGCAAATTGTCATCAAGGGCGAGGGCAGGATCGCCGGCGCGCCCTCGAGCTTCGAATACGTCAAGCCGAAAGACGGCAAGGACCCGGAGTTCAAGGTCGCAGCCACGCTGGACGATGCCGCGCGCACCCGCTTCGGTATCGAGCTGGGACAATGGCTGTTCGGCCCCGTTACGCTGCGCGTACACGGCATTTCCGGCGAGCGCGAAACCAAAATGACAGTCGATGCCGACATGACGGCGGCGCAGGTCGTCGAACTGGTGCCCGGCTGGAACAAGCCAGCGGGCCAACCCGCGCGCGCGCAATACCGCCTCACCGAGCGCGACGGCGCGCTGAAATTCGAGGACATCGTCATCACCTCGCAGGCCGGCGTTAACCTGCGCGGCACGCTCGATCTCGACGCCGACGGCAATATGTCGGGCGCGAACTTCACCACGTTCCAGCTTTCCGGTAGCGACCGCGCGACGATGCGCGCCGAACGTACCGCGGATGGCGCGCTGAAAGTGGTCGTGCGTGGCACTTCGCTCGACGCGCGTGGATTGCTGAAGTCGCTTTCGGAGGCGACCGGCGGTCAGCACGATAATAAAAAGAACCGGAAGCCGCGCGACCTCGACATCGATCTGCGGCTGGCCTCAGCATCGGGCAATAACGGCGAAACCATTCGCAATCTGGTGTTGAGCGTTGTGCGCCGGAACGGCGAAATCCGCAGCTTCGCGCTGCTCGGCAAGATCGGCCGGGACTCTTCCATCGTCGGTGAATTGCGCGCGCGCGAGGGCGGGCGCCCCGTAATTTATATTACGGCAGGTGATGCCGGTGCGCTGTTCCGCTTCGGCGACTACTACGGAAAAATCCGCGGTGGCGAAATCTGGATCGTGCTCGATACGCCCACGCAGGACGGCGCGCCGCAGGATGGCATCGTCAGCGTGCGCAATTTCCAGATTGTCGGCGAACCGAACCTCGACCGTCTGATTTCATCCACGCCGCAAGACCTCGGCGACCGCGGTCCGCAAGGGCAGCGCAACCAGCCCACGGGCGGCGCGGTGCAGTTCATTCGTATGCGCGTCGACTTTACGCGCACGCCCGGCCGTTTTGCGATCCGCGAAGGATTGATCTTCGGTCCCGCCATCGGCGCGACGGTGGACGGCGTGCTCGATTACGCGAATAACGCCGTGCAGTTGCGCGGCACGTATGTTCCTGCTTACGGCCTCAACAATTTCTTCGGGCAATTGCCGGTGGTCGGTCTGTTCCTCGGTGGCCCGAAAGAAGGGCTGCTCGCGCTGACCTTCGAGATCGCAGGGCCTGCGAGCCGCCCGATCCTGCGCGTCAATCCGATGTCGATGGCCGCGCCCGGATTCTTCCGCAAGATATTTGAATTCCGCGGCATGCAGGACGCGCCGCCGACCACGCCGCTGCAGTAGCGGTGGACGCGCGCCGCGCGGCTAAACCGCGCGCAGGAGAACGTGCTTCTTCTTGCCGAGCGAGAGTTTGATCACGCCGTCGCTGGTGAGATCGCGCGCAGTCAGCATCATCTTTTCGTCGGTAACGGTGGCGTCGTTGACCTTGATGCCGCCCGCCTTGATCTGGCGGCGAGCTTCACTCGTCGAGGAAACGAAACCGGCCTGCACGGCTGCGTTCAGGATTCCGATGCCGGCTTCCAGCTCGCTCTTCTTCGCGTCGAAGCTCGGGAGATTCGCGGCCAGTGCGCCTTCCTCGAAGGTCGTGCGCGCGGTCGCCTCCGCTTTTTGGGCTGCCTCGCGGCCATGCACCATCGCGGTCGCTTCGGTCGCGAGAATCTTCTTCGCTTCGTTGATTTCCGCGCCCTGCAACGCCGCAAGCCTGCCGATTTCTTCCAGCGGCATTTCGGTGAACAGCTTGAGGAAGCGCGCAACATCGCCGTCTTCGGTGTTGCGCCAGAACTGCCAATATTCGTAGGGGCTGACGAGGTTAGGGTCGAGCCACACTGCGCCCGCGGCGGTCTTGCCCATCTTCGCGCCCGATGCGGTGGTGATCAGCGGCGAGGTTAGGGCAAAGAGCTGCGCGCCGGCGATGCGGCGGCCGAGGTCGATGCCGTTGATGATGTTGCCCCACTGATCCGAGCCGCCCATTTGCAGGCGGCAGCCGTAGCGCTTGTTCAGCTCCAGGAAGTCGTAGGCCTGCAGGATCATGTAGTTGAATTCGAGGAACGACAGTTCGTGCTGGCGCTCGAGACGCAGCTTCACCGAGTCGAAGGTGAGCATGCGGTTGATCGAGAAGTGGCGGCCGACGTCGCGCAGGAAGTCAATGTAGTTCAGCTTGTTCAGCCAGTCGGCGTTATTCGCCATGATGGCGCTGTTGCCGCCGTCTCCGAATTGCAGGAAGCGCGTGAAAATCTGGCGGATGCCTTTGAGGTTTTCCTCGATCTGCGGTTCGGTCAGCAGGCGGCGCGACTCGTCCTTGCCGGAAGGATCGCCGACGCGGGTGGTGCCGCCGCCCATCAGCGCAATCGGCCGGTGTCCGGTCTTCTGCATCCAGCGCAGCATCATGGTCGGCAGCAGGTGGCCGACATGGAGCGACGCCGCCGTGCAGTCATAGCCAATATAGGCCGTGACCTGCTCTTTGCCGGCGAGCTGGTCGAGCACCTCCGGCTCCGAGACCTGATGGATGAAGCCGCGGGATTCGAGGACGTGCAGGAAGTCGGATTTATAGGTTGCCATGGCCGGGTGGTGTATCAGGTCCCAAGGCGGATTCAACCGGAGCGATTCTCTTGGCGCTGGCTATCGGTACGATGAGCGGCACCTCGATGGACGGGGTGGATGTCGCGCTGATCGAAAGCGACGGAGAAGTTGTATCCCGCTTCGGCGCCTACCTGTCGCGCGAATACAGTCCAACCGAGCGCCATATTTTGCGCGGCGCGGTGAATGCCGCGCAGGACATGACGGATCGCACCGCGCGTCCCGGTCCCATCGCGGAAGGCGAAAAGCTCGTCACCAGCATGCACCTGAAGGCGATCGATGCGTTGATCCAGCAGGAAGGCGTTCGTCACGCGAGCATCGATGTCGTGGGCTTTCACGGGCAGACCATCCTGCACCGGCCCGAACGCAGGCTGACCGTGCAGATCGGCGATGGTGCATTGCTCGCGAAGCGGCTTGGAATCCCGGTGGTGTACGATTTCCGCGCGGCCGATGTCGCGGCCGGCGGGCAAGGCGCGCCGTTCGTGCCGATCTTTCACCGCGCGCTTCTTCGCGCATTCGACGACGGGCCGATTGTCGTCGTGAACATCGGTGGTGTCGCCAACGTCACCTGGCTCGATGGCGCAGCCGATCCGGTTGCCTTCGATACCGGTCCCGGCAATGCGCCAATGGACGAACTGATGATGACGCGAAGCGGCAAGCCGATGGATACCGGCGGGCTGGTTGCGGCGTCCGGCAAGGCGGATGGCAAGCTGGCGGCGCAGGCGCTTGCGCATGAATTTTTTGGAAAGGCTCCGCCGAAGTCTCTCGACCGCGCTGACTTCGCGCGTTTCGATTTCGCGGGCCTCTCGCTGCCCGATGCGCTCGCGACCGCCGCCGAGATCATTGCCTCGTCGATTGCGTTGTCGCGCGCGCATTTCCCGAAAGCGCCGCGGCGTTGGATCGTGGCTGGCGGCGGCGCGCGTAATCCGACGCTGCTCAAGCTGCTGCGTGAAAAACTTTCGCCCGCGAAAGTGCAGACCGCCGAGGAAATCGGCTGGCAGTCGGCAGCCGTCGAGGCGCAGGCTTTCGCCTTCCTCGCAGTACGCTCGATGAGAGGATTGCCGTTGTCGTTTCCCTCGACGACAGGCGTGCCCGCGCCAATGACCGGCGGGGTGCTAGTGAAACCGTAGTTACGCCGCCGTGCTCGCGCGTTCGTTCGGCAGGCGCTTGTCGAGATAGGTGTTCACAGTCTCCATCAGCGCATCGACCTTGCCGTCGAAGAAGTGGTTCGCGCCCTTCAGGATTTGCTGCTCGATGACGATGCCTTTTTGCGTCTTCAGCTTCTCGACCAGTGTGCCGACCGAAGCGACCGGCACCACCGCGTCTTTGTCGCCGTGCACGAACAGGCCCGACGAAGGGCAGGGCGCGAGGAACGAGAAGTCGTAGAGGCTGGCCGGCGCGGCAATCGAAAGGAAACCTTCGACCTCCGGACGGCGCATCAGCAACTGCATGCCGATCCACGCGCCGAACGAGAAGCCCGCGATCCAGCATGCGCGCGCTTCCGGGTTTGCGCTCTGCACCCAGTCGAGCGCGGCAGCGGCGTCGGAAAGCTCACCCTGGCCGTGGTCGAACGAACCCTGGCTGCGGCCCACGCCGCGGAAGTTGAAGCGCAGCACCGAGAAGCCGCGGTTCGCGAAGGCGTAATAGAGGTGATAGACGACCGGATTGTTCATCGTGCCCCCGAACTGCGGGTGGGGATGCAGGATGATCGCGATGGGGCTGGTGCGGGTCCGGCCGGGATGGAACCGGCCTTCGAGGCGGCCTTCTTCGCCGGTGAAAATCACTTCAGGCATCGGGGTGTTTTCCGTCTTTCGCGCGCTTATCTGGAAAGCGCAGGGTTCCGGCCCGGTTGACTCATGAGTACCACCGGACTACTTTAGAATAATTCTAAATAGAGATTCCGCTCGGCGGCGCTAGCCATCGTTTGCCACGCGCTCCTTCGCTTCGAGCTTTCTCTCTTAAACAATACGGGGTTCGAAAAGCAAGATTTTTCGGCTCCGCAAAGGCTTGAAACGATGGCCCGTGCCTTTCTCGACTACAACGCCACCTGTCTGCCGCGGAACGCGGCCAAGGAAGCGGTTGCGGCGGCAATGATGGCCCCCGCCAATGCCTCTTCGGTCCATACCGAGGGGCGGGCGGCCCGCGCGCTTGTCGAGGACGCGCGCGCGCAGCTCGCGGCGCAACTTGGTGCGGACCCGGCGGCGATTTTCTTCACCAGCGGCGCGACCGAGTCGAACGCGACCGCGCTTGCGCCGGAACTGGAACTCGAAGGCAAGCCGGTCCGCTGCGACGTGCTGATCCTTTCCGCTGTGGAACATCCGGCGGTGCGTGCAGGCGGACGCTTCCGCGAAGACCAGATCGAATATGTGCCAGTGGATGGTTCCGGCGTAATCGAATTGCATGCGCTGGAAGAGGCGCTGGAGAAACATTCCAACGCGGGACGCCGCGCTTTCGTCTCCGTCATGGCGGCGAACAACGAAACCGGCGTGCTGCAGCCCTTGCGCGCGGTGGCCGATCGCGTGCGCGCGGCGAAGGGCGTGTTTCACTCCGACGCGGTGCAGGTGTTCGGCAAGATTCCGTTCGACATTAAAGAGAGCGGCGCCGACCTCGTCTCCATCACGTCGCACAAGCTCGGCGGTCCGCAGGGCGTCGGCGCGCTGGTTGCGCGTCATCCCGATACGCGCGTGCCTGCGATCATGCGCGGCGGCGGGCAGGAGCGCGGACGCAGGCAGGGCACCGAAACGGTCGCGGGCATCGCGGGCTTTGCCGCGGCGGCGACCGAAGCCGCGCAGACGCTTACCCCGGAAGGATCGCGTCTCGCCACGCTGCGCGCGAAGCTCGAAGAGGGAATTCGCAAGGTCGCTCCCGACGCCGTGATTTTCGGCGAGCGCGCCGCACGGCTGCCCAACACCACGTTCTTCTCCGCACCCGGCATCGACGCGCAGACCGCGCTCATGTTGTTCGATCTGGACGGCGTTGCGCTGAGCGCAGGCTCGGCTTGTTCCTCCGGAAAGTCGGCTGCTTCACCCACGTTGCAGGCGATGGGCGTGACTTCCGAGATCGGCCGCGGAGCCATGCGCGTGAGTACGGGTTGGAATACGAGTGATGCGGACGTGACGCAGTTCCTGTCCGTCTGGTCGAAGGTCTATACGTCTCTGAAAAAGGGCGGCGTTCGCGCCGCGTGAGTTTGGAATTGGAATGTTTCGCGGCTGATGCCGCGCGGAGTTGAGAATGCCGGCAGTCAAGGAAACCATCGAGCGCGTCAAATCCATCGACGTCGATCAATACAAGTACGGCTTCGAAACCAAGATCGAGGTCGAGAAAGCGCCGAAGGGGCTTGATGAGAGCACCGTTCGCTTCATCTCGGCCAAAAAGAATGAGCCGGAGTGGATGCTCGAATGGCGCATGGAAGCGTTCCGCCGCTGGAAGACCATGCAGGAGCCGGAGTGGGCGCGCGTCCACTACCAGAAGATCGACTATCAGGACCTTTATTATTACGCCGCGCCGAAGAAGACGCCGGGACCGAAGTCGCTCGACGAGGTTGATCCGGAATTGCTGCGCACTTACGAGAAGCTCGGCATTCCGCTGCGAGAGCAGGAAATTCTGGCGGGCGTGCAGGAGTCCGGCCGCAAGGTCGCGGTCGATGCTGTGTTCGATTCCGTTTCGGTCGTCACCACCTTCAAGGAAGAACTGAAGAAGGCCGGCGTCCTCTTCATGTCGATCTCGGAGGCGATCCGCGAGCACCCCGATCTGGTGCGCAAGTATCTCGGTTCGGTCGTGCCGATCACCGACAATTTCTTCGCGACGCTGAACTCGGCGGTGTTCTCCGACGGCTCGTTCGTCTACGTGCCGAAGGGCGTGCGCTGCCCGATGGAATTGTCCACGTACTTCCGCATCAACGAGAAGAACACCGGCCAGTTCGAGCGCACGCTCATCATCGCGGATGAGGGCGCGTATGTGAGCTACCTCGAAGGCTGCACCGCGCCGTCGCGCGACGAGAACCAGTTGCATGCGGCTGTCGTCGAACTGGTCGCGCTCGACAATGCCGAGATCAAGTATTCGACCGTGCAGAACTGGTATCCGGGCGACGCGCAGGGCAAGGGCGGCGTCTATAACTTCGTGACCAAGCGTGGCGACTGCCGCGGCAACGGCTCGAAGATTTCATGGACGCAGGTCGAGACCGGCTCGGCGATTACGTGGAAGTATCCGTCGTGCATCCTGCGCGGCGACAACTCGCAGGGCGAATTCTATTCGATTGCGATTTCCAACGGCCACCAGCAGGTCGATAGCGGCACCAAGATGATCCATCTCGGCAAGAATACGTCGAGCCGCATCATCTCGAAGGGCATCGCCGCCGGTGTTTCGCAGAACACCTATCGCGGACAGGTGTCGGCGCATCGCAAGGCGAGCAATGCGCGCAACTTCACGAACTGCGACTCGCTGCTCATCGGCGACAGGTGCGGCGCGCATACGACGCCTTATATCGAGGCGAAGAATTCTTCGGCCGTGTTCGAACACGAGGCTACCACCTCGAAGATTTCCGACGACATGCTGTTCTACTGCCGCCAGCGCGGATTGTCGGCGGAGGAGGCGGTGGCGCTGGTCGTAAACGGTTTCGTCAAGGACGTGCTGCAACACCTGCCGATGGAATTCGCGGTGGAAGCACAGAAGCTGATTGCAATCTCTCTCGAAGGAAGCGTGGGGTGACCTCGCTCATGGAGATTTCTGTTTTTGATGCCACGGTTGCCGCCACTGCTTCGCGGAGCGCGGACGTAGAAGATGTAAAAGCGGCGGCTGGCTTCGTTGATCGCTTCTACGAGTGCCATGTCCTGACCTCGCAACACCTGAAGCGTTACGAATATATGCTGTTTCGTAACGAATATGATTTCGGGTGGCGTGCGGAGACGGACGCACATACAGGCAGCATCGCAATCCGGTTCGATACGGATGGACAGGTGCAGCTTGTCTGGACGTATGGCAGCAAGACGGACACGGGTTTAGGCGGCCGGTGGCGTTCGCTCGGCAGGCCGGCAGATAACGAAAGCACAATTTCGGCGATCATCGCCGATCGCGTACTCGAATGGCTTGAACGCTACGATTAGGATTCAGGAAAAAAAGTTATGGCGTTGCTCGAAGTAAAAAATCTCCATGCGCGGGTCGAGGAAAAGGAAATCCTCCGCGGCCTGAACCTCTCCATCAATCCGGGCGAGGTCCACGCGATCATGGGGCCGAACGGGTCCGGCAAGTCCACGCTGTCCTATGTGCTGGCCGGCAAGGACGATTACGAAGTCACCGGCGGTTCGGCGAAACTCGACGGCGAAGACCTGCTTGAGCTGGAGCCGGACGAGCGCGCGGCCAAGGGCCTGTTCCTCGCTTTCCAGTATCCCATCGAAATTCCGGGCGTCGCGTCGATGACGTTCCTGCGGACGGCGGTGAACGCGGTGCGCAAGAAGCGCGGCGAGGAAGAACTCTCCACGCCGGACTTCCTGCGCCTCGTGCGCGAGAAAGCGAAAGAACTGAACATCAATCAGGACATGCTGAAGCGTCCGGTGAATGTCGGCTTTTCGGGCGGCGAGAAGAAGCGCAACGAAATCCTCCAGATGTCGCTGCTGGAGCCGAAGATGTGCGTGCTCGATGAAACCGACTCCGGCCTCGACATCGACGCGCTGAAAATCGTCGCCGACGGCGTGAACCGCCTGCGCGCGAAGAACCGCGGCTTCCTCGTCATCACGCATTACCAGCGGCTGCTCGATCACATCGTGCCGGACGTCGTGCATGTCATGGCGAAGGGCAGGATCGTCCGCACCGGCGGGCCGGAGCTTGCGCACGAACTCGAAGCCAAGGGCTACGCGGCCTACGAAAACGCGGCTTAAGGAAAGCATCGTGAACGCTGAAGTCAAAATGATGCGCACGGCCGCCGAGACGGCTTACACGGATGCGCTCGCCGCGTTGCCGGGCGCGGAGCCGGTTCGCGCGCTCCGCGAAAAGGCGCTGCGTCTCTTTGCCGAAAAAGGCCTGCCGCACCGCCGCGTCGAGGAATGGAAATACACCGATCTGCGCGCGCTGATCCGCGAAATGCCGCCGCTGGCGAAGGGTGCGGATGCGGCCGCCATCGCGGAAGCGAAGAAAACGAACGTGCTTCCCAATATCGGTGCGCGCGAGATCGTTTTCGTCAACGGTGCTTTCGTCGCCTCGCTCTCCAACCTGAAGAATCTGGAAAAGGGCCTGCGCATTTCCACGCTGGCCGATGCGCTGGCGAAGGACGCGGCAATGCCCGCGCTGCTCGCGAAGCTCAATCCCGGCAAGTACGACGCGGTGTTCGCGCTCAATACGGCGGCGCTGAACGAAGGCATCGTGATCGACGTTGCGAACGGCACGCAGATCGCGAAACCCATCCATGTCCGCCATATCGTCACCGGCACGTCGCCGGTCAGCGTATTCGGCCGCGTGTTCGTCAAGGCGGGTAAAAAATCGCAGGCGACGATCGTGCAGTCGCATGCCGGTCCCGATGCGGTAGCCTACCAGACCAACACCATCTTGCAGCTTTCGGTAGCCGACGACGCCGAACTCGATGTCGTGCGCGTGCAGGCGGAAGGCGACAAGGCGATCCATCTTTCCATGACGGTCGGCGCCATCGGCAACGAAAGCCGCTTCCGCTCGTTCGCGCTGACGACCGGGGCGGCGGTGTCGCGCCACACCGTGCCGTTCGCCTATGCAGGCAGGAACGCGCGCGCGCTGCTCGCGGGCGCGACACTGCTGCGCGGTAAGCAGCACAGCGACGTCACGCTCGAAGTCGATCATGCGCTGCCGGGCGGCGAGAGCCGCGAACTGTTCAAGACCGTGCTCGACGACGAGAGTCGCGGCGTGTTTCAGGGATTGATTATCGTTCGCCCTGATGCGCAAAAAACCGATGGCCGCATGATGTCGGCCGCGCTCCTGCTCGGCGACGCAGCCGAAATGGACAACAAGCCGGAACTCGAAATCTTCGCCGACGACGTGCAATGCGCGCATGGCGCGACCACCGGCGCGCTCGACGACGATCTCATGTTCTATCTTCGCGCGCGTGGCATCCCGAAGAAGGAAGCCGAAAGCCTTCTGATCCAGTCGTTCTTCGGCGAGGCAATCGAGACCATCGAGAACGGGAAAATCCAGAGCGCCGTCATGGCTCGTGCGGCCGCCTGGCTTGCCGAAAGAAGCGTGCCGTGAACGCGCCCGCAAAGCCCGCCTTCGACATTGCGAAGGTGCGCGCCGACTTCCCGATCCTGTCGAAGGAAGTCTACGGCAAGAAGCTGGTCTATCTCGACAACGCCGCGTCGGCGCAAAAGCCGAAGGCCGTGCTCGACCGCATGCGTTATTGCTACGAGCACGAATACGCCAACGTGCATCGCGGCCTGCATTATCTCGCGAACGCCGCGACTGAGGCCTATGAAGGCGCGCGCGAGAAGGTGCGCGGCTTCCTGAACGCGAAATCGGCGTCCGAGATCATCTTCGTAAAGAACGCCACCGAAGCGATCAATCTGGCCGCGGCCTCGTTCGGCCTTGCGGAAATCGGCGAGGGCGACGAGATCGTGCTCTCGATCATGGAGCACCACTCCAACATCGTGCCATGGCACTATCACCGCGAGCGCAAGGGCGCGGTCATCAAGTGGGCGCCGGTGGACGAGGACGGCAACTTCCTGCTCGACGAATTCGAGAAGCTGCTCACCAGGCGCACGAAGATCGTCGCCATCACGCAGATGTCGAATGCGCTCGGCACCATCGTCCCGGTGAAGGAAGTCGTGAAGCTCGCGCACGCGCGCGGCATCCCCGTGCTGGTCGATGGCAGCCAGGGCGCGGTGCATCTTACGCCGGACGTGCAGGACATCGACGCCGACTTCTATGTCTTCACAGGCCACAAGCTCTACGGGCCTTCGGGCATCGGCGTGCTTTACGCGAAGCGCGAGTGGCTGGAGCGCCTGCCGCCATTCCTCGGCGGCGGCGAAATGATCCGCGAAGTGACGGAGGAGAACGTCACTTACGGGGACCCGCCGCACAAGTTCGAGGCGGGAACTCCCGCTATCGTGCCTGCGGTCGGCCTCGGTGCCGCGATCGATTACGTCCAATCCCTCGGCCACGCCAATATCGCCGCGCACGAAAAGATGCTGCTCGACTACGCGACCGAGAAACTCGCGCGCATCAACAGCCTGAAGTTCTATGGCCGCGCGAAGGAGAAGGGCGCAATCCTCTCGTTCGAGATGAAAGGCGCGCATCCGCATGATGTAGCGACGGTCATCGACCGGCAGGGCGTGGCCGTCCGTGCCGGTACCCATTGCGCGCTGCCGCTGCTCAAGCGCTACGGCTGCACCGCGACCTGCCGCGCATCCTTCGCGCTCTACAACACGAAGGAAGAGGTCGATGCGCTGGCTGAAGCACTTCTAAAAGCGCAGGAAATGTTCGCGTGAGGGGCGGTTCGCATAACCGCCGCCTTTTGGTGTAGAAACGGGACCATGAACGAAGAAGTGAAACCCGCCGCGGCGGCCCCCATTACCCCCGCGACCCCGTCGGCGATCCCGGCGGAAGAACTCTCGCGCCTGACCGACGACATCGTCAGCGCGCTGAAGACGGTCTACGATCCGGAAATCCCGGTCGATATTTACGAGCTGGGCCTGATCTACAAGGTCGATATCGCGGACGACCGGCAGGTCGCGGTCGATATGACCCTGACCTCGCCGAACTGCCCGGCGGCGGTGGAACTGCCCGGCATGGTGGAAAATGCCGTGTCCTCGGTGCAGGGCGTCGGCCCGGTCAAGGTGAAGGTCGTGTTCGACCCGCCGTGGGACCAGAGCCGCATGTCCGAGGATGCCAGGGTTGCGCTGAACCTGTGGTGACCCCACTTAATCCTTCGATAGAATGGGACTGCTAGAGTCGATCTCATGAACGCACCCCGTCCGAGACCCGCCGTAATGACCGTGACAGACGCCGCCGCCGCGCGCGTCCGCGAGTTGATTGCACGCGCGGGCAAGCCGGTCGCGGGCGTCCGCGTCGGCGTGGAAAAGGGCGGCTGTGCCGGCATGTCCTACACCATGGATCTGGCCGACACGGTCGAGCGCGGCGACGAGGTCGTCGAGACGCAGGGCGTGAAGGTGCTGATCGATCCGAAGGCGGTGTTGTTCCTGCTCGGCACCACGATGGATTTCTCGGTCGACAAGATGTCCGCGCGGTTCGTGTTCAGGAACCCGAACGAAACCTCGGCCTGCGGCTGCGGCGAATCCGTTTCCATCACGCCTGCGAAGGCGTCCGCCGCGAACTGACCGCGCGGGCCATGGCCTTCGACGACGAAGACTCGCTTCGCGAACTTTTCTCCGCATTCGGACCCATAGCCGTCCGCCGCATGTTCAGCGGCAAGGGCGTTTATTCGGACGGCGTGCATTTCGCGCTGTCGATCGGCGGCACGGTTTATCTGCGGGCCGACGAGGAGATCGTTCCGATGTTCCAGGCGGAAGGCTCGAAGCCTTTCACCTATACGGCCAAGGGCCGCGAGATCGTGGTCAATTACTGGTCGGTGTCGGAGCGTTGTTACGACGAGCCGGAAGAACTCGTTCCCTTCGCACGCGCGGCCTTGAACGCGGCGAAGCGGATTGCCGCGAAGAAAGCGAAGCCCCGCAAGCCGGCTGCGCCGAAAAGCAAACGGCCCGTCCGGGTCCGGGCCGCGAAAAAACAAACTGCAAAGCGGAAAACGAAGCGGAGTTAGGCGACCTTCGCCGGCAGTTTTTCCAGAACCGTTTCCGGAATCACGCAATTACGGCCCGCGGCTTTTGCCGCGTAAAGGCACGTATCAGCGCGCTCGATCAGGGACGCCAGCGTATCGCCCTTGCGCCACAGCGCGACGCCGAGCGAGATGGTGACGCGGCCAAGCGTTTCGCCGGTCGAGCGGCGCACCAGTTCCTTGGCCTGCACCGCCTTGCGGATGTGCTCGGCGGCAGTCAGCGCGGAATCCAGCGTGGTTTTCGGCAGGATCACGGCGAATTCCTCACCGCCGTAGCGCGCTGCCACGTCCTGACCCTTCACGTTGTGCTTGAGCGCGACCGCGACGAGGCGCAGCACCTGGTCGCCGGTCAGGTGGCCGTAGGTATCGTTGAACTTCTTGAAGTGGTCGATGTCGGTGAGGATCACCGAGAGCGGCTGGTCTTTCGCTTCCGCTTCTTTCAGCAGCCGCGAGGCGGACTCGTCGAAATATTTGCGGTTCGCGAGCGTGGTCAGCGGATCGGTCAGCGACTCGGTACGCACGACCTCGAGGTTTTCCTGCAACTCGCGGATTTCCTGCCGCGAATCCGTAAGCCGCTGCTGGAGGATGTGGTTCGCGTTTTCGACTTCGCGGGTCGCATGCACCAGCGTTTCGACGATGACGCGGATCTGTTCGCGGTCGGGTTCGCCGCCGATGGTTTCCGAAGCGCCCGCCAGCGATGCCGAATAGGAATTGGCCGAGCCGATCGCGGCATTGATCATCGACATGACCTGCTCGATTTCGCCGGCCATCTGTTCGCCGACCTTGTCGAGCTTTTCGCCGATCCGCGCCGCCGAGAAATGCTTGAGGTAAAGCTCTTCAAGCTCCGCCGGGGAGATGCTGCCGGCGCGCGAAAGCGTGGCGTTGATCTCGACGTTCAGCGCGGCGTTCGAGCCGCCCGCATAGGTGTACCAGATCTCGAAATTTCGCGGATTGGCGGCGACGCCAAGCTCCTTCATCTGGCCGAGCGCGATTTCCGCGAGGCCGATGGTGCGCTCGAAGTCCGCGTCCTGCGGGTTCATACGAAATCCCTCGCCGCATCCAGCGGCGTAGACGGCACGGAGAATCCGCGCCGTTTTCGGTTACCGCTGGAAGATAGGGGGCGTTTCTGAACAGGCCGTAAATCGGGAACTAGTTATAAAGAAGAACAATTTGCCGGCCGAAACGGCCGGCAAAACGAGGGCCTTAGCCTGCGGATTCGTAGCGCTTGGTGGGGCGCAGCAGGAAAGCGGGCAGGTGGCTGGTGTCGGCTGGCTCGTCCTGCGGCTTCTGCCGCTGCTGCCGTGGCGCGGCCGGTTCCCCCATGCGAACCGGGGCAGCCGGTGCCGGGCGCTCGGCAGGACGCTCGTTGCCGCGCTCGGCGTTTTCCGGTTTGCCGCCGCCACGGCGGCGGTTGCGTCCGCCACGCCGGGAGCGCTTCGGTCCCCGCTGTTCGCCGGATACTTCGGCCGCGGGTTCTTCCGTAGCCGGGGCTGCCGGAGCGGGGGTGGCGCCTTCGCGCCACGTGATGCTCTGGCCGATCAGCTTTTCGATAGCTCCGAGCGACTTGCGGTCCATCGGCGAGACCAGTGTGAAGGCTTCGCCGGAGCGGCCTGCGCGGCCGGTGCGGCCGATGCGGTGAACGTAGTCCTCGGCGTGGTAGGGCACGTCGAAATTGAAGACGTGGCTCACTTCCGGAATATCGAGGCCACGGGCAGCGACGTCGCTCGCTACCAGCAGCGTGGTTTCGCCCTTGCGGAAGGCATCGAGCGCCGCCATGCGTGCGCGCTGGTCCATGTCGCCGTGCAACGCCGCTGCGTTGAAGCCGTGCTTCACCAGCGATTTGTGCAGTTGCGCGACGTCGCGCTTGCGGTTGCAGAAGATGATGCCGTTCCGGATCGCTCCGGCTTCACGGATCAGCATGCGCAGCGCGTCGCGCTTCTCGTAGTCCTTGGAGCCGGTGGCGACGAGCGTCTGCGTGACGTTGGCGGCGGTGGAAGAAGGCCGCGCGACTTCGATCTGGACCGGGTTGGAGAGGAAAGTTTCGGTGAGCCGCTGGATTTCCGGCGGCATGGTCGCGGAGAAGAACAGGGTCTGGCGCGTGAAGGGAACGAGTTTGCAGATGCGCTCGATGTCGGGAATGAAACCCATATCCAGCATCCGGTCGGCTTCGTCGATCACCAGCAGTTCGACGCCGGTGAGAAGCAGCCGCCCGCGCTCGAAGTGATCGAGCAGGCGGCCCGGCGTTGCGATCAGCACGTCTACGCCGCGCATCAGCTTGGCGTCCTGATCGTCGAACGAGACACCGCCGATCAGGAGCGCGATCGAGAGCTTGTGGTTCTTGCCGTACTTGTTGAAGCTCTCCTCGACCTGCGCCGCGAGTTCGCGCGTGGGTTCGAGGATGAGCGTGCGGGGCATCCGCGCACGCGCGCGGCCTTGCTCCAGCATGGTGATCATCGGGAGCGTGAAGGCGGCAGTTTTGCCGGTTCCGGTCTGTGCAATGCCGAGGACGTCGCGGCGCTGAAGAACGTGGGGGATAGCTTGCGCCTGGATCGGGGTCGGGTTGGTGTAACCCGCCGCGGTAACGGCCGAGAGCACCTTTTCGCTCAGGCCAAGTTCAGAAAAAGACATGCAGTTCGAAGTTCCGTCGCGTCTTGGGCTACTCGCTCATCCGTCCGGGCAATGGGCCATGCGGACATCATGTGAGGAGGGCCGGTTCGGCGGGGGCATGGGACGCGAATCCAGTGGGCGCCCGTCGATGCACTGCAACATAGGTAGAAAACGGCGGAAGTCAATGAAAAATACTGCTAATCGCGTAGGCCGAAGAAACAGGGTGAAGGGGGCGTAAGATGGCGGATGCGATACCCGTGGTGCTGGTGCCGGGACTGAATTGCTCCGCGCGCGTCTACGCCCCGCAAGTACCGGCGCTCTGGCAGTTTGGTCCCGTACAGGTCGCCGACCACCGTCGCGGCAATTCGGTCGCAGCCATTGCCAAGGAGATACTGGCTAATGCGCCGCCGCGTTTCGCGCTCGCTGGTTTTTCGATGGGCGGCTACATCGCGCTGGAGATCTTGCGGCAAGCGAAAGAGCGAGTGCTCAGGCTCGCGTTGATCGACACCGCGGCCGGTGCGGATCGTCCCGAACAAACGGAAAAGCGTCACGCCAACATCGCGCTTACACGGGAGGGCAAGGCTGCGGAACGCGAAGACGCGCTCTGGCCGCTGCTGGTGCACGAGTCCCGTCTGAAAGACGAAGACCTCCGGAACATCGTGAGGGAGATGCATCGTGAGACCGGCACGGAAGCCTATATCAACCAGCAGACCGCGATCATGACCCGGCCGGATTCGCGGCCCACGCTGCATGGTCTGAAAATGGAGACGCTGATCGTGGTCGGGGACAGCGACCAGCTCACGCCACCCCATGCCGCAAAGGAAATGGCCGACCTGGTCGAAGGCTCGCGTCTCGACGTGATCCCGAATTGCGGGCACATGTCTACGCTGGAGCGCCCCGACCGCGTCACCAAGCTGCTCGTCGAGTGGCTTGCCGAATAGAATTTCAGCCGCACATCGCTGTGAAAGGAGCGTTCGATGCCAGAGATCGTCGATATCGAGAAGACATGGGATTACGACGATCCGGGTGATCGCACGGTTTCGTTTACCTTCGAACTGGACGAAAACAAACGGCAGTGGCGCGCAAAAACACGGAGCTTCGTGCGAGGCACCGTCGTCACAAACTATTTCTTTCCGCAGACGAAAGCCGACCTCGAGAAGCTGCTTGCCGATCTGCGCACGGAGATGATTGCAGAATGACTCCCGAAGACAATGCCGTTCCGAATGTTATCGCCCGTCCGCCGCTGATCGTGCTGGTCACGGTACTGGCCGCGCTGTTACTCGACTACCTGTTGCCGAGAAACTATTTCGCAACGATGGCGCCGCTGTTCCGTTACGTCTCCGGCGGCATCGCGCTTGCGGCGGGTCTTGTCATGCTTGGCTCTGCGGCGAGCCGCTTTCGCGAAGAGGGCACGAACATCCCGACATGGGAGCCGGCGCTCGCGCTGGTCACTGACGGCATTTATGCGCGCACGCGCAACCCGATCTACGTCGCATTTATCTGGGTTCTGATCGGATTGTCGCTGTTGTTCGCGTCGGGATGGCTGCTGAATCTGCTCATCCCATTCGCGCTGGTGATGCACTTCGGCGTCGTGCTTCCCGAAGAGCAATATCTGCAGCAACGCTTCGGCGCGGCTTACACAGGATACAAGGCGCGTGTGCCGCGTTACTTCTGGATTTTCTGAACGTTCAATCGATCGGCAGGCCGACGTAGTTCTCGGCGAGCGCGGTGGACGCCGCCTTCGATGAGGTGACGTAGTCGAGTTCGGCGATCTGCCGTTTGCGGTCGAACGCGCCGTCCTGCGGATTGAGGTGCAGCATCGTCGTCATGAAGTAAGAGAAGCGCTGCGCTTTCCAGATGCGCGATAGGCATTGCTTCGAATAGCCGTCGAGCAGAGTAGTGCTTTTCGATTTGTAGAAAGCCTCCACTGCGCGCGAGAAGAACAGCACGTCCGCAATCGCGAGGTTCATACCCTTCGCGCCGGTTGGCGGTACGATGTGCGCGGAGTCGCCTGCGAGGAACAACCGGCCGAACTGCATCGGCTCGACCACGAAACTGCGCATCGCAGTGACGCCTTTCTCGATGACTCTGCCGGTTTTCAGTTGCGTCGTTCCATCCGGGCTGAGACGTAATTGCAATTCTTTCCAGATCGCCTCGTCGCTCCACGCCCTTGCATCCTCGGCGGGATCGCATTGCAAGTAAAGCCGCGTGATGTTCGGCGCGCGCATCGAATAGAGACCAAAACCGCGATCGGTATGCGAGTAGATGAGTTCATGCGAAGGGGGAGTGGACTCCGCAAGGATTCCGAGCCAGCCGAACGGATAAACCCGCTCGTACTCGGTTAGTACGCCCTCCGGTACGCTAGGACGGCAGATGCCGTGGAAGCCGTCGCATCCGGCGATGAAATCGCAAGTAATTTCATGGGACTCGCCGTTCTTCTTGAATCGAATTACCGGCTTGTCGCTATCGAGCTTGTCGACCTGCGTGTCCGAAACCTCGAATTCGATTCCGCCACCACGGTTTAGCCGCGCTTGAATCAAGTCTTTAACGACTTCATGTTGCCCGTAAACGACGATCGCCTTGTTCACGAGCGACTTGAAATCTATCCGCCTGCGCTCTCCGTTGATTCCGATTTCGATGCCTTCGTGGACGAGGCCCTCGCGGCGCATGCGCGCGCCGACACCGAGTTTGTCGAATAGTTCCGCTGCCCAATGCTCGATTACGCCGGCGCGGATGCGCGCTTCGACATAGGCGCGTGAACGGTTCTCGATGATGATGGAAGAGATTCCGGCGCGCTCGAGCAGCAACGCGAGCGTCAGCCCTGCGGGACCAGCCCCTATAATCCCTACTTGGGTACGCATGTTTCCCCCAGTCTTTTTATTGACCGGAGCCTAGTCAAATCCTGCCGGGGGAAAAGGAATATGCGCGGGAATGCCGTGCCATTTCCGGCGTTTAGCCGCCGCCTTTGCCCATGGACTCGACCAGCACGCCGTCCGGACTCATCTTGTCGACCACGCCGGGGAAATACTTGGCGAGCATGGGCAGCAGGGCGTCGACCGGAATCCCGAACTGTTTTGCGATCTGACGAATCTGATCGTTGCCGAGCGCGTCGTTGATTTGCGAGGGATTGACCGGAAGGTTCTGGCCGTTACCGAGCCAGGAGTCGACCTGCTGCTTCAGACCGTTCTCGGCAAGCTGCTTCAAAATCCCGCCGACACCGCCGAAGCCGCCATCCTTCAGGATCGAGCTAAAGATGTCCGGCAACTGGGTTTGCTGCTGCGGGCTGGCGTTTCCGCCGATCGCATTCTTGAGAACTTCGCCGAGTACGGCATCGAGCAAGCCCATGACGGCCTCCATATACAAACTGGTAAGGTAAAGCGGAGCATAGCGCGGCGAGTATGTCCACCGCGCTTGCGACGGCTTCAGGCCGCGCTTCACAATCCGGCCGTGCAAACAGGTAGAATTTTATGCAGTGGCGTATCGGTGCCGCAAAAATTACTCGGATTGTCGAACTGGAAGGCGCGGGCGGGACTAAGTTTATCCTGCCGCAGGCCTCTCCAGAAGCAGTAAAGGAAATCGGTTGGCTCGTCCCGGATTACGCCACCGCGGACGGCAAGCTGAAGATGTCGGTGCATGCGCTCGTCGTCGAGGCAGACGGCAAGCGTATCGTCGTCGATACCTGCATTGGTAACAACAAGAAGAACCGCATCGTGCCCGTGTGGAACGATCTCGATACGCCGTTCTTGTTCAAGTTGAACGAGGCCGGCTTTGCGCCGGAGACCATCGACCTAGTTATCTGCACGCACCTGCATGTCGATCATGTCGGGTGGAACACGAAGCTCGCGGGCAACGACTGGGTGCCGACATTTCCGAATGCGCGTTATCTGTTTGGCAGAACCGAATACGAATATTGGAAAGACTTCGAGGACAACCCGGAACAGCGCGCGGTGTTCGCGGACTCGGTCAGACCAATCGTCGATGCCGGACTGGCCGACATCATTCCCGGTACAGTTCAGGTGAGCGAAAGCATTTCGACCGTGCCGACACCGGGGCACAGTCCAGGCCACATGAGCATCCGCATCCGTTCGGAAGGAGAGGAGGCGTTGCTACTCGGCGACGTCGCGCATCATCCTTGCCAGATGGCGCACCCCGAATGGTCCTCGACCTTCGACAGCGACCCGATGCAATCGGCGCGCACCCGGCGCGATGTTTTCGGCGAGATAGCGGATACCGGAACGGTCGTCATCGGCGGGCATTTCCCCGCGGGACGTATCGTGCGGGAGGGCGGTGCGTTTCGGTTGGTACTGCGCGAAGTGTGAACGGCGCCTAGCGTTGTCCGCGGCGCGGCTCTTTGCTGGCGAAGGGATTTGGAAAACAGCGTTCCGTTTGCCGGACGCGCGCGGCCTCGCATTGTGCCAGCGAGGCATAGCGGCAAACCGGAATTGTCCCGGTGTTCCGGAACGAAGTGTCCATGCAGTACTGTGAAGGGGCCGGATATTGCGCCTGCACGGGGGCACCCGTGAGCAATAACGGCAGCAACAACGAAGATGCGATGAGACGGTGACGCACGCTTATCCTCCACTGCGGATGCCGCGCGGGCGCTCGGTCGCAAAGGCCGGATTCAGATAACAGCGATCGACCCGGTTCGCGCGCGAAGCAAGACATTGCTGCATGGTTTCGAACATGCAGGTCATCACCGGACCTGTATTGTCGTAATAGGAATCCATGCAATAGCGCGCGTAACTCGGGTACCGCTGATAACTTTGCGCCATCGTTTCCGTGGAGACATTAACTACCAGCGCAGCGAATGCGACCGTGGCAACGGTTGCGCACCGGATATTCACGATAACCTCTATCGTCTGTAAGTGCGGCGCGGGCTTTCGCTCGCGAACGCCGGGTTCAGATAGCAGCGGTCGCCGTTGCTCGCGCGTGAAGCGCGGCACTGCGCCATCGTTTCGTACATGCACACCGTAGCCGGACCGGAGGGTCCAAAGGTCGAGTCCATGCAGAAGCGCGCATACGCCGGTCTCTCCTGATACGGCGCCGTGTAGCCCGGAGGGGCTACCTCTCCGCCGGGTGCAGTACCGGCGAACAATCCGAACAGGACGACGCCGAAAGAGAAACCGTTCATTCCAGACTCCTAACGGCGATGGGTGGGGCGAGGATTTTCGTTTGCGAAGGCGGGGTTCAGAAAGCAGCGTTCGTGCGGCCCGGTGCGCGCGGCCTGGCATTGCGCCAGCGTTTCCCACTGGCAGATCATGAGCGGACCGACGTCATCGAAGGACGTATCCACGCAATAGCGGACGTAGGGCGGATAACGATTATAGGTTTGCGCGTCCGCGGGCAGGGCGGCGAACGATGCGCTGATCGCAGCGGCGGCAAAAATCAGGCGTTTCATGAAAACCTCCATGCCGGGTTCGTCCGGCAGCGAGCGGAGACGTCATCCTATCACGCGGTATCAGGCCCGGAAATTGGAACGGAAAAAGGGCCGGAACCCCTAAGGCTGCTAGCGGGCCTTGCCGTTCCTGGATTTGCCGTTCTTGTGCTTGCCGTTCAGGGCGCGCTTCTTCTTGCGGGCCGCCTTGGCGCGGGCTTCCATGCGCTCCCGCTTCCGGCGCGCGATACAGGTCGGGCACTTGCAGCCGATCGGCTTGATGAAGCTGTCGAAATAGTCCTGCCCGTAGCTGACGGTGAGTTCCTGTCCCGGATGGATGGTCCATTTGGCGCGATAGAAGATCTTCATCGCGTACTGATAGGACTCGCAGTTCGGGCGGCAGGAGTGATTGACGTAGCGCGCGTAGTTGGAACGCGACGAGCCGTCGATCGACACCTTGTCGTTCAGTTCGAAGACGTAGCGGTTCTCGGTATTGTCCTCGATCCACTCGGCCTGCTTCGTGGTCAGCCGCCGTCCGGTATATTCGACGACGCGCTGGCCCTTCTTGATGGTTTCGGTGGCGAACAGGCCGAGGCCGGTGACCGAACGGCCGATGCGGAACGGATGCTTTGGCATTGCCGATCAACTAATCCGGTAGCCTGTGAATTTCCAGCACGTCCCCCCGCAATATCCAGAACTTTTCGTGCCCTGTGACATTCCGGTTCCCTGCTATAGTCGTGAAAAGCAAGGGAACGGACGGATGCTGGTTCGCGTAGCGTTGGCGTTACTCATGATGGGGTCGGTGGCGGGCGCGCAAGACCAGAAAGCCGACCCTAAACTCGACTCGAAGCGGCTGGCCGTAGGCCTGGTGCAGGCCGAGCTTTCGGTCTGCATGGCCTATTATACGTTCGTCCGGGGTTGCGCGATCGAGCGCTCCGAGATCAACCTCGCAAGCCAGAGCACCGAGACCGTGGACAAGCTCCGCAAGTACGCCTTTCAGGCCGGCCAGACCATCAACATGGATGCCGATGCCATGCTCTCACGCCTCAAGATCGCGCTGGAGCAGCAGGGCAAGCTCCTCGAAGGAAATTGCGAGAACATGCCCAAGCTGACGGCATCCTACGGCGAGCGGTGCAAGAAGATCGCCGACGATCCGCAGGCGGTGCTGGATCAGTATTTAAAGCTCTAAATATCCAGCGCTTCCGCTGCGAACTTCGCGTTCTCGGAAATGAACGTGAAGCGTTCTTCCGGCTTGTTGCCCATCAGCCGCTGGATCGTCTTCTTCGTCGCGGCCTTCTTGGCGTCGGCAATCGTCACGCGTAGCAGCGAGCGCGAGGAGGGATGCATCGAGTCCTTGAGCTGCGAGGGCAGCATCTCGCCGAGACCTTTAAAGCGGCCAACCTCGACGTTCTTCTTGCCCTTGAACACGGTGTTCATCAGCACGTCTTTATGCTTGTCGTCGCGTGCGTAGACCGTCTGCCCGCCGTAGGTGAGGCGATAGAGCGGCGGCACCGCAAGGAACAGGTGCTTGTTCTCGATCAGCTTCGGCATTTCCTGATAGAAGAAGGTGATCAGCAGCGAAGCGATATGCGCGCCGTCCACGTCGGCGTCGGTCATGATGATCACGCGGTCGTAGCGCAGGCTTTCGTCGCGATAGTTTGTACCCGCGCCGCAGCCGAGCGCCTGAATCAGATCGGCAATCTGCTGGTTCGCAGCCATCTTGCCGCGTCCCGCACTGACCACGTTCAAAATCTTGCCACGCAGCGGCAGCACGGCCTGCGTGCGGCGGTCGCGCGCCTGCTTGGCGGAGCCGCCGGCGCTGTCGCCTTCGACGATGAAGATTTCGGAGTCGGCGGCGGAAGCGTTCGAGCAGTCCGCGAGCTTGCCGGGCAGGCGCAGCTTGCGCACCGCGGTCTTGCGCGAGATTTCCTTCTCTGCGCGGCGGCGCAGGCGTTCTTCCGCGCGCTCGATTGACCACTCCAGGAGCTTGTTCGCTTCCAGCGTGTTGCCTGCGAGGAAGTTGTCGAAGGCGTCGCGCATGGTGTTTTCGACCAGCTTCGACGCTTCCGGATTGGCGAGGCGGTCCTTGGTCTGGCCCTGGAATTCCGGGTCGCGGATGAACACCGAGACGATGGCGCAGGCGCCCATCATCACGTCGTCCGCGGTGATGGCGGATGCGCGCTTGTTCGAGGTGCGCTCGGCGTAGTCCTTGAGGCTCTTGTAGAGCGCCGCGCGCATGCCCGCTTCGTGGGTGCCGCCGTCGGGAGTAGGGATGGTGTTGCAATACGAATTGACGAAGCCGTCTTCGTCCGCGATCCACGCCACCGCCCACTCGACTGCACCGTGACCGGACTTCTTCTCGCTCTTGCCCGCGAAGATGTCCTTGTGAATGTAGGTGCGCTTTTCGAGGTTGTTCGCAAGGTAGTCGCGAAGCCCGTTCACGAAGTGGAACGTCTCCTTCTCCGGCGTCTCGGTGCCCTTGATCAGCGACTTGTCGCAGGACCAGCGGATTTCCACGCCGCCGAAGAGATAGGCCTTCGCCTTGGTCATGCGGAACACGCGCGCCGCGTCGAACTTCGCATCCTTGCCGAAGATCAGCGGGTCGGGCGTGAAGCGGATCGAGGTGCCGCGCTTCTTGATGCCTTTCTGGACGGCTTTCAGCGGGCCTTGCGGCACGCCGCGCTTGTAAAGCTGGCGATAGAGCACGCCGCCGAGGGCGACTTCGGCTTCCAGCGTTTCGGACAGCGCGTTCGTCACCGACACGCCGACGCCGTGTAGGCCGCCGGACGTCTCGTAGGACTCGCCGGAGAATTTGCCGCCCGCGTGCAGCGTGGTGAGGATCACTTCCAGCGCCGACTTGTTCTTGAATTTCGGATGCATCCCGACCGGGATGCCGCGGCCGTTGTCCGTGACGCGGATGAATCCGTCTTCCGTCATTTGGACTTCGATGAAGCTCGCGTGCCCCGCGACCGCTTCGTCCATCGCGTTGTCGATCACTTCCGCGAAGATGTGGTGCAGCGCGCGCTCGTCGGTGCCGCCGATATACATGCCGGGACGGCGGCGTACCGGCTCCAGCCCTTCCAGCACCTCGATCGAATGCGCGTCGTAGCTCTTGCCGCCGCCGCGGGCGGATTCGCGCCCCGCCTTGCCGCGTCCGCCGTTGGTGGAAGCGCCCGCGAACAGGTCGGCTTCCTCGCGCGCCTTGCCGCGCGCGGCGGGCTTCGCCTTGGCCTTCTTGGCTGCCTTTGCCATCTCGTTTTCCGTCTCGCGAATCGGTTTCGTTCAATATGCCACGGAGGAGTCGTGGCCTCATCCTTCGAGACGCCTGCCGCCTCGTCCTGAGGAGCAAGCCGAAGGCTTGCGTCTCGAAGGGCGGCGGCAGGCTCCTCAGGATGAGGATGAGCTACTCAACGCCCCGGATATTGGTGAAATAGTGATCGATCTCGAAGGTGCCAAGGAACCGGTAGTTCATGCGCTGGAATAGCGCCTTCAGTTCCTCGATCCGCTCCGAATACAGCTCCACTTGCAGGTAGCAGAGGTTATCGCGGAGCGTGCGCTCCATCCCGGCGAGGGCATGGAACTCGTAGCCCTCGATGTCCATCTTGACGAGGATGTGCTTGCCCTTGATCTGGTACTCGTCGTCGAAGCGCACCTGCTTCACGCGGTGGGTGATCGCACCTTCCGGCATGTCGGGCTGCGTGATGTAGGACTCGCCGCGGTTGTAGTCGGCGGCCTGTGTCAGGGTCACTTCCGCCGGCTTGTCGCCGAGCGCCATTTGCAGCGCCCAGACTTCTTCTTCCAGCCCGTTCGCTTCGAGGTTCGCTTTCAGGCGCGCGAAGTTGCCGGGGTCCGGCTCGAAGGCGATGACTTCCTTCGCGAGTTTGTTCGCGGCGACGACGACGGAATAGACGCCCGCGTTCGCGCCGATGTCGAGGAATACTTCGAACGGTGTTTTCGCAGCCGCGCGGCCGAAGCGGTTGAGCTGCTCCGCTTCCCATATGCCGTCGAGGGCGAGGTGATAGTCGATCAGGTCTTTCGTGCCGACGACGAAGTTCAGCCCCTGCGCGCGCACCGTGAATTTCTCGCGGCCGAGCAGGCGCATCATCCGGTAACGGACGCGCCGGAGCAGGCGCTCGAAGGCGCCTGCGGGCTTGATGAGGGGCGCGGTCAGAGGATTACGCGCGGCTTCCGCTGAAGGGGAAGCTTCCGAAGGTGCCGGTGTCGGCATCGCCGCTGATCTTGTCGCCGTCGACGGTGCCGGTGAAGGTCAGCGTCAGTGGCATCGGGTTGGTGATGTCGACTTTCCACGACACCTTGTTGCCATCGACCGAGCCGTCCTGAATCGGGCCGCTCTGGCCGTCCGCGGACTGCGTGCCGGTCAGCGTCGCGCCTTCGGCTTTCAGGTCGAGCGAAGCCTGTCGCGTGCCCATCGGCGTATCGATCGAAATATTCCAGCTACCGTCCACGGCCATGGGATTCGTTTCCTTGTTTTGGGAGCGAAGTTGTTGCGCTAAGACTAGCGCGGCCCAGTCCCCCGATCAACGAAAGCGACGATGACAGAACGAAAATCCAGCCTGCCGCGACGTCCACGGCCTGCGGATAATGCCTTCAAGGGCGAGAAAATACGGGGTGGGGTGAACGAGCCGACCTATGGCGGCGCGCTTTCCTTCATGCGGCGGTTCTATGCCCGCGACGCGAAGGGCGCGGACCTTGCGATCTGGGGCGTGCCGTTCGACGCCGCGACCTCGAACCGGCCCGGCAGCCGTTTCGGCCCGCAGGCGATCCGGCGTGCGAGCGCCATTCTGGAAGGCGATCCGCAATATTCGTTCGGCTTCGATCCGTTCGCATCGCTCACCGCGGTCGATGTGGGCGACTGCGCGCTGGATTACGGGCTGGTCGGCAATGCGCCGCGCGAGATCGAGCGGCAGGCGAAGGAAATCCTCGACACCGGCGCGACGCTTGTCACGCTCGGCGGCGATCATTCTGTCACCTATCCGTTGTTGAAGGCGCACGTAGCGAAGCACGGGCCGCTCGCGCTCGTGCAGTTCGATGCGCATCAGGACACATGGCATCCGGAGGAGGGGCGGATCGACCACGGCTCCTTCGTTGCGCGCGCCGTGCTCGAAGGACTGATCGACCCGAAATATTCCATTCAGGTCGGCATTCGTACCCACGCGCCGGCGACGCACGGCATCGAGATCATCGACGGCAATTCGGTTGAGACGTTGGGCGCGGCGGGTATCGCGAAGCGCATCCTGAAGCGCATCGGCAAGCGCAAGGCGTATCTCTCGTTCGACATCGACGCGCTCGATCCGGCCTTCGCGCCGGGTACGGGCACGCCGGTCGCGGGCGGCATGAGCAGCCGCGAGGCGTTGCTCGTTCTGCGCGCGCTGGCGCCCGCGAACTTCGTCGGCTTCGACGTGATGGAAGTCGCGCCGCCCTACGACCACGCCGACATAACAGCTTTGGCGGCGGCGCATATCGCCATGCATTTTATTTGTCTTGTCGCGATGCGCCGGGGAGCCAAACCGCGTCCCGTGCGTTAACAGCGCTGGGCGGCGTTTGTCCGAAACTCTTTCGCGGCGCGCCTAATTCGGGTAAGCCTCGCCCCTCGCAAATCAGGGTGATGTCATGAGCAAGACGCGGATCGCAGTCCTCGGTGCCTCCGGTTACACCGGCTCCGAACTCGTGCGCCTGCTGCTCCGCCACCCGAACGCGGAGATCGTCGCGCTGACCGCCGACCGCAAGGCCGGCAATACGATGGCGAGCGTGTTCCCGCATTTCTGGGGCATCGACCTCCCGAAGCTGGTCACCGTCGACGAACTCGACACCTCGACGTTCGATCTCGCGTTCTGCGCATTGCCGCATGCGACCACGCAGAAGGTGATCAAGGACCTGTTCGAGAAAGCGCCGAAGCTGAAGGTCATCGACCTCTCGGCGGATTTCCGGATTCGCGATCCGCTCGCTTATGAGAAGTGGTACGGCCACGCGCATCAGGCGACCGACTTGCAGAACGAGGCGGTGTACGGCCTCGTCGAAATCTATCGCGACGACATCAAGGGTGCGCGGCTGGTGGCGAACCCCGGCTGCTATACCTCGACCTCCATCCTCGCGCTGGTGCCGTTGATCGAAGCGGGCGCGATCGACACCGACCACATCGTGATCGACTCGAAGTCGGGCATGACCGGCGCGGGCCGTTCCGCGAAAGAGGAAATGATCTTCTCCGAAGTCTCGGAAGGCATGCACGCCTATGGCGTCGGCAAGCACCGGCACATGGCGGAGCTGGACCAGGAGTTTTCCGCCGCGGCATCGCGCCCGGTGGTCGCGAGCTTCACGCCGCACCTGATCCCGATGAACCGAGGCATCTACGCGACGCATTACGTGAAGACGCTCGGCTCCACTACGCCGGAGCAACTGCACCGCATCCTCGCCGACTTCTACAACGGCCAGCCATTCGTGCAGGTGATGGAGTTCGGCGCGGTGCCGCAATCGCGGCATGTGCGCGGTTCGAACATGACGCGGATCGGCGTGGTCGCCGACCGCGGTACGAACAAGGCCATCGTGATCTCGACGCTCGACAATCTGGTGAAGGGCGCGTCCGGGCAGGCGGTGCAGAACATGAACGTCATGTTCGGCTATCCCGAAACCACGGGCCTCGATCAGATCGCGCTGTTCCCGTAACCGCGCGCTAGCGGTTCAGCCACGCAAGGATGGTGCGGCTGACGAATTCGGCCGCATCCTGCTGCACGAAATGTCCCGCGCCGGGAACGGTTGCGAGCGTGAAATCCTGCTCGCAGAAATTCCACACGCCGTTCAGGCCTTCCGACAGCAGCGCCTTGTCTTCCATGCCGTGGATGAGCAGTACCGGCATCTTCACCGATGGCGGCGGCGCGGTGGGAACGACATAGGGTGGGGCGGGATAGTTCGCCTGATAGTAATGCAGCATCGCCTGCGGGTCGGAGCGCTCCATCGCCGCGAGATGGGATTTGCGCGCTTCCGGGTCCGTGACCCAAGCGCCGAGGCGCTCCAGCGAAATCTTCTTGTAGAACTCAGGGTCCTGAAAGTTGCGGGCGTATTGCGAGTTCTTCTGCTGCTCCGGATTTTCCGCGAGCAATTTTGCGAGCGTCCATGGATGCGGCATGTTGAGGACGACGAGGCGCTCGGTGATGTCGGGCCTGCGCATCGCGACATTCCAAGCGGTCGCGCCGCCCCAGTCATGGCCGATGACGGTGGCCTTCGGCGCGCCTTCGGCCGCGATCACGGCCGCGCAATCACTCACTAGCTTGCGCATCGAATAGTTTTCAACGCCTTTCGGCTTGTCGCTCAGGTTATAACCGCGCATCGAGATTGCGCAGACGCGGAACTGTTTGGATAGCGCGTCGATTTGGTGCCGCCACGTCAGCCAGTAGTCGGGGAAGCCATGCATCAGTACGACCAACGGGCCTTCGCCCAGCGCGGCGTAATGAATCTTCACGCCTTCGTTGTTGGCGTATTTGTTCTCGACGCGGCCGGCGATGGAAAGCAGCGGGTCGGGGCTGGCAGCACCGCTTCCTGAAATCAGGTCCATCAGCGGATCGCTCATTGCAGCACGGCCATGCCGAGGGATTCCGCGATCAGCGCGGGCTTGTCCTGTCCCTCGATTTCGACCGTCACTTCATATTTGAACAGCAGTTCTTTCGGCGAGCGCTCCGTTACATTCACTAGTTTGTAATGGCCGCGCACGCGCGAGCCGGCGCGTACCGGCATCAGGAAGCGCACTTTGTCGAGGCCGTAGTTGATGCCCATGGCGCGGTTCGCAATCGCGGGCAGGGCGTCGTAGCCCATCGGCGCGAGCAGCGAGAGCGTGAGGAAGCCGTGCGCGATGGTGCCGCCGAACGGCGTTTCGGCTTTCGCGCGCGCTTCGTCGATGTGGATGAACTGGTGGTCTTCTGTCACGTCCGCGAAGCCGTCGATCCGTTTCTGGTCGACCGTGAACCACTTTGACGTGCCGATGTTCTGTCCGACCTTACCCTTGATCTGGTCGGCAGTGAACGTTTCCTTCGCGGACATGCGCGATTTCCCTATTTTCTGAATAGTGTCTTGAGGAACGCGGCCACTTCCTTGCGTGCCGCTTCCAGCGCGGGCGCACTATGGGCGATGGTCGTGCCGTGTTCAATACAAAGGTCTTTTGCCGTCACGGGTTTGCCGGTCTCTTCGTTGATGACGGAGCCGAGCGGGCGTTCCGTGAAGCGGCACTTGCGAGCGGTGATCGCTTTCGGGAGCGGGATCGGAAACGGCAGGCGCGCGGCATCGAAGGCATGATGCGCGTCCTTGTAGCCGTAGAACACGGCGTCGCCGCCGGTTTGTTTCAGCTTGTCGGCGTATTCGCGACAATGTTCGGCGAGCGTGTAGTTGTCGGCAAGACCGTGAAAGAAACGGATCGGCGTTTTATCGGTGATGAGGTCTTCGACAAAACTGGTGTTGCACGGCGCATAGAACACAATGTGACCCGCGAAGCGCAGCCCCTCCGGCGCGTATAGCTTCTGGAAGCGCGTGAGTGCGGAATAGAGCGCGGCGACCGCGCCTTTCGAGAAGCCCATGATGACGATACGGTGCGGGTCGATGCGCGGATGCTTCGCAAGAATTTCCAGCGCGCGCCACGAGTCGTAGAGCATCGCAGCATTGGAAAGCAGCGTCTGGTCCTCGACCGTACTGACGATGCCGCGTCCCGTGAAGCTGTCGAGAATGAATACGGCGTAGCCTTGCTTGTTCAGTTCGATCGCCCAGTCGGTGAGCTGGCTGCTGATGCCGCCCGACCCATGCACCAGCACGACGGCGGGGAGCTTGTCGGTTCCGAAGGTCGGTATGCGCAATTCGCCGGCAATGACTGCGCGCGGCGCATTCTTCTCGCCGCGCAGGAATTGCGGCGTTGTGAGCGTGATCGTTTCGATGGGATGGATTTCAGTTCGGAATTGCGCGTGCGCTTTATCTGCCAGAACGAAAACGCAGAGCAGGCATATCGTTGTTCGTAAGATCGTACGAATCGGTTCCTCCCTGCGGAACGCTTGCATGCGTTCGTCTTATCGAAGAAGTCTAGCAGCGAAAATTTGCCCGCTGCAATCGCGGCGGCGCTATTCCGGGTATGCGATTTCGGCTATCTACGGCGGCCTTCCAGAAATCCGGTTCCGCACAGCGCAATGAACGAAATCGAACGGCTCTCGAACGAGAACTATCTCGAATCCTTTCGCGTCCATGCGCGCTTTCAGGAGCCGTGCGAAGTGAAGGACCGCGACGGCATCCTGTTGGTCGCGGGCGCCAGCGATTTTCCCGGAAGCTACTGGAACGCCGCCGCGCGCACGACGCTACAGGTGAAGCCCGGCGCGCTGGTGAAAGCCGCGCATGCTTTCTTTGCGCCGAGGCGGCGCATGTATTCGCTTTCCGTGATCGGAAATCAGGATGGCGATCTGGAAGATTATCTGCGCACGCACGGCTATGAGCTGCGCTTCGAGATGCCTTGCCTCTCGCTGACGCAGCCTCTGCCTTCGCGTGAGGTGCCTGACGGGTTGCGCGTCGTGACGATAACGGAGCCGAAGCACACGCGCGACTTCGTGGAGCTTAGCGTCGAGGCCTACACGCAAATGCGGTTACCCGAGCGCCATACGCGCGCTTTATTTTCGAAGCCGGTAGCAATGCTCGCGGACAACATCACGGGCTTCATCGTGTATCGCGGCGAAGAAGCGCTGGCGGGTGCGCTCGTGATGATGAGCGGCGATGGTGCAGGCATCTACTGGGTAGGTACGCGGCCTTCCGCCGAGCGCATGGGCCTTGCCACGCTATTGACGACGCTGACGGCAAACGCCGCCTTCTCGCGCGGCGCCAGGGTCGTCACCTTGCAGGCGAGCAAATCCGGCGAGCCGGTCTACCGCCGTCTTGGATTTGAATTCTACGACAACATCCGCCGTTACGGACCGGCTTCGCTCGACTGAAGCTCAGGCCTTCACTTTCACATAGCGGCCCGGCGCATCTTCGATGGCGGGCAGCGCCCCGGCACCGGGAACGCGCGCAGGCACTTCGCGGCGGTCGATGTCTTTCAGCCACGCCAGCCAGTCGGTCCACCACGAACCCTTGTGCTCGATTGCGTTCTCGACCCACTTGTCGAGTTCGCCGTCGGCGGGGCCGCCGGTCCAGAACGAGTATTTCTTTTTCTCCGGCGGATTGACCACGCCCGCGATGTGGCCGGAGCCGCCGAGCACGAAGCGCACCGGTCCGCCGAAGAAACTCGATCCGAGAAACACCGATTTCGGCGGCGCGATGTGGTCTTCGCGCGTGGCGAGATTGTAGACTGGAACCTTCACCTTGCCGAGATCGAGCCGCACGTTGCCGACGGTCATCTTGCCGGCCGATAGCTTGTTCTCAAGGTAGCAGTTGCGCAGATAGAAGGAGTGGTTCGCGGCCGGCAGCCGCGTCGAGTCCGAATTCCAGAACAGGAGATCGAACGGGAAGGGCGCCTTGCCGCGCATGTAGTTGTTGACGATGTACGGCCAAACCAGATCGTTCGAGCGCAGCAGGTTGAAGGCCATCGCCATCTTGGTGGAGTCGAGGAAGCCGACCTGCTTCATGCGCCGTTCCAGCGCTTCCAGTTGTTCCTCGTCCACGAATACTTTCAGGTCGCCGGCATGCGTGAAATCGACCTGCGTCGCGAGGAAGGTCGCGCTTGCGATGCGATCCTGTCCGGTCGCGGCGAGATAGGCGAGCGACACGGCGGTCATGGTGCCGCCGACGCAATAGCCGCAAATGTGCGCCTGCTTTTCGCCGGTGATCTTCTCGGCGGCATCGAGCGCCGCGAACACGCCTTCGTTCATGTAGTCCTCGAAGGATTTCATGGCGAGGCGCGCGTCCGGATTCACCCACGAGATCACGAATACGGTGATGCCTTGCTCGACCGCCCACTTGATCATGGACTTCTCGCCGGTGAGGTCGAGCACGTAGAACTTGTTGATCCACGGCGGCACGATCACCAGCGGCACCGCGAGCACGTTCTCGGTGACGGGCGTGTATTGCAGCACCTGAATGAGATCGTTCTCGAACACGACCTTGCCGGGCGTGGTCGCGAGATTGCGGCCGACCTCGAACATGGTGGAGTCCGACTGGCGGATGCGCAGCTCGCCTTTGCCGGCTTCGAGGTCCTCGGTCAGCATCTGCATGCCGCGCACGAGATTGTCGCCGCTGGTGCCGAGCGTCTCGCGGAACAGTTCGGGGTTGGTCAGTACGAAGTTCGACGGCGAGACCGCGTTGGAGATCTGCTTGACGTAGAACTCCGCCTTGCGCCGCGTGTGGTCGTCGATGCCCTGCGCATCCGCGACCATCTTCTCCGCCCAGTCCGAGGTGAGGAGATAGGCCTGCTTCAGCACGTCGAAGAAGGCGTTGTTGCTCCAGTCGGGATCGGTGAAGCGCCGGTCGCGCGGATCGGCGGCCTTGACCGGACTGACTTCCTCTCCGGCCATGCGGCGGATGGTGGCCGCCCATAGCTCCATGTAGCTTTTCGCGAGGCGGTTTTGCGCCTCCAGCGTGCGTTGTGGATCGGAGAGCCAGTATTCCGCGACCTGGTTGAGCGTCTTGAAGACGTCCACCATTTCCTCGGCCTTGGCCTCGCCGAGGTCACTGTCTTCGCGGGGGCGGAGGTAAGCGGCAAGCGCCTTGCCGCCTTGCTCCATCAGGCGGGCGAGGTTGCGCGCGAAGGCTTCCGGATCGACCGCCCGCGGCGTGCTGCCGCCGATTCTGGGCTTGTCGTCCATTGGCGGTAACTCCCTTTACCCGCGGTTCATGGCGGTACTTTATGACCGCTTCAGGAAGGGCCGGTTAATACCGACCCCGCTTCCGCCATAATAGGCAGCGACAGAAGCCGCTGCCAGAGAATCACGGTCGATTGGGTAATTTTGGGGGACCGCTTGCCGCGGCAGACTTCCAGTTCAGCCGGTAATTTTGGACGCGCCGCAGCATTGGCGGTTGCGCTGCTGGCTGGCGGCTGCGCGAGCGACGTTCCCGTACCCTTCATGGACCTCTCGATCCCGGTCCCGCCGGTGATCCCGGCCAGCCACCCCTCGAACCAGCCCGCCGCGGCCCAGCAGGCATTCCCTGCCATCGTGCCGCCCGTGGAGCGCGAGGACGACCAACCGGTCATGAACGACGTGGAACGGGTCAAGCTGGAGCAGCAGCTCGAGCAGCTTCGCAACGAGCGCGAGGCCAAGGTCAAGCAGCGGATCGAACGAGCTAACTAGCGCCGCCGGCGCGCGTAAAAGCCGTGCATTTTCCGCCCTTTCGGTGCTATTAGCCCCGCATGAATCGTGGCCCGCGTGAACCCTAAAGGGGCCAGTTTTCAGAGAACCACAATGTCCGATTTCCACCGCATCAAGCGCCTGCCTCCCTATGTTTTCGAGAGCGTGAACCGGGTAAAGGCCGCCGCGCGCAACGCCGGCGCCGACATCATCGACCTCGGCATGGGCAACCCGGACCTTCCGGCGCCCGCCCACGTCATCGAGAAGATGAAAGAGACCCTCGGCAAGCCGCGCACCGACCGCTACTCGGCCTCGAAAGGCATCCCCGGACTCCGCCGGGCGCAGGCTGCCTATTACGAGCGCCGTTTCGGCGTGAAGCTCAATCCGGATACGCAAATCGTCGCGACCCTCGGCTCGAAAGAAGGCTTCGCCAACGTCGCGCAGGCGATCACAGCGCCGGGCGATGTCGTGCTGGTGCCGAACCCAAGCTATCCGATCCACGCCTTCGGTTTCCTGATGGCGGGCGGCTCGATCCGCTCGGTGCCGAGCGAGCCGGGAGCGGACTTCTTCCACGCGCTGGAACGCGCGGTGGTGCACTCGATCCCGAAGCCGATCGCGGTCGTGATCTGCTATCCGTCGAACCCGACCGCGATGGTCGCCGATCTCGATTTCTATCGCGACGTGGTCGCCTTCGCGAAGAAGCACGAAATTCTCGTGCTGTCCGATCTCGCCTATGCCGAAGTCTATTTCGACGACAACCCGCCGCCGTCGGTATTGCAGGTGCCGGGCGCGATGGATGTCACGGTCGAGTTCACCTCGATGTCGAAGACGTTCTCGATGGCCGGGTGGCGCATGGGCTTCGCAGTTGGCAACGAGCGCGTGATCGCCGCGCTCTCGCGCGTGAAGTCGTATCTCGATTACGGCGCGTTCACGCCGGTGCAGGTCGCGGCCACCGCCGCGCTGAACGGCCCGGAAGACTGCATCACGGAAATGCGCGCAACCTACAAGACGCGGCGCGATGCCATGGTGGAATCCTTCACGCGCGCTGGATGGGAAATCCCGTCGCCCAAGGCTTCGATGTTCGCATGGGCGCCGATCCCGGAGCGTTTCCGTCCGCTCGGCAGCGTGAAGTTCGCGGAATTGCTCGTCGAGAAGGCGAGTGTCGCGGTTGCGCCCGGCATCGGTTTCGGCGAGCACGGCGACGACTACGTTCGCCTTGCGCTGGTCGAGAACGAACAGCGCATCCGTCAGGCCGCGCGCAACGTCCGCAAGTTCCTCGAGTCCGCCGACACGATTTTGCATAACGTCGTGCCGCTCGCGGCGCGGGGCTGACTCCTATGCAAGCTCCGCTTCGCGTAGGTCTCGCCGGTCTCGGCACGGTCGGTTCGGCCGTGGCCGGGATGTTGTTGCGCACGCGCGACAAGCTCGCCGTGCGCGCGGGACGCCCGATTGATCTGGTCGCCATCGCGTCGAAGGACCCGCCGCGCGACCAGAGCCTCGATCTCTCGAAGCTGCGGGGGGTAAACGATCCGGTCGCGCTCGCGAAGGACGGCGGCATCGACGTCTTCGTCGAACTGATGGGCGGCTCCGGCGATCCGGCGAAGTCGGCGGTCGAAGCTGCGCTCGGCAGCGGCCGTCCGGTCGTCACCGCCAACAAGGCGCTGATCGCGAAGCACGGCACGTCGCTGATCAAGCTCGCGGAAAAGCACAACGCCGCCTTCAACTTCGAGGCGGCGGTGGGCGGCGGCATCCCCGTCATCAAGACGTTGCGCGAGGGTCTGGGCGGCGCGGAAATCTCCCGCGTATTCGGAATCCTGAACGGCACCTGCAACTACATTCTCACGCAGATGCAGAAGGAAGGCCGCTCCTTCGAGGATTGCCTGAAGGAAGCGCAGAAACTCGGCTACGCCGAAGCGGACCCGACCTTCGACATCGGCGGCTTCGACACCGCGCACAAGATCGCAATTCTTGCGAGCCTCGCCTTCGGCGCGGAAGTCGATGCCGATGCGGTTTATGTCGAAGGCATCCAGACGATCACGCTCGACGACCTGCGCGCCGCCGACGATCTCGGCTACCGCGTGAAGCTGCTCGGCGTTGCGGTGAAAACCGAAACCGGCATCGAGCAGCGCGTGCATCCGACCATGGTGCCGAAGGGCAGCGTGATCGGCGAGATCGACGGCGTAACCAACGCCGTCGCGATCAACTCCGACGCGCTCGACCTGACACTGGTCGGTCCGGGCGCGGGCGGCGCGGCGACTGCATCCGCGGTCGTTGCCGACCTGGTCGATCTCGCGAGCGGAAGGCGCGTTGCGCCCTTCGGGCGTGGCTCGTCGCAACTCACCAAGGCCGTGCGTGCGCCGATGCAGCGCCACGAGGGCGGCTACTACATTCGTCTCGCCGCGGTCGATAAGCCCGGCACGGCGGCGACGATCGCGGGCCGCATGGCGGAGCAGGGCATCTCGCTCGAATCCATCGTGCAGCACCGCCGCGACAAGACGAAGTCGCCGGAAAGTCCGGCGCCGGTCATTCTCATTACATACGCGACCAGCGAAGATGCGATGCGCCGGGCGCTTGATGCGATCAAGAAGGATGGCGTGCTGGCGGAAACGCCGCAGGTCATCCGCATAGAAAAGAGCTGAGGGGAAATGAGCAAGAACGCTGGCAGCTCGGTCGAAGTTCGGCCGGAACTTTTCATCGAACGTATTCTCTCCATGGAGATCGCGCGCGTTACCGAACGCGCCGCCGTTTCCGCCGCGCGGTTGCGCGGGCGCGGGGAGGAGAAGGCCGCCGATCAGGCCGCGGTCGATGCCATGCGCCGCGAGCTGAACAAGCTCCCCATTCACGGCACGGTGCGGATCGGCGAGGGCGAGCGCGACGAAGCGCCGATGCTGTTCATCGGCGAGGAAGTCGGCACCAAGAAAGGTCCGAAGGTCGACATCGCGGTCGATCCGCTGGAAGGCACCACGCTTTGCGCGAAGAACATGCCCGGCTCCATCGCCGTGATGGCGATGGCGGAAGGCGGCACGCTGCTGAACGCGCCCGACGTCTACATGGACAAGATCGCGGTCGGCCCCGGCTATCCCGCCGCCGTGGTTGATCTCGATGCGAAGCCCGCGGATAACATCAACGCCATCGCGAAAGCCAAGGGCGTGAAGCCGCATGAAATCACTGCGCTGATCATGGATCGCCCGCGCCACTCCGAGCTGATCGCGGCGGTGCGCGCGACCGGCGCGTCGGTTGCGCTGATCACCGACGGCGACGTCGCCGGCGTGATCCACACCACCGATCCGGAAGAAACCGGCATCGACATCTATCTCGGCATCGGCGGCGCGCCGGAAGGCGTGCTGGCTGCCGCTGCGCTGCGCTGCATCGGCGGCCAGATGCAGGGCCGCCTCATCCTCGATACGGATGAGAAGCGCGCGCGCGCCGCGAAGATGGGCGTGAAAGACCCGAACAAGAAATACGACATGAAGGACATGGTGCGCGGTGACTGCCTGATCGCGGCGACCGGCGTTACCACCGGCTCGATGCTGCGCGGCGTTGAATTCCGCGGCCATCGTATCCTCACGCACACGGTCGTCATGCGCTCCGCTACCGGCACTACCCGCTGGATCGAAGCCGAGCATCGGCAGTTCGAGAAGTTTCACCTCGACTGATGGCAAAGCCCGCCGTCGTCATTCGCGAGGTCGGCGCGGACGAACGCGCGGCGTGGGAGCCGCTCTGGCGCGGCTATCTGGAGTTCTACGAAGCCTCGCAATCGCAAGACGCGATGGACGAGACGTGGCGGCGCATCCATGACGCGCGCGAGCCGATGTTCGCGCTCGGCGCGTATGTGGACGGCAAGCTGCTCGGCATCGTGCAGTATCTGTTTCACCGCTCGTTCTGGACCACTGGCGACTACTGCTATTTGCAGGACCTGTTCGTCGCGAAGGATACGCGCGGGCTTGGCCTTGGCCGCGCGCTGATCGAGGCGGTGTATGCGAAGGCGAAAGAGCAGGGCGCGAGCCGCGTCCACTGGCTGACGCAGGAAGGAAACGCGACAGCGCGGCAGCTCTACGACAACATCGCCAGTCGTTCCGGCTTTATCCAGTACCGGAAGATTTTCTAGCCGTGCAACAACAGCCTCATGGCGAGTAGCGCCTAAGGCGCGTCCCGAACCATGAGGCACCTCATCCTTCAAGGCGACTGCTTCGCAGCCTCCTCAGGATGAGGCGCGCTAAATTCAGTATTATGTTTCCATGACCGAATCCCGCGTCTTCCTCGGTGTCGAGCGTTCCGTGCAAGGCCGCGTATGGCGCGACCGGCTGGACCTGCGGGGTACGCAAGCCGCAACCGCGATCAGCCAGCGCCACGGCATTCCGGAATTGCTGGCGCGCGTGGTCGCGGGGCGCGGTGTTACGCCGGACGAGGTCGAGAACTTCCTCGATCCCACCATTCGCCGCCTGATGCCCGATCCGAACGTGCTGACCGACATGGAGCGCGCGGCGTCGCGTCTCGCCGATGCCGTACAGCACTCGGAACAGATCGCGATTATCGGCGACTATGACGTGGATGGCGCCACCTCGACGGCTTTGCTGGTGCGCACGCTGCGCGCGGCGGGCAGCGATCCGTTCTTCCACATTCCCGACCGCATCTTCGAAGGCTACGGCCCGAACGTGGAGGCGATCCGCAACATCGACGCGCGCGGCGCGAGCCTGCTCGTCACGCTCGATTGCGGCACGACCAGTGCGGAAGCGCTCGGCGAGGCGGGCAAGCTCGGTCTCGATGTCGTGGTGATCGATCATCATCAGGCGGGCGAGACGTTGCCTCTCGCCAGTGCGCTGGTGAATCCGAACCGCGAGGACGATCTCTCCGGCCTTGGGTTTCTCTGTGCGGCTGGGGTGACGTTCATGACCTGCGTCGCGCTGGTGCGCGAACTGCGCAAGCGCGGACACTGGACCGGCACGCGCGTCGAACCCGACCTGCTGCAACTCCTCGATCTCGTAGCACTCGGCACCGTCGCGGATGTGGTGCCGTTGAAAGGGTTGAACCGCGCCTTCGTGACCAAGGGCCTGATCTCGCTCCGCAACCGCGAGAACCACGGGCTGCGCGCGTTGATGGATGCGGCGAAGCTCGAAGGCCCGCCGGAAGCGTGGCATCTCGGCTTTCTGCTCGGTCCCCGCATCAACGCGGGCGGACGCATCGGCGACGCGACGCTCGGGACGAAACTCCTCACCACCAACGATCCTGCGGAAGCGAACGCAATCGCGCTGAAACTCGACGCGCTCAATCGCGAGCGGCAATCGATCGAGAAGGAAACGCTCGACGCTGCGGAAGCCGAAGCGCTCGCAGCGCTCGGCCACGACGAGCAGGGCGCAATCGTGATTGCGAGCGGCGAGGGCTGGCATCCGGGCGTGGTCGGCCTCGTCGCCGCGCGGCTGAAGGAAAAGTTTTCGCGGCCCGCGTTCGCGATTGCGATGCTTGGCCAGCAAGGCACGGGTTCGGGCCGCTCCATTCCCGGCGTGGACATCGGCCGCGTCGTACGTGGCGCGGTTGAGGAAGGCTTGCTCGTGAAGGGCGGTGGTCACGCGATGGCGGCCGGCCTCACGGTTACGCGCGACAAGCTCGGCGACCTGCGCGCCTATCTCGACGCGCAACTGCGCGGTCCTGTCGAGAAGGCGCGCCATGAAGACTGCCTGGAGATCGACGCGGCGATCACCGCACGCGGCGCGAACGGTGAACTCTATTCGATGATCGAGCGCGCCGGGCCGTACGGTTCCGGCAATCCGGAACCAGTGTTTGCGTTGCCCGCGCATACCGTCGCGTTCGCCGATCCGGTTGGGCAGGGGCATGTCCGCGCCCGGCTGCGCTCGAACGATGGCGGCACGATTTCCGCGATTGCGTTTCGCGCGGCGGATCGCCCGCTCGGACAGGCGCTGCTCGCCAGCCGCAATCGTGTGATGCACGTCGCGGGCACGCTCTCCATCAACCGCTGGCAGGGTCGCGAGACGGTGGAGATGCGCATGCTCGATGCCGCGCCATCGGATCCGCTCGCTGCCCGCTAATTAGCCACATTCGAAGGCAAAACCCCGCGTCGAATTGCGGGTTGCATTCGCTGTCCCGCGCGCCTGTAGTAGGGGCAATCAACAGGACTCGAATCCATGAATACCGTTTCCGCGCGCGAAAACCTGCTGTTCGAAATGACCCCGGCCCAGCGGGCGCTGACCATCGTGATCGGCAATCTGCTGCTGATCCTCTCCGCCAAAATCCAGATCCCGTTCTGGCCCGTGCCGATGACCATGCAGACTATGGTCGTGTTGTTGCTCGGTGCGTTCCTCGGCGCGAAAGGGGCGGCGGCTGCCGTTGCGCTCTACCTGTTCGAAGGCGGCCTCGGCGCGCCGGTGTTCGCGGGCAGCCCGGAGCGCGGCGTTGGCCTCGCCTACATGCAGGGACCGACCGCGGGTTATCTCTACGGGTTTCTGATCGCGGCCCTCGTGGTGGGCTGGCTGGCGGAACGCGGCTGGACCGCTTCTTTCTGGAAAACCGTCGCGGCCATGACGCTTGGCCACGTTCTCATCTTTATTGCGGGCGTCGCCTGGCTCGCGAGCCTGATCGGAACGCAGAACGCGATTGCAGCCGGGTTGACCCCGTTCTGGATGGCGACTGCTGCAAAAACCGCCATGGCGGTGGCGATTGTCCATGCCGCTGCACGCTATCGCCGCGCCTGAAGGTCAGGATTTGTTCAGGAAGCGGAGTCAGGATTTCACGCCGGCGTAACAACCGGCGTGTATCCGCCATTCCGCGGAGGGTTTGCGTAGCGTGACCGGCGATTCAATCGGCAGGACTTTCGAGCATATCGCGGCCCGGCTGCCGAGCCGGGGCGAGATTGCGGCCGACGGCATCATCCATGCGCTCGCCATCCTCGCGGGCCTGATCGGCGGCGGCGCTCTGATCGTACTGGCCGCGATGAATGGCTCGGCGGTCGTCATCGTGGCGGTGGCGATCTACAGCGCCGGGCTATTGCTGATGTTTTCCTGTTCTTTCCTTTACAACATGGCGCGCAAGCATCGGCGGCGCGACTTGTTCCGGCGGCTCGATCATGCCGGCATCTTCGTGATGATCGCAGGAACTTACACGCCGTTTACGCTCATCATGCTGCCCGGCGCGTTGGGCATCACGCTGCTCGCGATCGTATGGACGCTGGCCGTGGCGGGCATCGTCATCAAGCTGTTCTGGCCGCTGAAGCTCGAGCGCGTTTCGACGCTGCTTTATGTAGGTCTCGGCTGGATAGGCATTGTCGCGCTGGAGCCATTGCTCGCGAGCGATGCTTTCGTCGCGCTGATCCTGCTCGGCGTCGGCGGCGCGCTGTATACCATCGGCGTCGGCTTCCATCATTGGGAGCGCCTGCCGTACCAGAACGCGATCTGGCACGGGTTTGTAGTAGCGGCCGCCGGTTCCCATTACGGCGCCGTATTCAATCTCGTCATTTAGCCACAATCCGTTCATCTGCCGCTCAGGATGACGCGCCTATGACGCGCGCATCGGCGCCATTCGCGCCTGGGAGATGCTCCATGAAATACCTGTACGCCGCATTGCTTGCGTTTGCCGTTGTCGCCGTCGCGCCCGCCGCCGATGCGCAGACCACCAAGACTTCGCCGTGGAAGACCTACACGAAGGAACAGAAGGCCGCGAAGTCGAAGGAATGTTCGCTGCTCGCCGACCAGCAAGGACTGAAAGGCAAGAAGCGCCGTTCGTTCCGCAACAAATGCAAGCACAGCGCGAACTGATCGCTTTCAGGTTTTGAATTGAAGACGCCGGAGACGAAAGTCTCCGGCGTTGTTTTTTATGTTCCGGTTCTTCTCCGCGAAATCCTTCGCAGGATCGAAGGGAAATCATCCAGACAGAGTCGCTGATCCGACTTTCGCGGACGATTTTTATTTGGGTGGCTCTCTCGCGTCGGAACTGTCCGGGGCGATGCAAGTTTCGGAAAGCAGGGCGCGCACTGCGCCGGTTCCGAACCCGTGGGAGAATGATATGGGTCTTTTCTCGAAAGATATCAAAACGATGGACGATCTGTTCCTGCATGTCGTGCAGGACGTTTATTATGCGGAGCAGCAAATTCTCAAATCACTGCCCGATATGATCGAGCTTGCGACGAACCGCGACCTGTCGGCCGGGTTGCGCGCACACAAGGACGAGACGGAAAAACAGATCGGCCGGCTCGAAGAAGTATTCAAGGCGCTCGGCAAGGAACCGAAGGGCGTCAACTGCCCCGCGATTGACGGTATCCTGAAGGAGGCCAAGGAGCTTACCGGAGAAGTGGCGGACAAGCAGGTGCTCGACGCGGCGATTATCGCGGCGGCGCAGGCGGTCGAACACTACGAAATAACGCGCTACGGCACGTTGATCGCATGGGCCAATGAGCTCGGACGGGACAATGTCGTGCGTCTCCTTACGACGAACCTGAACGAGGAGAAATCCGCAGACAAAAAGCTTACGACCGTCGCTGAGTCGCGCGGTGTAAACCGCAAGGCGGCGAGCTGAGCTTCGGCTGCATTTGAAAAAAAGAAAAAGCCGGAGACGGAAGTCTCCGGCGTTTCTTCATTGATGCACGATCGTATAAAATAAATCTTATGCAAAAGACCGCGGGTGGTTCTTGCTCGTCTACCCGGCGTTTTGCAAAACTTTCGAATTGGCCTCCGACCCCGGCGCAAGTTGAACGCGCAACCCGTCGAGTTCCGCTCTCATCAAGATCTGGCAGGAGAGGCGGGAGTTGGGGCGTACGGCCATCGCATCGTCCAGCCGGCCGGTCTCTTCGGGCGTCGGCGGCGCAAGACGCGCAAGCCATACAGGGTCGACATAGACATGACAGGTCGCGCAGGCGGCGGCCCCGCCGCACTCCGCCTTGATAGGCAGGCTCCAGTCTCGGATAATCTCCATTACCCGCCAGCCTTCGAGCGCCTCGAGTTTATGTTCGCGGCCGTCGAAATCGGTGACGAGAATGTGCATGGAAACTTTTGCGGGCAGGCAGAGGAAATGACGCTGCCGGGCGCAGCGCATTTTTTTAAATGCGCTTTCCGTCCGCGTTCCTTGATTTAGGACAACGCGTTCCGGATGCGGCGTAAAATAATGAGATAAAGAGAAACTGGCGCTCCCTAAGGGAGTCGAACCCTTCTTTCCAGAATGAAAATCTGGCGTCCTAACCGATAGACGAAGGGAGCGCTGGGCTGGCCTAAGGCCGAACCGCGGTCCTTATAGGAAAGCATCCCGGCCGGCACAAGCGCGCAAAAATGCCGCTTTACCAATGGCCTGTATTGGGCATGGAGGCCCAGGGTTCCTGTTTGGGCAGGGCTTTTCCCTTCTGGAGCAACTCGATCGAGTGCCGGTCCGGGGAGCGGATGAAGGCCATCTGGCCGTCGCGGGGCGGGCGGTTGATGGTGACGCCTGCCTTCATCAACCTGTCGCAGGCGGCGTAGATGTCGTCGACCTCGTAGGCGAGGTGGCCAAAATAGCGCGCCTCGCTCATGTCCTCGTCGCCCTCCCAGTTATATGTAAGTTCGACCAGCGGTGCGGGGCGGCCGGCGCTCCGGCTGTCTGCGACCAGCGTCTCGTCCTCCGGGGCGGCAAGGAAAACCAGCGTGAACTTGCCCGCCTCGTTCTCGATACGGAACGACTCCTTCAGGCCGAGCTTGTTGACGTAGAAATCGAGCGCGCGGTCGAGGTCGCGGACGCGAAGCATGGTGTGAAGGTAGCGCATGGGTTGCCTAACTCCTGAAACGCGGATTGGATGCCGGACCGGAAAGTAGAATGATCGCGCCCGACCGCAAAACTGCAAAAGCCCGCCTGTCGGAACTTGTACGCAACGCGCGCCGCGGCGTCGCCTTCACCGGGGCCGGGATTTCAACCGAGAGCGGTATTCCGGATTTCCGCTCGCCAGGCGGCCTCTGGACCAAGAACCAGCCGATTCCGTTCGACCAGTTTCTCGCAAGCAAAGACATGCGCGACGAGGCATGGCGCCGCAAATTTGCAATGGAGGATTCCTTCCGCGCCGCAAAACCCGGACGCGGGCATCGCGCGCTCGCAAAACTGGTAGGGAGCGGAAAGTTCTCGTCGATCATCACGCAGAATATCGACAACCTGCATCAGCAGTCCGGCGTTCCGGCGGACAAGGTGATCGAACTGCACGGCAACGGCAGTTATGCCACCTGTCTGGACTGTGGAATCCGCTACGAACTCGACTGGGTGAAGGAACGCTTTGTCGCAGGCAACGAATCCGCGCCCGATTGCGCCGATTGCGGAGGGCCGGTGAAGTCCGCGACCATCTCTTTCGGCCAGAGCATGCCGGAAGAACCGATGCGTTTGGCGGAAATTGAAACAAAAGCCGCCGATTTGTTCCTCGCGGTCGGCTCATCGCTGGTGGTTTGGCCTGCAGCGGGCTTTCCGGTCATGGCCAAGCGTAACGGCGCGGCACTGGTAATCCTCAACCGTGAGGAGACGGACCTCGATGACATCGCCGATCTGGTGATTCGGGACGACATCGGCGATGTACTGGAAGTGTTCCTCGACGCCTGATGCAATCATGCTGTGCATGATCCAGTGCATTTCTCGAAAGTCGCGTTGCAAACGAAACAAATACGCTTTTTGATATTTCCAATACGTGAAGCGATGTTATCGTTGTATTGCGACGAATCGGCGTTTTGCCGGTTGTCAGAACAAGCGGCTGAGTTGAAGCGTCATGGGGTCGGACCGGCTGGGGTCTAAGTTCGCCGAAGGCGAGCAGGGGACGCGGATCGAGGATCTCACCGAAGAAGCTCCGGTGGGACTGATCGAGATAACGGGCCATATCAAGTGGTTCGATGTCGCGAAGGGTTTTGGCTTCATCATTCCAGACAACGGTATGCCAGACGTGCTGCTGCACGTTACCTGCCTGCGCCGCGACGGTTTCCAGACCGCGCATGAAGGCGCGCGGGTGGTGTGCGAAGTGCTGGAGCGGCCGAAGGGCTACCAGTGCTTCCGAGTCGTCTCGATGGATGACTCCACAGCGCTGCACCCTTCGCAGATGCCGCCACCGCGCACGCATGTTTCGGTCACGCCGACCAGCGGACTGGAACGCGCTTGGGTGAAGTGGTTCAACCGTCTGCGGGGCTTTGGCTTCCTGACGCGCGGCGACGACACGCCAGACATCTTTGTCCACATGGAAACGCTGCGCCGCTTCGGCATGACCGAGTTGCGTCCCGGCCAGGTCGTGCTGGTGCGCTTTGGCGACGGACCAAAGGGCCTTATGGCCGCCGAAGTCCGGCCCGATATGGGAAGCGGCCTCAACTCCCACTGACGGGACATCCGATGCGTATTCTGCGTTCGTCAGGGGCGGCCCGCGTTGCCGCCCTTTTGCTTTTTGCAGTCTTTGTCTTCCTGCCGACGCAAAGCGGTCGCGCGCAACAAGCGCAGCCGAAGCCGGAAACCTTTGAGAAGCTGGAAATCGCAACCAAGTCCGGCGTGCATGTTTTCGACATCGAGTTCGCGGATACGGACTACAAGCGCCGCGTCGGCCTGATGTTCCGCAAAGAGCTGCCGCAGGGGCAGGGCATGCTGTTCGACTTCGACCGCGAGCGCGGCGTCGCGATGTGGATGCAGAATACCTACGTGTCGCTCGATATGATCTTCATCCGCGCTGACGGCACCATCGCGAATATCGCCCAGTTCACGACACCGTTGTCCGAGGCGACCATCCTTTCCGACGGGCCGGTGAAGGGCGTGCTGGAGGTGGTAGCGGGGACTGCGCTCCGCCTCGGTATCGCGCCGGGGGACAAGGTCTCGCACCGGATTTTCGATAAGAAATAGCGGGTAGAATGGCTGCCTTGCCGGGGCCGGGCTGCTCCTGTAAGCCCTCGGCGAAACGGGGCGTAGCGCAGCCTGGTAGCGCATCTGCTTTGGGAGCAGAGGGTCGTGTGTTCGAATCACACCGCCCCGACCAACACGGGAAGACGAGAGACGACGATGATTGCGCGCATCTACAAACCGGCCAAGACGGCGATGCAGTCCGGCGAGGCCCGCACGAAAAACTGGGTGCTCGATTACGAGCCGGAAGCGCCGCGCCGCGTCGAGCCGCTGATGGGCTGGACCTCTTCCACAGACATGCGCCAGCAGGTGCGGTTGCGTTTCGCCAGCAAGGAAGACGCGGTCGCGTATTGCGAGAAGAACAATATCGCCTATCAGGTTTCCGAGCCGCATACGAAGGCCGAGAAGAAGATCGCCTACGCCGACAATTTTTCGTTCAGACGCATGGGCCAGTGGACGCACTGAGCTACTTTTTTCGCGTCGCTGTCCCTAAAATCCTGGTTACGGCCCCGTAGCTCAGCGGATTAGAGCAGCAGCCTTCTAAGCTGTTGGTCGCAGGTTCGATTCCTGCCGGGGTCGCCAATCTTTCAATTTACAAACTGGCTTCCAACCTATCCTGAATAACGCGATCAGCGTCCCTTGAGGATTTCCGCTGCTGCAGGCGCCATGTCTTCGTTCTCATGGCCCGCGCCGGGTACTTCCCTGAGCTGCCAGGCAAATGGAGCGCCGATGCGCCGGGCAACGGAAGCAGCGCGCTTGAAATAGAAATGGCCGCGCTCGTAGCGGTTCGCGCCCTGTGCGCGCGTCTGTCTGTTGTCGCGGATGATGCCGGTGGTGCGCCGGTCGTCCTGTCCGAGCAGGAGCGTGAACCTTGTACCGAAGGCGCCGCGCAGCGTGTCCTGCGGGATCGGGGCATTCTTCAGGCCATAGGGATAGGCGAACTCGTCGTCGGGCAGGAGATACCAGCCCGGATTTGCCGCGACTGCGCGCTCGATGTAGCGACCGCCACTATGCAGCACATAGCGCTGCACGAATTGCGCGCCAGCACCGTGACCGTAAATCGAAAACTGGCGGCGGTTGCTGCCGGCCATCGCGACGGCCTGACGGAAGCCCTGTTCGACGGCGCCGAAGCCGGAATCCTGCCAGCGGATCGGCTCCAGTGTTCTTGTCCTGACGTTTCCGAACTGGAACTGCCACGAAGTCGGCCACTGATGCTCGACGAATTCCGGAACGAGCAAGAGCGCGCCCGCATCCTCCGCGAGTTTGAGCCAGACATCGTAGTAATCGAATGCACTATGCTCCGCCACATCGCGGCGCGCGCCGTGGATGACGACCCAGACCGGACTATTCGCCGTGAATGATTTCGGGCGATAGGTGAAGACGTTCATCGGCCCGCGCGCAACGTAAATCGTGAACTTGCCTTCGCCGGGCGGAATGGCCTGTTGCTGCTGCGCTGCCGCGCCCGTTGTGAGCACGTTTGGCACGAAGGTTTGCAGGCACAAGGCCGCCAGCAGCATGACGCAGGTGGCGGTGAGCACTCTGTTGAATCTCTTCATTGGCCTGTTCCGAACTTCGCCCTGTCAGAGCGTATCCCGTTAGAATTTTATCCGCACGCCGGAATAAACGAGGTTGATGTCGTTGATGGGCGCAGGCGAGGCGATGCTGCCCGCGGGTGGTCCGGTGACGTCGCGCAGGCCTTCCACATTGAACGAGTAACAGCGGAAGCCGAAATAAAGCTGCGCGTTGTAGGCGTCGAGGTCCTGCATGAAACCGGCGCCGAGCATATTGAGCCTGCTCGACGTGACAACGATCGGGCCGGCTTCGCGCAGCCCGGTGATGCCGTCGCTGGCGTTCGCGACCTCGGCAAAGAGCTTGGTTTCACCGAAGGAAACGAACTGCCTGCGCAGGCCGGTCTTCAGGTAGGTGTAGACGAGGTCCGGACGATGCGTGCCCGGAATTGCTACGCCGGCGAGGTTCACCTGATTTTCGCCGAACACCGCCTGGTTGGAGGTGTCGTTGCCGCGGAACTGACGCTTCACGAAAGCGGTCGTGACGAATAGCCCGGTCGGCGTATGCAGCAAGCTCGCGCCGCCTTTCCATTCGGTGCGGTCGCGCGTGTTGCCGAGGGCAGCGCGCTCGCCTGCATCGGTGTCGTGCAGGTAGCCGATGCTCGCGCGGAATTGCCAGTTCACAAGGTCGGCGCGATAGCGCAGCGCAGTGTCCCAGAATTGATCGCGGCCGGAGAAGGAAAGCTCGAAGCCGCTAATCGTTGGCGTTTCGTAACGGATGACACGGCGGCGCAACGTGTCGATGGTGGCGCTGCCGAGGAAGTCGCCGATCGTAGTGCGATCGATGATGCTCCCGTTTCCTAAGTCCAGATCGTCGGTGGCTCGCAGCATCAGGTCGCCGCCGATCAGAGCGATGTTGGCGGAGGCCGCGCCGTTGGTGCCGCTCAGGTCGGTCAGTACGACGCCATCCGTCGCGGTCGAGGTCTGGCCGAAGGTAATCTTGCCGTAGCGGTTGCTCCGAATCCACATGTCGAGATAGCGAAGCTCGGGGCTGAAGTTGCTTTCACCTCCGGGGAGGAACTGGTTTACAGCAATGGAGCGGTACTGGTTCACACCGCCTTCGATATTCGCGCCGATGGTCCAGCCGCGATCCAGTTCGGCTGCCAGCTTGACGCCGAAGATCGATGGGGCCGAGGTGTTGTCGACGAGGCGGGTCGCGCGTTGCACGCCATCGTTCCACGACAGCATCATCCGGTTGACTTCACCATACAGGGTGACCGGGATCGGAGTAGGTCCGTTGAATTCCTGGATGCGGCCTTCGAGGAAACGCTTTGCCATCGGTGGCGGCGAGAACGCGGCTGCGGTGTCGAGTTGAATCGTAACGCCAGCCTGAATGCCGTAATAGAAAACGCGGTTATTTGCGCGAAGATCGAGATCCTGCAGGTCGGTGACGGTGCCGAAATGCGGGAAGGCGGTGCTGACGTTGTTCAGCCACATGAACGTGCCGCCGACATTGAAGGTAACGCCGCGCCCCAGCGGAATCTCGACACGAGGATTGACCTCGACCACCTGCGAGAACTTGAAGCCGTCGGTGAAGTTCTGCTGCGCGCGTGCCTGGGTCTGGTTGCGCGAAAGGAACGAGCGTTCGCGCTCGACGAAATTCCCGAGGAAGCCGATCTTGGCGTTGCCGCCGATGCGGATGCCGCTGCCGATATCGAACATGCGGTCGAAACCGATCTGCGGCCCCAGCATGTAGTTGCGGGTCTGGACCGTGACGGCGTCGATGGCCGTAGTCGAACCGAAACGTTGCGTGACGGTCGAGAGATCTTCCCCGTAATAAAGTCCGCGAATGCCGAACGTCACGCCGGGAATGCCGAAGGCTTCCTTCACGCTGGCTTCGCCGCCGAACAGGTGGCTGCTGTGGCTGACGTAAAGCTGCGAGATCGCGTTCGAGTTGATGTAGTTCGAGATGTCACCGCCCGGATCGTTCCCGTAGATGGCGTTCGTCCGCAACGATGCCCCGCCGGCGGTGCCGGTGCTGAGACCGGTGAACAGGCTCTGCGTTACCTGCGGGAAGCCGAAGAACGCGGAGAACTCGACAGGCTGCTGGAGAATTTCGGTTTCGAGTCTGGCTCTCAGGGCGGGAGCCAGCGTCTTGTCGTTCAGCAAGTCCGTCGAGGTGAGGGGCACATACGGCGTTGCGCCGAACGGTCCCGTCAGCGGGATCGCGTTAGGACTCTTGCGATAGAGGTTCAGCCACTCGAGGGTCAGGTTGGTCGCGAACGGCGCGTCGTCTACATCCGCGCGGCGCACGGGACGCGGGCTGAGCGTGAGCAAATCCAGTAAAGGCGGAAGCTCGAACAGACCTGCGGAACGATTGTCTCGATCCTGTGCGCTTGCGGGAAACGCGGACGCGATCGTGCCGAACAGCGCGAACAGGCCGCCCGCCGTAACGGCACGCAAACGCCGCCGGTCAAGGCCAATGGATTGATGAACCTGGCGCACCCTGTATTCCCCCCACGTCATGCCGGCGAAGCGACATTTTTTCTTTTCGGAGCTTTGCTCTCTTATTGGGCGCTATTGTCCGCGACGGGTTTTCAGAAGAAAAATTGAAATAGGGCAACATTTACTGCGAAAACCAGAAGGGTCGCAGAAAAGCGATTATATTTCAGCGTATTGCCGAAGGTTAACACTACCTTACCAAATGCGTGTCGAGGCCCGCTGGCCGTATCAGGTTAGGGGGACGATGGCGCTCTTGTAGTGCGCGTCGCGCATCCTCAGGTTTTCGATGACGCGCTTCAGGCAATCGAGGAAGTGCTCGGCATGCGCGGAAAGCGTACTGCCGCGGTGCTGGATATAGCCGAACGAAATCCACCGCTCCGGATCGATGGGACGCAAGGTGAGGCCATTAAGGTCTATTGCCTGTGCGCAGACGCGATCGAGAATCGCGATGCCCGCGCCGTCGCGCACCATCTGGCACGCCATGAGCGAGGAGCGCGTTTCGACGGAATAGGACGGCACCGCGCCGCCGGAGCGGAAGAAATCGTCGATCTGCTGCCGCCAGATCTGGCTCGGCCATAGTCCGAGCATTGGATATGGCGCGAGGTCGGCGGCGGTAAGCTGCTTCTTCTTAGCCAGCGGGTGATCGTCCGGCAGCAACGCCTCGGCGCGAACGCGCACCAGCGGCTTGTTGTCGATCTCGATCAGCGAATGCGACACCGGCAGGGAGACGATGCCGAGATCGTATCGCCGCGTGCCGATGCGGTTTTCCAGGTCGAAGCGCGATTGAACGTCCACGATGCAATGCACGCCCGGCGACTCCCGCTGCATCAACGCCAGCGCGGGTGAAACAAGGCCCTGGCCGATACGCGGCGCGGTAACGAGACGGAAGTGGCCGCCGGTCTTCGCCTTGATGTCGCTGATGATGCGCGGGATTTCGTCGAAGCCAGCGAGCAGGTGTTCGGCCTGCCGGTAGAACGCTTCGCCTTCGGGCGTCAGCGTCAGCCGCCGCCGCGTGCGGTAAAACAACTGCAACTTGGTCTCGTGTTCGAGCAGGGAAATGAGGCGGCTCACCGCCGGCTGGCTAAGGTGCAGAGACTTCGCAGCGGCCGCGAGCGAACCGTTCACGACCACCAGCCGGAATGCCTTGAGCGCCTTTACATTCATCCTGCCCCCGAATGGCAAGCGGTTGTAAAATATAGAAGATTTATAGAGCCATCACATTAACGGAAGCATTCATTCGTTATTTCACATTTTGTTTCCGTTCGGGGTCGCTAACATGCAGCCAAGCCGACAACAAGAGCGAACAAGAAAATGCTGGGAGGTACGGCCCGGAAGAATGCGTTGACGGCGCTCGCCGCCGTTTGCCTTGTCGTGTTCTGCTGGCGTCCCGCTTACGCGGGACCGGCGAACGACACGCTGGTTGTTGCCATCGAAGGTGAGATTCCGACGCTCGATCATCTCTACACGACGGCGCGCGACACCATCGTGCTTGCCGAACTGACCGACGATGGCCTGTTCTATGCCGATCCCGACACGCTGGGTTATGTACCGGCTGCCGCGCAATCTTATGTGCAAGTCAACGACACCACCATCGACGTGACGATCCGGCCGGGCGTCCGCTTTCACGACGGTTCGCCGCTGACCGCCGACGATGTGGTCTACACTTATAGTTGGGTGCTGCACCCGGACTCCAAGACCAACCGCGGCCGCGTGATCGCGGCGTGGCTGGACCGGGTCGAACGCACCGGTCCGATGACCGTGCGCTTTCACCTGAAGCATCCGTATCCGCTCGCGATCCGCGACATGGCGTTCAGCGTGCAGCTACGGAAGGCGGGCGCTTACCATGCAAGCGGCAGCGCCGACCCGAACGCGCAGGCGTTGAAGCTGAACGGCATCGGACCATACCGGGTGGTGGAGTTTCATCCCGGCAAGCGTGTCGTGCTGGAACGCTTCGATGGCTATTACGCCGAAAGCCCGAAGGGGCGGCCTGCGATCCGGAACGTTCTGTTCCGCACCATTCCCGACCTCAGCACGCAGCAAGCCGAACTCATCAGCGGCAACGTCGACTGGATGTATAATGTGCCGGCGGATGTCGCGAGCAACATCGGCGCGACAAAATACGCCACGCATTTGAGCGGTCCCACGCTGCGCGTGAACTTCATTCCGCTCGATGCCGCTGGATATACCGGCGCGGGAAATCCGCTGACCAAACTCGACGTGCGGCGCGCGTTGATTCACGCGATCAACCGGCAGGACATAGTGAAGTATCTGGTGCAGGGCGACGCGGAAGTCATCGACGCCGCCTGTCATCCGCTGCAATTCGGATGCGAGCAGGATGTCCATAAATATCCATACGATCCTGCCGAAGCGCGCCGTCTGCTGGCCGCGGCCGGTTATCCGCAAGGTTTCGAGGTCGAGCTTTGGGTCTATCGCGAACGGCAGGCAGCCGAGGCAATCGCCGCCGATCTCGCAAAGGTCGGCGTTCGCGTACGCCTGCGCTTCGTGACGCTGACCACGCTGAATCAGGCGCGGAAGAACCGGCGCGTACCGGCTTTCTTCGCCAGTTGGGAATCCGGGAGCACGGCCGACACTGCAACGATTGCGGAAGCGCACTGGTCGCTCAAGTCGGATCGCAACATGTCGAAGGACGAAATCGTTGCGAAACAGATGGAAGCCGCCGCCAGGACCATCGACCCGGAAGAACGCAAGCGCCTCTATAGCGCCGCGCTGAAACGGATCGCGGAACAGGCCTACTGGATTCCGCTCTACACCTATTCGCAGAACTATCTCGTTTCCAACAAGCTCGCCTATCCGGTTGCGAAGGACGGGCTGCCGCGGCTGTTCCGTGCGCGCTGGCGCGCAGACACCAAAGCCTCGCGGTAGGAAAGGAGAGAGGACGATGCTCCGTTACGCCGGCAAGCGCATAATCCTCGCGGTGATCGTCGCGCTGGCGGTTTCCTTTGCGGCGTTCTTTCTCCTGAGCATCGCCACCGACCCGGCGGCGGCGATTGCGGGCGAGGGTGCCGAACCGGAAGTGATCGACCACATCCGCGAACAACTTGGGCTGAACCGTCCGCTACTGGTGCAATACTGGAGCTGGCTCTCGGCGATTTTTCACGGCGATCTCGGCACCAGTTACTACTGGCGGCAGCCGGTCGGGGCGCTGATCCTCGAACATCTGCCGGTCACGCTGGCGCTCGCGCTCTCGGCGACTTTCGTGACGCTGATCGTCGCCATTCCGCTCGGCACTATAGCGGCGCTCTATCCGAACTCGCTGATCGACCGGGTTGCGCTTGCGGTAGCGGTGTCGGCGCAGGCAACGCCGACCTTCTGGCTCGCGCTGATCCTCATCATTGTGTTCGGCGTGATGCTGCCGATATTCCCGATCTCCGGCGATACGACGGCGCTGAGCTTCGTGCTGCCCGCGATCGTGCTGGGCGCGCACTCGGTTCCGGCGCTGATGCGGCTGACCCGGGTCGGCGTGCTCGACGTCATGGCCTCCGATTACATCCGGACCGCGCGCGCCAAGGGCTTCTACGGCTATCGCTTGCTGTCGCGGCAGGTGATGCGCAATGCGCTGCTGCCGGTCGTCAGCGTGCTGGCGGTGCAACTCGGCCACAAGCTCGGCGGCTCGGTCATCACCGAAACCGTGTTCGCCATGAACGGGCTGGGGCGTTTCGCGCTCCATTCGATCATCGGCGGCGACATACCGACCGTGCAGATGCTCGTGGTGCTTTTCGCAATGACCTTCATCGGCCTGACCCTGCTCGCGGACCTGCTCAACGCATGGCTCGATCCGCGCCTGCGGCTGACGTGAGGCGGCCATGAGCAACACCGATCTCACCTTGAAAGCGGCGACGGAAGCGGGCGGGGACCAGCGCCCCGCCGAACCTGCGCGCAAATCCAGCGCATGGCGAACCGCGTTGCATCACCCTGGTTTCATGGTGGGCCTCGTAATTCTGGTTACGCTGGTGCTGCTCGCGTTGCTTGCACCGCTGGTCTCTCCATACGATCCGTTCGATCAGCATTTGCCGCGTCGCCTGCTGCCGCCATTCTGGGTGGAAGGCGGCAACATGCAGCATCTGCTCGGCACGGATCATCTCGGCCGCGATTACCTCAGCCGCTTGCTGTACGGCGCGCGGATTTCGCTTTTGATCGGATTCGGTGCGGCGACCATCGGCTGCCTGCTCGGTGTCACGCTCGGCGTCTGCGCGGGCTATTTCGGCGGCCTGACGGACCGCGTCATCAGTTTTTTCCTCACCTGCCAGCTTGCGCTGCCGGGATTGTTGCTGGCGATGGCGCTCGTATTCCTGATCGGGCCTTCCGTGATCGTGGTGATCTGCGTCATCGGCTTGTTGCACTGGAGTTACTATCTGGTCGTGACGCGCGCCGCGACGCAGAAAATCCGCGATCTCGAATATGTCACCGCCGCGCACGCCATCGGCTCAAACCGCTGGCAGATCATGACCGTCGAGATTCTTCCGAACCTGCTCAGTGAAATCATTGTGATCTTTTCGCTGGAGGTGGGCGTCGCGGTGCTCGCGGAAGCCGCGTTGTCTTTCCTCGGCGTCGGCATCCAGCCGCCGATCCCCTCGTGGGGGCTGATGATCGCGGAAGGCAAGACCTCGGTATTTCTCAGGCCGTGGCTCGTCATTCTGCCCGGCATGTTCATTTTCCTGCTCGTGCTCGCGGCCAACCTGATCGGCGACGGCTTGCGCGACATGCTCAGCGCAAAAAGCGGAAGATGATGCGATGAGCGCAACGCAATCTCCGCTTCTCGATGTCCGCGATCTCGCCGTCACCTTGCCGGTGCGCGAGAGTAATTTGCACGCCGTGCGCGGCGTGAGCTTCTCGCTGGAGCGGGGCGAGGCGCTCGGCATCGTCGGCGAATCCGGCAGCGGCAAGTCGATGACTTCGCTGGCGCTGATGAACCTCCTGCCGAAGAATGCAGTCCGCAAGGCTTCGGTGCTGCGCCTCGGCGAGCATGATCTGCTCGCGATGGACCGGATCGAGTTCGCGAAATCCGTCGCCGCGCGCCGCATGGCGATGATCTTTCAGGAGCCGATGACTTCGCTGAACCCGGTCTACACCATCGGGCGGCAACTGATCGAAACCATGACGATGCACGGCACTGCCGGGCCGAAAGAAGCTCGCGAACGCGCGGTCTATCTGCTCGACCGGATCGGCGTGCCGGATGCGGCCAACCGGCTTGCACAATATCCGCACGAACTTTCGGGCGGCCTCCGCCAGCGCGTAATGATTGCGATGATGCTGATGAACGCGCCCGATCTCCTGATCGCGGACGAGCCGACCACGGCGCTCGACGTGACCGTGCAGGCCAGCATCCTTCATCTGCTCGCCGAGCTTCGCAAGGAACTCGGCATGGCGCTCATTCTCGTCAGCCACGACCTCGGCGTCGTTTCGCAGAGCGTGGACAAGATCGCGGTGATGTATGCCGGCGAACTGATCGAAACCGGCACGGTAGAGAATGTGCTGCGCACGCCACAGCATCCCTATACGCGCGGCTTGCTCGCTTCGATTCCCGCCGCGCGCCGCGAGGGCGAGCGGCTGCAAAGTATTCCGGGTTCCGTGCCGCCGCTGTTCGCCTTGCCGCCGGGCTGCACCTTCGCCGGGCGTTGCGCGTTTGCCGAAGATATATGCCGTTCGGCGCCGCCACCGATGCGGGAGGCGGGCAGCGGTCATCTCTATCGTTGCGTGCTGCCGCCCGGCCATGCAGGCAGCAGCGTGAGCGTGCCGGCGCAAGTCCTGCCGCTGCGAAAGGACCGTGTTGCAAAAAGCCTGCTCTCCGCAGAGGGCGTAAGCCGCACCTTCATCGTGCGCTCAGGCCTGTTTGGTAAGGGCAAGGCGCTCAAGGCAGTCGATGATGTATCGCTCGATGTTGCGCAGGGCGAGATCGTGGCGCTGGTCGGAGAATCCGGCAGCGGCAAGAGTACGCTCGCGCGCATCCTCCTTGGCTTGCAGGAATGCGATGAAGGCGAAGTGTTCATCGCCGGGCAGCCGCTACACGCGATCACGCCATTCGAACGCGCCAAGCTGGTGCAGCCGGTATTTCAGGACCCGTATTCGTCGTTGAACCCGCGCAAGACCATCGGCCAGATCATCATGCGCCCGCTGGAGCTGCACGGCGTCGGCAATGCACAGGAGCGCCAGAAGGAAGCAGAACGCATCATCGAACTGGTCGGCCTGCCGAAGCGCTTGTTGCAGAACTATCCGCCACAGCTTTCGGGCGGTCAGCGGCAGCGCGTGGCGATCGCGCGCGCGATCATCCTCAAGCCGAAGATTCTGGTTTGCGACGAGCCGACTTCGGCGCTCGACGTGTCGGTGCAGGCGCAAATCCTGAACCTGCTGCTAGACCTTCGCGACGAACTGGGGCTGTCTTATCTGCTCATCACCCACGATCTTGCCGTGGTGAAATCCATCGCGATGCGGGTTGCGGTGATGTATCGTGGGCGGATTGTCGAGATCGGCGACAAAGATACGGTCCTGTCATCGCCGCGGGATTCCTATACACAAAACTTGCTGCGCTCCGTGCAGACCATGAAATTCACCGCCGCCGAACGGACGGCGCCGAACAACACTGCGGCTCCGGCCGCGGCCCGCTAGAGGATTTCGAAGAAGTATGAGTCAGATGACGATGGTATCGGCCGGTCCGACGATCCCCGATCTGCACATTGCCCAGACGCCGCAGGGTGCCGTCAGCTTCCGCGAAGCGGGGAGTGGCCCGGCGCTTATCCTGTTGCACGGCATGAACGGCAGTTCGAAAAGCTGGTGCTACCAGTTCGAACCGTTCGCCCGCTCTTTCCGCACCATCGCATGGGATGCGCCGGGTTATGGCCGCTCCGATACGGTGGCGCCCGACGCGGATGCTTATGCAGCGCAGGTCGCGGCGCTCCTCGATTATCTCAAGGTCGAGCGCGCGCACGTCGTTGGGCACTCGATGGGCGGCGTAGTCGCGGAACGCTTCTGCGCGCGTTACCCAGAACGGGCGAAATGCCTTGTGCTGTCCGGTACGCACTGGGGCAACGCTGCGCCGCCGGATGCACCGCTTGCAGCGAAATACACGCGCAGGCTGGAAGAACTCGAAAGCCTCTCGCCGCGCGAGTATGGAGAAGCGCGCGCGCAGAAAATGCTGCCGCCTTCGTCTTCGCGCGAAGTCTTCGATCGTGTCGCGGGCATCGCGGCCGAAGCGAAGCGGGCAGGGCTGTTGAACGCCGGGCAGATGGTCGAGAAGGCGGATAATCGTCCGTTGTTGTCCTCGCTGAAACTGCCCGTGCTGATCGTCACCGGCGACAGCGATACCGTGGTGACGCCGCAACGCTCCGAAGCGATGAAAGAATATCTGCAGAGTGCTGCGAGCGCCAGCATTCCAGGCGTCGGCCATGCCGCCTATGTCGAGGCGCCGGATGCCTTCAATCCGATTGTTGAGCGCTTCATCAGGCAGCACGAAAAGTAGGTTGACCTGCATCAAGGCACGTATCGCGTTTGCAGGGAAAGACTACGGCGGTACGCCGAAACCTGCACGGTGCGAACCATGACGAACCGGAATGCCGGGCAGCCGATGCGCTATTTCTACGAGCGCAAGGTTTCCGAGTATATGACTAGACAGATCGTCTATTGCGACGCGCGCACGACGCTGCGCGAAGCGGAGGCGTTGTTTGCGCGCCATGATTTCAATTCGTTTCCGGTCATGGAGAATGGAAAGCTGATCGGGGTCTTCTCCAAATTCGACTTCATGCGCGCGTTTGCCTTCACCGAAGAGCATCCGCTTCCGGATTACAGGACCATCATGGCAGGAGCCGTCCGCGATTTCATGCGCGAGGAGATGTTCACGACAGACCCCAACATGCCGTTGACCCGTGTGCTGCAGAAAATGGTGGAACGCAGGACCCGCAGCCTGCCGGTCGTGAGCGAGGGCAGGCTGGTCGGAGTCATCTCGCGCGAAGACGTGATGAAGGCGCTGGCGGAATCGACGCCGCGGAGTTAGCGGACGATCTTGCGCCCCAGCAGCGCAATCGCAGCAATCGGGATGACGAACCCCGCCGCCACGACGCAAATCAGCAGTGCGCCGAGTTCTGAATATTCCCCGCGGCCGACCACGAAATAGTGGTTGAGGTATTTCGTGAAAAGCTGTCCTGCGACCAGCGCGAGGTTCATGAGGGAAGCCATCAGCGCGAACCACGTCGCGCGCCTGCCTTCCGGTGCATAAAACGCGATCAGTGCGAGCAGCGGCACCATGCTGAGTTGCGCGAAAGGCGAACTGGTCGCGGCATCGACCAATGCGATGGAGCGCGCGCCGAAGCCGAGATGCGCTTCCGTCCAGTGATGCATCCCGTAATAGAGGCCGACGTTGGGCAGCGACAGTACGGCGCCCAAAACGGTCAGCCAGAACAGTACGGCGGTTACGGAATATTCGGTCAGCTGTTTCGAGAATAGCCAGAGCACCATCACCGAAATCACGGCGGCCGTCTGCCGCAGAACGCCGTAGAAGGATTCGTCGAACTTCAGAACGTCGATGGTCCACCAGAAATAACCATCGCCGACCGCGGGCGTCGCCCGGAAGGCGAATATGATAATGGCGGTGAAGAAGATCGCGCGCCTCGTCGCGGACGGCACATCCTGCGTCACGATGGCGAGCATGACGCAGACCACGACCATGGAGACAATAAAGATGATCTCCTGGCCGAACGGAACGCCTAACAAGCCGATCGCGACCACGGCGCTGCCGAAAGCGATCCCGCCGATCAGGATTCTCAAATCGAGCGGGCGGCGTTCGGCTTCGCGTTCCGAAGCCGTGAATGCGGCAATCAGCGAGAGTGCAGGCACTACCAGCGCAACAAGGAAGACATGCTCGCGCGAAAGCACCGACGCAATCCATCCCGACAATCCCGCAACCGCGACGATTCCGGCGGATAGCGCGAGACGGCCGAGAACCTGCACCATGCCGAGTTCGGCGCGGACTTCCGTTTCGTCACGCGGCGCGCCCTGCGCATCGGTGCGGTTTACGACCTCGGTGGAGATCGCATCGGCTACCACGTCCTGAATCACAGTGCCGAGCACGACCAGAATCGAGCCGAGCACATAAAGGCTGGCAGTCGGCATGAACGTGAGCCAGCCGCCAGCCGCGCCCGCCAGCGTTAGTAAACCCGCTGCGGTGAACAGCGCACCGGCAACAAGGTAGACGCGGCGCTGAGATCCGAAGAGTGGAATGCTGTCGACCATCTGGCCGAACACCATCTTGATGGTCCAAGGCAACGCGAGCCAGACGCCGATGCCCGCGAGTTCGGCGGGCGAGAGACTGAGGCGTTCTTTCACCCAGAGATCGCGGCTGACATCGATCAGGCCGAGCGCACCGTAGCTGAAATAGACCAGCAGCAGTGGCGCGTAACGCAGCCGCAACGCGGCGATTGGCCGGACGATGGCTTCGCGCAGCGGCAGGAAGTACCGTAGGGCGAGACCGCGTTTCGCTTGCGGCAAGGGAGAAAGTTGCTGCTCGTCAACCAAAGGTCACTCGATTTCTGTTACAATTCAGAACAATCAGAGAGCAAGAACGCCGGATGTCAACGTACCGAATTGCCGAGCTTCTCAACCCGCAATCCGTCGCAGTGATCGGTGGAAGCGAGCGTGAAAGTTCGGTTGGCCGCGCCGTGCTGAAGAATCTCACGCAGAGTGGTTTCAAGGGTCCGGTTCATCTCGTCAATGCGAAATATCGCGAGTTGCTGGGTATCACCGCGCAACGCAGCGTCGCGGAGCTTGCCGCGGTCCCGGAACTGGCGGTGATCACCACGCCGGCGGAGAGCATTCCAGCGCTGGTGGACGAGCTGGGTGCGCGCGGCTGCAAGGCGGCGGTCGTGATCAGTTCCGGGCTTGGGCGGGGCGAGGGGTCACCTTTCGAGAATGCGCGTCTCGCCGCGAGAAAATACGGCATGCGTGTCGTCGGCCCGAATTGCATCGGCGTATTGTCGCCGGTCTCCGGGTTGAACGCCAGCTTCGCCGCGCACATGCCTAAGTCCGGCGATCTGGCGCTCATCTCGCAGTCCGGCGCGATCGTGTCGGGCATCATCGAATGGGCTGCCGCGCGCGGCATCGGGTTCTCGTCCATCGTTTCGGTCGGCGACCAGATGGACGTCGATTTCGGCGACCTGCTCGATTACTTCGCCAACGATCACAAAACCCGCGCCATTCTTTTGTATGTCGAGTCGATCAAGGATGCCCGGAAGTTCATGTCGGCTGCGCGAGTCGCGGCGAGGGCAAAGCCGGTCGTGGTGTTGAAGGCAGGGCGCTTCGAACAGGGCGCGAAGGCGGCCGCGACACATACCGGCGCGATTGCCGGTTCCGATGCGGTCTATGACGCTGCGTTCCGGCGCGCGGGCTTGCTGCGCGTTTTCGACCTGGCGCAACTCTTCGACGCCGCGGAAATCCTGAGCGCGATCCATCCATTCAAAGGCGGGCGTCTTGCCATTCTCACCAATGGCGGCGGCCTTGGCGTGCTTGCGGTCGATAAATATACCGAACTCGGCGGCAAGATGGCGACCCTTTCGCATGCAACCATGCAGGCGCTGAACGCAGGTCTTCCCGCAAACTGGTCGAAGGCGAACCCCGTCGACGTAATCGGCGACGCAGACGCCACGCGCTATGCGCTCGCGCTCGAACAATTGCTTGCTGATCCGGAGAACGACGGCATCATCGTCATGAATGTCGCGACCTCGCTGGCGTCCCCAAGTGGGATCGCGACCCGCGTCGCGGAAGTTGTGCAGAATCATCGCAAGCAGTCTTATCCCGGAAAGCCGGTGCTTGCGGTTTGGGTCGCGGAGAATCCGCCGGAGCGCGAGATATTTGCGCAGGCAAAGATTCCGCTGTTCCTCACCGAAAATGCCGCCGTGCAGGCGTTCTCGCAGCTTGTCCGTTACGGCGAGGCGCAGGAAGCGTTGCGCGCGACCCCGCCGAAGTTCGTGGGAGATTTTTCGCCGGATCGCGAGGCGGCGGCGCGCGTGATTTCCGGGGCCATCGCCGTGGGGCAGCAATGGCTGACGCCGGAACAGATGACGGTGCTGCTGGAGGCGTACCGGATTCCGGTCGTGGTTTCGCACATCGCGCCGGATCCGGCGGGCGTGCGCAAACTCGCGGAACGCATGCTGCAAACCTGCGAAGCAGTCGCTTTAAAAATCCAGTCGCCCGATATTGTTCACAAGTCGGACATTGGCGGTGTGCGGTTGAATATCAGAACGCCTGCCGATGCGGAAAAGGCAGCAGCGGATATTCTCGCGCGTGCCGGCAAGCTGCGGCCCGATGCGGTGCTCACCGGCATTCTCGTGCAGGAAATGATCGAACTGCCGAATGCACGCGAACTGATCATCGGCGTCGCGGACGATCCTGCATTCGGTCGCGTGGTGGCGTTCGGACAGGGCGGTGTTTCGGTCGAGGTCGTCGGAGACAAAGCGATTGGCCTGCCGCCGCTAGATATCAATCTTGCGAAATCGCTCATCGACCAGACTCGCGTGGCAAAATTGCTGAAGGCTTATCGCAATGTGCCCGCGGCCAACCGGAACGAACTGGAAACGATGCTCGTGAAGGTGAGTCAGCTCGTTTCCGATCTGCCGGAAATCGTACAGCTCGATCTCAACCCGGTGCTTGCGGGTGCCGAGCGCGTGGTCGCGCTGGACTCGCGTGTCATGGTGCAACAGACGCCGCGGCAGAAAGGCGCGATGCATCTCGCCATTCGTCCTTATCCGAACGAATGGGAGCAGACCGTCGAATACGGCAGCTCCGAGACTGCGACGGTCCGTCCGTTGCGTCCGGAGGACGAGCCTTTTCTGGTGGAGTTCTTCAAGCATGTGACGGACCGCGACCTGCGGCTGCGCTTCTTCAACGTGGTGCGCAATCCCGGCCACGCTTTTCTCGCGCGCCTTACGCAGCTCGATTATGCGCGGGCGATGGCGTTCGGCGCGTTCGACAGTGAGGAATTGCTGGGTGTCGTCAGGCTGCATGCCGACGCGAATCTGGAAACCGGCGAATACGCGATCCTGCTGCGCTCCGATCTTAAGGGTAGGGGGCTGGGCTGGAAGCTGATGGAACTGATCATCCGCTATGCGAAGGCAGAGGGAATAAAATTCATCGAGGGGCAAGTTCTCGCGGAGAACACGACCATGCTCGCGATGTGCACGAAGCTCGGCTTCGACGTTTCCGTCAGCGAAGACGAACCCGATATGCGGGTCGTGCGCCTGAAGCTGAATTAAAAACGCCGCTGCGCGACTACCAGCGCCGGATCAATGCGAGAGCAGGACGGGTACCGTCATCGTAGCGAGAATGGTGCGGGTGACGCCGCCGAGTATCCATTCCCGCGCACGCGAATGACCGTATCCGCCCATGACCAGCAAGGTCGTTCCTGCGTCCGCCGCATAGGACAGGATCGCATTTCCGATGTCGATGCCCTTTGCGTTGAGCGATTGCAGCCGGGCCTGTACCCCGTGTTGCGCCAGATATCCTTCGAGGCCGTGTTGGATAGCGGCGACCTCTTCGTCGCTCCCCGCGGTGATGACATCGACCACCTTGGCGCGGCGAAGCATCGGCAATGCGTCCGAGAGCGCTCTTGCCGCCGGGCGGCTGCCGTCCCAGCACACGAGGATGCGCTCGAACGAAGCGCGAGCCTTATGGATGTAGGGCACGACAAGAACCGGATGACCTGAGCCGAGTAACGTGCCTTGCACGAAATCCGGCAATTCCGATTCATCCGCAGCCGCTTGCGGAACGATGGCGATATCGAACAGCCGCGCATATGTGGCGAATTGCTCGGCCGGATCGATGCGCCCGATGCGACATATCTCCGCCGAGGCGTTCGGTTTGAATGTCTGCGCCTGCCGTTCGAAGGCCGCAGCGGTGTCGCGCGCTTCTGTTTCGCTGCGTGCCAGCAGGTCTTCGATCACGCTGGGAGGAATTGCATCCAGCGGACCGGCCAGCGGTAACGCCGGATCGGAAAGCAGCGAAAAACCTTTGATCGAGGCATCGAATATTTCCGCGAACGACAGTGCATATTCGTTCGTCGCCTGCGAATTGCGATGCGGAGCCAGCGCAACCGCAACCGCACGAATGGATGTTCTATCCTGCTCAGGCATTGGGAATCCGGTTGCCGAGATTGAGGCGTTCAAAAGCACGGCTGCGGCAGGCGAGGCATTCATTCATGAATGTGAAATACGAGTCGCGAAGCCGTGCACCGTAGTCCGCCAGCGCGGACCATGCGTCCTGATAGTTGCGGGATGCAGCGAGGGATTGTTGCAGTCTCGCGGCGGAAACCAGACCGGCATCTGCGAAAACCGCCGACTGATGGGTGAGGTCGCTCATCGTGTCGAGCAGGACGTCGGTCAGCCGCTCGCCTTTCTGGAGATTATTTTCCATCATTACACGCAGGCTGCCGAATACCGCAGAAGGTTCGACGGCCGTTTCCGGAATGAAACCCATGACGTTTTGTCCTGCCGAATAGGTGCAATAGTAGAGTATTCCCGCGCACATACATTTGACGTGCATCAAACGCGCAACGCAGCGGGTTCGTGAATTTGTCTTCCACGGTGTTACCGAATATTTGTTTCCGGCGCCGGTTAAGCAGATGAATTCAAATCACACGCAGAAAGAAATTCTCGACTATCTGGAATCTCCGGCTTCGAGCGGCGGTCTTCCGGTAAAGCGGATCGACACCCACGCGGCCAGTATTTTCCTGTCGGGAACCCGTGCGCTGAAGGTGAAGCGCGCGGTCAGGTTCCCTTATCTCGATTATTCGACGCTCACGCTGCGCAAGGCCGCATGCCTCGCGGAGATCGAGATCAACCGGCGCTTTGCTCCCGAACTTTATATCGGGCTGGCGAGGGTGACGCGCGAAAGCGACGGCTCGTTGCGGATTGGCGGGCAGGGAGAGGCGGTGGAATGGGCTGTCGAGATGCGCCGTTTCGACGATGGGCTGACGCTCGACCGCTTTGCTGAAAACAACGAAGTCCCGGCCACGATGGCGGAGGCGGTCGCTGCGCGGCTCGCGGAAGTCCATCGCGATGCCGAAAGGCAGGATGCAGGCGCGTGGATTGCTGCGCTCGCAGGGTTCTTCCGCCAGCATCGCGAGACGTTCCGGAAGCACCCCGATCTGTTCGACCAGCGGCAAGCGGACATCCTGCTGCAAGGCGTGACTGAAACGCTCGCGAGCACGGGAGAATTGATCCGTCGCCGTGCCGACGCCGGGCTACTCGTGCGCGGCCACGGCGACCTTCACCTCGGCAATATTGCGCTGATCAAGGGCGCGTCCGTCATTTTCGATGCAGTGGAATTCGATCCGCTGATTGCGGGCGGCGACATTCTCTACGATCTCGCGTTCTTTTTAATGGATCTGTTCGTAGGCAGGCACCGCTTGGCCGCGAATGCAGCCCTGAACCGTTATCTCGCCGTTTCGGCAAGAAGCGAAAATCTGGAGGGGTTGCGGCTGCTTCCGCTTTTCCTCTCCACGCGCAGCGCCATCCGCGCCGTGGTCGCGGTTGCGCGTTTCGAGCAGAAAAGGAAACCGGAAGATGTGGCAACCGCGCAGCATTATTTTCACTGCGCTTGCAACCTGATCGCGCCTTCCGCGCCACGCCTGCTTGCGGTCGGCGGGCTTTCGGGAAGCGGAAAATCAGTGCTTGCGCGCTCGTTGGCGCCGTTCGTATTGCCCGCGCCGGGCGCCGTCGTTCTGCGTTCCGACGTCAAGCGAAAGCAGCTTCTCAGTGTCGCGGAAATGGCCCGTCTCGATGCCAGCGCCTACAGCCCGGAGATGAGCGCAAAGGTTTACGAGGCTGTTCTGGCCGACGCGGCGAAAGCGATCGGCGCAGGTCATTCTGTGGTCCTCGACGCCGTGTTCGGCGCACCGGAAGAACGCGAAGCCGCCGCAAGGGTTGCGGAGAAAGCGGGCGTTCCCTTTCAGGGCATCTTCCTTCACGCCGATCTCGATAAGAGGATTGAACGCGTCGAGCGCCGCACCGCTGACGCCTCTGATGCGGATCGTTCGGTCGTGCTGGCGCAGGAAGCGCGTGGCGCAGAGGCGAAAGAATGGATTCGAGTCGACAGTTCCGGCCTTCCGGAGGAAACCCTCGATGCGGCATTGCAGGCGACAAGCCTGCTCCACACGTAGGCATACGTCCGCTGCGCGATTGATCCACGTCAATATGGTGCGCGGCATTTCCATGTGAAATGCGCGGCTATCCATGCCGTATTTCGAGCAATCCGTTTTTCTCGCCGGGCTTTTGCTTGGTCTGTCCTCGAGCGTGCATTGCCTCGCGATGTGCTCCGGCGTGGCCGCGAGTTTCAGCCTCGCAGGGCAGGGCGCTGTCGCCGTTCGCCAGCCGCTGGTTGCGCGCACGCTATCCGTGCACGCGGGGCGAATCATGACCTATACGGCGGCCGGCGTGGCGGTCGCTGGCGCAGGTTCGTTCGCGGCGTTTGCTGGAAACAATCCCGCCGTTGCGAATGCAGTCCTGCGCTGGATTGCCGCCGCGTTCCTCGGGTGGACCGGCGCTGTAATCGCGGGATTTGCACCGTCCATACTTGCGCCGGAAAAGGCGCGCGCTGCGGCTGCATGGTTCTCTTCCCGAATCGGTTCGGCCTCGTTTCTTCGCCGTGGCGGGTTTGTTGCGGCGGGAATCGTCTGGGGCTTCATGCCGTGCGGCATGGTGTATAGCGCACTGTTCTACGCGATGCTTACCGGAGCGCCGTTGCGTGGCGGACTGACCATGCTCGGGTTCGGTCTCGGCACGGCGTTGCCGCTCATGGCGGTCAGCCTCGGCATTCCGTTTCTAGGGAACAGGGCTGCCGCGCCTGCAATGCGGCTCGTATTCGGACTCGCGGTGATAGCGGTGGGTATCGCGGGTATCGCGTTTTCCACGCGCGAAATCGCAATTCTCTGCGGCATCAGGCCGTAGTTGAAAGTGCCGGGGGACTGCCCGGCGATTGATTCAGATCAACCTCGTTTTCGCGTCCGTCTTTAGGTTGCAGCTTGGGTTGCTTCCAAAGAGCGAAAGCGGGGATGAATCGTGCAGCTTGAAATCAGCCAGTCCGGCAAATCCATGTCGATGGGAGAGTTTGCCGGGATCATCTTGGCGTCGCTCACCGCGTTCGGGCTGATCTGTATCGCCGCGCTGGCGACAACCACCGAATATTCCTTCCATGCGCTGGTCATGGCGGCTGCCTCGATCGCCGCGGTCTTCGCAATCGGCAACCGCTACATGGACCGCCCCGCGGAGATTCCGCAGGAGATCGGCGGCAAGCCCAATTACAACATGGGTCCGGTCAAGTTCACGACCATCGCTTCGCTGTTCTGGGGCATCGCCGGATTTCTGATCGGTGTTATCATCGCGGCGCAGCTGGCGTTTCCGCTGCTCAATCTAGATTTGCCATGGACCAGTTTCGGCCGTTTGCGGCCGCTCCACACGTCGGCGGTGATCTTTGCCTTCGGCGGCAACGTGCTGATCGGCACATCTTTCTATGTCGTGCAACGCACTTGCCGCGCGCGCCTCGCGGGCGATCTTTCGCCGTGGTTCGTGGTGCTCGGTTACAACCTGTTCATTGTCATTGCCGGTACCGGTTATCTGCTCGGCATCACCCAGTCGAAGGAATATGCCGAGCCGGAATGGTACGCCGACTTGCTGTTGACCATCGTATGGGTCGTCTACTTCCTTGTATTCGTTGGCACCATCCTGAAGCGGAAAGAGCCGCATATCTTCGTCGCGAACTGGTTCTACCTCGCGTTCATCGTGACGATTGCGGTGCTGCACATCGGCAACAACGCTTCGATTCCGGTTTCGATCTTCTCCGCGAAATCGTACATCGTCTGGGCCGGTGTGCAGGATGCGATGGTGCAGTGGTGGTACGGCCATAACGCGGTCGGCTTCTTCCTCACCGCGGGGTTCCTCGCGATCATGTATTACTTCGTGCCGAAACGCGCGGAGAAGCCGGTCTATTCGTATCGGCTGTCGATCATCCATTTCTGGGCGCTGATCTTCCTCTATATCTGGGCGGGTCCGCACCATCTGCATTACACCGCGTTGCCCGACTGGGCGCAGACGCTCGGCATGACGTTCTCCATCATGCTGTGGATGCCGTCATGGGGCGGCATGATCAACGGCCTCATGACGCTGTCCGGCGCGTGGGACAAGCTGCGCACCGATCCGGTGCTGCGCATGATGGTGGTCGCGGTCGCGTTCTACGGCATGTCGACGTTCGAAGGGCCGGTCATGTCGATCAAGGCCGTGAACTCGCTCAGCCACTACACGGACTGGACCATCGGTCACGTTCACTCCGGAGCGCTCGGTTGGGTCGCCTACATTTCCTTCGGCGCGATCTATTGCCTGGTCCCCTGGCTGTGGAACCGCGAAGGCCTGTGGTCGAACCGCCTTGTGAACTGGCACTTCTGGATCTCCACGCTTGGCATCGTGCTCTACATCACCGCGATGTGGGTCTCCGGAATCCTGCAGGGCCTGATGTGGCGCGCCTACACGCCGCTCGGCTTCCTCGAATACTCGTTCATCGAGTCGGTCGAGGCGATGCATCCCTTCTATGTGATCCGCATGCTCGGCGGCGTGCTGTTCCTGACCGGAGCGTTGCTCATGGTCTGGAACGTCTGGAAGACCATCGCGAGTGCCGAACCTGCGCGGGAGCAAATGCCGATGCAGCTCAGCCCGGCCAACTAAAAAACGGAACCGAAAATGTCGATCTGGGCAAAACACCAAATCCTCGAACGCAATTCGATTCTGCTGATCTTCGGCATCCTGATCGTGATTGCGATTGGCGGCCTCGTTGAAATCGCACCGCTGTTCTACCTGAAGAGCACGATCGAGAAGGTTGATGGCATTCGTCCGTACACGCCGCTCGAACTTGCGGGCCGCAACATCTATGTGCGGGAAGGCTGTTATGTCTGCCATTCGCAAATGGTGCGCGCGCTGCGCGACGAGGTGGAGCGTTACGGCCATTATTCGCTGGCGGCGGAGTCGATCTACGACCGGCCGTTCCAGTGGGGATCGAAGCGTACCGGCCCCGACCTCGCGCGCGTTGGCGGCAAGTATTCCGATCTCTGGCATGTAGATCACCTGAACGATCCGCGTTCGGTAGTGCCGACCTCGATCATGCCGGGCTACCCGTTTCTTTCGACGACGCCGTTGAAGACCGACGACATTCAGGATCACATGAAGGCGCAGGCCGCGCTGGGCGTGCCGTATTCGAAAGAAATGATTGCGAACGCGTTGTCCGATCTTCGCGCGCAGGCTTCGAACGATGCGCCTGAAGCCGAAGATCTTCGCAAGCGCTACCAGAACGTAATCGTCCGCAAGTTCGACAACAATAAAGCCTTCGTCTCCGAGGCCGACGCCATCGTCGCGTACCTGCAAATGCTCGGTACGCAGGTGGACTTCAAGGCCTATCAGGACAAGGCAAACCTGCGGTGAGGCGTCAATGACTGAAACTTATCTCATGCTGGCCCGCTTCGCGCAGACTTGGGGCCTGATCTACTTCGTCGCCGTTTTCCTCGCCGTGGTCGTTTTCGTGATGAGTCCGTCGCGCAAGGCGAAATACGAGGAAGCCGCAAAAACACCGCTTCGCGAGGACTAATCGTGGCCGATAACAAACCGAAAGACGACAACGTCAAGCGCTCGACGACCGGCCACGAATGGGACGGTATCGAGGAGTTGAACAATCCGCTGCCCAAATGGTGGGTGTGGATGTTCTACGCGACCATCGTGTGGTCCATTGGCTATTGGGTCGTCTATCCGTCATGGCCGCTGATCAGCTCTTATACTTCCGGCGTATGGAGCTGGCAGTCGCGCGCTGCTGTGAAAGAGGAACTGCAATCGCTGGAGCGGCTGCGCGAGCCGCTGATCGCGAAGTTGCGTGAAGCACCGCTGGAAAAGATTCTGGTGACGCCGGAATTGCTGACACTGGCGCGCGCCAACGGCCGCGTTGCGTTTCAGGATAACTGTGCGGGCTGTCACGGCATCGGCGCAACCGGCGCACGCGGTTATCCGAACCTGAACGACGACGACTGGCTGTGGGGCGGCAAGCCAGAAGAGATTATGAACACGATTCTCTTCGGTGTGCGCTCGAACCACCCGAAGGCGCCTAGCGGAACGATGCCTGCTTTCGGCCGCGACGGGTTGCTGAAGAATCCTGAAATCGATGCGGTCGCTGAATTTGTCAGAACACTTGCGAACCTGAAGACGCCGGAGGGTACGGATCTCGCACTTGGCGCAAAGGTATTCGCGGAGAAGTGCGCGGTCTGTCACGGCGACAAAGGCAAAGGCAAGCGCGAGTTCGGTACGCCCGATCTCACGGACGCAATCTGGCTCTACGGCTCCGACCGCAAGACCATCGTCGAGGGAATTTATTACGGCCGTGCTGGCGTGATGCCGGCCTGGTACGGACGCCTCGATGAAGTGACGATCAAGTCGCTCGCCGCTTACATCCATTCGCTGGGCGGCGGCAAGTAGTCCTGCGAAGACGGCAGGGTGGGTCAACCCATGGTGAAGGTCGGCGCAAGTGAACCGCTGGTCGCGTCCGAGGACGATGAGCCGCTCTACGTCTCGCACCGGAAGATTTATCCGAAAGCGGTAGCGGGACGATTCCGCACGATCAAGACTGCGCTACTCGTCATCACGCTCGGCATTTATTACGGTTTGCCGTTCGTGCGGTGGGAGCGGGGCATCAACGCTCCTGATCAGGCGGTCTTGATCGACTTTTCTTCCAGCCGCTTCTACTTCTTCTTCATCGAAATCTGGCCGCAGGAAGTTTACTACCTCACGGGTCTTCTGATCCTTGCGTCACTGGCGCTGTTCCTGATGAACGCGCTCGCGGGCCGCATCTGGTGCGGTTATCTCTGTCCGCAAACGGTGTGGACGGACCTGTTCCTGTTTGTCGAACGCAAGATCGAGGGCGACCGCGTCGAACGGATACGGCGGGATAATGGTCCCTGGACCTTCGACAAGGTCGCACGAAAGACCGCGAAACACTTTATCTGGCTCGCGATCGCTTGGTGGACGGGCGGCGCATGGATTCTCTACTTCGCCGACGCCCCGACCATCGTGAAACAACTCGCGACCTTCCAGGCGCCCGCAATCGCATGGATCACGATCGGAATCCTAACCTTCACGACCTACACGCTCGCCGGCCTGATGCGCGAACAGGTCTGCATTTATATGTGTCCGTGGCCGCGAATTCAGGCGGCGCTTACCGACGAGCACGCGCTGAACGTCACATATCGCTACGATCGCGGCGAACCGAGAAACACGCTAAAGGCAGCCGAACGGTTGCGTGCGGAAGGCCAGCCAGCGGGCGACTGCATCGACTGTAACCAGTGTGTGTGGGCGTGTCCCACCGGCGTGGATATCCGCCTCGGTTCGCAACTGGATTGCATCCAGTGCGGACTTTGCATCGATGCCTGCGACACCATCATGCGCAAGATCGACCGGCCGACCGGGTTGATCGCGTATGACAACGACATCAACGTCCGCCGCCGCGAACAGGGGCTGCCCAACGTTTTCCGCTTCTTCCGCGCGCGTACGGTGCTCTACGCAGCACTGATTATCGCTGTCAGTGTGGTGATGATCGCATCGCTCGCGTTGCGCACCGATCTCGGTGTCGCCGTGATCCACGACCGCAACCCGGTCTATGTCAAGCTTTCCAGCGGGGCCATCCGCAACGCCTACACTATCCGGCTGATCAATAAGGAGCATGAGAAACGCTCCTTCCTGATTTCCGTTGACGGGCTTGCCGGTGCGGATTTCGAGATTGTCGGCGTTACTTTGCGGGATCTGTATGGCCGCTGGATCGTGCAGGTCGAGCCGGATCAGACTCAGGAATTTCGCATGCTGGTCACGACCAAGGCGGTGCTGCCGCCGGATGCTTCCGTGCCGCTGCGCATCCGCATTTCCGATCTTGCCAATTCCAAGAGTGCGACGGCCTCCGCGCATTTCCGCGGGCCATGAGGAGAAACGAATTATGACGTCTGCAAATCCGACGGGCGGATTCAGAATTACCGGCCGGCTTGTGTTGGCTATTACTGTGCTGTTCTTCGTTGTGATTGCCGCGGTCAATGCGCTGATGGCGACTCTCGCGATCCGCACTTTCGGCGGCGTGGATGCGGAGAACGCGTATCGTGAAGGAATTACGTTTGCCCGCGAACTGCGCGCAGCCGAGGTGCAGAACGCGCTTGGTTGGAAGGTGGACGTGACTGTTTCACCGTTGGTGGCGCGGGGTCTTCCGATCGAGGTCACCATTCGCGACCGTGACGGGAATATTGTTCCCGCGGCCGAAGTGACTGTCGTTTTCCAGCATCCCACGTTCCGCCGCTACGATGCTTCCGTGAAGCTGGAACACGCAGGTGTCGGTATGTATCGCGGTATAGCGCCGGTGGGTCCTGGCAAATGGAATTTGCTGACCGACATTCACCGCGGTGGCGAGCGTGTGTTCCGCTCGCGCAATCTCGTTGTCGTGAAGTAGGGGGAGCCCCGTGAACGGACAGGCCGCACTTCCAGCGGATCTTTCCGCCTTCGTCGTCGAAGAGGAAAACGACGAGAAGACCGTGACGCTTGCGGTCGAAGGAATTCACTGCGCCGTCTGCATTGGTAAAATTGAGAACGAGTTGCGTCAGGTGCCGGGGGTGATCGGCGCGCGCGTCAACTACACCAATCGGCGCGTCGTGGTGCGCTGGCACGGCGGAAAGTTGAATCCAAACGAATTGCTCTCGCGCCTCACGAAGATCGGTTATCGCGCCTATCCGTTCCGGCTGCAGGCCGATGGCGCGGAAGCGCAATATGCAAGCTGGCTGCTGCGTTGTCTCGCGGTTGCGGGCTTCGCGGCGATGAACGTTATGCTGCTTTCGGTGTCGGTATGGTCTGGCAACGTGACCGACATCACCCCGGAGACGCGGGATTTCTTCCACTGGCTTTCGGCGCTGATCGTGCTTCCGGCGATTGCTTATTGCGGGCGGCCTTTCTTCGACAGCGCTTTTCGTGCGTTGCGCGGTGGCGGCGTAAACATGGACGTCCCGATTTCGCTGGGCGTGCTGCTGGCGATCGGTCTTTCGCTCTATGAAACCGCGACGCACGGGCATCACGCTTACTTCGATTCCGCGATCATGCTGATGTTCTTCCTGCTCACCGGCCGCTATCTGGAGCAGGCGGCGCAAATGAAGATGCGCACGGCGGCGGGAAACATTTCCGCACTGCGCGGCGATGTTGCGTGTCGCATCGAGAACGGAAAGGCAGCGGTCGTTCCCGTGGAACGGCTGAAAACCGGCGATCTCGTAATGGTGCGCGTAGGCGAGCGGGTTCCGGCCGACGGCTTGGTAACGAGCGGCGCGGGCCTGATCGACGAAAGCCTCGTCACCGGCGAAACGGCAGGCCGTTCGGTAGCGAAGGGCGACATTGTATACGGCGGCAGTCTCAACCTCGACAGCGTGCTGTATGTCGAGGTGACAGCGGCCTCTGACAAATCGTTACTTGCGGACATTGAACGGCTGATTGCCGCCGCAGGTGAGAACAAGACGAAGTATGTGCGCCTCGCCGACAGTGCAGCGCGGCTCTATGCGCCGGTGGTTCATGTCACAGCGGCGCTGACGCTGGCGGGCTGGCTGGTCGCGGGTGCAGGCATTCACCAGTCGATCGTAATTGCCATTGCGGTGCTGATCATCACTTGCCCCTGCGCGCTGGCGCTTGCGGTCCCGACCGTTCAGGTCGTGGCGATGGGCGAGTTGTTCCGCTCGAACATCATCGTGAACAGTCCCGAATTGCTGGAGCGTCTCTCGGAAGCCGATGCGGTCGTGTTCGACAAGACCGGTACGCTCACGCTTCCGGATGCGGCTGTAGGCGATTTTTCGCACGCCGATCCGGAACTGGCAGACATCGCAGCACGGCTTGCACTGGCTAGCAGCCATCCGCTTGCGCGTGCGCTCGCAAAGCATAGTACCGCGCAGCTTTCCTATCCCGATGCGAAGGAGAAAGCAGGCGAGGGCGTCGCGGCGATGGTGAATGGCCGTGAAGCGCGGCTCGGCAGTGCTATTTTTTGTAATATGGAGCCGCAGGAAACGGACGAACGTAACCATGGGAAGTCCGCGATCTACTTCCGTTATAGCGATCGTACCGCTGCATTCTGGGTCGGCCAACAGCTTCGCAAGGATGCTGTTGAGATTGTGCGCGCATTGCGCGAACGCGGACTGGAAGTCACGATTGCATCCGGTGACCGCGAGGAGGCGGTTGCCGAAATCGCGACGCAACTCGGTATCGAGACATTCCGCTTTGCATGCAAGCCGCAGGAGAAATACCGTCTGCTTGAGGAAATGAAGCAGGCAGGGCGCAAGGTGCTGATGGTTGGCGACGGCGTGAACGATGCGCCTGCGCTTGCCGCCGCGCATGTTTCATTATCGCCGATCACGGCCGCGCAGATCACGCAGGCCCATGCGGACGGAATGTTCCTCGGCGAGCGGCTTCGGCCAGTACTGGACGCGGTCGAAATCGCACGGCGCGCACGGCGGATCATGCACCAGAATCTCTGGCTGGCAGTGATATATAATGTAGTCGCCGTTCCGCTCGCGGTAGCGGGTTTCGTCACGCCGCTGATTGCCGCGGCGGCTATGTCCGGCTCGTCCGTTCTCGTTACGCTGAACTCGCTGCGTGCAAAACGTAGCGGAAAGCGCGAAGGCGAAAACGCAATGGAAGCATCCGGCGCGCCAGCGGAGGTCGCGGCATGAATGTCATCGTCTTCCTTCTGCCGATCGCGCTCGGCCTCGGCCTGATGGGTCTTGGCGCGTTTTTCTGGTCGATCCGCTCCGGGCAATATGAGGATCTCGAAGGCGCGGCGACGCGGATGCTCGGCGACGACGATCTGCCCTGAATCGGGCAGTTTCACACCGCGCAGTAGCGTTCCTGAATTTCCGGGTTCGCCTGCAACGCCGCCGCCGTGTCCTGATGCACGATCACGCCCTGATCCATGACATAGGCGCGGTCGGAGAACGCGAGCGCCAACTCGACGTTCTGCTCGACCAGCAGGATCGTCATGCCGGCTTTCTTCATGTTGCCGAACTGCTCGTACATTTCTTCGACCAGGATCGGCATGATGCCCTCGGACGGCTCGTCGAGCAGGATCATCTTCGGTTCCGCCATCATCGCGCGGGCGATAGCGAGCATCTGCTGCTCGCCGCCGGAAAGCGTGGTGCCTTGCTGATGCAGGCGTTGCTTGAGGCGAGGGAAGGTCGCCGCGATCCGGTCGACCATCTCGCGCTCCTTGGAGGCAGTCTTTGCCGCCATGATGCCGAGCCGGAGATTTTCCTCGACCGTAAGGCCGGGAACGATGCGCCGCTCCTCCGGCACATAGGCAAGGCCGAGGTGGAATCGCTCATGCGCGGGCCGCTCCAGTAGCGAGACGCCTTCGAACTCGACGCTGCCGCTGCACTTCGGCACCAGTCCCATGATGGTTTTCAGCGTCGTCGTCTTGCCCGCGCCATTGCGGCCGATCAGCGTGACGATCTCGCCCTGTTTCACTTCCAGCGAAACGCTTTGCAGGATGTGGCTGTGGCGATACCAGGCTTGCAGGTTATCGACCTTAAGCATCACGCCACCCTCGCAGGCTTGGTGAGGCCTTGACCGAGATAGACCCGCTTGACCTGATCGTTGGCGCGGATGTCGTCGGGCGCGCCTTCGGCGAGCAGTTCGCCGTGGTGGAGCACGATCACGCGCTGCGCGAGGCCCATGACGAGCTTCATCTTGTGCTCGACAAGGATTACGGTGCGCTCCGCCGCCAGCTTTTCGATCAGCGTCATCATTTCCTTGGTTTCTTCGGGACTCATTCCGGCGGTCGGCTCGTCGAGCAGCAGCAGCTTCGGATTGGATGCAAGCGCCATCGCCACTTCGAGGCTGCGCTGTTCTCCGTGTGCCAGTTCGCGGGCGCGGTTCAGGCGGCGATGGCCGAGGCCGACCAGTTTCAGGAGCGCATTCGCGGTTTCGAACGTCTCAGGGTAATCGTTGCGCGATTTGAACAACTGGAAGCGCGTGGTCCGGGCCTGCACGGCGATGCGAACGTTCTCTTCCGTCGTGAGTTCGGGGAAAACGCTGGTGATCTGGAACGATTTCGCAATCCCCATGCGCGCGAATTCGTGCGGCGAGGCCCCGGAAATATCCTTGCCTTCGAAATGCACCGTGCCGTTGGTCGGATAGAACGCACCGGAGATCACGTTGAAGAAGGTGCTTTTCCCGGCGCCGTTCGGGCCGATCACGGCGGTCAGCTTGCCGCGCGGAAACGATACCGAGACATTGTTCAGCGCAGTGAAGCCGCCGAAAATCTTGCTTACGCCGCGGGTTTCGAGAATGGGGCCGCTCATTTCCGCTCCATCCAGTCGAGGATCGAACCCCAGATGCCGCGCGGGAAGAACAACACGAACACGATGAAGATGATGCCGACGAAAAGTTGCCAGTGCGTCGTCATGTTCGAGAGCACATCCTGCACCAGCAGGAAGGTAGCGGCACCAACGAACGGGCCGAAGAACGTTCCCATGCCGCCGAGTAGCGCCATCATCACAACCTGACCCGACGTGGTGTAGTGCAGCGTCTCGACCGGAACGATGGAGAGGTGGATCGCGTTCAGCGCGCCTGCCAGTCCGCAAATCGCACCGGAAAGCACGAAGGCGACGAACTTGGTCCTGCTCACGTCGTAGCCGCAGGCGCGCGCGCGGCCTTCGTTCTCGCGGATGGCTTCCAGCACCGCGCCGAACGGCGAGTTCAGTACGCGCGAAAACAGCCAGATCGCTACGCCGACGAAGCAAAGGATCACGTAATATTTGGTGATCGGCTTGATGAAGGAAACCGGGTAGCCGAACACGGAGATGGTTTGTAGGTTCACGCCGCGCAGGCCGTTCTCGCCGCCGGTCAGTCCCTGCAACTGGTAGAACAGATAATAGACGCACATGGAAAGTGCGAGCGTCACCATTGCGAAGTAGATGCCGCGCGTGCGGATCGCGAGAAATCCGATGATGACCGCGAAGAAAGTCGCGACCGCGACGCCGGTCAGGATCGCGGCAAACCAGCCGAACCCGTAGTGCACGATGGCGATGCCGCAGCCATACGCGCCGCTGCCGAGAAAGGCTGCATGGCCGAAGGAAAGCAGGCCAGTGTATCCGAAGATCAGGTTGAAACCGAGCGCGAACAGCCCAAGGATGAGAATGTTCACCGCCAGCGCTTCGTATGGCGTGATCCAAGGAAAGATCGCGAGAAAGAGAAGCGTCAGCAGCACGCGGTACTTGCTCGCGAGGGCGAGCCAGTCGCCACGTTTCTCGGTGGTGGGGATGCTGTCGATGGCCATGGCGATTATCCGAGCGCGCCTTCGCGGCCGAGCAGGCCGCGCGGGCGAACCAGCAGCACCAGCGCCATCAGCACGAAGATCGAAACCTTCGCCATGTCGGGCGCGAACAGCGACGTCATTGCGACGACAATGCCGACCAGCAATCCGGCGATCACCGCGCCCATCAGCGATCCCATGCCGCCGACGACCGTGACGACGAAGGCTTCCGCCAGCACCGGAATGCCCATCTCCGGCGTCAGCCCTTGCAGCGGCGCAGCGAGCACGCCCGACAATCCGGCGATGCCGGTGCCGAGGCCGAACACGAGGAGCCACACGCGCGAAATGTCGATGCCGAGCACGCGCACGATTTCAGGGTCGCGTGCACCAGAACGGATGATGATGCCGTACTTCGTGCGCTCGATGAAGTACCAGAGTCCGATCACGATGGCTGCGGTAAACGCGATCAGGAACAGGCGATAGAGCGGGAAATAGCCGATGCCGATGTTCACCGCGCCACGCAGTTCGGGCGGCGGCGGCAGACGGAAGCCGGTGAGGCCGAACAGAATTCGGATCGTTTCGACGAAAACGAAAGACAGGCCGAATGTAAGAAGCAGGGGGTAGTCGATGCCGCGGCCATACAGCGGCCGCACCAATACGCGCTCGACGACCAACCCGATGCAACCGACCGCCAGCGGCGTGATGACAAGCGAAATCCAGAAATTTCCGGTCAGCCCGAACAGGAAGAAGCCGACATAGGCGCCGACCATGAAGAACGCGCCATGCGCGAAGTTCACGACATTCAGCATGCCGAAAATCAGCGACAGCCCGATCGCAAGCAGCGCATAGACCGAGCCGAGCGCGATGCCCGTCACGATTTGCAGGGCGAACAGGTCGAGGGTCACGCCACCGAGCATTGCCGTTCACTTCCGTAATAAAGGCGCGGTTGCCGGCTTCCGGGGAATGATGGAAGCCGGCAACAGGCGCAAGTTGGCGCTTAGCTCTTGTGTCCGAGCTCTGCGCAGGTGCGGAGGTTCTTCTCGTCGGGCTGTTCGATCGACACGATCGAGAAGACGTCGTTCTTGTCTTTCTGGTCCTTGTGCTTCGACTCGACGATGATGGTCGATTGCACCGACTGGTGATCGCAGCCGCGGTAGTACTGCGCGCCCTTGTACCAGTCGTATTTCAGCGCGCGCATCGCGGCGATGACCTTCTCGGTTTCGACCGACTTCGCGGCCTTGACCGCTTCAAGCACCGAACGGACGCCGGCATAGCCGAGCGCGCCGTAATCGGACGGCACCGCGCCGCCGTTTGCTGCACGGAACTTGTCGTTGAAGGCCTTGGCGGAGGCCACGGTGTCTTCGAGACGCCAGTAGTAGGAAGTGCCGCCGACCACGCCTTCGAACACGTCGCCGCCAGCCTGACGCGCGGTATAGAGCAGCACCGGCGCTACCAGCTTGGTCTTGTTCTTCAGGCCGAACTCGGTCGCCTGCGTGATCGAGATCACCTGGTCGCGGCCGAAGTTGCAGAGGCAGAGCACGTCCGGGGCGAGCGCCTGGATGCGCGGCAGGAACGCCGAGTAGTCGCTCGCGCCGATCGGGTGGCGGAGATCGGCGAGAGTCTCGATGCCGAACGCCTTGCTCGCGGTCTGGAAGCCGCGAACCATTTCATGGCCATAGGCATAGTCGGCGGTGAGGAACACCACGCGCTTGCCGAACTTCGGAAACGCATAGCGGGCGACCGCGCCCGCGGTCATGTGCGGGTTCAGCGCTTCGTGGAACGTGAACTTCGACCAGTCCTTGACTTCGTTGATGGCGTCCGACTGGCTGATCGAATTGAAGATCACGCCGCGCTCTTTCGCGACGTTGTTGATGGAAAGCTGCACGGCCGCCGACAGCGAGCCGACGATGAAGTTGACCTTGTCCTTCTCGATCAGCTCGAGGGTGCGGGTCGCGGCTTCGCCCGGATTCAGCTTGTCGTCGCGCACCAGCAACTCGGCTTTCTGGCCGTTGAAGCCGCCGGCGTCGTTGAAGTCCTTGATGGCGATCTGCGCAGCGCGAACCTGATCGTTCGCTTCCGCGCCGAACGGGCCGGTGAGCGGCACAGGAAAGCCGATCTTGATCGGTGCGCCTTGCGCGCGGACGATCGAGAACAGGCCGGGCGAGAATGCAGCGACTGCGCCCGCGGCTGCCGCCCCCTTTAATATGCGGCGGCGTGTGGTTTCTTTCTTTGTCATGACTTCCTCCCTGGTAGTCTTCTTTGTGATGGTCTTTTGCTTGGTACTTACACTTTACGAAGGGCTTTCAGGATTTCCTGCGGCGTAACCGGTTGTGCCGCGACGTGCGCGTCGAACGGATGCAATGCGTCATTGATGGCGTTGATGACAGCGGCGGGCGCACCTGCCGTGCCTGCTTCACCGGCGCCTTTCGCGCCGAGTTCGGACGAAGTCGTCGGCGAGATCACATGCGCGACTTCGATGTCCGGCATCTCTGATGCCATCGGCACCAGATAGTCCGCCATCGTCGCATTCAGCATCTGGCCTTCCGCGTCGTAACGGCAGACTTCGTAGAGTGCCGCGCCGATACCTTGCACGATGCCGCCGCGCACCTGTTCGTCCACGAGTTGCGGGTTCAGCACGGTGCCGCAATCTTCCACGCACCAGTGCCTGAGCAGTTTCACGTAGCCGGTTTCGGTATCGACTTCGACATACGAACCCTGAATGCCGTTCGTGAACGCGAACGGATAATCCTTCGGCACGTAATGGCGCGTGACCACGAATTCCGGCTTGAGATCTGCGGGCAGGGTGTCGGGGCGGAAGTAGGCGACGCGCCCCAGCTCCGCGAGCGGCATGCGCTCGGTGCCGGTTTCCTTGTCCACGATATTGCCTTTGCGAATATCGAGCGTCTCAGGCTTCGTTTGCAGAATGACGGCGGCAACGTCGAGGATGTTGCTGCGCAGCGCCTTGCCGGATTGCCACGCCGCTTCGCCGCCGATGCCGGCCGCGCGGCACGCCCAGGTACCGCCGCCGTAAGGCGTTGCGTCGGTGTCGCCGGTCACGACCCGCACATCGGAGAGCGGCACGCCGACCGAAGTCGCGACCACTTGTGCGATCACTGCTTCGGTGCCCTGACCTTGCTCGGTAACGCCAATGGAAGCGACCACGCCGCCTTGCGGATTGAGCCGGAGCGTGCAGCCGTCCTGTGAGGAGATACGCGCGCCGCCGACGCCGTAGAATGCTGCCGAGGGGTTCGTAATCTCGATAAAGGCCGCGATACCGATGCCGCGATGGATTCCCTTCTTGCGTAGCTCCACCTGTTCCCTGCGGAGCGTGTCGTAGTCCATCATCTTCAGCAGTTTGTTCAACGACTGCTGGTGCGAAAGTTTCTCGAACTTGATGCCGGAAGCGGCGACAGAAGGATGTGCGTCGTCGGGAATTACATTCTTCCGGCGCACTTCAGCCGGGTCCATGCCGATCTTCGCGGCCGCCATATCGATCAGGCCTTCCGTCACCATCACGGCGATTGGATGACCTACCGCGCGGTACTGACACATCGGCACCTTGTTCTGGAACACGACGCGCGCGCGGGCGCGATAATTCTTGTGCTTGTACGGGCCGCCGGTGAGGTTCACGACCTGATTGGCTTCGACCGCACTGGTGCGAGGATAAACCGAATAGGGACCGATGCCTGTGAGATCGTCGATCTCGAAGGCAAGGATTTCGCCATCGGCGGCAATCGCCATCTTGCCCTTCACGCGATGGTCGCGCGCATGAATGTCGGAGACAAAAGACTCCATGCGGTCGGCGATGAATTTCACCGGGCGCTTCAGGATTTTGGCCGCCGCCACCGTCGCCATCTCATCCGGATAGATGTGGACCTTGATGCCGAACGAGCCGCCGACATCCTTGCACACCACGCGCACGCTCGCTTCCGGCAGGCCGAGATGCTTGCACACGATGTCCTGCATCATGTGCGGCGCCTGGAACGAATGATAGACCGTCATCTTCTCTTCGCCTTCGTTCCAGTCGGCAAGGATGGAACGCGGCTCCAGCGTCACGCCGGTATGGCGGCCGATGCTGAAGGTCTGCTCAACCACGGCGGCCGCGCCGGCAAAGGCGGCATCGACTTCGCCGACTTCCAGCATGCGCTCGAAGGCAAGGTTGTCGCCAAGTTCGGGATGGATCACGGGCGTCGAAGCGTCGAGCGCCTTTTCCATATCGACCACGACCGGCAACGCTTCCAGATCGGCTTCGATCAGTGCGACCGCGTCTTCCGCCTGCGCGCGCGTTTCCGCAACGACAGCGGCAATCGCTTCGCCAGTCCAGCAGGCGCGATCCAGGGGAAGCGGATATTGCTCGGCCGACTTCAAACCCTTGAAGTGGCTCAGCACTGCGATCCACGGCGTGCAAACCTTGGCGAGATCTTCACCGATGAACACGGCGATCACGCCGGGCGCGGCCTTCGCAGCGGTCAGATCGAAACCGTTGATTTTCGCGTGCGCGTAGGGCGAACGCAGGAATGCGATGTGCGCGAGGCGGGGCAGGCGCACGTCGTCGACGTACGTTCCGCGGCCCTGCACCAGACGCTTCGCGTTCGGGCGTGGCACCGAGCGTCCGATATAGCTGTTCGGCCGGTCGAGGAAAGTGAGATTGCTGTCCTGCGCGCTCATCGGCTTTTCCCGGTCCGGCGCGTCTTAGCGACCTTCTCGATCGCATCGACGACGGAGTGATAGCCGGTGCAGCGGCAGTAATTGCCGGAGATGGCGTCCCGGATTTCGTCGCGCGTGGGCGAGGCATTCTGTTCGAGCAGTTCGGCGGCGGTGGTCAGCATGCCCGGCGTGCAGAAGCCGCATTGCAGTGCGTTGCGATTGACGAATTCTTCCTGAAGGTCGGCGATGACGCCGCTGTCGGTAAGGCCTTCGATGGTCTCGACTTTCGCGCCATCGGCCTGCACTGCAAGGATCAGGCAGCCGCGGATTGCCTTGCCGTTGACGCGGATCGTGCAGGCGCCGCATACGCCATGCTCGCAACCGATATGCGATCCGGTGAGACCGAGGTCTTCGCGCAGGAAGTCGATGAGGTGCGTGCGCGCAGCGACCTGCCGCGTGACGCGCTCGCCGTTCACCGTCATGGTGATGGATTGCGAGAAGCTCAGAACCGGAACATTCATCGCCGTCACGCCGCTTCGATGGAAGTCATCACGCGCTTCAGCAGCACGCGGGCGAATTGCATTTTTGTCTGCGACGAGTTTTCCGAATCCGGCGGCGGCGAGAGGTCATCGCCGAGCGCGGCTTGCGCGTCCTCGATGCTGCCGCCCTTGAGCAGCACGCTCGCGGCTTTTTCCGCGAGCATCGCGTGATCGCCGACGCTGAAATAGGCGAGGCGCAGCGCAGTCCATTTGCCGTTGTTCTGCGTTCCCTGTACGGCGAGGCCGACTGTCGCGTAGTCGCCGTGACGGCGCACCAGTTCGGAGAAACCGGACTTCGCACCGGCGGCAGGAACGGGAATCTCGATTGCGGTTAGCACTTCGTTATGTTCGAGCGCGGTTTCGAACAACCCTTTGAAATATTTCTCGATGGGAATTCGCCGTTCGCCGTTCTTGCCGGTAGCGACGATGGTCGCGCCAAGTGCGAGGCAACATGCCGGATGCTCTGTGGCGGGATCGGACAACGCCAGCGAACCGCCGATGGTGCCGCGGTTGCGAATCGCCATGTGCGCGATATGCGGCACCGCCTTCGCGATCAGCGGCAGTTTTTGCGCGATCAATGGCGACGCGCCGAGTTCAGCGTGGCGCACCAGCGCGCCAATGCGGATGACGCCGTTCGCTTCCGAAATGGAAGAGAGGCCATCGATCCCGTTGATGTCGATGAGTAGGGAAGGGCTGGAAAGACGCATGTTCAGGCCCGTAATCAGGCTCTGGCCGCCCGCAAGCAGCTTCGCGTCGTCGTATCGGTCCAGCCAGTCTATCGCTTCTGGCAGGGATCCGGGCTTGACGTAGGCCACATCTGGCGCTTTCACGTCGTCCTCCCCAAGGCAGCAGTTGTACATCCGCTGCCGCTTATTTATCTTTTGATAATTAGAACGTCGCCATCGCCTCCTGTCAACGACAACCCTGAAATGCCTCCAAAATCGAAACGCCGCACCGCACAACGCAAACGGATGAGTCCGGCTGAGCGCAAGCACAGCATCGCCGAGGGTGCGATCAGGTTTTTCGCGGAGAAGGGGATCGACGGCCAGACGCGTGAGCTTGCAAAGCGCCTCGGCATCACGCAGCCGCTTCTCTATCGTTATTTTCCGAGCAAGGAAGACCTGATCGAGCAGGTCTATGAAGACCTCTACCTCAAGCGCTGGAAAGCGGACTGGGAATACTTGATCGCCGACCGTTCGCTCTCCATCGGCGAGCGCTTCCGGCGCTTCGAGAAGGATTACCAGAAAACCATCCTAACCTACGACTGGCTAAGGATTTTCTTCTCCGCAGGCCTGAACGGGTTCGCGCTGCCGAGCCGCTATTTGGGCCGGGTTCGCGAGCGCATCTTCACGCCCGCACTCGCCGAGTTTCGCCGCGAATACGGTTTCCCGCCACCGGAAGAACTGCCGCTGTCCGATAGCGAATACGAATTGCTCTACGGGATTCACGGCGCGCTCGTTTATGTCGGCGTGCGGCGTTACATCTACAACATGAAGGTCGAGGACGATCAGGATGCAATCTTCGACATCGTGCTGGATGCGTTTCTGGTAGGTCTGCCGCCGATCATGCGCCGCATCGTTGACGCGCAGATCGCAAACCGGAAAACTGCAAGGTCAAGAGCACTGCACCGCGAGAGCCGGACACGGAAGCGAAAGTAATCCGGCGATAAACAAGAATAAAAGGGGAGTTCGATGCTGCAATTTCTTTCGCACTATAACGTGCGCACGCGTAAAACTACCGAAACCCGCGACTTTTACGTGAAAGTACTGGGCCTTCGCGAAGGGCCGCGGCCGCAATTTCCGTTCCCGGGTCACTGGATGTATTGCGGCGATGCCGATGTTCTGCACATCGCAGGCATCGTGGATGGCGATCCCGGCCTGCAACAATATCTCGGCGATCGCGGCGCGGAAGCCGAACTGACCGGTGGTGGTGCCATCGACCATGTCGCTTTCACCGCGAAAGACGCGGTTACGATGGCGAAGCATTTCGTGGCGAACAAGGTTCCCGCCCGTCACCGCCGCGTGCCGAACATGGATCTCTACCAGATCTTTCTGGAAGACCCGAACGGCATCACCATCGAATTGAACTTCCCCGGCGAAAACCCGCCAGCCGATATTCCCGGAGCCTGAAAGGGCGTTCGCTCCCATGACGTATGCGCGGCGGCGAGCAGTAGTCGTCGGCGGTTCGCTGGCCGGGTTGTTCGCGGGACTATTCCTGCGGCGCACCGGCTGGGATGTAACCGTGCATGAACGCGTGGGGAGCGAACTCGGCTCGCGTGGTGCAGGCATCGTTACGCACGACGATCTGCACCAGAAAATTGCGCTCGCGACCGGCGATGACGGCGCGCCCGGCGTTCCCGTACGCGGGCGTGTGGTGCTCGATAAATCAGGCAGCGTAGTTTGCGAAAGCGAACATCCGCAGCGTCTCGCATCGTGGGACCGGCTGTGGCGGCTGCTGCGGAAATCCGCCGGCTCGATGTACCGGCAGGGTAGCGCGTTCGAGTCATTGAAGCAGGACAACGATAGCGTCGTCGTGAATTTTTCTGGCGGCAGCGTGCTGCGCGCCGATCTTCTGATCTGCGCAGATGGTATCCGCTCGACGGCACGTCGCATCCTGATGCCGGATGCGGTTCCGCAATACGCCGGCTATGTCGCCTGGCGCGGGCTAGTGCCGGAGACGTTGCTCTCGAAGGAAACGCGCGCCGCACTGATGGATCGTTTCGGATTCTGCCTGCCGCCCGGCGAGCAGATGCTTGGCTATCCGGTGGATGGCGCCGACGACGATGTGAAACGATACAATTATGTCTGGTACCGGCCCGCCGACCGCGAACGGGATTTGCCGCGGCTGTTTCAGGGGCGAGATGGAAAGTTTCACGGCGACGCCATCGCACCCGATCTTCTGCTGCCGGAAGTGCTCGATGAAATGCGCTCGGCAGCGGAGCGGACGCTCGCTCCCGCTTTTGCGGAAATCGTCCGCCAGACTCCACAGCCGCTGTTGCAGGCGATCTCCGATCTCGAAGTGCCGCAGATGGTGTGCGGACGCGCAGTGCTGATCGGCGATGCCGCGTTTGTCGCGCGTCCGCATGTCGGCATGGGCGTAACCAAGGCCGCGGCGGACGCCTGGGCGCTTGCTTCGGCGCTGGAGACGGAGCCCGCCATCGACACAGCGCTGGCGAAATTCAATGCGGAGCGGGTCGCGCTCGGTAGCCGCATTATCCGCCGCGCGCGCCATCTCGGCGCTTATATGCAATCCCAGCTTCTGAGCGATGCCGAGCGGCATCTTGCGGAGAAGCATCGCAGTCCGCAGGCGGTGATGAAAGAGACCGCTTCGATGGCGGGTATGGAGAACTGGTAGGCGGGGGAGGACGCCGGCAAAAAGTCCGGCCTTGATCGCCCGTCAGCCAGCGCCTAGACCAAAAGCATATAGCCAATCGTTGCGTATGTGGCGCCCGTGAAACTGAACAAAAACCCGAACACCCCCCACCGCCTCATCATCGCGATCACCGGCGCATCCGGCGTGATTTACGGAATCCGTGCGCTCGAATTACTGCGCGAGACGGAAATCGAGACGCATCTCATCGTCAGCAAGGCGGCTGAGCTTACCGTTGCCTACGAGACGGATTTTCCGCCCAAGGAACTACGCAAACTGGCTTCCGTCTATCACGGTGTCGCCGACATCGGCGCGTCGATCTCCTCCGGGTCGTTCAAGACGATGGGCATGCTCATCGTGCCGTGCTCGATGCGAACCATGAGCGAGGTTGCGACCGGCGTTACCAGTTCGCTGGTCAGCCGTGCAGCCGATGTGGTGCTGAAGGAGCGCCGGAAACTGGTGCTCGCCGTTCGCGAGACGCCGCTTCATGCAGGGCATTTGCGGACGATGGCGACGCTCTCCGACCTAGGAGCGGTAATCGCGCCGGTGGTTCCGGCTTTTTACGCCAGACCGAAATCGCTCGACGACATGATCAATCACACGGTGGGCCGGCTGCTCGATAACTTCGGTATCGAACTGGGCGTCGTGCGCCGCTGGAAAGACGGCGAGAAGGGCTAGCGCGCCGAAACGTCAGCGTAGGCGCCGAGCAGCGCTTCGAGTTCTTCGTCTTCAAATCGAAAGTTCAGATACTCCGCATAGCGCGCAAGGTTTGCGCGGGCGCTCCCGTTGTCGGGGCCGCCGGAAACGAGATCCGGAAATATCGCATAGAGATCGTCCTGCTCTATGCGCTCGGATTGCAGTTCGAGTTTCTTGATTCCGTCCCGGAAAGACTTTTTTGAAGCGGTGGCCTCTTTCGGAAGGTTTCGCCGGATCGCGCGCAACGGGATCACGACCTGCTCGCGCCAGGCTTTCACGCGCGCATCAACCATGCGCATTTCTTCGCTTGAGACAGTTTTTCCTGCCGTGGATAGCCACAGCAGGTAGAGCAGGACATTCACATCTACGCTCGCTCTGTCCTGCAATCCGACGCAAACGTCTCCCACGCGCGGCCTTGCATAGAACCGCAACGAGTAGTTCCAGAACGGATTGTCGCAAGTGATTTCGGCGTTCATGCGTCGTTACGTCCTTTGCGTTTGCGCGCTGCAATATAACCGAAGATGTCTTGCGGCATCGGCGAAATACTTATCTTCGTTCCAAATATGGAACGCGCCGTTGGCAACTTTTCTCTACTTTCGAGGCATCCGCAATGTGATGATCTCATAACAATAAGAACAGTTGCATCAACGCAACGCACGTGACGGCCAACGACAAGTCGCTGTGGATCAACCGCGGGACAGATTGGCCAATTGGGGAGATGAGAATGACCAACGTAACGAGACGGCAGGTTATGCGTTCGGCAGCGGCGGCCGGTATCGCCGCGGCGCTTCCGATGGCGAAGATTCCGCTGGCGCTTGCAAATGATCCGGTGAAATGGGCTTCGCTTACGCCCGGTTTCACGGTGCTCGTGACCGAATACATCCGTCACCACAAGCTCGACGAAAAGAACGGCTTCAAGCTTGCCGATCCGACCGTCTACACGTCCGTTCCGACCTATTACGGCGATTTCGTCGCCGGCAGCTACGATGTGTGCATCGGAAGCTGGGATACGTTCGCGACCCGCTATCTCGCGGGTGTGCCGATCAAGCTGCTCTGCAACATCTCGACTGCGCAGATGATCAACATCATGGCGCCGAAGACCGGCGCCAAGAGCGTGACCGAGCTGAAGGGCAAGACGCTCGCCGCGCCGCAATCGACTGGCACCTATCGCATCGTGCGCGCCGTCGTGCAGGAATATCTGAACTTCGACATCGAGAAAGAACTCACGGTCCAGAACGTGACCAATCCGGCAGCCTCGGTCGCACTTCTTCGCGCAGGCAGCGCTGATGCGGCGCTCTCGTGGGAGCCGAACATCACCAAGGGCATCGTCGAAGACCCGCGGCTTGGCGTGATCTTCAACGCCGGTCAGCTTTACAAGGAAAAGAACGGCCACGACCTCGCGTATTTCTCGGTCGGCGTTCGCAATTCGCTGCTCGAGAAGAACCCGAAGGCAGCGGCCAGCATCAACGGCGTATTCCGCGATTGCATCAACGGCATCCTGAAGGATGTTCCGGCTGCGGTTGCTATCGTCGGTGAGCGTACCGGCTTCGATCCGAAGGTTTTGCAGGATGCGATTTCCTCCCGCCGTCTGCACTTCCACTTCGCTTCGATGCAGGACGCGGCGGAGCGCAAGGCAATGGTTGCCGCGTCGCAATTCTTTGCACGCAACAAGCTGCTGCCTTCCGTGGTGAACGACGGCTTCTTCGCCTGATCTGCCGCGAGGCAGCATCGACTCCAGGTGCCGCGGCCGGCACCTGGAGCTTCCGCTTTAGACAGAGGATCCCGTGGAGAACACGCAAACCAAAAGCGAAGTCAGGGTAGCGGCTGCGCCGGCCAATGTGGTGCGCCCCGAAGCCCGCGTGAAAAGCGACCTGGTGCCGACCCTTGTCGTGTCGGCGTTGCTGATTCTCGTGATTCAGGTTGCAAGCTGGTATGTGCCGCCGTTCATCATCCCGGCGCCGTCGGCAATTCTGGAATCGGCCTGGCAGATACTTTCGCGGGACGCGAACCACATCGCGATTACCGCGGTTCGTCTGTTCATCGCCTTGCTGTTCGCGATGACGGTCGGCGTGTTGCTCGGCATCATCATGGGCACGCGCCCCGGCATTCGCCCTTATCTGCGTGCGCTCGTCATCATCGATACCGGCATTCCGGCATTGTCGTGGATGCTGATCGCGATCTTCTGGTTCAAGGAGCCGGAAGTCCGCATCTTCTTCATTCTTTCCGTCATCCTGATCCCGTTCTACGCGCTCAATATCTATGACGGCATCCGTGCGTTGCCGAAGGAATGGGTGGACATGATCGAAAGCTTCCGCCCGAACCGATGGCAGGTGCTGCGCTATCTCGTATTCCCGCACATCGTGCCGTACATCTTCCTCACCACGAAATCGATCGTCGGCTACGCGATCCGAATGGCGATCTTTGCGGAACTGGTCGCTTCGGCCATCGGCATCGGCGCGCAGATGAACCTCGCGCAATCGAATTTCCGCATCGATCAGATCTTTGCGTGGACGTTGCTGCTCGTGATCATAAACCTGACCTTGCAGGCGCTGGTCACCGCGCTCGAAAAAATCGTCCTGCGTTACCGTGCGGAGGCTACTGTTCGATGAAAGCTCCTTCCAGCGCAGTCATCACCATCGCCAACGTCAGCAAGGCGTTCGGTCCCCATGTCGTCGCAAAGGATTTGAGCATAGCGGTGGGGAAAGGGGAGATCGTCGCGCTCCTCGGCCGTACCGGCGCGGGCAAGAGCACCGTGCTCAACATGATCATGGGCAACCTCAAGCCCGACAGCGGAACGATCCGCGTCGCAGGTTTCGATCCCTACGGCGAGTTCAAGAAGCTGCGCGGCAGGATGGCGGTCAGCTTCCAGCAGGACCGTCTGCTGCCGTGGCGCACTGCGGTCGAGAACGTCGAACTCGGTCTGCTGATCCTCGGTATCCCGCATACGGAAGCGAAAAAGACTGCGAAGCTTTGGCTTGCGCGCGTCAATCTCGCAGATGCCGAAAACAAGTATGTGCACGAACTGTCCGGCGGGATGCGCCAACGCGTTTCGCTTGCGCGTGCGCTCGCGGTCGACCCTGAGCTGGTGCTGCTCGACGAGTCGTTCAGTCAGCTCGACCACGTCACTTCGAAAGCGTTGCGTGCCGACTTCGCGAAGGTCGCGCGCGAATACAAGAAGACCTGTCTGTTCGTGACGCATCGCATCGAGGATGCGATCGAAATGGCAGACCGCGTGCTGGTGCTGCGGCCGGGGGCAGGGCTTTGTCTGGAAGAACGTCTCACCGCGGAAACGCGCGCCGACGATGCCGCGCGTACCGCGTTGCACGACAGGATCGCCGACGCGATGGGCGATCACGGCGAATAAACGATTTCAGGAATTAAACCGTAGGAGCGGTCCGTGGCGTACGAAGATATTGTAGTTGAACGCGTCGAGAAGTGGGTTGAGATCAAGATCAACCGGCCCGAAAAGCTGAACTCCATCCGCGAGAAAACCGCGGAAGAAATCCTGCACGCGCTGGCCGAGGCGGAGTTCGACCGCGAATGTGCGGCGGCCGTGCTCTACGGCACCGACAAGGCGTTCTGCACTGGCATCGACACCAGCGAGTTCCAGATCAAGGACAACGAGTATTTCGATTTCTACCGCTTCCGCCGCCGTGCGCGGAAAGTGAACCAGTTGTTCCGCGAACTGCCGAACTTCACCAAGCCGCTGATTAGCGCGGTGGAAGGCTTCGCGCTCGGTGGCGGTCTCGAACTGGCGCTCGTCGGCGACATGATCGTCGCGAGCGAGAACGCGAAATTCGGCCTGCCGGAAATCAAGCTCGGCCTGATGCCGGGCGGCGGCGGCACGCAGACGCTGCCGCGCCTGATTGGCAAGCCGCTTGCGAAGGAACTGATGTGGACCGGCCGCCGTATTTCCGCAGCCGAAGCGTTGCAGATGCGCCTCGTCAATCACGTCACCGCACCGGGCGCCGCGCTCGAGAAAGCGCGCGAGCTTGCGCGCTCCATCGCCGGTAACGCGCCGCTCTCCGTCATGTTCACCAAGGGCGTGATCGATCGCGGCGAGGACATGGCGTTGCAGGACGGCATGACCGCCGAGGCGGACGTCTCTTTCCTTCTGTATTTCACCAACGACCGCAAGGAAGGCCTCGCTGCCTTCCGCGAGAAGCGGTCGCCGGCATTCCGCGGAGAATAAAATGAGCAAGGACATCGTCATCGCCGGCTATTCGGAAACGCCGGTTGCTTTCAAGTCGGGCCGCAGCGCCTATGATTTTGCGGGCGAAGCGCTCGCGGGCCTGATCGAGTCGACCGGCATCGAGAAGGATGCCATCGACGGCCTTTCGGTCACCGTTCCCTTAAGCGAAGCGCCGAACCCGTTCTTCGCCGTCTACGTCACCGAAGCGCTCGGCATGTCGCCGACCTGGCTGAACTACGGCGGTATTGGCGGTTGCTCTGCGACCGGCGGCGTCGCGCGTGCGATTTCCGCGATCCGCGATGGCTATTGCGAAGTCGCAGCGGTGATCTCGTCGGATGCGCCGAGCACGCGCTGGGGCGCGAACTACGGCGCGTTCCGTGGCGAGTTTCAGGACCCGGTCGGCGTGCAGGGGCCTCCCGCCATGTTCGGCTTGCTGATGAATCGCTACGAACATCAGTACAAGCTGAACTACGACGCGCTCGCGAAGATCGCGATGGTCCAGCGCGAGCATGCGCTCCTCAACGACAACGCGCTTCCCAAATTCAAGACGCCGATGAGCAAGGACGATTATTATAATTCGCGCGTCATCGCCGATCCGCTTCGCGTCCTCGACTCGGTGATGTTCTGCGACGGTGCGAACGCCTTCCTCGTCATGAAACAGGAGCGCGCACAGCAACTCGGCATCAAGAAGACGGTGCGTCCGGCGGCTTATGCCGAACTCACCAACGTCAACGGCAACAAGGCGACCCCTGACATCACCGAAACCGGATTCTCGCACATCGCGCCGAAGGTGTTCGGCAAGGCGGGCCTGAAGCCGCAGGACATCTCGATGTTCCAGCCCTACGACGATTTCACCATCGCGGTGCTGATGCAGTTCGAGGATTTCGGTTTCTGCAAGCGCGGCGAGGGCAGCGACTACGTGCTCTCGAACGACATTTCGTACAAGGGCAACATTCCGCTCAACACCGGCGGCGGCCAGATTTCCGCCGGCCAGCCGGGCCTCGCCAGCGGCGGCCTCAACCTCGCGGAAGCGGTGCGCCAGTTGTTCGGCGAAGGCGGCAAACGCCAGGTGAAAAATCCGAAGAACGCACTCGTCACCGGCATCGGTGTCATCCCCTACGGCAGGAACTGGGGAACGAGCGCAGCCATGATTGTGGAGGCTTAACGATGAACGCCGAAGTGAAACCGCGCATGGCGCCGCGGGCGAACGTTTACGTCAACACCGATCCGTTCTGGCAGGCCGCGCAGAAACGCGAGCTCGTCATCCAGTACTGCAAGGACAGCGGCAAGTATCAGCATTATCCGCGTCCCGTCAGCATCTACACCGGCAAGCGCAATCTCGAATGGCGCAAGGTGAGCGGGAAGGGAACGATCTACGCGCACACCACGATCCGCATTCCGGGTCCGGGTCTCGATGGCCGCCTGCCGTTGCCTGTGGCGACGGTCGAACTCGATGAGGGCGTGCGCATGATCGCGAACATCATCGAGACCGATGCTGCCGACATCAAGGTCGGCGCAAAGGTCGAGGTTGCTTGGGACAAGATCACCGAGGATTTCGTCTATCCGGCGTTCAAGGTGGTGAAGGGCTAAGATGCGTCTCGAAGTCGTCTTCTCCGCGCATGCCGCGCGGATGCCGGATAAGGAAGCGGTGGTCTGCGAAGATCGCCGCGTCCGTTACCGTGATTTGCAGGCGAGGGTTCGCGAGGTCGCCGGCGGCCTCGCGAAGCTCGGCGTCGGCGAAGGCGACCGGGTCGTGCTGTATCTTCCGAACGGTGTCGAGTTCGTCGAACTGCTTTATGCCGCTTTCACGCTCGGCGCGATTGCGGTGCCCGTAACGACGCGGCTGACCATCCGCGAACTCGCTTATTTCAGCGAGGACAGCGCGGCGAAAGTGATTGTCTGTAGCGATGCCCATGCCGATGGCGTGCGGAACATCCTGAAGTCATTGCCTGATGCGAAGGGTGTCGTAATTGGGAATCCGAACGAAGGTTTCGTTTCCTTCGCGGAAGTTTCGGACAAGAGCTTTAAGCCGAAAGCGATCGATTCCGATAACGAAGTCGCGATGATCATGTATACCTCCGGCACCACGGGAAAGCCGAAGGGCGTGCTGCTCACGCATGCGAACATTCTCGTCAACCACGGCTTCATGAATGCAACCGACTGGGGCATCGGCCATCGGGACCGTTATCTGGTCGCGTCGCCGCTGGCGCATCGCGCGGGTCTCGGCCGGCTTATGAATTCGATGACGCTCGGCGGCACGATCTTCGTGCTGCCGGCCTTCGATGCCGAAGAAATCGCAAAGACCATCGAACGAGAGAAAGTCACGGTGGTCGGCATGGTACCGACCATGTGCCGCATGTTCCTCCCTGCGCTGGAAAAAAATCCGGCGCGCTGCGAGACGCTTCGCCGGATCGTTGTAACCGGCGAAGCGTTTCCGGTGGAACTGAAGAAGAAGCTGATCGCGCTTCTCCCCGATACGCAACTTGTCTCGTTCTTCGCCATGACCGAAGCGGGTTCGATCACCAACCTCTCGCATGAAGAACAGTTTTCGCATCCGAAATCGGTCGGCCGTCCTGCACCCGGCGTCGAGGTGCGGATCGTGGACGAGAACGGCAAGGACGTCGAAACTGGCGGGATCGGAGAAGTGATCGTTCGTTCCGGCAAGCCGGGCGCGTTCACGATCATGAAGGGCTACTATAACCGGCCCGAAGAAACCGCGAAGTCGATCCGCGATGGTTGGTTCTACACGGGCGACATGGCGCAGCGCGATGACGATGGCTACATCTATATCGTCGACCGCAAGAAGGACATGATCCTGAGCGGCGGGTTCAACATCTACTCGAAGGAAGTCGAGCAGACGATCCTCGAAGTCGAAGGTGTTGCCGACGTGGCCGTGGTGGGCGTACCCGACGAGATATTCGGCGAGGCGGTCGCTGCCTTCGTCGAGCTCGATCCGAAGAAAAAAGCGCCGACCGCCGATGACATCGTTGCGCATTGCCGCGAAGCAATCGCCAGCTACAAGAAGCCGAAGTATGTGGTGTTCGTCGAAGCGATGCCGCGCAACGCGGTCGGCAAGATTCTGAAGCACGAATTATCCAGCCGCGCGCGTGAAAGCACGGCAAAGGATGTAGCGTGATCCGTCCGGAGACAGCGGAGGAGTCCGCGTTTCGTGCGGAAGTGCGCGCATGGTTCGAGCAGAACCTGCCGCAGCATCTTCGCAACCTGACTTTCCGTCCCGAACCGAAAGAGGCGATGCCTTGGTATGTCGCGCTCTACAAGAAGGGATGGATTGCGCCGCACTGGCCGAAGGCTTTTGGCGGCATGGGTGCATCCGGTGCGGAACAGGTGATCCTGTTCGAAGAGTCCGCGCGCATCGGCGTGCCGGATATTCCGACGCAGGGGTTGAACCACATCGGCCCGCTCCTGATGAAGCTCGGTACGCCTGAACAGCAGGCTTATCACTTGCCGCGAATCCTGAGCGGCGAGGGCGTATGGTGTCAGGGCTATTCCGAACCCGGCTCCGGCTCCGACCTCGCTTCGGTGCAGACCCGCGGCGAAGTGCGCGGCAATCAAATTATTATCAACGGCCAGAAAATCTGGACGACCTGGGGCCACCACGCCAACTGGATGTATGCGCTGGTGCGCACCATTCCCGGCGAGAAGAAAAAGAACGGCATCACCTTCGTGCTTCTCGATATGAATACGAAGGGCATTACGCGCCGTCCCATCCGCACCATCGCGGGCGATGACGAATTCTGCGAAGTCTTCTTCGAGGATGTCGCGGTGCCGCTCTCGAACGTAGTCGGCGAGATTGATCAGGGCTGGCGCGTCGCCACTTCGCTGCTGGACGAGGAGAGAATCCGCATCGGCACGCCGCTGCTGCCGCTACGTGCGCTCGCGCGTTTGCGCGCCGTTACGAAATTCAACGGCCTTGCTGACGAAGCGGAATGGCGCCGCCGCATCGCGCGCGCCGAGATCGCAGTCGAGACCGTCACGGCTGCGTATTTCCAGTGTCTTGAACGTTTCGAGTCCTGCAATGCCGCGGGCGGCGAAAGCTCGTACCTGAAAATCCTCGCAACCGAGGTGACGCAGGAGATCGTCGATCTGGTGCAGGAAGCGGCAGGTGCGCTTCGCGCCGTGAAGGTGGCGGATGCAGGCTCGGACGCGCGTGTCGATTTCAGCGAAATGTATCTGCAATCGCGCCGCCTCTCGATCTATGGCGGCAGCAACGAAATCCAGCGCTCCATTCTCGCGGCGCAGGTGCTCGGCTTGCATGGAGCGCGCAAATGACCGGGCGCGATTCCATGATTGCCGACAGTGCGAAGACATTTCTCGCCCGCATCGGCGGCACAGCACGCGCACGAAAGCTGCGCGACAGCGGCACGCCGTTCGATGCCGCGGCGTGGAAAGGAATGGCCGAGCTTGGCTGGTTCGGCCTGCTGGTGCCGGAAGAGTCCGGCGGTCTCGGCCTTGGCGGCTTTGAGTTGATCGAGTTGATGGAAGCGCTCGGCGCGCAGCTTGCGGGAGAACCAGTGGCGGAAGCGATTGCCGCTGCGGTTGCGCTAGCTCCGAGAAATTCCGTTGCGTTGTGCGGCGATGTGATCGCAGGCACTGCCGTGGTCGTGCCGGTTGCGGGCGAGGGGTTCAAGCTCGCTGGCGGCCGCATCACCGGCACTTCGAAGCCGGTCGTTGATCTCGCCGCCGGTAGCCACGCGCTCGTTGCAGCCGCCGGCGACGACTCGAACCTTTATGCGGTCTCCCTGCTAAGCGCGGGTGCTTTGCTGGAAACACGCGCAACCGTCGATGGCCGTACGGTCAGCGTGTTGCGTCTCGACATGCCGTCCGAAGCGGCGAGCCGTATCCCGGTTCGCAATGCGCGCGGCGCGCTTGCGCACGCGCAGGCAATCACACGGCTTTCTTCCGCTGCCTATCTTGTAGGCCTCGCGGATGCCGCCTTCGCGATGGCGCTCGAATATATGAAGACGCGCAAACAGTTCGGTGTTCCCATCGGCAGTTTTCAGGCGCTGCAGCATCGCGCGGCAACGGTTTATGTGCGCATCGCGTCTGTGCGTGCGCTGGTTTCGGAATGTGCGCGGGCTTACGGAACGGAACGTTTTGTTTCCGCCGCTTCCGCCGCCGCATCTACCGCTTCCGAGATGGCGTTGCAGGTGACGAAAGAGTCGATCCAGTTTCATGGCGCCATCGGTTTCGCGGACGAACACGACATCGGCCTTTATTTTCGCCGCGCCATGTCGGTGATCGCATCCATAGGTACTGCCGCAGAGTGTCTCGACGACTATTCGCGGGGTGCGGCGTCCGTATCCGAAAAAATCAGTTCAGCAGCTTGAGGTCACAATGACGATTTCCGTTGTCGGCGCCCACTGGATCGGCGGCGAATGGATCCCCACCGCCGGATCGAACAACTTCGACATCATTAGCCCACTCGATAACGCAGTGATCGGTTCCGCGCCGAATGGCGGCACGGACGCCGCGGAGGCGGCGATTGCAGCGGCAAAGCGCGCTTTCTTCGAATCCGATTGGGCGCATGCTCCACGGCTGCGCGCACAGGTTCTGCATGCGCAGGCAAACAACATCGAGGCGCGCGCCGAGGAATTGGCGCGTCTGCTTTCCATCGAAACCGGCAAGTTGATTACTGTTGCGCGCATGGAGATCGCGGCGGCGGTTTCGGAAATCCGTTATTACGGCGGTATGGCGCGCGCCATCGCGGGCCGTCTCATCGAAGTCGAGCCGGGCGTCCACTCGCAGTTGTTCAAGGAACCTGCCGGCGTTGCCGCGATCATCACGCCGTGGAACGCGCCCGCGATTTTGCTGGTACGCTCTCTCGCGCCTGCGCTGGCAGCCGGTTGCACGGTGGTGATGAAGCCTGCACCGCAGTCGAGCCTGTTCCACACTGCGTTCACGCGGTGCCTTGCCGATGTAGCGGAGATGCCGAGCGGCGTGCTCAACAGCTTTTGCGAGCAGGGCAGCGCGGGCGGCGAAGCGCTGACCGTTTCGCCCGACGTCGATGTGCTGAGCTTCACCGGCAGCAGCGCGGTCGGCAAACGCATCATGGCCGCTGCGTCGGGGACGCTGAAGCGTCTCAATCTCGAACTCGGCGGCAAGGCGCCCGCCGTAGTATTCGAGGATGCGGATATTGCTACGATTGCGCCGCAGCTCGCTGCCGCTGGCATGATCCTCGCGGGTCAGCAATGCACTGCGATGAACCGCGTACTCGTCCACGAAAGCCGCTTCAATGACATGAAGCGTGCGCTCGAAGGCGCATTGAAGAACATGCGTATCGGCCGCAGCGACGACGAAGCGAGCCAGATTGGTCCGCTGATCGACATGAGGTCGCGTGATCGCGTGAACGGCCTTGTCAAGGAATATGCGGAATCCGGCATCCTGATCGGCAGCGTGCCGAACGGAAATCTTTCCAAGGGCGCGTTCCTGACGCCGAGCCTGCTTTCGGTCGAGGATCTGGAGTCGCCGGTCGTGCAGGAGGAATTCTTCGGGCCGGTGATGAACCTCGAACGGTTCAGAACCGAAGAAGAAGCGGTGAAGAAGGCCAACGCCACCCGCTATGGCCTCTCCGCGAGCGTGTGGACCCGCGACCTCAACCGCGCGCACCGCGTTGCGCGCGCGATCCGTTCGGGAACGGTATGGCTCAACGACCACAACAAGCTGTTCCCCGAAGCCGAGACCGGCGGTATCCGCGAGAGCGGCTACGGCCGTCTGCACGGCATCGAAGGCCTGAACGAATTCCTCTATACCAAGCACATCTACCAGCGCTTCGGTCAGGTCCGCGGCGCGGCGTAACGAAGGAGGCTGAAATGGCGGAAGCGGTGCGCGATCTGCGCTCCTGGCTGCATGCGCTGGCGAAGGATAATCGTCTTCTTCAGGCGAAGCCCGGACTCGCGCTGCGTTTTGAACTCGCCGCCATTTCGAAAGTCACCGAGAACGACAAGGCGGTGATTTTCCCGCAACCGGGTGGCCATTCGGTTCCGGTAGTGAGCAACATCCTCGCCGACCGGCAATGGATGGCGGACTCGCTCGGTATCTCGTCTTCTGAATTGCTGAAGCGGTTCATGCAGGCGGTGCGCAATCCGCTGAAGTCCGTGGAGGTGCAGAATGCCACCGCACAGGAGGTCGTGCACGACAAGGTTGACCTGCTGAAGCAACTTCCGATCCCGACGCATAACGAACTGGACAGCGGTCCTTATATTTCGGCGGGTGTGCTGATTTCGCGCAACCCGGAAACCGGCGTGCAGAACCTTTCGATTCATCGTTGCCAGATCAGCGCGGCGAACAAGATCGGCGTTCTGCTGCTGCCGCGCCATACGCTTGCTTATGCACATCGTGCCGCGGCGAAGAAAACCGCGCTGGAAGTCGCGATCGTGATCGGCGTCGATCCGGCTACGCTGCTGGCTTCGCAGGCGATCGTCCCGCTCGACTTCGACGAGCTTGAGATTGCCGGCGCGCTGCACGGCAAGCCGGTGGATGTGGTGAAGTGCAGGACGAATAATGTGCGCGTTCCCGCCAACGCCGAAATCGTGATCGAAGGCCGTATCATTCCGGACGAACGCGAACCGGAAGGCCCGTTCGGCGAGTTTCCGCAGTATTACGGTCCACGTATCGACAGTCATGTGCTGCACGTCGATGCGATTACGCACCGCAAGAATCCGGTATTCCACACCATCGTCGGCGGCAGCACCGAGCATTTGTTGCTTGGCGGCATCGCGCGCGAAGCGACGATCCTCGATCAGTTGCAGCGCATGTTCCCCGATGTGAAGGATGTGCATCTCGCGCGCGGCGGCGTGTGCCGCTATCACCTTGTCGTGCAGATGGAAAAACGCAACGAAGGGCAGGCGAAGAATGTGATCCTCGGCGCTTTCGCCACGCATTACGACATCAAGCAGGTCGTCGTCGTTGATTGCGACGTGAACATTCACGACCCCATCGAAGTGCAGTGGGCGATTGCCACGCGCTTTCAGGGCGACCGCGATCTCGTTGTCGTGCCGGGCGCGCAGGGTTCGAAGCTCGATCCGTCGGCGCGCAGCGGCGTCAGCACCAAGGTCGGCTATGACGCCACCGTGCCGCTCGACGCCGACCCGTCGCACTTCCTGCGCATCCGCGTTCCGGGGCAGGACAAGGTGAACCTCGACGAATTGAAGACCTGCTCGTCGCTCGACGGTCTGATCGGCTAAGCGCGTAAGCGCTTATTCGTCGGTCAGCAGGCGCTGGGACAGGAAGTCGATCAGCGCCTTGGTCTTGCGCGGCATCCTGCGGCGGCCGGAATAGAAGGCGGCGGCCTGCAACGGCGGGCTTTTCCACTCCGGCAGCAAGCGAACGAGCCGGTTCGCCGCGACGTCGTTCTTGCACATCACGTTCGGCAGAATGCCGAGGCCGAGGCCGCCGATCGCGATTTCGCGAGCGATGCCGATATTGTTCACGACGATGCGCGGCTGGATGTCGATGATCCGGGTCGATCCGCGCGCGATGAACTTCCAGATGCCTTCCTCACGCTGATGTTCGGTCACGATGCAATCGTTGTGTTGCAGGTCTTCGATGCTTTTCACCGCGCCGCTGCGTTTCAGGTAGGACGGGCTGGCATAGATGCCGCGGGTCAGCGAGGTGAATACCTTCACGGGCAGATGCGCATTGCGCGGCGGGCCGAGATGGATCGCGACGTCGTAAGGCTCCTGTGAAACGTCCACCCATCGGTTGTTGATTTCGACGTCGAGCTGGATATTCGGATGCGCGATGGCGAATTCCGCGATCAGCCGCCCAAGCCAGGATACGCCGAAATCGACCGGCAGGCTGACGCGCAGAACGCCGCTCAACTCCGATTGCATCTGCGACGCCTGAAAGCCCGCGTCCTCGATCTCGGAAACGATCTTCTGGCTGTGGTTATAAAGCACGCGACCGATGTCGGTCAGCGAGATCTTGCGCGGGCCGCGTTTCAGCAGTTGCGAGCCGAGTTGCTGCTCCAGCAGCGTCACCTTGCGGCTGATGGTGGATTTCGGCACGCGCAGCTTGTCGGCGGCGCGGGTCAGGCTCTGCGAGTTGACGACCTCGTAGAACAGGATCAGCGCGTTGAGATCGAGCTTCTTTGCCATGCCGAATTGCGAACGAACGCTCCGTAACCAGCGCACATTTTACAGGCGCGGAGAGGCCTATGGCAAAAGCGCCGCGCGGCCACGGACAATATGTCTCGATCATGCAACGCACCGGAGCGCAATTTCGGGCCTTAAACGGGGCGTTTGCGGCGGCTTTGGATGAAAGGTACAAAACGGGGTAGATTTGTGCCTTGTCAGCGCCGGGATCGCGATGTCCTCAGCCGTGCGTATTGCCTACGGGAAGTTCGGCCGTGTCGCCTTGCTCGACATGGACCGCTCGCTCGTGCGCCACGCTCACCCGCATTGCCATGTGCTGATCAAGCTGGAAGGCGCGGATACGCAATTCTCAGTAGGCGACGAGATCGTCGCACTGACTGACCGGCAGGCCGTTCTCGTAAATGCGTGGGAGCCGCACGCCTACGTTCACAATCCGCTGCAACCCCGCACTACCATTCTGGCTCTTTATATAGAGCCGGAGTGGCTCAGTATGTTCCGCTCCAACTGGAGCCGTGCGACTGCACCCTCGCTGTTCCAGCGCCCCGGCGGCGAGCTTTCGCCACGCATTCGCGAACTCTCCATGAATCTCGCGAATATCATGGTGCTGGAACCGGGCGCCGTGGAAACGCAGGAAAGCTTGCTTGCTGAATTGATGATTGCGGTGATCGAACGGTTCACGCCCTGGCGCACCATCGCCCATTCCGCCACCACGTTGGCCGCCGAGCGTGCCCGTATGGACTGGCGCATACGGCGCGCGGTGGATTTGCTGCGGGAAACGCCCAACAAGCCGGTTGTCATCGAGGAAATCGCGAAAGAGTCCGGGCTGTCGCGCGCGCAGTTCTACCGGCTGTTCCAGCGCTCGACGAATCTCACGCCGAACGTTTATCTCAACATGCTGCGGATGGAGCTTGCCGTGCGCTCCGTCGTGGATTCTCCAGACAGTCTCGCCAAAGTGAGTTGCCTGCTCGGGTTCAGCGCGCCGCCGCATTTCTCGCGGTTCTTCAAGGACCATGCGGGTGCTTCGCCGAACGAATTCCGCAACGTCGCACGCATGGGCGGCGGCTTGTCCTGACCGGCTGAACGCCGGACCCGTTCCAAAAATGAGACGATTTGGTAAGGCGTGAGACTCACAGATATCGGCGCTATTTGCCGCTTCGCGTAAGCGTTTTCGTTGACCTGCCGCAAGAGCAGGCGAGTCCACGGGAACGCCACGTTGTCCGGAAAGTCCGCAGAGTCGAAAGCCTGGGTTGGCAGGTCGCTGGAGCGCGTCGAGGACGCCGCTTTGCTCAGCGGTCGCGGACGCTATGTCGACGACATTGCAACACGCCCCGGTACGCTGCACGCAGCAATCCTGCGTTCGCCGCACGCGCATGCGCGCATTACCGCGATCCGCACCGATGCTGCGCGCGCACTGGCGGGTGTCGCCGCTGTTATCACGGCAGAAGAGGTCATGGCGCTTTCGTCGAGCCTAGTGGTCGGCGTCAAGGCGCCGATTGCCTGTTGGCCGATTGCGGTGGAGCGCGTGCGCTATGTGGGCGAGCCGGTCGCGGTCGTGGTCGCGTCCGACCGCTATGTCGCCGAGGACGCGCTCGATCTGATCGAGGTCGATTACGAACAGCTTCCCGTTGTGATGCAGCCGGCCGAAGCGGTCAGCCCGGAATCTTTCGTCCTGCATGACGGCCTGAAAGGTAACATCGCGAGCGATCGGAAATTCCGGTACGGCGATCCCGAGCGCGCCTTCGCCGAAGCCGCGCACCGCGTGAGCGTGCAGATCAACTATCCGCGTAATTCCTGCACGCCGATGGAGACCTTCGGCCTCGTTATCGAGTTCGATCCGGCGGAAGAATCTTTCGATGTGCTGGCGAACTTCCAGGGACCGTTCAGTATTCTCGCGGTGATCGCGCGCGCGCTGAAAGTACCGGGCAACCGGCTGCGTATGCGTACACCGCCGGATTCCGGCGGCAGCTTTGGCACTAAGCAGGCGATCTTTCCGTACATCGTGCTGATGGGGATTGCCGCGCGCGTAGCCGGTGCGCCGGTGAAGTGGATCGAGGATCGGCTTGAACACCTGACTGCATCGGTTTCCGCGACCAACCGAATGACCACGCTTTCGGCGGCGGTGAGTGCGGAAGGCCGCGTGCTCGCACTCGACTGGGATCAGGTCGAAGACGTCGGCGCACATATTCGCGCGCCGGAGCCTGCGACGCTGTACCGGATGCACGCTAATCTCAGCGGTGCCTATGACATCCGTAGCTTGAGCGTCCGCAATCGCGTGGTGCTGACCAACAAGACGCCGACCGGATTGAACCGCGGCTTCGGCGGCCCGCAGGTCTATTACGCGCTCGAACGCCTGATGCAGCGGATTGCGGTTGAATTGAACATTGATCCGCTCGAAGTCATCCGCCGCAATCTCGTTCCGGCGAATGCATTCCCGTATCGCACGGCAAGCGGCGGGCTGCTCGACTCCGGCGACTATCAGAAAGGCCTCGCGCTTGCTTTCGAGCAAGGCGGTCTTGAGGAATTGCGCGCGCGTCAGAAACAAGCGCGCAGCGAAGGCAAGATTTACGGTATCGGCTACGCCGCGGTGGTCGAGCCGAGCGTTTCCAACATGGGTTACATCACGACCGTGCTGACCGCCGACGAGCGGCGCAAGGCGGGACCGAAAGGTGGCGCGCAGGCGACCGCAACGGTTTCGCTCGATCCGGTCGGCGGAGTCAGCGCGCACATTGCATCCGTGCCGCAGGGGCAGGGCCATCGCACCGTGGTCGCGCAGATCGTCGCCGACGTGCTGGCGATCAAGCCGTCCGACGTACGCGTCGTAACCGACCTCGATACCGCAAAGGATGCCTGGTCGATTGCGTCCGGGAATTACGCCAGCCGTTTTGCCGCTGCCGTGGGTGGCGCGGCGCATCTCGCGGCGGGGAAGCTGAAAGACCGGCTCACGCGAAGTGCGGCGGCACAACTCAATGCAACGGCAGACGACATCGCATTCGAAAACGGAAGAATATTCTCGAAGCGAAATCCGGATAATGCGCTGGCCTTTGGACGGCTTGCCGCTACGAGCCACTGGTCGCCGGCGATTGTGCCGGAGGATGCGCAGGCGATCCGCGAAACCGTGTTCTGGACGCCGCCGCAACTGACCCCGCCGACTGAAGCCGACGAAGTGAATTCCTCGCTGTGCTACGGCTTCATCTTCGATTTTTGCGGCGTGCTCATCGACCGCGTCACCGGCGCGGTGACCATCGACAAATACGTCACCGTGCACGATTGCGGGCGCGTCCTTCACCCCGGCATGGTCGACGGACAGATCACCGGCGGTTTCGCGCAGGCGCTCGGCGCGGCGTTACTGGAAGAATACGCCTACGCGCCGGATGGAAGTTTTCTCGCGGGTACCTTTGCCGACTATCTGGTGCCGACCGCGATGGAAGTGCCGGAGCCGCTGATCCTGCATTACGAAACGCCGTCGCCATTTACGCCGCTCGGCGCGAAAGGTGTCGGCGAGGGCAATTGCATGAGCACGCCGGTCTGTATCGCGAATGCGGTAGCCGACGCGCTTTCGCTCGACGCGATAGATCTGCCGCTGACGCCTGCAAAGCTCGCGGCCTTTATCCACGCGAAAGAAGCCGGACGCCCCGCACAGATGCCGCCGGTTGCGGCCCCGTCCGGTGGCCGCGCCTTGCATGGCGAAGGTACGGCGCTGATCGCGCTGCCGCCGCAGGAAGTGTGGAATCTACTGCTCGACGTGGATGTGCTGGCGTCGATCATTCCGGGCGCGCACGATGTCCGCAAGGTTGGCGAGCACGGCTTCACTGCGGATGTGAGTCTCGGCGTCGGCCCGGTGAAAGGCCGCTATCGCGCGAACGTCGATCTTTCCGATCTGAAGCAGCCGGAAAGCGTCACGTTGCGCGGCGGTGCAAGTGGCGCGCTCGGCTTTGCGCGTGGCGAGGGCAAGGTTCTGCTCGAACCGGCGGAAGGCGGCACCAAGCTTACCTATCGTTATGAAGCGCAGGTTGGCGGCAAGGTCGCTGCGGTCGGCGGGCGTCTGCTGGATGCAGCGGCGCGCGTCGTGATCCGCCAGTTCTTTGAAGCGCTCGCGCGCCGCGCAGGCGGACCGCGCGCGGGATTCTTTGCGCGCCTGTTCGGGAGGGGAAAATGAAGCCCGCCCGTTTCGATTATCTCCGCGCGGAAACGCTCGCCGAGGCGCATCGCGCGCTCGCGGAAAATACGGAAGCGCGGGTGATTGCAGGCGGGCAAACGCTGATCCCGATGCTTTCCATGCGTCTCGCGCGGCCGCCCCTGATCGTGGACATCATGCGCCTTGACGCGCTGAAGAAGATCGAGGAGAAATCCGGTGCGATCCGTGTCGGCGCAGGCGTGCGGCAGGCGCAACTGCTCGCGTGGGAAGGATTGGCGGAAAAGCAGCCACTGCTCGCCGCGGCGTTGCCGTGGGTAGGCCACGCGCAGACGCGCAATCGCGGCACGGTTTGCGGCTCCGTCGCGCATGCCGATCCGAGCGCGGAGATTCCGCTCACCCTCGTCGCGCTGAACGGAACCATCGAACTGTCGGGCAAGCGTGGTTCGCGCAAGGTCGCTGCCCCTGAGTTTTTCACGGGCCTGATGACGACAGCGCGTGCCGACGGCGAGATGATCGAGGCCGTATGGTTTCCGTTGCGCAAGCCCGATACCGGCTACGCTTTTTTCGAGTATGGCCGCCGTCATGGCGACTTCGCGATTGTCGCGGCGGCAGCGGTCGCCACACGAGACAGCGTGCGGCTAACCATCGGCGGCGTTGCAGACCGCCCCGTGGCGCGGGAATTCAAAACGGCAGATACGACTGCGCTGGAAAGCTCGCTCAACGAATTTGCCTGGTCGCTGGAAGCCCGCGATGATCTTCATGCAACCGCATCGTATCGCCGTGAATTAGTACGCCAGATCGGTGCGCGTGTAATCGGGGAGGCGCGCTCATGCCTTACCTGAAATCCGGCGAACGTCACGCTGTGCGCCTTGAACTGAACGGGCGCATCGTCACCGGCCATGCCGAGCCGCGTATGCTGCTGACCGATTTCCTGCGTCATGTGATTGGCGCGACCGGTACGCATGTCGGCTGCGAGCACGGTGTTTGCGGCGCCTGTACGGTGCAGATCGACGGCGTGCCCGCACGCGCCTGCCTTACGCTTGCCGTGCAGCTCGACGGCGCTTCGGTTCGCACGGTGGAAGGGCTGGCGCCAGAGCCGGGCCGCCTGTCGATCCTGCAAGCGGCATTCCGCAAGCATCATGCACTGCAATGCGGGTTCTGCACGGCAGGAATTCTGATGTCGCTCGACGCTTTTTTGCAGCGAAAGCGCGACGCGGATGAAGAAGAGCTGCGCGAGTTTCTGGGCGGCCACATCTGCCGCTGTACCGGCTACGGGCCAATCGTCGCCGCTGCGCTCGAAGCGGCAAGACAAATGCGGGAATAAAGAGAATGCTTGATCTGGGAACCAGCTTTATCGCTTCTGTCGCCAGAGAATCCAATGCCCTCGCGATTGTCGACGGGGATACACGCTTTACCTATACGGAATGGTACGCGCGCATCTCGTCGCTGGTTGCGAGCTTCGATCGGCTGGGCTTCGCGCCGGGCGATCATCTGGTGACGGCGCTGCAAAATCGCTGGGAAGCCGCGACCCTGCATTGGGCCTGCCAGCTTGCCGGCATTGTAATCACGCCGATCAACTGGCGTTCCAAGTTCGACGAGATCGATTTTTTCATTGAGAATTCCGAAGCTAAAGGCATCGTTTATGAGCCGGTTTCAGCGGAAGCAGTGCAGCAGTCGCAGCGCGCAAAGAAATGCGTGCGTATTTCCGTCGATGGCAATGAAGATATCCCGTTCGACGAGATCGTGAATGCGCAGGCGGCTGAAGCCTCGCCGCGGGTGCGGGCGGATGCGTGGTCTGTTATGCTCTATACTTCCGGCACGACTGCGAAGCCTAAAGGCGTGCCGCGCCGCCAGCGCGCCGAGCGCGCCGCAGCGGTCGCCCATGTCGCGCAGAATTTGTATGGCCGTGGCGAGCGGACTCTTGGCGTGATGCCGCTCTACCACACGATGGGCGTGCGTTCGCTCCTTGCGATGTCGGTGATCAACGGTGCGTTCGTTTGCCTGCCGCGTTTCGACGTGCAGGGCGCGCTGCGTCTTATCGAACAGGAGAAGATCACCAATCTTTATCTTGTGCCGACACTTTACCATGACGTCGTCCATAGCCCGCACTTCTCGAAGTCGAATGTCAGTTCCGTTCGCAAACTCGGTTTTGCCGGCGCGCCGATGACAGACGGATTGTTGAAAGAACTCGACAAGGCGTTCAAACCGGACCTGTTCGTTAATCATTATGGTTCGTCCGAAATTTACACCTTTACCATCGACCAGAACGCGGTCGCGAAACCTGGGTCCGCCGGACGTGCCGGCATCAACCAGATGGTGCGCGTCGTGAAGCTGGGCGCGAAGTCCCCGAACGATGTCGCAGCGGCTGGGGAGGAGGGCGAAATCATCGCGCTGCTCGCTGGCGACGAAAGCTTCGACGGCTACTGGCGCCGTCCCGAAGCGGACGCGAAGGCATTGCGAGACGGCTGGTATTTCACCGGCGACACCGGCTACTTCGACCAGGACGGTGACCTGTATGTCAGCGGTCGTGTCGACGACATGATCATCACCGGCGGCGAGAATGTTTCTCCGGTCGAGATCGAGAGCTGCCTGTCGCTTCATCCTGCGGTATCGGAAGTAGCGGTCGTCGGCCTGCCGGATGAGCGCTGGGGCAAGATCATCGCCGCCTTCATCAGCCGCCGGTCGAAAGTCAGCGAGGCGGAGCTGGACGACCACTGCCGCAAATCCGGGCTGGCCAATTTCAAGCGCCCGCGCCGCTACGTTTTCGTCAACGAAGTTCCCAAGTCGCCGGTCGGCAAGCTGTTGCGGCGGAAACTCGTTGCCGGGGAATACACCGAAGAACAACAGACAGGTTTGCAGAACAAGGAAACGGCATAATGGCTCTCAAACAATTCAACGATCCGCGGCTCGCGCAGCTCGACGGGTTTCGCGTCGAGGTCGATCCGGCGCAGCAACGCGCCGACGTAATTCTCGACCGTCCGCCGTTCAACATCGTGTCGATGGCACAGCGCGACCAGTTGCGCCTCGTATTCGAATATCTCGACGAGGACGATGCGGTGCGCGTGATCGTGCTGCGCGGCATTGGCGAGAACTTCTCGAGCGGCGGCAACATCAAGGGCTTCATGGAGGCCTCGCCGGAACATGTCTCGAAACTGGCGTGGAACATCGCCGCGCCGGCGCGCTGCTCCAAGCCGGTAGTCGCCGCCGCACGCGGTTACTGTTTCGGTGTCGGCTTCGAAATCACGCTCGCCTGCGATTTCCGCCTCGCATCCGAAACCGCGCAATACGCGTTGCCCGAGCAGAAGCTTGGCCAAATTCCCGGATCCGGCGGATCTGCGCGTTTGCAGAAGATGATCGGTATTACGCGCACAAAGGATGTCGTGATGCGCTCGCGCCGTATCAAGGCGAAGCAGGCTTACGACTGGGGCGTGGTCACCGAGTGCGTGCCCGACGACAAGCTGGAGTCGGCTACCGACGCGCTGGTAAAAGAACTTTGCGAATTCTCGCCGCTCGCGCAGCGCACGGCGAAGAAACTCTTGAACGATTCAGAGGACGCAAACCTCACGATCGGAATTGAACTGGAAGGGCACTGCTACAGCAGGCTCCGCCAGTCCGATGACTTCCGCGAAGGCGTCGAGGCGTTCCACGCCAAGCGTCCGCCGAAGTTCAAGGGAAGCTGAGTGCACCTTCCGGCCTTCGCCGGGCGGTGAAACAGAGAAGACGAAAGGGAGGAAACAATGCGCTTAATGAAATACGCGGCAGCCGCGGCGATGGCGATGTGGTCGCTGTCGGCGGTTGCACAAGAGCCGATCCGTATCGGCGTAGTCACGCCGCTCAGCGGCACCTATGCCGGCATCGGTCAGCAGGTTCGTTGGGGTCTCGAACTCGCAGCGAAAGAGATCAACGACGCTGGCGGCATCAAGGGCCGCAAGCTTGAGCTGATCTTCGAAGACGAGGAAGCCAACCCGTCGGTTGCCGTGCAGAAGGCTGAAAAGCTGATTCAGGTGAACAAGGTGCACTTCGTCACCGGCACCGTGAACTCGGCATCCACGCTTGCGGTTGGGCAGCTTGCCGAACGTTCTGGCGTGCTGATCGCGACTACCGTGTCGTTCGCCGACTCGATCACCGGCGACCGCTGCTCTCCCAACGTGTTCCGCGTGAACGCAAAGGCGGGCCAGCAATCGGCGGCGCTTGCCGCGTGGCTCGCGAAGGAGAAGCCGAAGTCGACGGTCTACTTCCTCGGACCCGACTATGAAATGGGCCGCTCGACGGTTGCCGCGTTCAAGGCGAACGTGCTCCGCGTCGGCGCGAACCCGGTCGGCGAAGTGTTCGCTCCGCTCGATACCAAGGACTACACGCAGTACTTCGGTCAGCTTCGTGCCGCGCGCGCGCAGGTGCTCTATACCTCCGTCGCGGGCAACGACACGGTTCGTCTCTTCACCCAGCTCGCCGAGTTCGGCCTGCTGAAGAGCCTTACCGTGCTCGGCGCTTCCGGCACCGTGACGGCGCAGAACATCGGCGCCATCGGACCGGCCGCGGAAGGCTTCGTGACCGGCGTCGGTTACTCGGCCGAAATCAAAACGCCGGAGAACCAGAAGTTCCTCGCCGCGTTCCGCGCCGCCTTCAAGGCGGACCCGGATCTCTACGGCGCCGACTCCTATGGTCTCCTGTTCGCCTACAAGGCGGCGTTCGAGAAGGCCGGCACCACGGACACCGACAAGATGCGTGAAGCATTCCGCGGTCTGAAGTGGAACACGCCGCAGGGCGAAAAGACGATCCGTCCCGGCGATCACCAGGCGATCCAGCCGATGTATGTGGTCCGCGTTCAGAACGGCAAGTTCGTGATCGCGAACCAGATCAGCGGCGACGAAGCGATCGGCGAAGATACCTGCAAACGCTTCTAAGAAAATAGACGGCGCCGGGAGAGGGGAAGGACATGATTGAAGTGCTGGATTACGTGCAATTCGTGCTTGCACCGCAAGTCGTGACCGGACTCACTCTCGGCGTCGCCGTTATTCTGGTGGCGCTCGGGCTGACCATCATTTTCGGTCTGCTCGACGTCATCAACATGTCTCACGGCGAATTCTACGCGCTCGGCGCATTCATGGCGCTGGCGCTTTCCTGGATCGGCGTGCCGTTCTGGCTGCTGCTGGTTCTCGTGCCCCTAGCGATGCTCCCGATCGGTTATGTGGTCGAACGCTCGCTGATACAGCGCGTATTCAATTCGAAGGACCGGCACGTGACCACGCTGCTGCTGACCTTCGGCTTCGGCCTTGTGCTTGAAGAAGTCATCAAGCTGATCTTCGGTCCGAACCCCTACAAGCCTGAAACGCCGATCCGTGGCGCGGTCGAGGTGTTCGGCATCTTCATTCCGAATTACCGCCTGTTCTTGATGGTCGCGGGGGGTGCGGTCATCATCGCCGTCGCGCTCATTGTGTATCGGACCAAGTGGGGTGCGATTGTTCGCGCCGCCGCGTTCGACCGCAACATGGCGGCGTCGCTGGGCGTTCCGGTGCATCGCGTGTACGCGATTGCATTTGCCTTTGGGGTAGCGTTGGCGGGTCTCGCCGGCGTGTTGCTCGCGCCGATCTATTCCGTTTTCCCGACCATGGGCCGCGATTTCATTCTGCTTGCGTTCACCGTGGTGATCGTTGGCGGCATGGGGTCGATTGCCGGTGCCGTGGTTGCGGGTTTGTTTCTCACGCAGGTGCAAGCCATTGCCTCGCTTTATATATCGCCGGTGTGGAGCGATCCCATCGTGTTCGGGATCATGGTCGTGATGCTGATGGTCCGGCCGCAGGGCCTTTACGGGAGGCTCGGCCATGCGTGACGCACTATCGAACTCGATGCGCGCGAGCCATCTGCTCGCGCTGCTTCTGCTGGCTGTCGGCCTCGCATTCGCGGCATTTGGTGCCGCGACCAATGACACCTTTTATCTACGGCTCGCGACCGAAGCGCTGATCTTCGCCGGGCTGGCGCTCGCAGTGGATATTCTGCTCGGCTATACGGGTCTACTGTCGCTGGGGCAGGCGATGTTCTTTGGCCTCGGCGCTTATGTGTCGGCGGTGTCGCTGATCGCGGTGAACTCGTTCTGGCTGGCGTTCGGCGCGGCGTTCGTCACCGGAATTCTGACTGGCATCGTCGGCGGGATTATCGCGAACCGCGTGCGCGGCGTTTATTTTGCGCTGATTACTTTCGGCATGGCGCAGGTCGTGGCCAAGATTATCTACAACACACGCTCGCTGGGTGCATCCGACGGGCTGATCGGCGTGCCGATTGTGAAGATCAATCTCGGCCTGTTCGTGTTGTCGAGCGATAATCCGGTAGGCTTCTTCCTGTTCGTCGTCGCCTATATCGGTATCCTCTATATGCTGGCCGCGTATCTGCTCGACACGCCGTTTGGGCGCCTCCTGATCGCGTTGAAGGCTAACGAGCGCCGTGTGCCCTTTCTCGGTTATCACGTTACTTCCGCGCGTCTGGCCGCTTATGTCTTTGCCGCCACGATCGCATCGCTATCGGGCGCGCTGTATCCGATGCTGCGCGGTTTCGCTTCGCCGGAACTTCTGTTCTTCGCTACATCGGGCAACGCGGTGATTACCGTGATTACCGGCGGCGTCGGTACGCTGATTGGTGCTATTTACGGCAGCGTGATCCTGACAATCGTCAAATCCTATGTCGGGAGCTGGACCGAGCATCACCTGATCTTCATCGGCATTATGTTTATGCTGGTCGTGATCTTCCTCCCAAATGGACTGATGGGAGTGATCCGCCCACGCATCGAGAAAATCATCGGCAGGAGGGCGCAGTCATGAGCACTCCGGTTCTCGAAGCGCGCGATCTCTCCATCCGCTTCGGTGGTCTGTGCGCGGTCGATGGCGTCTCTTTTGCCGCGGAAAGAAACAAGATCACCACGATCATCGGGCCGAACGGCGCAGGAAAGTCCACGCTGTTCAATCTCATTAGCGGGCTGCTGCGGCCGCAAAGCGGTGTGGTGCTGGTGGACGGCAAGGAATACCGCAACACCAGTCCTAATGTCATGCAGCATGCCGGGCTGGCGCGTTCGTTCCAGATCACGAATCTTTTTTTCGAGCTTCCCGTCGCCGAGAACATTCGTCTTGCGTCGCAAATTCTGGAGCCGAAAACCCACTGGGCATTTCCGGTTCGCTCAAGCAAGGTAGCTGCGCAGCGCGTAAATGAATTGCTCGACCGCTTCGGTCTTGCAGACAAGGCTGATTATCTGGCGGGTGCACTCTCGCACGGCGAGCAGCGCCGCCTTGAGATTGCAGTCTCGCTCGCCTGCAAGCCGAAGATCCTGCTGCTGGACGAACCCACGCAGGGCATGAGCCACGGCGATACCGAGAATACCGCCAACCTGATCCGCTCGCTGACCAGCGATGTCACCGTGCTTCTGATCGAGCACGACATCGGTCTCGTGATGAAGATTTCAGACCGGGTGCTCGTCATGCACCAGGGCCAGAAACTCGCGGAAGGATCGCCCGGCGAAGTACGCGCAAACCCGGCGGTGCAGGCCGCCTATTTCGGACACGCCTGATGCTGTCGCTGCAGAACATCCACGTCCACTACGGCCTCAGCCACATCATCCACGGCATCGACCTCGATGTGACAAACGGTGAGGTGGTCGGCATCTTCGGCCGCAACGGCGTCGGCAAGACCACCTTGCTGCGCACCATCGCAGGCTGGATCAAGCCCAGCGACGGCAATGTGCGCCTTGCGGGCGAAAACATCGAAGGCATGGCGCCGGACAGGATTTGCCGCAAGGGCGTCGGCTTCGTTCCGGAAGACCGCAGGATTTTTCCCGGCCTGACAGTCGAGGAAAACCTTACCCTGGGCTTTCTACAGGTGCCGCAACGCTCGCGTGCGGAAAACCAGGCCGCGCTGGATGCCGTCTATCGCCGCCTGCCGCGGCTGAAGGAACGCCGCGCGCAACTCGGCACCACCTTGTCGGGCGGCGAACAGCAGATGCTGGCGATGGCCCGCGTCATGATAGGCGACGCAAAATTGCTACTGATCGACGAGCCGAGCGAAGGGCTGGCTCCGATGATCGTCGATGACGTCTACGCCGTCATTTCCGAGATGAAAGCGGAGAATCGCACCATCCTGCTGGTCGAACAGAACGTCAGCCTCGCGTTGAAGGTTTGCGACCGCTTCGTCGCCATCGAGCGCGGCAAAATCGTGCTGGCCGGTAGCGCGCGGAACGAAAGCGACTGCAAGAAGCTGTTCGAGGTGATCGCGGTCTAGCGCGGCATCAGCGGCCGGAAAGCCGCGCGCGGAAATATGCGATGCCGCCCACCACGACGATGGTGGCGATAAGCAGCGGAATCCAGATCAGCACCACGCTGGCGAAGATCAGGAATACGATTGCGCCGATCAGCAACAGGCCGAGCAGCGAAGCCATTGCGTAGAAAATGCGCTTGTGCAGGGGCAAGGCCTTGAACGCATTCGCGCTGTCTTCGAAGGAAATATAGACCCATTCCTCTCCGCGCTCGCGGCGGCGCGACGGATCGGGCGGAATGATCTCGATCTTGTCGTCTTTGTTGTCCGTGCTCATCGGATTGCGCCGCGTGAGGGAATGACGTCTCTTTATATCCCCTTCGCCAGAAAGCCGCCATCGACCGGAATATCGGCACCCGTGACATAGCTCGCCTCGTCGGAGGCGAGAAAGATTGCGGCACCCTGCAATTCCGGCAGCTCGCCGAAACGCCTCATCGGTGTCCGCGCGGTGGCGTTTGCCACGCGGTCCGGCTTCATTGCGCTGGTGAGTTCGGTGGCAAAATAACCCGGCGAAATGGAATTCACGCGCACTTTGTCCGCAGCCCATTCTGCCGCAAGCGTGCGTGTGTATGCGATCACGCCATGCTTGCTCGCGGCGTAGGGCGCGGCGAGGGGCCAGCCGCGATACCCGGCCAGCGAAGCGATGCTGATGATCGCGCCGCCTCTGCCTTTCATGTGCGGATAGGCCGCCTGACAGCAGAAGAATACGCTGTTCAGGTTGGTGTCGATTACCGCATCGTATTCTTCTTCGCTCAGTTCCGCCGAAGGCTTGATGTAGGTGATGCCCTGGCTATTGACGAGAATGTCGATGCCGCCAAGCCGCTGCGTCATCAGGTTGATTGCAGCCGCGCAGGCTTTTGCCCCGCGCATGTCCGCGGCATGGCTGAGTGCGTGCGGATCCAGTCTCTTCAGCGTTGCGAGGACGGCGTCGATTTTTTCCTGCCGCCTGCCGATGATGCCGACATGCGCGCCTTCGCGGGCAAACCCTTCCGCGATGCTTGCGCCGATGCCGCTGGAGCCGCCAACTACGATGGCCTTCTTGTTTTGCAAACGCATGCTCCCTCCGGGTTTGCGCTTCCGGCGCAATTCTTTTCGCGTGCGCCCGGGTGCGCAAGGCCGCACGTAGTTTTACGATTCTTCCTTTCGCACTCGCAGCAAAATCGAGGGGCGGAGAAATTCAAGCAAGCGCTTGACTGAAAGTTTTTGCCCACGGTAGCGTGATGCCGCCTCACGGGACGAGAATCTCGCGCGGCAGACCGTAAAAGAAGCCGGAAATCGGCCGGCGGTCCAAGGCGGCAAGAGCTGAAAAAGCCGAAGACCGCCGATGAAGGGGAGGAACGTGGCGGATTTTGCGCAACAGCTGATCAACGGCGCGGCTGCGGGCTGTATCTACGGCCTGATCGCGCTCGGCTTCGTGCTGATCTACAAAGCGACCGAAATGGTCAACTTCGCGCAGGGCGATCTGATGATGCTCGGCGCGTTCGTCGCGCTCAGCCTCATCACCGGCGCGGGCATGAACTACTGGCTCGCTTTCTTCTGCGCCATCGCGATCATGGCCGTGTTCGGCTATTTGCTCGATGCCATCGTTCTGCGCCGCGTAATCGGGCAGCCGCAATTTGCGATCGTGATGCTCACCATCGGTCTCGGCTTCGTGTTCCGTTCTGCCGCGTCGATGATCTGGGGCACCGATACGCGCGGCTTCGAGACGCCGTTTACCGGCGGGGTCCAGAATTTTGCCGGCTTCGTCATCGCGGACGTGAATATCTCGATCATCGTTGGCACTGCGTTGCTGTGCCTTGCGCTCTACGCCTTCTTCCGTTTCACGCGCGTCGGCATCGCGATGCAGGCGGTGTCGCAGAACCAGCTTGCCGCTTATTACATGGGCATCCCGGTCAAGACGATCTTCTCGCTGATCTGGGCGATTTCCGCGGGCGTCGCGGCGGTTGCCGGAATTTTGCTGGCGCCTGTGGTGTTGATCGACGTGAACATCGGTCTGATCGGCTTGAAGGCCTTTGCGGCCGCGGTGCTCGGCGGTTTCGGTTCGATCCCCGGCGCGGTGGTCGGCGGCATCATCATCGGCATCATCGAGCAGTTCTCCGGCATTTATCTCAAGGAAGGTTTCAAGGATATCGCTGCCTATGCCGTGATCCTCGCAGTATTGATTTTCTATCCGCAGGGCATGTTCGGTGCGGTCGGAAGGAAGCGGGTGTAGGCCATGCGCTTCCAGTTCAAGACCCGCTACGAGCAGGACATCGACCTCTTTCGCGATAACGTGGATCGCTTCTGGTACGGCGCGCTGGCGCTGGCGTTGGTGATCGCGCCGTTCGTGTTGCACGAGTTCTGGGTCGGCGAACTGACCTATGTCTTTATTCTGGCGATTGCTGGCGTCGGCTTGATGATCCTGACCGGCTACACCGGGCAGGTCTCGCTCGGCCATGCCGCGTTCCTCGGCATCGGCGCTTATACCCACGCGGTGTTGCTGAAGATGGGCCTGCCGATGATCGTCACCGTGCCCGCCGCGACGCTGCTCTCCGCCGCGTTTGGCGCGATGATCGGCTTTCCGGCGCTGCGGCTCACCGGCGTTTATCTCGCCATCGCCACGCTCGCTTTCGCCTTTATCGTCGAACAGGCGCTTTCGCGCTGGGATAGCGTGACCGGCGGGTTCGCGGGTTTCGCCGTGCCGAAGCCGGAGATTTTCGGCATCACGGTCACCGATACCGTGCCGTTCTATTTCATGGCGTTGCTTTTTCTCGTCATCGCCATTCTTGCTGCGCTGAACCTGCTGCGTTCGCCCGCGGGCCGCGCTTTCGTCGCGATCCGCGACAGCGAAATCGCGGCGCAGTCGATGGGCGTCAACCTGGCGGCCTACAAGACGCTGGCCTTCGCAATCTCGGCGGGCTTTACCGGGCTTGCCGGAACGCTGTTCGCGCACAAGATCAGCTATCTTGCGCCGGACGCGTTCAACATCATTCTTTCCATCCAGTTGCTCTTGATGGTGGTGGTCGGCGGCCTCGGCTCGCTGCACGGTGCTGTCTTCGGCGCGATCTTCGTTGGTTCGCTGCCGCAACTGATCGCAATTATTCGCGACTTCCTGCCGGCCGCGATTGCGCGCCAGCCGGGCCTCGAACCCGGCATCTTCGGCATGATTCTCGTGCTCTTTATCCTGTTCGAGCCGCTCGGCATTTACGGCCGCTGGCGCAAGATCAAGCTCTATTTCTCGCTGTTCCCGCTCTACAAGCGCGCGACCTTCAAGCGCCAGAAGTCCTACACCAAGTCGGAGCGCTTCCGGTGACCGTGTTGTTCGAGGCGAAAGACGTAGCCGTACAGTTCGGCGGTATCCGCGCCGTCGATGGCGTGAGCTTTGCCGTGGAGCAGGGCAAGGTCTTCACCATCATCGGGCCGAACGGCGCGGGCAAGACCACCTTGTTCAATCTGATCAGCCGCATCTACGATCCATCGCAGGGCAGCTTGTATTTTGCCGGCAACGAAATCACGAATGTTGCGCCGCATCGCGTGGCCGGTCTTGGCATCGCGCGCACCTTCCAGAACATTGAGCTGTTCGAGCACGCAACCGTTTTGCAGAACCTGCTGCTCGGCCGCCACGCGCATCGCAACACCGGACTGCTTTCGGAAATCCTGTTCACGCCGTCCGTGCGTCGCGCGGAAGTCGAGCACCGCGAGAGGGCGGAGAAGATCATCGATTTCCTCGACCTCGAACATTACCGCGACAGCCTGATCGCTGGTCTGCCGTATGGCGTGCGCAAAGTGGTCGAAGTCGGCCGCGCGCTGTGCAGCGAGCCGAAACTGATCCTCCTAGATGAACCTTCCTCCGGCCTCAACACCGAAGAGACCGAGGACATGGCGTTCTGGATCCACGACATCAAGAACGAACTTGGCATCACCGTGCTGATGGTCGAACACGACATGGCGCTGGTGAGCGAGGTATCCGACGAGGTGCTGGCGCTCAACTACGGGCGCGTGATCGCGACCGGGACGCCGCGCGAGGTGCAGGAGCATCCCGAAGTCGTAAAAGCGTATCTGGGGACGTGACGATGGGCGAACCGATCCTCACGCTACGCAACATCGAGACCTATTACGGGCCGATCATGGCCATTCGCGGCGTCAGCCTCGAAGTGCCGGAAGGCGCGATCGTCACCGTGCTGGGCGCGAACGGAGCGGGCAAGACCACGATCTTGAAGGCTATTTCCGGCGTGATGGATTTGCAGAAGGGCAGCATCGTTTTCGAAGGCAAGGAGATCAAGAACATGGACCCCGACCGCGTGATGCGGCTCGGCATCGGCCATGTTCCGGAAGGGCGCGAAATCTTCCCGTTCCTCACCGTACGCGAAAACCTGCTCATGGGGGCGTTCACGCGCCGCGACGGCGGCATCGAGGCGGACATCGAGGAAATCTACGGCTACTTCCCGAGGCTGCGCGAACGCGCGAACCAGGCAGCCGGGTCCATGTCCGGCGGCGAGCAGCAGATGCTGGCAATCGGCCGCGCGTTGATGGCGAAACCGCGTCTGCTTCTGCTCGACGAGCCGTCGCTCGGCCTCTCGCCGAAGCTGGTGAAGGAAATCTTCGAGATCGTCGGCCGCATCAACAAAGAGAAGAAGACCACGATCCTGCTAGTCGAGCAGAATGCGAACGTCGCGCTCCATGCCGCCGACTATGGTTACGTGCTCGAAGTCGGCCGCATCGTGATGGAAGACACCTGTGCGCGCCTGCTCGAAAAAGAAGACATCAAGGAATTCTACCTCGGCATGAAGCAGGAAGGCGTGCGCGGCAAGCGCCGCTGGAAAAAGCGGAAAACGTGGCGTTGAGAGAGGCAGGAGACATCGCATGAACATGGCATTGTCCCGCGATCCCGTTACCGGCGTCGAAGTCGATTCCTCGATCCTGAACCTGATCGACCGCGAAACGCTGCCGCGCTATTTCTGGAGCAAGGTGCTGGAGCGCAAGGACAAGATCGCGATGCGCTACAAGCACCTCGGCATCTGGCGCTCGACTACATGGGCGCAATACGGTGAGAACGTAAAGCACACCGGCCTAGGTCTCGCGTCGCTCGGCGTCGCGCGCGGCGACGTGGTCGCGATCATGGCGGAAGGAATGCCGGAATGGCTCTACGCCGATCTCGGCACGCAGGCGATCGGCGGCGTCACCAACGGCGTCTATACGACCGACTCCGCCAAGCAGGTGCAATACATCGTCAGCGACAGCAACACGAAAGTGTTCATCGCGGAGAACGACGAGCAGCTCGACAAGATTCTCGAGGTCCGTGATCGTTGTCCAAGCCTGAAGAAGATTATTGTCGTCGATCAGGAGGGATTGTCCGATTTCTCCGATCCGATGGTCATCAAATTCGAAGATCTGCTGGAACTTGGCCGCGAATTTGAGAAAAAGAATCCGGATTACTGGGACAAGCAACTTGCCGCCGGTAAGCCCGGCGACCTCGCGATCCTGATTTACACCTCCGGTACCACCGGCGCGCCGAAGGGTGCGATGATCAGCCACCGCAACATCCTGTTCCAGATGATGAACGTCGGGAACGCGTTCGACCTGCGCGAAGGCGACGAGCAGCTTTCTTTTCTTCCGCTTTGCCACATCGCTGAGCGCTCGTTCACCGCGTACTGGCAGATCGTCGCCGGAACGGTGGTGAACTTCGCGGAAAGCCCGGAAACCATCGTCGAGAACATGCAGGAAGTGCAGCCGACGGTGTTCTTCGCCGTGCCGCGGCTTTGGGAGAAATTCTATTCCAGCCTGATCCTGCGTCTGAAGGATGCCGGCCCACTCAGCCAGCTTGCTTACAAGGCAGCGCTTGGCATCGGCAACAAGATTGCCGAGCGCAAGATGGAGGGGAAGGAGCCGACCGCTTTCCAGAAGTCGATGTTTTGGCTCGCCGATGTGATGGTGCTGCGCAATCTGAAGCGCATGGTCGGCTTGCATCGTACGCGCTGGATCGTGACCAGCGCCGCGCCGATCTCGCCTGATCTCATCAAGTGGTATCACTCGATTGGCCTCGACCTGCGCGAGGTCTACGGCCAGACCGAAAGCGTCGGCATCGTCACCTGTCCGCGCGCGGGAGAGTTGCGCCTTGGCACCATCGGCGTCGCCATGCCGAACATGCAGGTCAAGCTCAGCCGCGAAAACGAAATCCTGCTGCGCGGGCCTCATGTGTTCATGGGCTACCTGAACAATCCGTCCAAGACCGCAGAAACCATTGTCGATGGCTGGCTGCATACCGGCGACGTTGGCGCGCAGGACAATCAGGGCTGGTTCCGCATCACGGACCGCATGAAGGACATCATCATCACCGCGGGCGGCAAGAACATCACGCCTTCCGAGATCGAGAACCAGTTGAAGTTCTCGCCGTTCATCTCCGATGCGGTCGTGATCGGCGACCAGCGCAAGTTCCTGAGCGCACTGGTGATGATCGACTACGACAATGTCGTAAAATACGCGCAGGACCGCGACGTACCGTTCACGAATTTCGCTTCTCTTTGCCGGACCAAGGAAGTGCAGGATCTGATCGAAAGCGAGATCGAGAAGGTCAACAGGAATTTCGCGCGAGTCGAGACGATCAAGCGGTTTCGCCTGATCGATCAGCAACTCACCGCCGAAGACGACGAGCTGACGCCGACCATGAAATTAAAAAGAAAATTCGTCAGCGAGAAGTACAAGACACTCATCGACGAAATGTACGCCGGTGCGTGACAGACGTAAGAAACGCCAAACGAAGAGCAGGGAGTGAAACCATGAAACTGTCCAGACTTCTTCTCGGTGCGACGCTTTTGTCGTTCGCCGGAAGCACGATGGTTGCGACCGCGCAGCAGCGCGGCGTCACCAAAGACGAAGTCATCATCGGTACCCACACGGACCTTTCCGGCCCGGCGGCGTCCTATGGCACGACTTCGACCAATGCGATCCGCATGAAGATCGACGAGGTGAACGCGGCTGGCGGCATCCATGGCCGCAAGATCCGCTACATCGTCGAGGATGCGCAATACCAGATCCCGCGCGCCGTACAGGCCGCGAACAAGCTGATCCAGAAGGACAACGTGTTCGCCATCGTCGCGGCGATGGGCACGCCGATGAACAATGCGGTGCTGCCCGACCAGCTCAAGGCGGGCGTACCGAACCTGTTCCCGGTTACGGCCGCGCGCTCCATGAGTGAGCCATTCCACAAACTGAAGTTCGGCATCTTCTTCTCGCTTTATCACGAGCAGATCCGCGCCGGCGTGAAGTACCTTGTCGAGACCAAGAAGAAAGACAAGGTCTGCGTGCTCTATCAGGAAACCGACTTCGGTAAGGAAATCCTGGAAGGTGTGCAGGATCTCGCGAAGACGATGAAGTTCAAGATCGTCGAGACGGCGACCAACCGTCCGACCGACACCGACTTCAGCGCGCAGATCACCAAGCTCCGTGCCGCCGGTTGCGAGATCGTGGCGATGGGCGTGATCGTCCGCGACGCGATCATCCCGTATGCGACTGCACGCAAGCTCGGCTGGACCGATGTCGATTTCGTGTCTACCTCCGCCAGCTTCGACCAGATCGTTGCCAGCGCGCCGGGTAACGCGACCGAAGGCCTCTACGTCGCCTCCGGTTTCGTGATGCCGTACCGCGACACGGCTTCGCCGGAAGTCCAGAAGTGGTGGGATGCCTACAAGGCGAAGTTCAACGCCGATCCGAACATTGGTGCGTTCTACGGGCAGGTGATGGCTGACCTGCTAGTGAAGTCGCTGCAAGATGCCGGACCGAAGCTGACCACGGACGGCTTCATCAAGGCGCTTGAGAACACGAAAGCGTTCCGCTCGATCTTCGGCGGACCGCAGGTCGCATTCGGCCCGAACGTCCGTCAGGGTTCGAAGGTAGTCATCATGCATCAGGTGACGGGCGGCCGCTTCAAGGTGATCGACGAAAACGTCAAGTACTGATCGCGAAAAACCGGCGCGCCCGAAATGGGCGTGCCGGTTTCCTCTTTGGAGTTTGCGTCATGGCGGCTTCCGGAAAACACCGCGCGGCAAACACCGCGAAACGCACGCGGTCTCCGCGTGCCGAAGAAGATCGCCGCTCGGAACTGATTGCTATTTCCGCGAAGCTGTTTCGTGAGAAGGGCTACGACAAAACCACGGTGCGCGATATTTCGTCCGCCGCCGGCATCCAGTCCGGTAGCTGGTTTTACTACTTCAAGACCAAGCACGACATCCTCGCGGCCGCGGTCGAGGAGGGTATGCGTCAGGCGCTTGCGCAGATTGAGGAGATTGCCGGCGACAAGTCTCCGCCGCGCGAGAAATTTCGCAAGCTGGTGCTGACACACCTTCGCACAGTGCTGCTGCCCGAACAGCACTTCATTCCACTTCTTTTATACGAGTGGAAATCCATGGGCCGCCCGGAGCGCAAACGCGTGGTCGCGATCAAGGATCGCTATGAAGCGATCTGGGACGGCGTTATCGCCGAACTCGACAAGAGCGGCGACTGGGCGATGCCGACGCGCATGGACCGTCTGTTTCTCTTTGGCGCGTTGAACTGGACCGCGCAATGGTACCGCGCGGGCGAACGCCTCACGATAGAGCAACTCGCGGAACGCGCCGTCACCTTCTGCCTGCGCACGCCGGAACCCGGAAATGTGGTTTCGATGCCGCGCAAGGCGAGACGGTAGGAGCGCTCATGCAGTATCGCTCCGTATTCCGTCAGGGCTTGCTGGAGGGGCAGATCGTTGTCGTTTCCGGTGGAGGCAGCGGCATCGGCCGGTGCATCGCGCACGAAGCGGCCGCACTTGGTGCCCATGTCGTGCTGATCGGCCGCCGCGCGGAGAATCTGGAAAAAGTCGCGAACGAGATCGCCGAGGACGGCGGTAAGGCGGATTTTTTCGCGAGCGACATTCGTGACGAAGCGCGCGTGAAGGAAACCGTCTCGCAGGTCGTTGCAAAGCACGGCCGCGTCGACGCACTGGTGAACAATGCTGGTGGCCAGTTTCCCGCACCTTTGGAAAAAATCTCCGCAAATGGCTGGCAGGCCGTCCTGAACACGAACCTGATGGGCGGCTTCCTGTTCGCGCGCGAATGCTACACGCAGTCGATGAAGGGGCGCGGCGGCGCCATCGTGAACATCATCGCGGACATGTGGGGCGGTATGCCCGGCATGGGCCATAGCGGCGCGGCCCGCGCGGGCATGCTCAATTTCACCGAAACCGCCGCGGTGGAATGGGCGCCGGTGCGTGTCAATGCGGTTGCGCCGGGCTGGATCGCTTCGAGCGGCCTCGATACCTATCCGCCCGCCATGCAGCAGATGATCCGTGGGCTTTCAGAGCATGTACCGCTCGCGCGTATCGGCCGCGAGGCGGAAGTCTCTTCCGCCGTCATGTTCCTGCTTTCCGAAGGCGCGGCTTTCATTTCCGGTTCGTGTCTGCGCGTCGATGGCGGCGCGCCGAACGCGCGGCGTCACATGCCGCTGTCGCCGCAACGCAAAGCCAATGCGGTTTACGACGGCTTCCATCGCGCAGTAGCCCCGAAAGTGTTGCAGGACTGAAACGATGCCGGTGTTTGTATCCCGCATCTCGCGCGACGCCGCCTTTGAGGACAATCGCGCATACATGCTGGCGCAAATTGCCGCGATGCGGGCGTTGGAACAACGCACGCGCGATACGTCCGCGAAAGCGGGTCCGCGCTTCGCCAAGCGCGGGCAGTTGCTCCCGCGTGAACGTCTCGCGCTTCTGCTTGACGCCAATGCGCCGTTTTTCGAACTCTCTGCGCTATCCGGCTATATGCTGGACAAGCCTGACCCGGCGGCTTCGATTCCGGGAAGCGGCATCGCGGTCTGTATCGGTTACGTTTCCAGCGTGCGTTGCCTGATCATCGCCGATGACTCCGGCATCGACGCAGGCGCGCTGCAGCCCATGGGGCTGGAGAAATTTCAGCGTGCGCAGAGCATCGCGTTGGATCACAAACTGCCGTTCATCCACCTCGTCGAGTCGGCGGGCGCTAACTTGCTCGGCTACCGCGTGGAAGACTTCGTGCGGGGCGGGGGCAACTTCTGCGGTCTCGCGCGGCTCTCGGCGGCAGGCAACCCTGTGGTCGCGCTGGTCCATGGCTCGTCTACTGCGGGCGGGGCCTACATGACCGGGCTTTCCGATTATGTCGTGATGGTACGCGACCGCGCGAAGGCATTTCTTGCCGGTCCGCCATTGCTGAAAGCCGCGACCGGGGAAATCGCCACCGACGAAGAACTCGGCGGTGCGCAGATGCACGGCTCGGTTTCGGGTCTTGCCGAGTATCTCGCCGACAACGATGCCGAAGGCATCCGTATCGTGCGCGACCTTATGAAGAGTATTGGCGCAAGAGACGAGTGGCCTTCGGGGGAAGGCGTGAAACCGCCGCGCCTGCCTGCGGATGATCTGCTCGGCCTGATGCCGAAGGATGGCCGCAAGCCTGTCGATATGCGCGAGGTTGCGGCGCGCATCGTTGACGATTCCGAACTTCTCGAATTCAAGGCCGATTACGGCCCCGGCACGGTCTGTCTGCACGCGAGCATTTGCGGCGAGCAGGTGGGCATCCTCACCAACAATGGCCCCATCGATCCTGCCGGAGCGAACAAGGCCACGCATTTCATTCAGGCGTGCTGCCAGAGCGATGTCGCGCTGGTCTATCTGCAAAACACCACCGGCTATCTCGTCGGCAAGGAGCCGGAACGCGCCGGCATGATCAAGCACGGCTCGAAGATGATTCAGGCCGTTGCCAATGCGTCCGTTCCGCAAGTCACCATCATGTGCGGCGCGTCCTATGGCGCGGGCAATTACGGCATGTGCGGCCGCGGCTTCGATCCGGATTTCTTGTTCTCGTGGCCGAACGCGAAGACGTCCGTGATGGGCGCGGAGCAGGCGGCAAACACGATGGTCAACGTCATGACCGACGCCGCGAAGGCCAAGGGCAACGGCGCCGATATGGCGATGCTGGAAGCGTTGAAGCAGAAGGTGATCGAGAATTTCGAGCGGCAGATGCCTGCGTTCTACACATCCGGCCGGATGCTGGACGACGGCGTGATCGATCCGCGCGACACGCGCAACGTAATCGCGTTTGCGCTTTCGGTTTGCCGGGCGGGACAACGAAAACATTTGCGGCCGACCAGCTTCGGCGTCGCACGTCCGTAAGGGAGAAGACCATGTTCACGCAGGAACACGAGGCCGTCCGCCGCACGATTGCGCGCTTCGTGCAGGAAGAACTGAACCCGCATGTCAATGAATGGGAAGATGCGGAAACCTATCCTGCGCATGAAGTCATCAAGAAACTAGGCAAGCTCGGACTTCTCGGCCTGACCAAGCCGGAAGCCTATGGCGGCGCCGGGTTGGACCATTCCTATTCCGTGATCATGGCCGAGGAACTCGGCGCGTGCCGTTGCGGCGGTGTGCCAATGTCTATCGGCGTTCATACCGACATGGCGACGCCTGCGCTCGCGCGCTTCGGCTCCGACGAGTTGCGGAAGGAGTTTCTCGCGCCTGCTATCGCAGGTGATTTGTTGTCTTGCATCGGTGTTTCCGAACCGGGCGCGGGTTCGGATGTTTCCTCGATCAAGACCAAGGCCCGCAAGGACGGCGACGACTATGTGATCGACGGCGGCAAAATGTGGATCACGAACGGCACGCAGGCGGATTTCATGTGCTGCCTCGCCAACACATCGGACGGCGACCCGCATCGCAACAAATCGCTCATCGTCATCCCGATGAAGTCGAAGGGCGTCTCCATCGAGAAGAAGATCAAGAAGATCGGCATGAATGCCTCCGACACGGCGCTCATCCATTTCGACGGTGTGCGCGTGCCGCAGCGGAACCGCATCGGCGACGAAGGCAAGGGCTTCACCTACCAGATGCTCCAGTTTCAGGAGGAGCGGCTATGGGGTGCCGCCAATTGCCTCAAGATGATGGAAACCGCGATCAACGACACCATCGACTACACGCGCCAACGCAAGATTTTCGGCGAGCCGGTGCTGAACAACCAAAGCGTACACTTCAAGCTGGCGGAATTGCAGAGCGAGGTCGAGGCGCTGCGCGCGCTGGTTTATCGCACCACCGAGATGCTGGTCGCTGGCGGCGACATGACCAAGCTCGCCTCGATGGCGAAGCTGAAGGCCGGGCGTCTGGTTCGACAGGTCGCTGACGAATGCCTGCAATACTGGGGCGGCATGGGCTTCACCTGGGAGAATCAGGTGTCGCGGCTGTTTCGTGACGGGCGGCTTGTTTCCATCGGTGCTGGAGCGGACGAAGTCATGCTCTCCATCATCGCGAAATACATGGGCATCCTGCCGCCGCGGACGCAGTGATGCGGAAACTCTCGCGTCTTCTTATTGCCAATCGCGGCGAGATCGTCCTGCGCATCGCGCGCACGGCGAGAGCCATGGGCATCGAGACGGTCGCGGTTTATTCGGACGCCGACGGCGCGGATACGCATGCTGCGGCTTGCGATAAAGCGATTGGCATCGGCGGAAAGACGGCTCCTGAGTCTTATCTCGTCATCGAGAAGATTATCGCCGCCGCACGTGAAAGCGGGGCGGACGCGGTTCATCCCGGCTATGGCTTTCTCTCCGAGAATGCTGCTTTCGCGCAGGCAGTGGCGGACGCAGGGCTGGTCTTCGTCGGGCCGCCGCCCGCTGCGATTTCCACGATGGGCGACAAGGCCGCCGCAAGGCAGCGCATGGCAAAGACCGGCATCCCGGTGGTGCCGGGCTATGACGGCGATGAACAAAGCGAAGCGCGCTTTCTGGAAGAAGCAAAGCGCATCGGCTTTCCGGTGATGATCAAGGCTTCCGCCGGTGGCGGTGGGCGCGGCATGCGCAAGGTCGCTTCAGAGAAGGATTTCGTTCCGGAACTGCGTGCGGCTTCCAGTGAAGCGAAGAAGGCGTTCGGTGATGGCCGGCTCATTCTGGAACGTGCGGTCGAACGCCCGCGCCATGTCGAGATACAGGTGTTCGCGGATAATCACGGCAATGTCGTGCATCTCGGCGAGCGCGACTGTTCGGTGCAGCGGCGTCATCAGAAGGTGCTGGAGGAAGCGCCATCGCCGGTGGTGGACGCAAAGCTACGCGAAAAGATGGGTGCGGCCGCAACGGCGGTCGCAAGGGAGATCGGTTACGCAGGCGCGGGCACGGTGGAATTCCTGCTCGACCGCGAGGGCAATTTCTACTTCATGGAAATGAATACGCGCTTGCAGGTCGAACATCCCGTGACCGAGATGATCACCGGCCTCGATCTGGTCGAATGGCAGTTGCGTGTTGCGCGCGCCGAATTGCTCCCGAAGAAGCAGAGCGAAATCGGAATCAAGGGCCACGCCATCGAAGCGCGGCTCTGCGCCGAAGATCCCGCGAAAGGTTTTCTGCCGCGTACCGGAAAGGTGCTCCACTGGCGCGCAGCGGGCGATGCCCGCTTCGAGGTGATGCTCCGCGAGGACATGGAAATATCTCCCTTCTACGACTCCATGCTCGGCAAGGTGATTGCATGGGGCGAAACGCGAAACGAGGCCCTCGAAAAACTGGCCGATGCGCTGGAGCGGTCAAGCCTGCTCGGCGTTACCACGAACCGCGGCTTTCTCGTAAAGCTGTTGCGGCATCCCGCATTCCGTACAGGTATTGATGTCTCGACGGCGTTCATTCCCGAACATTTTCCGGATGACGAAAGCCGCAAAGATAAAGCGGCCGAAGATGTCTGGATGCTTGCAGCATTGCTGGCCGATCGCAGGGATGCGCAAGCACCTGCCGATCCTGCGTGGAATGGCTGGAGCAACGCGGCGCCATTGCCGCGCGTCTGGTGGCTTTCGCATGATGGTGAGTTGCGGCGCGGCATAATCTCATCGTCATCCGGCAGCACGACCATCGCTACCAACAATGCGAGTATGACATTCGATGCCGTGCAAGACGAGGTTGCCCACGCATGGAACGATAACGAGCTTTGGTTGCAAGCCGGCGGCGTCGATTACCGTTTCGAGCGCGAGACCTACCGCCAGCCTGCGCGCAAACGTGAAGAGGACAGCGACGGCATTTCCCGCGCTCCGCTGAACGCGAAGGTTTCGCAAGTATCGGTCGCGGCAGGTGACACCGTCGCTGCCGGACAGTCGCTGATGGTGCTCGAAGCCATGAAGATGGAACACCACATCCTCGCGCGCACCGGCGGCAAGGTGAAATCCATCGCCGTCAACGCGGGCGATCAGGTCGTGCCGGGCCAGATGCTTGCCGAAATCGAAATTGCGATGGCTGCGCCATCCGTTGCGAGGCATTGAGCATGAGCGACTTCGCCGTCATTACCTGCGCGATCACGGGCGTGCTGACCGATCCGAAACAGCATCCCGTGCCTGTGACGCCCGAACAACTTGGGCACGAAGCAAAGATTGCATGCGATGCGGGGGCCGCCGTGATCCATGTTCATTTCCGGCAACAGGCGGATGGCAAGGGACATCTTCCTTCGTGGGAGACGAACGTCGCGCGAGATTGCGTGGATGCGATCCGTGCGGCTTGTCCGGGCGTGATCGTCAACCAGACCACCGGCGTGGTCGGTGCAGACGTGAGCGGCCCGCTGGAATGTATCCGCGCCACGAAACCGGAGATCGCGGCCTGCAACGCCGGATCGCTCAACTACCTGAAGGTGAGAGCGGACGGAAAGTGGGCATGGCCGCCACTGTTGTTCGACAATCCGGTCGAGAAGGTCGGCAAGTTTCTCGCCGTCATGAGCGAATGTAATACGCGCCCCGAATTCGAATGTTTCGATACCGGCATCGTGCGCTCGGTCGGCATGTTTCGCCGCACCGGAATGTATGCGGGCAAGCTGCAATACAACTTCGTGATGGGCGTGGAATCCGGGATGCCGGCAGAACCGGAGTTGCTGCCGCTGCTGACGCGGCTGACCGAAAACGACGCGCTATGGAGTGTCACGGCCATCGGCCGCGAGAACATCTGGCCGCTGCACCGGCGCGCAGCAGAACTCGGCGGGCAGTTACGCACAGGTGTCGAGGATACGTTCTATCTGCCGGATGGGGCGAGGGCGTCGTCCAACGGACCCCTGATCGAAACGCTCGCGTACTACGCCCGCGAAGCAGGGCGCAAGGTAGCGACCCCGGCGGAAGCGCGGTCGCTGCTCGGTCTGTCATGACCGGAACGGTGCGGAAGTCGCCTTATTACACGGCGGAGCATGAAGCTTTCCGCGAAACGGTTGCGCGTTTCGTCGCGAAGGAAATTGAGCCGTTTGCAAACGAGTGGGATGAGGTCGGAGAATTTCCACGCGCATTATATAAAAAGGCGTCGGAGATCGGCCTGTTGCAACTTGGATTTCCGGAGGAGTTCGGCGGCATACCGGCCGACCGCTTTCACCTGATTGCCGCCGCACAGGAACTGGCAAAGGCCGGTAGCGGCGGCGTCGCGGCGGGTCTGATGAGCCACACCATCGGCTCTCCGCCGGTTGCGAAGCTCGGCTCGGCAGCACTGAAGCAAAAGGTACTTCCCGCTGTGCTCGCGGGCGAGAAAATATCCGCGCTTGCGATCACCGAGCCGAACGCGGGTTCGGATGTTGCGAATATCAAAACAACCGCGCGGCGCGACGGCGACCATTACGTCATTCGTGGCGAAAAGACTTTCATCACGTCCGGCATGCGCGCGGATTTTTATACGGTCGCCGTGCGCACCGGCGAGCCGGGTTTGGGCGGAATTTCGCTGATCGTGATCGAGCGCGATACGCCGGGCTTTTCGCGGACGCCGCTCAAGAAAATGGGCTGGTGGGCGTCCGACACCGCGACCCTGCATTTCGATGAGTGTCGCGTGCCTGCTGAGAACCTGATCGGCAAGGAAAACGCAGGGTTCATGGCGGTGATGCTCAATTTCAACGACGAGCGGCTGTCGCTTGCGGCTTCGTCGAATGGCTTTGCCCGCGTCGCCTACGAGGAGGCGCTGGCCTATGCGAAGCTGCGCGAAACCTTCGGCAAGCCGATCATCAAGCATCAGGTGATCCGGCATAAGCTGGTCGACATGGCACAGCGCATCGTTGCTACGCAGGCGCTGCTGGAGCGCACGGCATGGGCGCTGGATCAGGGCGAAAGTCCCGTGGCCGATCTTTGCATGCTGAAAAACCAGGCGACACAAACGCTTGCCTTCTGCGCGTCCGAAGCCGTTCAGATTTTCGGCGGTGCGGGTTTCATGCGCGGTGCGAAGGTCGAACGCATCTATCGCGAAGTGAAGGTCAATGCGATCGGCGGCGGCACCGAGGAAATCATGAAAGACCTCGCCGCGCGTCAGATGGGGATGTGAACGTCATGACGAGCCCCGTGGTTCTGTTCGAGGCGAAGGGAGCGGTGGCGGAAGTCACGCTGAACCGGCCAGCCTTGCACAATGCGTTCAACGACGAAGTAGTACGCTCGCTTGCCGCCGCATGGGAGCGCGTGGGTAACAGCAAAGATGTGCGTGTCGTCGTAATCAAAGGCGCGGGAGCGAGTTTCTCCGGCGGCGGCGACCTCGATTATATGCGCAAGGCTGGAGCCGCTTCGCGCGAGGAAAACCTTTCCGGCACGTTGGCAATGGCTAACATGTTGAAAGCATTGCGTGATCTTCCGCAGCCGGTGCTCGCACTGATGCACGGCAACTGCATGGCAGGCGCAACCGGCGTCGTTTCCGCCGCCGATATTGCAGTTGCAACCGAAAATGCGCGCTTTGCCTTCTCGGAGGTTCGCCTTGGCCTGACTCCGGCGACGATCTCGCCGCATGTAGTCGCCGCCATTGGTGCGCGGCAAGCTAGCCGTTATTTTCTGACCGGCGAACGCTTCGATGCCGTGGAGGCGCGCCGTATCGCGCTCGTGCACGAAATCGTACCGGACGAAGCAGCGCTTGCTGCGCGGGGCGGCGAGGTTGTCGCGATGTTGCTGCAAGGCGCTCCCGGCGCGATTGCCGACATCAAGAAACTCATCCGCGAGGTCGCAAGCCGCCCGCTCGACGACGGCCTCATCGGTCTCACCGCCGGGAATATCGCGGACCGCATGGCCAGCGTGGAAGGGCAGGAAGGATTGGCTTCGTTCTTTGAGAAGCGGAAGCCCGGCTGGACCCGCGGCTAGAGTTTGAAGCCGATGCTGTCGAGCCAGTCGAGGATTTCGGGCTGCTTGCGCAGTGCCAGCACCATGTCGGTTTCTCCGGCGCTGACGTCGCCGTCTTTCCGTTTGAGATAACCCCGACCGTACACCGACAACGGATGGTCGGCATCGATCTGCAATGCCCGTTCGAATTGCTTGTTCGCGCCAGCGTTGTCGCCTGCGATCAGCAGGGCAAAGCCATATTCCGCGATTACGTCGGGGTTCGAAGCGTCGCGAGAAGCCCTTTCTAGGTCGCTCGTCGCGCGAGGAAAATCCTTAGCCGCCAGAAAGAGTTGGCCGCGATAGCGAAGGGCCTGAATGAAGTCTGGCTTGACCTTTAGCGCAAGGTCGAAGTCGGCCTGCGCCTTGTTGCGTTCGCGGAGCGAAAGGAACGCGAGTCCGCGGCCGGTGAACAGTTCCGGGTTATTCGGCACGATCGCAATCGCGATATTCAGGTCGCGGATCGCCTCTTCGAAGCGTCCGGTTTTGCGAAGGCACGCGGCGCGGTTGTTCAGCAAAGGAGGCGAGCGGGGATTGATCTTGAGTGCCCGGTCGAGCTGGTCGAGCGCTGCCTTGCAGTCTCCGTCCTGCAAATAGGCTTCGCCCTTGGCTGCGAGTACGAACAATTCGAGGGTCGGGTCGGTCTGCACGGCTTTATCGAACGCGAGTTGCGCCTGTGGTTTTTGCCCAAGGGCGCGATAAACATTGCCGAGCGCGTAATACGTCGTCCCGATTTTTGCATTCAGCTTCAGGGACGCTTGCAGGTCCTGTAACGCAGCTTCGGGTTTGCCCTGATCGAGATGTACCAGCGCACGTTCGTAGTATGCGGCCTCCGAAGATTTGTTAAGCGCGATCGCGCGGTCGAAATCACGGATCGCAGCAGGCAGGTTCTTTTTTGCTCGCAATGAAGTACCGCGCGCGACAAAGAGTGCGGCGTCGCGCGGCTGCAGCTTCAAAGCTTCGTTGAAGTCGCGCAAAGCGGCATCGTGATTTCGCTCGCGTTGCCAGAGCGCGCCGCGCCGGTAGTAGGCCAGCGCCAGCTTCGGATCCAGTTCGATCGCATCGGTGAGATCGGCGATGGCGAGAACGCTGAGAAATTGCCGCTCGCGCGCATAGGCTCTCGCAAGATAGGCCGCGGCACGCCGTTCGATGCTTTCCTTGTCGTCGAGAACGACGTCGGTACAGAATCTTACGTTGTCCTCAGGCAACTGCGGAAGGTTGCACTGCGTCCAGGGCGAGAAATCCTGTTTAGGGCCGGGTGGCGGCGCCGGAAGCGCCGGCTCAGGCGGACGCACAATGGTCCAGGGATCGTGACGGCGCGGCCCGGGTGCGGGAGGCTCAGGGACTTCCACCTCAGGTAGTAGGTCGAACTGGGGCACCTCGAGTCGCCGCTGGGCGTTGGCCTGACAAGGGAAGGCAACCAGCCAAACGAGCGCCACGGCTGCGGCGATCAGTTCGCTGATCGTCGCATTTGGCGCGATGCCTGCGCGCGGAATGAGCCTTGAAGAGGCCATTTCCGTTGCCGTCGCAAGCAACCCGCAGATCGGCGAAGCGATTTACAACCGCGAGGCTGTTGGTTTTCAACTCCGGCAGGCGCGTGGGTTGTTCTTGCCCCGTATCGACGGCGAACTGCGGACCGGCCGTCAGCGCTACACCACTCCTGCAACCATCCCGAACGGTCTCGAAGACGACTTCCGCCCGAATGAAGTGCGGATCGTAGGCAGCCAGCGCGTGTTCGATGGCTTCGCTGCGCTTTCGGAAATGCAGCGCCAGGCGGCGCGTCTCGACAGTGCCGCGCACCGCGTATTCGAGCGGTCGGAATTCATCGCGCTCGCTGTCGCGCGCGAATACATCGATATCGTTCGCCTCCGCACGCTGCTGCAAAGCGCGCAACGGAACCTCGTTTTCCACCAGGGCATTCTCGGTGACGTGACCAAGGGTGCGCAGGGCGGGGCGCTTTCGGTCGCCGACCAGCAGCAAGCACAGGAACGTTTCCTCGCTGCCCAGATCCGCATCCAGCAACTGCGGGACGATCTCGTGCAGGCGGAGTCGCGCTTCATTCAACTGGTCGGTCTGCCGATCGGCGCGACCGGGCCGATCCCGATCGTGCGCAACAAACTCCCGGCAACGCTCGATATCGTGCTGGGCATCGCACGCCGTGAAAACCCGCTGCTGAAAATCCGCAACGCCGAACTCGACGCACAGCTTGCGCAGATTCGAAACGCGGAATCGGTCTTCTATCCGCGCATCAACGCGGAAGTCTCCGCGAACCGCGGTAATGACCGCGCGAATATTCAGGGCCGCACCGAGGATTACAGAGCCGAGCTGGTGGCGCGCTGGAATATCTTTAACGGCGGCATCGACATTGCGACCCGCGAAGAGCAGGTCCGCCGCGCCAGCGAATTGCGCATGGCCATCAGCACTGCGCATCGTGAAGTCGAAAACGAAGCGCGCATCTCTTGGGAACGCCGCATCTGGCTGCGTCAGCAGTCGGACGGTCTTCGCCGTCAGTTGCAGGTGAGCCGCGAATTGCTGCGCTCGTATCAGGAGCAATTCCGCATCGGTTCGCGTTCGCTGCTCGACCTGCTCGACACGCAGAACTCGTCCTACGCGACGGAAGCGGCGCTACTGACTGCACAGCACGCCGAAATTTTCTCGGAATACCGCCTGCTGGCTTCGATGGGGCAGTTGATCAAGACCTTCAAGGTCAAACCCTCCAAGGCGACCGAAGCGGACAACCGCGTCGAGAACTTTGTGCCGCAGACCCCGCCGTCGGAAACGATGTTCCGTTCCCACGGCGATCCGTGGTTTGAAATTCGCTGACAAGCTGTCGGCAAAGAAAACGCCCCGCTTATTGCGGGGCGTTTTTGTTTTAGACGTCGCGTGCGGGCGAAGTGTTCAGATAGCGGTCTTGTCAGCGCCCTTAAGCGAGAGGATCTCGCGTGCTTCGTCCGGCGTAGCCAGTTCAAGGCCGAGGCCTTCGATCATTTGACGGACCAGGCGTACCTGTTCGGCATTCGACTTCGCTAGCTTTCCGGCTCCTGCCCATAACGAATCTTCGAGGCCCACACGGACGTTGCCGCCCATCGCGACCGACATGGCAGCGATCGGAAACTGGTTGCGGCCAGCGCCGAGCACCGACCAGCGATAGGAGTCGCCAAACAGCCGGTCGGCAGTGCGCTTCATGTGCATCACGTCTTCTGGGTGAGGGCCGATACCGCCAAGCAATCCGAACACGGACTGTATAAACAGCGGCGGCTTCACGAGGCCGCGGTCGAGGAAATGCTTCAAGTTATAGAGATGGGCAATGTCGTAGCACTCGAACTCGAAGCGCGTGCCGTTATCGTAACAGGTTTTCAGGATGTACTCGATGTCCTTGAACGAGTTTCTGAATACAAGGTCGCGCGAGTTTTCGAGATGCTCCCGTTCCCATGGGAACTTGAAGTCTTTGTATTTGTCGAGAAGGTGAAACAGCGCAAAGTTGATCGACCCCATATTGAGGGATGCAACTTCTGGCTTGAACTTCGCCGCCGGCAGAACGCGTTCCTCAACCTTCATGTAAGGACTTCCGCCGGTCGTGATGTTGATGGCGGCGTTGGTCTGCTGCTTGATGCGCGGCAGAAAGCGCGCGAAAGCCTCCGGGGTTTGATCCGGGCGTCCGGTTTCCGGGTCGCGCGCGTGCAAATGCAGGATTGCAGCCCCGGCCTCGGCGGCCGCAACGGCCTCCGCCACGATCTGATCCGGGGTAATCGGCAGGTGCGGAGACATGCTTGGCGTATGGATCGCGCCTGTCACAGCGCAGGTTACGATTACTTTCTTTGCGCTCGCCATCGTTCGTTTTCCGTTTTTGTAAGACGTTCTTTGCTCAGAGTTTGCCATTGATCGCAGCCCACACACGGGCAGGCGAGGCAGGCAGGTCGAAGTGCTCGATGCCGTACTCGGACAGCGCGTCGATGACCGCCTCAATGCCTGAAGGCAGTGAGCCGGCGACCCCGGACTCTCCGGCACCCTTCACGCCGATTGGATTGGTAGTGCAAGGCACGACGTGATGCCCGGTCCTAAACATCGGCATCGAGTCCGCGCGCGGAACGAAGTAGTCCATCAGCGAAGCGTTGATGAGCTGGCCATCGTTGTACTGGACATGTTCGCCAAGCACCTGGCCGAGACCCTGCGCGATGCCGCCGTGAACCTGACCGTCCACGATGGTTTCGTGAACAATGTTACCCACGTCATCGACCGCAGCATAGCGCACGACTTCGACTTCGCCGGTATCCGGATCGATCTCGACTTCGCAGACATGACAGCCATTCGGGAATGACATCTGCGGCGAAACAAACTCGGACAGGGAGTTGAGCGAACTCTGCGCCGAAGCCGGAATAGGTTGCCGGTCGGGCGCGCGCCGCGCGAGATCGAGAATGGAGATAACGTGGTTAGTCGCCGGAACGCGGTAATCGCCGTCCTTGTATTCAACCATCGCTTCGTCAACGCCGAAGATTTGCGCGGCGAGGGGCTTACCTTTGGCAATCGCGGCATCACAAGCCAGCGCCGCGGCGCTTCCTGCCATCATCAGAGAGCGCGATGCGACGGAGGGGACGCCATCGGGCACCTCGTCGCTGTCACCTTCGATCAGCTTTACTTTCGTGATGTCGATGCCAAGGCGGTCGGCCACGACTTTCGGTAGCGTGGACAGGTGCCCTTGCCCCATGGCCTGCACGCCGAGACGGATTGCGGCGGTGCCGTCCGGGTCGAAACGCAGATCGGCTTTCTCGTTCAAGATGCCGCCCGCTACTTCGAGGAAGCAGCACATGCCGATTCCGCGTAATTTGCCATTGGCCTTCGACTCCGCGCGGCGTTTCTCAAATCCGTTCCAGTCTCCGAGCAGCAAGGCCTTGTCCATGCATTTCTCGAACTCACCGCTGTCGTAAATCGGTCCGTTCGGTGTCTGGTAAGGCATGGCTTCGGGCGGAAGCAGGTTCTTGCGGCGGATCGCTACGCGGTCGATTTTCATCTTGCGCGCGGCGTTATCCAGCAGCCGCTCGATCATATAGATCGCTTCGGGCCGGCCCGCACCACGGTAGGGGCCGAGCGGTGCAGCGTTCGTGAACACCATCTTCACGTCGATGGTAATGCACGGGATTCGATATACGCTGGATAAGCAGTTCTTCGTGTTGGCGGTCGAAAAGATCGCGGCATATTGCGACGTATATGCGCCGATGCCGACTGCGGTCCGCATCCGGAATCCAAGGATTTTCCCTTCCTTGTCGAAGGCCATCTCTCCTTCGAGCACGCCGTCGCGCCCGTGGGAGTCCGCGAGAAAGCTGTCCATGCGCGACGCGCGCCATTTCACCGCGCGCCCGGTTTTGCGCGCCGCGTACATCACTGCGGCATATTCCGGGTAGGCTTGGGCCTTCATGCCGAAACCGCCGCCGACATCCGGCGTTAGTACGCGGATTTTGTCGAGCGGCACCTTGAATACGCCTTCTGCGAGAAGTTTGCGGACAACGGCCACGCCTTGCGTGCTGGCGGTAAGAATGTAGCGCTGCTTTTCCGCATCCCATTGGCCAATGGCCGCGCGCGGCTCCATTGCGACAGGGGAGACGCGAGTATCTTCCAACTTCACTTTCTCGATGTGAGCGGCCCTTGCGAATGCTTCTTCGGCTGCTTTCGCGTCGCCATCGGTCCAATCGAGCGCGATGTTGCCGGGGGCGCCTTCATGCAAAGGCTCCGCGCCGGCTGCCACCGCATGATCGACATGCGACGCGCTTTCCAAAATCTCGTATTCGATTTCGACGCGCTCGGCGGCATCGAGTGCCTGCCGCAGGCTTTCAGCGACGACAATGGCGACCGGCTCGCCGACATACCGGATGCGGTCATGTACCAATACCTGCATGTGCGCCGCGACCATTGGCTTGCCGTCGCGGCCTGGCGCACTAGCGACGGGTGGAATTCCGCCCAGGCCATCCGCGACCAGATCCGCTCCGGTGAAAACGCCGAGTACGCCGGGCATCGCGAGCGCTTCTTTCGCATCGACGCGCGTAACATTCGCGTGCCCGACCGGCGCACGCGTGAATGCAGCATAGGCTTGTCCGGGCATTGCGAGATCGTCGGTGAATTGGCCGCGTCCCGTTATCAGCGGTTCGTCTTCGCTGCGTTGCGCGCCGGAGTTTGCGCCGAAGCGGATAGAGAAATTCATTGTCTGCCCTCGAACTATGCGGGAATGTCGCCGAACTGCAGAATGAGTTCGACTGCGCCCAGAATGTCGTCCTCCAGCGCCTTGCGTCCGATTTCGCCGTCCCGCCTTTTCATGGATTGAATCATGCGCCGGTGCGATTCCGGCGCGAATTTGTTGGTCGCCATGCGCCCCTTCACGCCCATTGAGAAGTGAAGGAAGGGACCGAATTGCAACCACATGTTCTCGATCATGCCGAGCAGCACAGGCATTTCGGCCGCGCGGTAGATCGTGAAATGAAATTCCTTGTTCAGGAGAAAAGGCTGTTGCGATTCCGGCGGCTTGCGCATTTCCGCGATGAAGCCCTCGTTGGTTTCTTCGAGGTGCTCGATGTCGTGCGGCTTCATACGCGTCGAGGCGGTCGCAACAGCCAGTCCTTCGAGCATCACACGTAGTTTTACGAGTTCGTCGAAACGCGCGCGCGACATCTTCGGTACGCGGATCGCGCGGTTGGGCAGGACTTCGAGCGCGCCTTCCGCGGCGAGGCGATGAACCGCCTCGCGGACAGGCATCAGGCTGGTGCCGAACGCGGTGGTGAGTTGGCGCAGCGTCAACTTTTCGCCGGGCTGCACGCCGCCGACCATCAGGAAATTGCGCAATTCATTATAGACGCGCTTTCCCAGCGTCTCGTTGTCGATGGGTTGCAGGCCGGCGAGGGCGGGATCTTCGAGATTCATACGACAACTTTTGCGTTGACCGTCTTGACAGCAGGGGTCAAAAGCAGTGATCTGTGATCACATAGCACTGGGGAAAACCCGGGCACAAGCGTCCAGGGAGGAGAGAATGCTAAAAATCCGCGGTCTACTTGTCGGCAGCGCCGTACTTGCGCTGTCGGTCGTGCTTGGCTCGACGCCGGCACAGGTACAGGAAAAGAAACCGATCAAGATCGGCCTGCTTGCACCGATCACCGGTCCGCTCGCATCGCCGGGCGCGGAAATGGTCAACGGTTTCCGCCAGTACTGGAACAGCGTGAACAACGTGGCGGGCGGTCGAAAGATCGAAATCGTGGTCGCCGACACGACCTGTAATCCCGACCAGGCGCTTACACAGGCGCGCCGTCTCGCGTTGCAGGAAAAGGTCGATCTTCTCGTCGGTCCGCTTTGCGGTCACGAAGGTCCGGCCGTCGCGCAGGTGAGCGCGGAAACCGGTATTCCGCTCGTGATGGATCCCGCAGGCGCGGACGACGTGACGAAGTGGAAGCGCACACCGACTGTCGTTCGCACCGCGGTGTCGTCGAGCCAGATCGGTCATCCGATGGGCGAATACATCTACAAGGAACTCGGCCTTCGCAACGTCACGTTCATCGCGGCCGACTATACCTTCGGCCACGAAGTGACGCTTGGCGCGATCAAGACCTTTACCGATCTCGGTGGCAAGGTCGATCGCATCATCTGGAATCCGGTCGGTACCAAGGACTACGGCACCACCGTGAACAGCATTCCCGCCGGTACCGGCGCGGTGATCGCAGTCGTTGCAGGCGTGGATCGCATCCGCCTGTTTGAAGACTGGTTCAACTACGGCATGGACAAGAAGTTCAAGATCTACGGCGGCTACTGGCTGCATGAAGACGTGCTGCCGCAGATCGACGAGCGTGCAGTGGGCCTGGTCAGCAACTCGCTGCACTATGTCGCCGGCATCGATACGCCCGAAAACATTGCGTTCCGCGAAGAGCACATCAAGCTCTACAAGCGCGTGCCGTCATGGTTCGCCGAATCCGCATATACCGCGGGTCTCTGGATCAAGACCGCGCTCGACAAGATCAACGGCGACATCGAGAACAAGAAGCTGTTCCTCGACACCATCCGCAAGACCGAAGTGAAGGCTCCTCGCGGACCGGTAAAGCTCGACGCCTACGACAACCCGATCCAGAACGTTTACATCTCGCGGGTTGAGAAGGTGAATCATCCGGTGCTCGGCAACATTCTGATGAACAAGCCGGTGAAGACCTACGAGGCAGTGTCGCAATTCTGGACGTGGAAGCCGGAAGAATTTCTGGCACGCGGTCCTTACAAGCGCTGATCTCGAAACTCGGAGCCCGGGCAGCGCGCAAGCGCCGCCCGGGTATTTTTCTATCCCCTTCGCCAACGCTCGTTTGAATCAATGACTGCTATCGTCGTCCAGGTACTCAACGGTTTGTCGCTTGCGGCGCTGCTGTTCTTGCTCGCCAGCGGTTTCACCGTAACCTTTGGCTTGATGCGCGTCGTGAATATGGCCTACGGCGCATATTATCTGCTCGGCGGTTATGTCGGCCTGACCGTGATGCGCGCCACCGGAAGTTTCGAGCTTGCGTTGCTGGCCGGCGGTGCCGCAATCATCGTCTTCGGCTTTTTCGTCGACCGTTTTCTCATTCGCCCCATTGAATCAAATCACCTTGCACAAGTCCTGCTGACGGTCGGCGTCGCCTTCATCGTGGGCGAGGCATGTCTGGTAATCTGGGGCGGCGACAACCTGAAGATTCCGTTGCCGTCCTATCTGCGCGGTTCGCTGGTTCTGCCCGCCGACATTTATTATCCGAAACTGCGTATCGCGATCATCCTGCTTGGTGTGGTCGCGGCATTCTCGCTTTGGCTGCTCTATCACAAGACACAGATCGGCGCGGTCGTGCGCGCAGGTGTCGATGATCGCGAGATGGTCAATGCCGTCGGTATCAACGTCAACGTTCTGTTCGTGCTGGTGTCGACGCTTGCCTCGTTCCTGGCGGGTGTTGCGGGCGTCGTCGGCGGCACGATCCTGACGCTCGCACCAGCCGAAGAGTGGAATATTCTTGTTCTAGCACTCGTTGTCGTCATTGTCGGCGGTCTCGGCAGCCTTGAAGGCGCGGTGATCGGCAGTATCGTGGTCGGGCTGCTCGATGCATTTGGCCGCTGGCTGTTGCCGGATTTCTCTTACTTCGTACTGTTCGGCCCGATGGCCGTGCTGCTCCTGTTCCGGCCAACCGGAATCTTCGGCAAGGAGCACTGACGATGAATCTCCGTATCGTCGGCATTGTCGTCCTTGCCGCGCTGCTGGCCGCGGTACCTCTGGTCGCGAGCGAATACTGGGTAGCGCTGCTTACGCAGATTCTGGTGTTCGGTTTGCTCGCGCTGTCCGCCGATCTGCTGCTCGGCCATGCAGGTTTGTTCTCGCTTTGCCATGCGGCATTCTTTGCGGTGTCGGCTTACACGGTCGCGATCCTGCAGACTCGCCATGGCGTGACCACGATTCCCGCATCGCTGGCCGGACTATGCGTTGGGACATTGCTTGCCGTCGTATTTGCAGCGTCGGTGCGTACGCGCGGCGTGTACTTCATCCTGATTACGCTCGCGTTCGGCTACATCATCTGGGGCGTTGCGTACCGGTGGGCGTCGTTCACCGGCGGTGACAATGGCGTAACGAACGTACCTCCGCCGCAGTTTGCAGGATATGTCGTCGATACCAAGATCGAATATTACTACTTCGTACTCGCAGTGCTGGTGGTGTGCCTCGCGGTCTACTGGGTACTTACACGCTCGCCATTTGGCCTGGCCTTGCGAGGCATCAAGTCGAGCGAAAGCCGCATGCGCAGTCTCGGCTATCGCGTCGGCGCGCATCTCTACGTGGCGTTCGTAATCTCAGGGTTCTACGCCAGTCTCGCGGGCGTGCTTTACATCTATTACAATCGCTTCGTGAACCCGAACGCGGCGAACTTTCCGATTTCTGTTGAGGCGATCCTGATGGCGATCGTCGGCGGGACGGGGACAATCCTCGGGCCTTTCATCGGCTCCGGAATTGTGCTCGGCATTCGTAACAGCGGTATCCACTACTCGACTGCTGTGCTTGGCGTCGTCTTTATCGCCACCGTGTTGTGGGCGCCGAATGGCATCATCGGTCTCATCAAGGGCGGGCTGGCGCACCTGAAGCGTATCTTCGCGAACGATAATGCCAACAATCGCGGAGAGGGCGCATGAGCGGCATCGCCATCGAAGTCGATAACGTCTCGAAGTTTTTTGCCGGTTTGCGGGCTGTCGATTCCGTTTCGCTTGCGATTCCGCAGGGCGAGCGAAGGGTTCTGCTGGGTCCCAATGGTGCCGGCAAAACTACGCTGTTTCACTGTATCTCCGGAACCCACAAGCCGTCCGCGGGACGGATCATGTTATTGGGGCGAGACATTTCCCATGCTTCGGAGAACGAGCGCACGGCGCTGGGCATGGGCCGCACTTTCCAGATTTCGAACGTTTGCACCGAACTGACCGCACTCGAAAACATTCTGCTCGGCATGTTGGGGACATCCCCGCGCAAATGGTCGATGATGAAGCCGGTCACTTCCTATGACGATTTAATGAAGGGCGCGAAGGCGGCGCTGATCCGTGTCGGCCTCGAAGGGCGCGAGAACGAGGAAGTCAATTCGATGTCTTACGGCGAACGCCGTCAGCTCGAACTGGCTTTGGCGCTTAGCTCTAATCCGCGCGTGTTGTTGCTTGACGAGCCGTGTGCGGGACTCTCGCCGAGTGAGCGCACGCACTTTTCGAAGATGATCTCAGGTCTTAGCCGCGATATTACGTTGTTGATGATCGAGCATGACATTGACGTCGCGCTGGCGCTTGCCGACCGCGTGACCGTTCTTCATCGCGGTAAGCTGATCTTCGACGGCCTTCCGGACGAAGTGCAGAAGGACAGTGCCGTGAAGGAGGTGTATTTTGGCCGCCTCTGAACCGCTGCTCCGCGTCAACGACATTCACACCTATTATGGCGACAGCTATGTTTTGCACGGCCTGAGCCTCGCGCTGACGCCGGGCAAGATCACCGTCATTCTCGGCCGCAACGGCATGGGCAAAACCACGCTGGTCCGCTCGATTGCCGGTTTGACGCCGCCGCGCACGGGCGAGGTGACTTTCGAAGGGAAGTCGCTTGCCAATCGTCCTGCGTACAAGATCGCGCAGGAGGGCATCGCCCTCGTTCCGCAGGGCCGCCGTATCTTTAAGTCGCTAACCGTGCGCGAGAACCTCATGCTGCCGACCAGCGCGCTCGCAAAAGGGAAGCGCGGAATCAACCGCGCGCACAAGCAGTGGGATATAAAAGCGGTGCTCGCAGAGTTTCCGCAGCTTTCCGACCGCATCAACAATTTAGGAAGTGCGCTGAGCGGCGGCGAGCAGCAGATGCTCGCAATCGGCCGCGCGCTGATGGCAAATCCTTCCACGATCCTGATGGACGAACCGTCCGAGGGTCTCGCCCCGAAGCTTGTGCAGAAGGTCGAGGAAATCCTTGTTCGCTTACGGGCCGAAGGTCACGCCATATTGCTGGTCGAACAGAATCTCGGTCTTGCGCTTGCCGTCGCCGACGAGATTTATGTAATTTCATCCGGCAGGTTCGTATTCCACGGTACCGCTGACGAACTTTCGCGTAATTCCGATGTGCTTGACAATCACCTCGGTGTCGCGAAGGGCCACTAGAGAAGTAAGTGAAGCATAACATGTCTGGCGAAAAGATTATGGTCGTCACCGGCGGCAGCCGGGGTATTGGTGCTGCCATCGCGCGGCTCGCAGCAAAGCAGGGCTACGACGTTGCTATCAACTACGTCGGCAACGAAGCGGCTGCGAGGGAAGTTGTTGCTGACATCGAGAAGGCGGGCCGCCGCGCTATTGCCGTGAAAGGCAATATGGGTGAGCCGCGCGACATCGCCAATCTGTTTACCGAAGTTGATAAGAAGCTCGGCCGTGTCACCCATCTCGTGAACAACGCCGGCATCATGGGTACGCCGAACCGCGTAGCCGATATCGACGCAGCGAAGCTCAAAGAAGTTGTCGATGTGAACGTGACCGGCGCGATCCTTGTCGCGGGTGAAGCGGTGCGCCGCATGTCGACGAAGCATGGCGGCAAGGGCGGCGCGATCGTGAATATCGGTTCGATGGCGTCCATTCTCGGCATGCCGGGGGACTATGTCTGGTACGCCGCGACCAAGGGCGCGATGAACAGTTTCACCATTGGTCTTGCGCGCGAGGTGATCGGCGAGGGCATTCGCGTGAACGCGGTCTCGCCCGGCCTGATCGCCACCGACATTCACGCCACCGCGGGGCTGGCTGACCGGCTGGAGAAAATGAAGACGGTCATCCCGATAGGGCGTCCGGGCACCTCCGAGGAGGTAGCCGATACGGTGATGTACCTGATGTCCGAGCAGGCTTCTTATGTGGTCGGCGCGGTCCTGAATGTCTCCGGCGGGCGCTGACGTCTGGTCGTTCACAGACGTTGGTGAACGGTATTCTTGCCTTTAATCCATCCATAAAACCCGATGATAGAAAATCGCAATCGGGCTAAAGTCATGTATTATTTAGTAATATCAAATAATTAGGTAGGGAAATGGCCCTTATCTCGCTGGGGATGGCCTACTTTCTGTATCAAACGGCTGAAAATTGATAGTTTTTCCCTATCGCAGCACGAAACACCAATATTGATTGGAGTACCTCCAAATCGGCATCTTGAGACCATGGCAGGCGGCAGAAGGTCTTGAGTCCAATGGGAAAATACGAATCCTGGAACGAGACGCTCGCGCGCGAAATCATCGCGCGTCATGCGGCGCGCAAGGGTGCGCTGCTTCCGATCCTGCATGACGTTCAGCACACTTTCGGTTATGTGCCCGAAGTCATCATTCCGATAATTGCGGAAGCGCTGAATATTTCGCGCGCCGAGGTGCATGGCACCTTCACCTTCTACCACGACTTCCGTCACGAACCCGCGGGACAGCACGTTCTGAAATTCTGCCGCGCGGAAGCATGTCAGGCTGCGGGCGGCGATCATCTTTGCGCGCGCGCAGAGCAGAAGCTCGGCGTGAAGATCGGCGAGACCACCGCCGATGATCGCGTGACCTTCGAGCCGATCTATTGCCTTGGTCTGTGCTCGGTCGCGCCGTCTGCGATGCTGGACGGAAAAATCTATGGCCGTCTCGATGAGGCTCGCGTCGATCAGCTCGTCGCGGAGGCCAAGCGATGAGCGTCAAGATTTTCGTTCCCGCCGATGCCGCCGCTGTTGCTTGCGGTGCGGATGAAATTGCGGCTGCGATTGCTACGAGCGCCAAGAAGCGCGGCAAGGAAATCCAGATCGTCCGCAACGGTTCGCGCGGCATGCACTGGCTGGAGCCGATGCTTGAAGTGGAAACTTCGCAAGGACGGGTAGCTTATGGACCTGTAGCACTTGGCGATGTTGAGAGCGTGCTCGATGCCATGCTCGGCGATGGCAAGCACAAGCTCTCGCACGGCATCACGGACGAAATTCCGTGGCTCAAGAACCAGACGCGGCTCACCTTCGCGCGCGTTGGCATTACCGATCCGCGCTCGCTCGAAGATTACAAGGCGCATGACGGCTACAAGGGCCTTGCGAAAGCAATTGCGATCGGGCCGGAAAAGACCGTCGAGGAAGTAACCAACTCCGGCTTGCGCGGCCGCGGCGGTGCAGGCTTTCCGACCGGAATCAAGTGGAAGACCGTCGCGACGACAAAGGCGGATCAAAAATACATCGTCTGCAATGCCGACGAAGGCGACAGCGGCACCTTCGCGGATCGTATGATCATGGAAGGCGATCCCTTCGTATTGATCGAAGGCATGACGATTGCGGGTGTCGCGACGGGCGCCACCAAGGGTTACGTCTATATCCGCTCCGAATATCCGCACGCGATTGCAACTATGGAAGTGGCCTGCGAAGCGGGCCGCAAGGGCGGCGTGCTCGGTAAAAAGATTCTCGGCTCGCACTACGAGTTCGATATCGAAATCCGCACCGGCGCAGGCGCTTATGTTTGCGGCGAGGAAACCTCGCTCCTCGAAAGCATCGAAGGCAAGCGCGGGCAGGTGCGCGCGAAGCCGCCGCTGCCCGCGATCATCGGCCTGTTCGGCAAGCCGACCGTGATCAACAACGTGCTGTCGCTCGCTACCGTGCCGATTGTTATGGACAAGGGGGCGGAGTTCTACAAAGGCTTCGGCATGGGCCGCTCGCGCGGCACGATGCCGATCCAACTTGCGGGCAACATCAAGCACGGCGGTTTGTACGAAGTCGCGTTCGGCATCACGCTCGGCGAACTTGTCGATGAAATCGGCGGTGGTACGGCGAGCGGACGCCCGGTCCGTGCGGTGCAGGTGGGCGGTCCGCTCGGCGCGTATTTCCCGCGAGCCTATTTCGATACGCCGTTCGATTACGAGGCTTTCGCTGCCCGCGACGGCCTGATCGGCCACGCCGGCATCGTCGTGTTCGACGATACCGTCGACATGTCGAAGATGGCGCGTTTTGCGATGGAGTTCTGCTCGGTCGAGAGCTGCGGCAAGTGCACGCCCTGCCGCATCGGTTCTATCCGCGGTGTCGAAACGCTCGACAAGATCATCGCGAACAAGGACCGCGCGAAGAACCTCGAAGTGCTCGAAGACCTCTGCAACACGATGAAGTTTGGATCCCTCTGCGCGCTTGGGGGGTTTACCCCGTACCCGGTGATGAGCGCGTTAACCCATTTTCCGGAAGACTTCGGCGCCACGCCGAAACTTCCGCAAGCCGCCGAATAGGAGAGAACGCCATGTCCCTCGTGCACGAGATCGATTACGGCACGCCGCGTTCGAAGTCGGAGAAAGAAGTCACGCTGACCATCGACGGGCAGCAGATCACGGTGCCCGAAGGCACCTCGATCATGCGCGCGGCGATGGAGATGGGCACGCAGATTCCGAAGCTCTGCGCGACCGATATGGTCGATGCCTTCGGCTCCTGCCGCCTGTGCCTCGTCGAAATCGAAGGCCGCCCCGGTACGCCCGCGTCCTGCACCACGCCGGTCATGCCCGGCATGGTGGTGAAGACGCAGACGGATCGCCTGAAGAAAATCCGCAACGGCGTGATGGAGCTTTATATCTCCGATCACCCGCTCGACTGTCTGACCTGTTCGGCGAATGGCGACTGCGAATTGCAGGACATGGCGGGGCAGGTCGGCCTGCGCGACGTGCGCTACGGCTATGAAGGCGAGAACCACGTCTTCGCGAAGCAGAACGGCCTCGCGAACGAAAACTGGCTCGCGAAGGACGAGTCGAACCCATATTTCACCTACGACCCTTCCAAGTGCATCGTCTGCTCGCGCTGCGTGCGGGCCTGCGAGGAAGTGCAGGGCACGTTCGCTCTGACGATTGCCGGCCGCGGCTTCGACAGCCGCGTATCGCCGGGCATGCAGGAGAGTTTCCTCACTTCGGAATGCGTGTCCTGCGGCGCTTGCGTGCAGGCTTGCCCGACCGCGACGCTCAACGAAAAGAAAGTCATCGAGATCGGCAAGCCCGAGCATTCGGCAGTGACGACCTGCGCCTATTGCGGTGTCGGCTGCTCATTCAAGGCGGAAATGCGCGGTGAAGAACTCGTGCGCATGGTTCCCTACAAGGACGGCGAGGCGAACCGCGGCCATTCCTGCGTGAAAGGCCGCTTCGCGTGGGGCTATGCGACCCACAAGGAGCGCATCCTGAAGCCCATGATCCGCGCGAAGGTCACGGACCCGTGGCGGGAAGTGAGCTGGGAAGAAGCGATCAATTACGCGGCGTCCGAGTTCAAGCGCATCCAGCAGCAGTACGGTAAGAACTCCGTTGGCGGCATCACCTCGTCGCGCTGCACGAACGAAGAAACCTATCTCGTGCAGAAGCTGATCCGCGCCGGTTTCGGCAACAACAACGTCGATACCTGCGCGCGCGTGTGCCATTCGCCGACCGGCTATGGCCTCGGTCAGACTTACGGCACCTCTGCGGGAACGCAGAATTTCGACTCCGTTGAACATTGCGACGTGGTGCTGATTATCGGTGCGAACCCCGCGGCGGCGCATCCGGTGTTCGCCTCGCGCATGAAGAAGCGTTTGCGCGAAGGCGCAAAGCTCATCGTGATCGACCCGCGCCGCACCGAAATGGTGAAGTCGGCGCATGTCGAAGCGGAGCACCACCTTGCGCTGCTGCCGGGCACGAACGTCGCGGTCGTGACCGCGCTTGCCCATGTCGTCGTCACCGAGAAGCTCTACAACGAAAAGTTCATCCGCGAGCGCTGCGACTGGGATGAATTCGAGCATTGGGCCGAATTCGTTTCGTTGCCGCAGAACTCGCCGGAAACCGTCGCGAAGCTCTCCGGCGTTCCGGCCGAGACCATCCGCGGCGCGGCTCGCCTCTATGCCACCGGCGGCAATGCCGCGATCTATTACGGACTGGGCGTCACCGAGCACTCGCAGGGTTCGACCACCGTCATGGCGATCGCGAACCTCGCGATGGCGACCGGCAATATCGGCCGCGAGGGTGTCGGCGTGAATCCGCTGCGCGGCCAGAATAACGTGCAGGGTTCGTGCGACATGGGTTCGTTCCCGCACGAACTGCCGGGCTACCGCCACATTTCCGGCGATGACGTCCGCGATCTGTTCAACGGTGCCTGGGGCGTCACGCTCGACAAGGAGCCGGGCCTGCGCATCCCGAACATGCTCGACGCCGCAGTCGAGGGGTCGTTCAAGGGCATCTATATTCAGGGCGAGGACATCCTGCAGTCGGATCCCGACACTAAGCATGTGTCGGCCGGGCTTGAGGCGATGGAATGCGTCGTCGTGCAGGACCTGTTCCTGAACGAAACGGCGCGCTTTGCCCATGTATTCCTGCCGGGTTCGACCTTCCTTGAGAAGAACGGGACGTTCACCAACGCCGAGCGCCGCATCCAGATGGTGCGCAAGGTGATGGCGCCGAAGAACGGGTACGAGGACTGGGAGATCACCGTGATGCTCTCCAACGCCCTCGGCTACAAGATGGAATATTCGCATCCGTCCGAGATCATGGACGAGATCGCGCGGCTCACGCCGGGCTTCGCCAATGTCTCGTTCAAGATGCTCGACGAACGCGGTTCGGTGCAGTGGCCCTGCAACGACAAGGCGCCCGAAGGCTCGCCGATCATGCACATCAACGGCTTCGTGCGCGGCAAGGGCAAGTTCATCGTTACCGAATATATTGCGACCGACGAAAAGACCGGCCCGCGTTTCCCGCTGCTCCTCACCACGGGCCGTATTCTCTCGCAATACAATGTCGGCGCACAGACGCGCCGTACCGAAAACTCGATGTGGCATGCGGAAGACGTGCTTGAAATCCATCCGCACGACGCCGAGCAGCGCGGCATCCGCGAAGGAGATTGGGTCAGGCTCCAAAGCCGCGCAGGCGAAACCTCGCTGCGTGCGCAGATCACCGATCGTGTCGCGCCGGGCGTGGTCTATACGACCTTCCATCATCCCGACACGCAGGCGAACGTGATCACGACCGACTTCTCGGACTGGGCAACGAACTGTCCAGAATACAAAGTCACGGCAGTTCAGGTTTCCCCGTCAAATGGTCCGTCGCGCTGGCAGCAGGAATACGAGGAGTTCTCCCGCGAAAGCCGCCGTATCATTCCGGAGGCCGCCGAGTGAGGATCACGCTTCCGGCAGCATTGCAGCGTGTCGTTCGCGCCGTGTGGCGCAACGGCGCGCGCGTGCGCGATGCGCAGGAGCGAGCGATTCCCGAAGAAACCGCTGTCGCCTTCACCTATGGCGGTTCTTCGTATGCCGTCATGATGGCGACGCCGCGCGATCTTGAGGACTTTGCAGTCGGGTTTACGCTGACCGAAGGCGTGGCATCCCCTGACAAGATCGAGAATCTCGAAATCATTCCCTCGGAAGCCGGGATTGAGCTTCGCATGCGCCTTGCGGAAGCGCAGGAACACGCCCACGCCGAACGCCGCCGTCACCTCGCGGGGCCGACCGGTTGCGGATTGTGCGGGATCGAGTCGCTGACCGAAGCGATGCGCGATCTTCCGAAAGTAACGAGCAAGGAAATCTTCGCACCCGAAGAAATCATGCGCGCTGTTACCTCGCTTCCTGCGGCGCAAACGTTGAACAACGAAACGCGCGCAGTACATGCCGCTGCATTCTGGAAGCGCGGACAAGGGTTGGTCGCGCTGCGCGAGGATGTCGGCCGCCACAACGCGCTCGACAAACTGGCCGGCGCGCTGACACGCAGCGGTGTTTCGGCTGCCGAAGGCTTCGTCGTCGTTACGAGCCGTCTTTCGGTCGAAATGGTGCAGAAGGCCGCGATGATGGGTGCGCCACTGATTGTTGCGGCGTCGGCACCGACCGCGCTCGCGTTACGTGCGGCGAAAGAATCCGGGATCACGGTCGCCGCGATTGCACGCGGAGACGGGTTTGAAGTTTTTACGCATGCCGACCGGATCGTTCTGGACGCGGTGCAGGGGACGGGAAATGTCGCACTCGGGGCCTGACAAGCTGGTCTATATGGCCAACCAGATCGGCAAGTTCTTCAAGGCGCAGGGTGATGATGTAGCGGTCACCGGTATTGCGGAACACATTAGAAAGTTCTGGGATCCGCGGATGCGTTCCGCGATTTTCGCGCACCTCGACACGGGCGGTGAAGGCCTTGACCCTGTCGTACATAATGCGATCAAGAAGCTGAAAGAGAGCGTCGCCGCAAACTGAAGCGCGGCGGCTTCAGCTTTTCTTTTCGATTCTGAAAATCAGAAGATCACCGCGCTTTTCTTCCGCGAGCAGCGCATTGCCGGTCTGGCGCACGAAATGCGGCACGTCGATCGTTGCAAGCGGATCGGTACATTCAAGCACCAGTATGCCGCCGCTTGCGACGTCCCTTAGTTTTTTCTTTGCTTCGAGTACGACCTGCGGGCAGCGGATACCGCGCAAATCGAGAATGGTTTCGGTCATTGCGCGGCAACCCATGCTTGCGTGAGCGTCAAGTCTTCCTGCGTCAGTTCATGGCCTGCGCGGATTGTGCGGGCGTCAAGAGTCGCTCCCGACTCCTGTAGCCATTTCTCAAGCGGCGGTGCACCGAAAGCGTATGGATCGTTGGCTCCGGTCAGCGACAGGATATGTTTCCCCGATAAATCGGCTTTCGGCAATTCGTCCAGCACCTGCATGGGCCGCAGCAAAATTGCACGCGAAACGACCTGCGGATGGAGCGCCAGCATCGCACCGATGAAATTGGCCCCGTTGGAAAAGCCAAGGAACGTCGTGCGCGCCGGTTCGATGCCGTAGGCCGGTATCGCGCCTTCAACGAAAGCCGCGAATGCCACGGCCTCCGCGCGAATATCGGCCTGATCGAAGCTGGTCGTGGTGAAGCGGCGGAACCAGCGTGAAATTCCTTCCTCGCTCGCGCGTCCTCGTACGCCGAGCAGCATGGCGCGGGGCTCAATCCGATTTGCTAGCGGCATGAGGTCGGCTTCGTTGCCGCCGGTGCCGTGCAGGAGGACGAAGGTCCGTCCGTCGGGATTATCGGGTGTGTGAATCCGGTGCACGAACGGCAATTCGCGCTTGGTGATACGCGGTTCGCCGGGGCGGGAGAATTGCGGCAGCATGACTTTCAGGTCCTGTTCTCTGGCGCGGTCGCTATCCGGCACAAATAGGCGCTCGCCGAGCGTTTCGACAGGCTCGTCGATTGCGAAGCCCGGCCCGTCGGTCGCAAGTTCGAGCAGGGTGCCGCCCGGCTCCCGTACATAGAGCGATGTGAAGTATTTGCGGTCGTGAAAGTTGGTCGGGGACGAGTTGAGCTTCGAGAGATCAGCCTCTGCCTGTTTCACGGCGGCGACATCCGTGGCGCGGAACGCGACATGATCCGCTATCCCCGTTCCAGGCGCTCCCGGCACGAAGCCTGAGCCATCGCGGATGTCGATGGCATCCGTTTCCGATACCAGACGAAAGGCCGCCTCTTCGCGCGCGGCCTCGCGGTAGCCGAAGCGTTTGACGAAAGATGCGGTTTCTTCCGGCGTTTCGGTGAGGATCGTCACCGCCCGCAGTCTTTGCACCGCCGCAGGATCGTCCTTCCACGGAGAGGCTGTCTGTATGCCGGAAGCGACCAGCTTCACGATGATTCCATCTGGATCTTTCAAACGCAGGACGGACTCGCCGAATTCCCGTGAGGGTCCCTCAAATTTCATGCCGCTGCGGATTGCGCGTGTCATCCATTCGCCGAGAGACTCCGGCGGCACGGCGAAAGCAATCTCGATCACCTGTCCATTGCCGATACGTCCACTCGAACCGTCCTGCCAGATGAGGAAGCTGACCAGCGAGCCGGGCGAGCCGGTACGGTCGCCATAGAAGAGGTGCAGTTGTTCGGCGTCTTCGAACCCGCCGCTTTGCTTCACGAGGCGAAGTCCGAGAAACCCCACATAGAAATCGACGTTCGCCTGTGCGTCGCGTGCAATCAGCGTGACATGGTGAATGCCGTTACTTTTCGTATTCTGCATGCAGGGAAGATAGCAGATCACCACGCGGGCTGCGCAACGACGTATCCATTCGCGCGGGTCAAAGAGGATCGGGCGCCGTTTCCGGCGCCCGACTTTTTTGTATTCCCTAACTTCGGCTGCGCTTACGCCGACGGAAGTTCTTTCGACGTGATCGTGTACTTCATCTGATCCGGCTCAAGGCAGTCGAGCAGCAGCGAGGCCACCTGCGCTTGCGGATACATGAGGAACCCCAGCTTCGGCTGGTTGGTGCCGGGGAGCTGAACGTCATGGGCGAAGTTATACGCCAGCCAGTTGCCTTCCCATGAGCCGAGCAGGGCAGCGCGCGCGGCGACGACCTTGGGATCATTGATGGCAAGATTTCCCGGCGGTTCTTCGAGAACAACCTTGCGGACGTCCGCAGGGTCGACAGGAATCCATCCGACATTGGCGATGTAGGCTTCCGCGCGGCAATGCTGCGCACGGGTCACGTTCGCCGAGCCGGCGCCTAGGCTCTTGTAGCCGAACTTCGACGGCGCAACACGGAGACCGTAGACGTCACGGGCAGGGACGCCGGCAGCACGGGTAAGGCCTACGAATAGCGCATTGAGATCGGCGCACTTGCCGGTGAGATCGCCCGTTTTCAGCATCGCGGCGATATCGCCGATGCCGCAGCCGCGCGTCTTCGGGTTGCGAGCGCTATTCTCGACGACCCAGTTGTAGATCAGCTGAACCTTTTCGATGTCGGTCTTCGCGCCCTTGGTGATCTTGTCGGACGTTTCCTTCACGATCCCGGTCACGGGAATGAGGTCGGTGCCGGTGAGATAAAGTTTGCGTTCGTTGGCGTTCAATGCGGCCGCGGCGCGCTTTTTGGTCGGGTCGATCTGGCGGTCGCGCATGGCGACGCGGCTCACGACTTCGACGAACGGTGCGGTCTGGTTGTCAGCCCAAGCAATGTGCACCATGTCTGCGCGGTATTTGGGTTCGGTGCGCTTCAGGGTTCTGCCGTTGGATTTCCAGGTGTTGCCGATCACGCGGAACCACTCCGCGTTGTTGATCGACGGCAGCGGCACCCAGGCCTGCATACCCTTGCCGGGTTTCGCGATTTCGATGCGCGTGGTCACATCGAATGTATTCCACTTGCCCGGTGTGAGATTGTAGGCAGCCCACGCCGCCGATGGCAGCGTTGCAGCAAGCGATACCGCGGCGGTTCCTTTTAGAAATTCTCGTCTGTCCATGGTTCTCTCCTCCCGTTTATTTTTTAAACCGCCGGTACGCGGGACGGGGTTGCTCCGCGCAGGCAGCAAGGTTTCGAGCTTCTTCAGTACGTCTGGGTGGCTCCAGTCGAGGTCGCCTTCGACGATCAGTTTCGGCTGAAGTTTTTCGTCGAGCACGATTGTCGTGGGCAGCGCATACACGCCCCACGCTCTTGAGATTTTCCGGTCGCGATCGAGCACGATCGGAAAATCCACTGGGTCTTTTTCGAAGAACGCACGCACGCGCAGGTCGATTTCTCCGACATCGACCGCGAAAACAGCGAACGGTTTATCTGCGTTCGCTTTCAGGAAGAGATTGAGCGACGCCATTTCCGGGCGGCACGGTTCGCAATAGGTCGCGAAGAAGTGCAGCAGGACGATCTTGCCGCGTTGATCCTGCAAGGCGAGGGGCTTGCCGCCGCGATATTCATCCAGCCGAAACAAAGGCCCGGCAGGCGCGGTCACGGGACGCAGATCCGCAGGCTGCGCAGCATGTGCGGCCGTAACGAAACCGCAAAGAACCATGATGAGCGCAGCGAATGTGCGTACGGCCGAACCGGGAATGAAAAAGAAGAAAGAGGCCTGGGAGCGCGCTACGCCACCGGACTGCCGTTGCGAATCTGTGCCCCGATACACGGGAGCAGCCGCGGGTTTCACTCGGCCCGATATTGCGGAGGGCAATGGCCAAGGTCAATAAATTGAAGTTTTTCCAAAGTGTCGCAGGGGCTATATTTTGCCAGATATAACCCTTTGGTATTATCTCCATATAGAGACAGGTTTTGTGCGACGCACAAAATATGCTTATTATTCAGGCACTTATTTGACTCTGAAGTTACTCAAAAGTACCCTTGTCTAGAACGCGTGTAAGTAAAGCGTCATGTCCCGCGGTGCGGGCCTAGCCCAAAGGGAAACCAAAAATGAACATGGAGCTGTCTAGGCGACAGTTCTTGCGTGTCGGCGGCGCCGGCATCGCTGGAACTACGCTTGGCGCGCTCGGGTTTGGCGAGGCGGAAGTCGCGCACGCGGCTTCGATCCGTCCTTACAAACTCGCGATGACCAAGGAAGTGCGGAGCAGCTGCCCGTACTGCGCAGTGTGCTGCGGCATGGTCGTTTTCTCGGCGAAGAACGAGAAGACCAACAAGATGGAAGTCACCCACATTGAGGGTGATGCCGACCATCCGGTCAATCGCGGCACGCTGTGCCCGAAAGGCGCCGGCGCCATCGACTACATCCGCTCGAAGACGCGCGTAAAAGAGCCGATGTATCGCAAGCCGGGCGGCGACAAGTTCGAGCCGGTCACCTGGGAATTCGCGATGGAGCGTATCGCGAAGCTCATGAAGGAAGACCGCGACGCGAACTTCATCGAAAAGAACAAGGACGGTGTGACCGTCAATCGCTGGCCGACGATGGCTTTCCTCTCGGGAAGCTCGTGCACCAACGAGACGGGATGGGTGACATGGAAAGTCACTCGCTCGCTCGGGCTGCTACAGGTCGAGAACCAAGCAAGGATATGACACGGACCGACGGTGTCCAGTTTGGGCCCAACATTCGGTCGCGGTGCAATGACGAACTCCTGGACGGACATCAAGAACGCTGATGTCGTCTGGATCATGGGTGGTAACGCTGCGGAAGCGCACCCTTGTGGATTCAAGTGGGTCACCGAGGCGAAAGCCGAACGTGGCGCAAAACTCATGGTCGTCGATCCGCGGTTCAACCGCTCGGCCGCCATGGCGGATCATTATTCGCCGATCCGTTCCGGTACTGACATTGCCTTCCTGTCTGGCGTCATCAACTACCTGCTGACGAACGACAAGATTCAGCACGAGTACGTCAAGAACTACACGAACATTTCCTTCATCGTGAAGGAGGGGTTCGGCTTCAATGAAGGTCTCTTCACGGGCTACAACGAGTCGACGCGCAGCTATGCCCGCGACACGTGGCAGTACGAGATGGGGCCTGATGGCTTCGTCGTGAAGGACGAGACGCTGTCGCATCCGCGCTGCGTGTATCAGATCATGAAGAAGCACTTCTCGATCTATACGCCGGAGCTGGTCGAGCGCATTTCCGGTTCGCCGAAGGAGAAATTCCTGAAGGTGGCCGAATGGGCGGCTTCGACCTCGACGCGTGATCGTTCGATGACGATCATGTACGCGCTTGGCTGGACCCAGCACTCGCACGGTGCACAGAACATCCGTTGCGCGGCGATGATCCAGCTTCTGCTCGGCAACATCGGCGTGCCCGGCGGCGGCATCAACGCGCTGCGCGGTCACTCGAACGTGCAGGGCATTACGGACATCGGAACGCTGACGGCGTCGTTGCCGGGTTATCTGGCAATGCCGGTCGATAGCGAGCCGACGCTCGAATCGCATCTGACCAAACGTCAGTTCAAGCCGATTCAGGCGAACCAGACGAGCTACTGGCAGAACTATCGCAAGTTCTACGTCAGCTTCCTGAAGAGCATGTACGGCGACAAGGCGACCAAGGAAAACGAGTTCGGCTATCAATATCTGCCGAAGCTCGACGTCGCTTACGATGTGCTGCGCATGTTCGACGTGATGCATCAGGGCAGGACCACCGGTCTGCTCTGCCAAGGCTTCAATCCGATGATGTCGGTTTCGAATTCCCGCAAGGTCGTTGCGGCGCTTTCGAGACTGAAGTTCCTGGTCAGCATGGATCCCATCGAAACGGACACTGCCCGGTTCTGGGAAAATCATGGCGAGTACAACAACGTCGATACCGCCAGCATCAAGACCGAAGTGTTCATGCTTCCGGTGACTTCCTTCGTCGAGGAAGAAGGCAGCTTCACCAACTCCAGCCGTGCGGTGATGTGGAAGTGGGCCGCGGCCGATCCTGTCGGTCAGTCCCGCAAGGACATCGAAATCCTCGCCGACCTCTATCTCCGTATTCGCAAGATGTACGAGAAGGACGGTGGCAAAGGTATCGAGCCGCTCATGGCCGCGAGCTGGAACTACAAGGATCCGCATGATCCGTCGGCTGACGAACTTGCCAAGGAGCTTAACGGCAAGGCGCTCGTCGATCTCAAGGACGCGGAAGGCAAGGTTGTCCGCGCCGCCGGCCAGCAGCTCGCCACTTTCGGCGAAATGCGGGACGACGGTACGACCGATGGCGTCCAGTGGATTTACACTGGCTTCTACGGTCCGAATGGCAACTGGGCTATGCGCCGCGACAACGCCGATCCTTCGGGCATGAACGTATACGGCAACTGGGGCTTCTCCTGGCCGGCCAACCGCCGCATTCTCTACAATCGTGCGTCGGCTGACGTTCAGGGCAATCCCTGGAGCGATGCGAAGAAGTACGTCTTCTGGGACGGCAAGCGCTGGACTGGTGCGGACGTGCCTGACTTCGTGCCGACCAATGCCCCGTCGAATGGAACTGGTCCCTTCATCATGAACGCGGAGGGCGTGTCTCGCCTGTTCGCGGCTCCCATGAACGAAGGCCCGCTGCCGGTTCACTACGAGCCGTTTGAATCTCCGGTCGAGAACGTGTTGTGGCCGAAGATCAAGGGCAATCCGGTGGCGCGTGTGTTCAAGAACGACCTGGAAGTGTTCGGTAATCCGAAAGACTTCCCGATCGTCGCGACCACGTATCGTCTCGTCGAGCACTTCCACTTCTGGACCAAAAACGTCCACATGAACGCGGTCGCTCAGCCGGAGTTCTTCGTGGAAATGTCCGAAGAGCTTGCTGCGGAGAAGGGGATCAAGAAGGGCCAGATGGTCCGTATCTGGTCCAACCGCGGCGAAGTGAAGGGCAAGGCAGTCGTCACCAAGCGGCTGAAGCCGTTCAAGATCGATGGCAAAACCGTCCACCAGGTCGGCCTGCCGTTGAACTTCGGCTTCGTCGGCGAAACCAAGAAAGCCTCGCCGATCAACTCGCTGACTCCTTATGTCGGCGACGCAAACTCGCAGACGCCTGAATTCAAGGCGTTCCTTGTCAACATCGAGCCCATTTCCGGGCCGTCGGCATAAGGGGAGGAAGCACAATGTATCCCGTAATTCCGAACCCGATTGCCAAGCCGGTTGACGCGAAGTTTGGCGAGAAAGACCTGATCAAGCGTTCGGCGACGAACATCACGCCTGCCGCGACCCGGCAGACGGAAGTCGCCAAGCTGATCGACGTCTCGAAGTGCATCGGTTGCAAGGCATGTCAGGTGGCGTGCCTTGAGTGGAACAACTTGACCGAAGAGGTCGGTGTCAACGTGGGTGTTTACGACAACCCGCACGATCTGACGCCGAACACTTGGACGTTGATGCGTTACACCGAATATGAGAATCCGGAATCCGGCAATCTTGAGTGGCTGATCCGCAAGGACGGCTGCATGCATTGCGAGGATCCGGGCTGTCTCAAGGCGTGTCCGGCTCCGGGCGCGATCGTGCAGTACTCCAACGGAATCGTCGATTTCGTGAAAGCGAACTGCATCGGCTGCGGTTATTGCATCAAGGGATGCCCGTTCAACATCCCGCGCATTTCCAAGGTCGATAACAAGGCCTACAAGTGCACGCTCTGCTCCGACCGTGTCGCGGTCGGCCAGGGACCGGCTTGCCAAAAGGCTTGCCCGACCCAGGCCATCGTCTTCGGCACCAAGGACGAGATGAAGAAGTGGGCCGAGAAGCGCATCACGGATCTCAAGTCGCGCGGCTTCAAGAATGCCGGCCTCTACGATCCGCCGGGAGTGCAGGGTACGCACGTCATGTACGTGCTCCAGCACGCCGACAAGCCCAGCATCTACGCCGGTCTTGCCGACAATCCGCGTATCTCTCCGATCGTCGAACTGTGGAAGGGCGGCACCAAATATGCCGGTCTTGCGCTGATCGGCCTGACAGCCGCGTTCGGTTTCATCCACCATCTGGTGGCGGGAGCGAACCGTGTCACCGAACACGACGAGCAGGAAGCCAAGCGTCTGGCAGGGAAGTGACCGATGACAGCTTCAACAGAGGTCGCACCGGGAGATGCCGTCCACCGCGGTGAGCAGGTCGTCGTAGACCGCTACTCCACGGGCGCGCGCATCAACCACTGGATTACGGCGGCGAGCCTCGTGCTCCTCGCCATTTCCGGGCTCGCGCTGTTCCATCCGTCGCTGTTCTGGATGACCGCCTTTTTCGGCGGTGGTCCGAACACGCGGGCAATTCATCCGTGGATCGGCGTCGTGCTGTTCTTCGGGTTTCTTGGCCTGTTCATCCGCTTCTGGAAACTCAATCTCTGGGAGCACACCGACAACGTCTGGCTGAAGAAGATCAAAGACGTTGTGATGAGCAACGAGGAGAATCTGCCCGAGGTCGGAAAGTACAATGCCGGTCAGAAGATGGTGTTCTGGTCGATGTCGATCTTGATCATTCTTCTGATCACGAGCGGCATCGTTATCTGGGAACAATACTTCGGCCATTACTTCTCGATCGAGCAGCGCCGTTTGGCGGTGCTCGTGCATGCGGTCGCGGCTGTCGCTGCGATTTGCGTCTGGATTGTCCATGTCTATGCGGCGATCTGGGTACGGGGCACGATCAGCGCCATGACCCGCGGGCGGGTCACGGGTGGCTGGGCGTGGCGGCATCATCGGAAGTGGTTACGAGAACTCGTATCCGGCAAGTAAAATATTTTACGGCAGGGGGCGCCGGCGGCTATAATTGCTGCCGGCGCCTTTCTCTTGACTACCCGCCGCGTGGCCCGTGCGGTTCGAGAGGTGAGTAATGTCAGCGAATATCGAACCCGATCCTTCAATCATCGGGAATATCGCAAAGCCTCCTTTTGTGAAGCTGCCTGATCCTGCGAGAATTTTCGCGGATCGCGCTGCGCGCTTCCGTGCGCTCGCATCGGGACATCAGCTTGAATCCTATTTGAAGTTGCTTGCCGGTATCGCGCAGGCGCAATCCGACATTCAGCAGGGTTTGCCTGAGGCGATCTTGCCGGAAGCGTCGGTTCTGACGCGCGCGCAAGAACACAAGATGCCGCCGCTCGACCGCAATGCGTTCAATCCGGACGGCGTCTTTGACGAGACCTTTGATCGTCTTTTGGCGCAGGCCGAGCTGCTTGAGATGCCAGCCGAAGCGAAAGCTGCGCTGGATCGCGTCAAAACGGCCGAACGCGCAGCGCGTGACATGATGATTCATAACGTGCTCGCCGACTCGATTCCCTTCGAGGCGTTGGCAGATCATGTCTTCGTCTCCGCGGCGCTTCAGGTGCATTTCGTTCGTCTGGCGGCGCGGCTGGACGACAAAACGCTCGTTGAAATCGGAAACGGCGTTTGTCCGTCCTGCGGCGGCGCGCCGGCCAGCACCATGATCGTTGGCTGGGCGGGAGCCGATGGCACGCGCTTCTGTTCGTGCTCTCTGTGCGGAACGCTCTGGAACTACATCCGCGTGCAATGCACGTTGTGCGGCTCCAACAAGCGGATGCAGTATCAGGAGATCGAAGGCTACGAAGGGCAGATCAAGGCGGAAATCTGCGAAGAGTGCCGTGGCTACGTCAAGATGCTCTACCAGCAGAAGAACCGCGACCTAGAACCGATCGCGGATGATGTGGCGAGCCTAGGTCTCGATTTGCTGGTCAGGGAGCTGGGCTTCCGGAGGGGTGGCGTAAATCCCTTCCTGATCGGCTATTGAGGCGCGCATCGTGTCCAGGGATGCAGGGCCGCTTCGAAATATCCCCTCGGTCGATGAAGTCCTGAAGACTGCCATCGCCGTTTCCGCCGTGGAGCGCTTCGGTCGACAGTCGGTGGTAAAGGCCGTGCGCGTCACGATCGGCGAAGCGCGGAAGAAAATGCGCGGCAATGGTGTTCACCCGGTCGAAGCGAGCAACATCGCTTCCGCCGCATCGAACCTTCTGGAACAGGAAGCGCAGCCGAAAGTTCGCCCCGTATTCAATCTCTCGGGGACGGTATTGCATACCAATCTTGGACGCGCGCAATTGGCGGAAGCGGCAATCGAAGCCGCAACTGTTGCCATGCGCGAAACCATCGCGCTCGAATTCGATATCGGAGAAGGCAAACGCGGCGAGCGGGATACGCTGGTTCGCGATCTCCTCTGCGAGTTGACCGGCGCAGAAGATGCGACAGTCGTAAATAATAACGCGGCTGCCGTACTGCTGGTTTTGAATTCTCTCGCAAAAGGCAAGGAAGCCATCGTTTCGCGCGGTGAATTGATCGAAATTGGCGGCGCGTTTCGTATGCCGGAAATCATGTCGCGCGCAGGCGCGAAGCTGGTTGAGGTGGGTACTACAAACCGCACCCATGAAAAGGACTACGCCGGCGCCATCGGGGCAAAGACAGGCCTCGTTCTGAAGGTGCATACCTCGAACTATCGGATCGAGGGTTTCACCAAAGAGGTGGAGGCGGACAAGCTCGCGATCATTACCCGCAAGCACAAGGTTCCGCTGGTCAACGATCTCGGCTCCGGCACGCTGATCGATCTTTCGCAATTCGGCATGTCGCATGAACCGACTGTTGCCGAGGCCGTGAAGGAAGGCGCCGATCTTGTCACTTTCTCCGGCGACAAATTGCTCGGCGGCCCGCAGGCCGGTTTCATCGTCGGAACGAAAGAACTGATCGCAAAGATCAACAAGAACCCGATGAAACGCGCACTGCGCATGGATAAAATCCGTCTCGCTGCACTCGAAGCAACGCTTCGGCTTTATCGCGACCCGGATAAACTTGCGGCCTTGCTCCCAACCGTGCGCATGATTTCCCGCAAGAAGCGCGATATCGAAGCCGCCGCGAAGCGCTTGCTTCCTGTCTTCGCCCAAGCGGTTGGAGATGCCTTCGAAGTCGCGGTCACCGCTTGCGCCAGCCAGATCGGTTCCGGGGCGTTGCCGCAGGAGACGATCGAAAGCGCCGGAATTGCCATCCGTGCGAAGGTGAAAAGTGGCGGCGCGATCGCGGACCTGTCGAATGCATTCCGCGCGTTGCCTATTCCCGTGGTCGGGCATATCGAAGACCGGGCGCTGATCTTCGACCTGCGCTGCCTAATGCGTGAGGATTCATTCGCAGCCAACCTCGCTTCGCTTCGCGTGAAGGGAAGCAACTGATGGCGTTGTTCTCCCGGAAACAAAGGGCGGAAGACGCGGTCTCGAACGCCGCGGAGCAGATGGCTGCCGCCTTCGAGGCGTCGCAACGCGGTGATTACGAAACCGCGCTAGCGATCTGGGGACCGCTGGCGCATCAGGGCGTTGGCCGCGCGCAGAACAATGTGGGCGCGTGTTTCTCCGAGGGCCTCGGCGTGGAACGCGATCTGGCCCTTGCGATCAAGTGGCTGACGCTTTCCGCCGAAGGTGGCGACGCGGTGGGGCAACGCAATCTGGCGGCGGCTTATTTCAAGGGCGAAGGCGTCGAAGAAAACGCCGTTCGCGCCGCCGAACTGTATCAGCTCTCCGCGACACAGGGCGACGCAGCCGCACAGGACATGCTGTCGTGGATGTTGCTGGAAGGCGAGATCATCCCGCCCGACTACGCGGAGTCAAAACGTCTCGCGGAGGCGGCGGCCTCTCAGGGCAACGTACCTTCGATGACCCGCCTCGGCATGATCTATCACAACGCGCTTGGCGTGGAACGCAGTGCGCAGGAGGCTGTGCGCTGGTGGGACAAGGCTGCCGCGCGTGGTGACGCCGATGCGCAGGCGATGCTCGGCGCAGCTTATCATCTCGGCGCAGGCGTCCCGCGCGATCCTGTTTCCGCGTTGATGTGGCTGCTGCGGGGTCAATATGGCGGGAGCCAGCTTGCGACTCCGTTCATCGATCCGGTCCGTGCTGCGATGGACGATGCGGACAGGGAGCGTGCGAAGAAGCTCGCAGAAATGCCGCTGCCGGAGCCGGTCGCATGATTATCGGAACGGCAGGACATATCGACCACGGCAAGACCTCGCTGGTGCGCGTTCTCACTGGCGTCGATACCGACCGCCTGAAGGAAGAAAAGAAGCGCGGCATTTCCATCGATCTCGGCTTCGCCTATCTCCGCAAGGACGATGCGACGCTTGGTTTCGTCGACGTTCCGGGTCACGAAAAGTTCGTCCACAACATGCTGGCTGGTGCGACCGGCATCGACTTCGTGCTGCTCGTGGTCGCGGCGGATGACGGCGTGATGCCGCAGACCGCGGAGCATCTCGCGATCGTCGATCTGCTCGGCGTCGATCATGGCGTCGTCGCTATCACCAAGGCCGATATGGTGAGCGAGGAACGTCTCGCCGAAGTCAGAACGCAGATCGCGAATACGCTCGCCACGACGACGCTGCGCGACGCCGAAATCTTTGCGGTGTCGAGCATCACGGGACAGGGCATCGACGATTTGCGCGCGCGCCTGTTCGCCGCAGCGGCACAGACAGCGCGCCGTCCTGCCGACGGCCGCTTCCGGCTCGCAGTGGACCGCTCCTTCACGATGCCGGGTGCCGGTACGGTCGTTACCGGAACAGTTCTGTCCGGCCGCGTGACGGTTGGGGATGCGGTTGTCATCAGCCCGTCGGGATTGAGCGCTCGCGTGCGCGCCATTCATGCGCAGAATCGTCCGGCGGAAACGGGTGTTGCCGGCGACCGCTGTGCGCTTAACCTGACCGGCGACAAGATCACCAAGGAAGCAATTTCCCGTGGCGATGTTGTCATGGATCCGGAACTGCACGCGCCCACCATGCGCGCCGACGTGACTGTGCGCGTCCTGCAGTCCGAGACAAAGCCGCTGACTCAATGGATGCCGGTCCGGCTACATCATGCATCGTCGGAAGTCGGCGCACGTATTGTTTTGCTTGGCGAAGAACCAACTGCACCCGGTACGGAATCCCTCGTGCAACTCGTGCTCGATCAGCCGATCGCCGCCGCCGCAGGCGACCGCTATGTGTTGCGCGATACCACCGCGCAACGGACGATTGCTGGTGGCCGTCTTGTCGATTTGCGTGCACCCGCCCGCAAGCGGCGCACGCCGGAGCGCATTGCGCAACTGCAATCCCTTTCCATTGCTCATCCCGGCAAGGCGCTGACGGCGCTGCTCAACCAGGCGCCGGGCTATGTCGAGTTTTCCGCTTTCGTACGTGACCGTGCGCTCGGCGTGGAAGAAGCCGCCAGCCTTGTCGAGAACACGCAACTGGTGAAGCTGGCGACGCCGAAGGGCGAACTCGCGCTTTCGCAGCAGAATTGGCAGCGCTTGCAGCGTGCAATTCTGGGCACGCTCGAAGTCTTTCACAAGGAAAACCCTGATCTCGCAGGTATCGGCCTCGAGCGGCTCCGCTTGCAAATGGAACCGCGTTTGCCGGCACCGGCATTTGCTACGCTGCTGGAGGGGATGGCGCGCGAAAAGCATATCGCGCTTGACGGCGCGTGGGTGCGCCTCGCTTCGCACGAGGTCCGGCTTGCGCCGCAGGACGAAAGCCTCTGGCAAAAGATCGAACCGATGATCGGAGGAACTGAACGTTTCCGCCCGCCGCGCGTTCGCGATGTTGCCAATTTCCTGCAGGTCAAGGAGCAGGAAATACGAAGGCTTTTCAAGGTATTATCGAGAATGGGTAAGGCCGATGAAGTGGCGCACGATCACTTCTTCCTCCGCGGCACGGTCGCTGAGATGGTGGAAATCTCCACTGACATCGCGGCGAAAGCGGAAGGCGGCTGGTTCACTGCGGCTTTGTTACGCGACCGATTGGATAATGGCCGTAAGGTTGCTATCCAGATTCTCGAATTTTTTGACAGGCACGGCGTCACGATCCGGCGCGGCGATCTCCGCTCCGCCGGATCAACCCGCATCGCCTGGACCTGTTTCGCCGTAGCGCCGGACAATCGGCCGGCCCGGCAACAACAAATGGAAGAGCATCGTCCCCGGTGGGGCGTCCGGACTTCAAATCCGGGAAGGGCCGCGAGCCGGTCCTTGGTGGGTTCGACTCCCATTCTCTTCCGCCAGAAAAACGGAGCAACGTCCGATGAGTGCACCGCAAGTCGTGAGCTATCTCGACGAACTGAATCGTGTGGCAATCGAAGCAAATGTCGCCGAGGACGAGTTCCGCAGGAACATCACGTCGCGCATCCGCGAGCTTGAGGAAGCACGCGCATTCGCATTCCGCCGCCTGAACTTGATGAAATCGGTAAGCGCTTCCGTCGTCGGCGCGAAAGATGAAGAGGAAGCGAAGACGAGAGGATCCGCCGCCTTCTTGCAGGAAGTCGGATGGAGCGGCGGCAGCCAGTCGCAGGCTGAAGTAGTGGCGTATTTCGCGCCAGTGGCTCTTGCGATCTGGAATGCATCGAAGACTGAAGCCACTCCAGACGACGCCGCGAAGATCGCAAAAGAACTGGCCGGATTTGAATCGTGGTACGCGCAGGGCCGCGAGGAACCGTTCCTCAAATTGATGCAGCAGGAACCGCTGGAGCTTCCGCTTGTCGAAGTCGCGTGACGGCGATCGTCCGTTTCAGTTCAATACCTGGATCGCGGAAGAGTTTCGCGAGTCCGGTGCGTTTACCGCGCTTGTGCTGCTGGTATCCATCGGCAATCTGGAAGTGACTCCGCTGCGCTCCACGTTCCTGCATGTCATCGGCGACGAGGTGGACTGGATCGCGTTCAGCACGATGATGCGCGGTGCGAACGTGGAATGGGACGGCGCGATGCTGATGCCTGTGCGAGACAACGACGGCGGACCGCTTGAAGACGAAAGCGCACGCACCGAACTCCGGGCGCTGGAAAAGCGGGTTGTCGAAGATCGCATGATCCTCAACGAAGGCCACTTCTTCGATAAATGGGGCCGCCGCATGAAGATCGAGGAAGCAACGGCGCAATGACAGCGTTGCGCCTTATTGCGGACCGCGGCCGCAGCGCGCGGAATAATATCGCGCTCGGTGCAGCGATGGTCGAGCTTCGAGCTAAGGACGAAATCCCGGATACGTTGCGTATCTATTCGTATCCGCGTTCCGTGCTGTTTGGCCGCAATCAGGATGCCACGCGAACCGCCGACCTTTCGTTCTGCGAAAGGGAAGGGATTGAAGTCGCCCGGCGCATTACCGGCGGCGGCGCAATCTATATGGATCAAGGTGTCGTGACCTGGGATCTTGCGCTGGCGAGCCGAGCGCACTCCGATATTTCCGCACTCGCGGCCACCGTATGCAACGCTATAGCGATTGGGATTTCTGGTCTTGGTGCTGCTGCCCGTTTTCGCGCGGAGAACGATATTGTTATCGGTGCACGCAAGGTCGCCGGCGCGAGCGGGTATCGTGACGGCGCTGCGCTTATCTATCAGGGATCATTGATGATCGCGCCTGATTTCTCGACGATGGCAGCCGCATTGCGGCTTGCGCCGGTCAACGCGCATATAACCTCACTCGGTCAGGAACTTGGATATGCTCCTGAAAACGAAGCGATTTTCTCGCTTCTTGCGGACGCGGCCGCGAATGCATTGAACGCCACGCCGGAGCGGAGTTCATGGACAAAGCAGGAGCGGGTGCTTGCTTCGCAAATGCTTCACGATGAAATCGGCCGCGACGATTTCGTATTTCAGGGTGAAGCTGACGGAAGATTTGCGCCGCCTTTGCCTCGCCTGTCATCCGTAGAAGCAGCCGCGCAATGAAACGCAAACTCCTCGTCGTGCTGGCCAACACCGATCCTCGTAACGGCGAGGAACTCGGCGCGCCGTTCTACCACGCGGCAATCGCAGCTGCGATGGACTACGAGGTGGATGTCGTTTGCACCGCGACCGCGGGCAAGCTGATGTTCAAGGGTGTCGCCGAGAAAATCCACGTCAAGCCCGGCCATCCCAAAACAGTATACGAGTGGATCAGGGAGGCGCACGATCACGGCGCGCGCTTCTGGGCGTGTCCCGCTAACCTCGATCTGTTCGACGTGAAGGAGTCCGATCTCATCCCCGAATGCAGCGGGATGATGGGTGCCGCCGACATGATCGAACGCATCATGGGCGACGAATACCGCGTAATGACGTATTGAATCACCATGCCTCTCGTTCGCGGTTGTAATTTTCCGGATCACCTTCTTTACGACGTGGAGCATCACGTCTGGTACGCGGTAGGCGACGATGGCCTGCTGCGTGCGGGCATTACCGTTATCGGCGTAGCGCTCGCGCGCGAGGTGCTTGTGTTCACGCCGAAACGGCCCGGAACGGAATTTGAAAAGGACCGCGCATTGGCGATCGTCGAGAGCGCGAAATGGACCGGCTCGGTTCGCTCCGCATTCGACGGCACGGTTGTCGCAGTGAACGAAAGTCTCAAGGCACGCCCGCACATCGTCAACAACGATTGTTACGGCAAAGGCTGGATGGTTCAGCTACGTCCGTCGGCAGGAAACTGGCGCGAGAAACTGATCGCGGGGACAGACGTGGCGAGCGCCTACGAAGCGTGGATGGAAGATACTGCGTTTGCTGGTTGCGGTAGCTGAGTTCAGGCCACTACCTGCACGACCGGCTCTCCCGCTTCGACCTTTCCGACAATGGCCGCCAAGGGATATCCCGCTGCGCGAATTTGCTTGAGCAGGCGGTCGGCCGCGGAAGCGGAGCAGGACACGAGCAAGCCGCCGGAAGTCTGTGGATCGGTCAGCAGGTGCTGTTTCCACTCGGAATAGCCGTCGGGAAGCTTCACAGAAGCACCATAACTCGACCAGTTGCGGTGAGACGCGCCCGTCACATGACCGGCCTGCGCAAGATCGCGCGCAGCGGCGAGGTAAGGCACTTCGCCGCTGAAGATCACGACTTTCGCATTCGAACCATGCGCCATCTCGGAGGCGTGACCGAGCAGGCCGAAGCCGGTGATGTCGGTCACCGCATGGACATCCGCATCGCTGGAAATCTCGCCGCCGACACGGTTCAACAGTGTCGTGGTCGCTATCATTTCGGCGTACTGCTCGCCGGTGAGAATGCCCTTCTTCAGCGCGGCGGAGTAGACACCGACGCCGATGCCCTTGGTGAGGATGAGCGCATCGCCGGGTTTCGCGCCGGTATTGCGCCGGACCTGTTCCGGCTTGCAAATGCCGATGACGGCAAGTCCGTAGATCGGCTCCGGTGCGTCGATGGAGTGTCCGCCTGCGACGGGAATGCCAGCGTCAGCGCAAACGCTCGCGCCACCTTCGAGAATGCCGCGCACGATTTCGACCGGCAATTTTCCGAGCGGCATGCCGAGGATAGCGAGCGCGAAGATCGGCTTCGCACCCATCGCGTATACGTCGGAAATCGCATTGGTCGCGGCAATGCGCCCGAAGTCGCGGGGATCGTCGACGACCGGCATGAAAAAATCGGTGGTTGCGACGATGCAGGTGTTGTCGTCCAGCTTCCATACTGCCGCGTCGTCGCTGGTCTCCGCTCCGACAAGCAACTGTGCGAATGGTTTCGCCTGCGGATGACCGGCCAGCAATTCCTGCAACACGGATGGGGCCAGTTTGCAGCCGCAACCGCCGCCATGCGCCAGGCTGGTAAGACGTACGACAGGTGCGTTCATCGCGCTCTCCGGAAAAGCAAAGAAGGGGAGCCGCACCGCGGCAATAAGGGGCTTCCGCATCCGCGAAAACCATCATTGAGATTAGCATGTCGCACCACTCTAGGCCAATGCAGGGCTATGGCCCGCGTACTCGGTAGCCCGTCTTTTTCGCTATGGGAGCTTTGTCTCAGGCGCAGATTGCCAACAGACGGATTTAATGGCTCAAAGCGGGGATGAATGAATATCTGAATCCCGGCGAATACATCGACAGCGAGAACAGTTCCATCGTGCGCTTCGCGGAGCAGGCGGTGGAGGGCGTGAAGGGAGAAAAGGCGAGGGCAATTGCGCTTTATCTCGCCGTGCGCGACTCCGTCAGCTACGATCCATATGTCGATTTCAGCGATCGGGAAACCGTCCGCGCGAGCAGCGTGCTTGCGGCGGGCCGGGGTTATTGCATCGGTAAAGCTTCGCTGCTTTCAGCTTGCGCGCGTGCGGTCGGCATCGCCGCACGGCCGGGTTATGCCGACGTGCGCAATCACATGACTTCTAAGAAGCTGCGCGATCTCGTGGATAGCGATATTTTCCGCTGGCACTCCTACGCTGAGCTGCTTGTCGGCGGAAAATGGGTGAAGTGCACGCCCGCTTTCGACAGCGCACTATGCGAGCGGGCAGGCCTCGCGCCGCTCGAGTTCGATGGCGTGAGCGACTCGCTGTTTCATCCCTACGATCCGCAGGGCCGCAAACACATGGAATACCTGCTGGAGCGCGGGACATACGCCGACGTTCCGTTCGACACCATCATGGCGGACTTTCAGCGGTATTACCCCCGCCTGATGACGAACGGCTCCGTACAGGGTGATTTCAAAGCGGAAGTAGAGACTTCCGGCTAGTTTGCCGGACAATCGCCATTGGTGCGACGTAGGGAGAGCGGGGTACCAGCCGCGCTTGTGCAAAGCACCATTTTATTGGGATTGACGCGCGATTTGTGAAGCCTTTACGCTTTGTCGGACAAAGAGCGAGAGGGCGCGTGTCGGACACTCACGACAGATTTGAACGCCTGAACGTCGCGCCGGCCTATCAGATGGTCGCCGACGCGATCGAGCGTGAGATCATCCAGGGCCGCATCCGTCCGGGAGAGCCGATCGGCACCGAGTCCGAACTGGTGCGCCAGTTCGGCGTGAACCGCTCCACCGTGCGTGAAGGCATCCGCGTGCTCGAACAAGGCGGCCTCATCAGCCGCGACTCCAGCCGTCGTCTGTTCGCATGTGGCCCGCATCACAATCGCCTCGCGAGCCGCCTGAGCCGCGCACTGGTGTTGCAGGAAGTAACGTTCCGCGAACTCTACGAGACATCGATGGTGCTCGAACTCGCTTCGATCGAGCAGGCTGTAGAGCGCGCAACCGAAAAGAATATTGCCGAGCTTTCGGAAAATGTTGCGAAGACCGAAGCGGCAATCGACGATCCGGCACGCATCGCGGAACTGAATTCCGAATTTCATGCGCTGATCGCGAAAGCATCGCAGAACCGCGTGCTGCAGCTTGCGCGCGAGCCGACCGGTTTGCTGTTCTTCCCGACTACCGAAGTGATCTGCCGCAAGGTTGCGGAAGGTGCTTTGCGCATGATCGAGGCGAACCGCATGATGCTGAAAGCAATCAAGGCGCGCGACAAGAAATCGGCGATACTCTGGATGCGCCGTCAGGTCGACGACTGGCGCAAGGGTTTCGAGCGAACCGGCAAGACGCTCGATGAAGCGGTGGACAAGAGCTATCTCCGCGCGGCGACGCGCTAGATGAAAATCTGACAAGAGCGCGAAAAGCGCCGGGGCAGGGAGGACGGGAATGGCGAATGAAGAACAGCCGGTGCTGCTGCGCAACGATGGCGCGGTCGCGCATATTCGCTTCAATCGTCCGCATGTGCTGAACGCGCTGAATGCCGATTGTGCCTATGCGCTGCTCGCGGCTTGCAAGTCGGTCGCAGCAGATACGAATAATCGTGTTGTAGTGATTTCCGGCGAAGGCCGCGCCTTCATGTCCGGCGGAGACATTGGTTCGTTCGGCAAGGCCATGGGCGAAACGAACGATTTCTTCCAGAGGCTGATCGGCGTCTTCCACGAGTCCATGGAAATTCTCGCGGGCCTGCCGCGGCCGGTGCTGGCTTCGCTGAACGGCGCAGTAGCAGGCGCTGGCCTCAGCGTCGCGATGATCGCCGATCTCGCAATCGCGGCGGATGACGCGAAATTCACGCTGGCTTATTCGCGGCTCGGCACCAGCCCGGACGGCTCATCCTCCTGGTCGTTGCCGCGCATCGTAGGTTTGCGCAAGGCGATGGAAATTGCGCTGCTCTCCGATGTATTCGATGCACAGGAAGCGCAACGCCTCGGCCTCGTGAACAAGGTCGTGCCCGCGGCCATGCTCGCGGAAGAAACGGATAAGTTTGCAAAGCGCCTCGCGTCCGGTCCTACGTTCGCTTACGGGCAGATCAAGAGGTTGCTGCGTCAGTCGCACCTCAATTCGCTTCATGACCAGCTTGCCAGCGAGGGCGAAGCCTTCGTTGCCTGTTCGCGCACCAAAGATTTTGCCGAAGGCGTTGCCGCTTTCGTCGGCAAGCGCGCTCCCTCGTTCAACGGAGTCTAAGAGTGGGCATCGGCGACGACATTCCCGCAGCCGATCTTGCCGTTCGCGGCGTGTCGCTTTCCTTCGGCGGCCTGAAGGCGCTGACCGACGTGACGTTCGACGTTGCGCCGGGTGCGATCACGGCCGTGATCGGTCCGAACGGCGCAGGCAAGACTTCGTTGTTCAACTGCATTTCCGGTTTCTACAAGCCGCAGGCAGGCGAAATCGCGTTCTGCGGCGAGAACATCAATCACATGCACGCGCCGGAACGCGCGAAGATTGGCCTCGCCCGCACGTTCCAGAACATCGCGCTGTTTCAGGGCATGACCGTGCTCGACAACATCAAGCTCGGCCGTCACGCGCACATGAAGACCAACATTCTGGATGCGGTCTGGTATTTCGGCCGCGCGCAACGTGAAGAACTTGAACTTCGTCAGGAAGTTGAAGAGAAAATCATCGACTTCCTCGAAATCGAGCACATCCGCGACCAGCCGGTCGCCTCGCTGGCCTATGGCCTGCGCAAGCGCGTAGAGCTGGCGCGCGCGCTCGCCATGAAGCCGCGCATCCTCATGCTTGATGAGCCGGTTGCCGGCATGAACCGCGAGGAAACCGAGGACATGGCGCGCTTCATCCTCGACGTGAAGGAGGAGTGGGGCGTCACGATCCTGATGGTCGAGCACGATATGGGACTGGTCATGGATATTTCCGACCAGGTCGTCGTGCTGAACTTCGGGCAGGTGATTGCAAAGGGCAAGCCGGCCGAAGTGCAGAACGACCCGGCGGTGATCACGGCTTATCTCGGCGCCGGCGACGTTGCCGACGCCGTACGCCGCATGGGGGAGAAGGCGGCGTGAACATCGACTGGCTCTATATCGTCGAGATCGTGCTGGCCGGCCTCGGCTCCGGTTCGCTGCTGTCGTTGACCGGGGTCGCCTTCGTGCTGATCTACAAGGCGACCAAGGTCGTGAACCTCGCCGTCGGCGAAATGCTGATGATGGGCGCTTACTTCTTTCTGGGGTTTGTCTCGATTTCGTTCCTGCCGCTCTGGGCAGCCATCGTGCTGGCGATCCTCGCGGGTGGATTGCTCGGCGGTGTGGTCGAGCGCCTGCTGATCCGGCCGATGCTCGGCGAAAGTCCCATCTCGGTTTTCATGGTGACGGTGGGCCTCGGCTCCGTACTCGTCGGCGTCGTGCAACTGTTCTGGGGCTCTGACCAGCACACGCTTCCCGCGTTTCTGCCGAGCCGCCCCGTCTTTCTCGGCCCGGCGGTGGTCGCCCCGAAGATTGCGGTGTCGTTCGTGATCGCGTCGATCCTGATCGCGTTCTTCCTCGTCATCTTCCGCTACTGGCGCGGCGGCGTGGCGCTGCGCGCTACCGCGACCGATCAGGGCGCGGCTTATTCCTGTGGCATCAACGTGCCGCGCGTATTTTCCTTCGCATGGATTGCGGCGGGAATGGCCGCGGCCGCAGCCGGCATCCTGATCGGCTCCATCGGCGGCCTGTCGCCGGTGATGGGCGTATTCGGCCTCTCGGTGCTGGTCGCGGTGATTGTCGGCGGACTCGACTCCGTGCTTGGCGCGCTGATCGCGGGCCTCGTTATTGGCGTCGTGGAGGCCGTCGTCGGCGCGCAGTTCGGCGGCGAATACAAACTCATGGTTACCTTCAGCATTCTTGTCGTGATGCTGATGATCCGGCCTTACGGCCTGTTCGGCACGACCGAGATCGAGCGGCTCTGACATGCGTATAGGCACCGCTCACCAAACCTACGCGCAGGCAGAGTCGCTGCTCGACTCGAACGTGCAGCGTTTCATGCTGGCAGCATTCTTCATTCTGCTCGCCGCGTTCCCGTATCTGGCGAGCGATTACTGGATTTATCTCGCCTGTCTCGTTGGCATCAACATCATCAGCGTGACGGGCCTGAACATCCTGACCGGCTTTACCGGGCTGGTGAGCCTGGGCCATGCGGCGTTTATGGCGGTCGGCGCCTATACGGTCGCGCTGATGGAAAAACACATCGGCTCGCCGTTCGTGTTCAACCTGATCGTCGCGGGCGGGGTCGCTGCGCTGATCGGTATGTTCGTTGGCATTCCCAGCCTGCGCGTGAAGGGTTTGTATCTCGCGGTTGCGACCATCGCCGCCGCGATCATCCTGCATTTCGTGTTCGCGCAGTGGGCGTTCGTCGGCAGGACCGGCGGCATGAATGTCACGCCCGCCAAACTGTTCGGGCTGGAATTGACGCGCTACTGGCAGGTGTACTGGCTGATCATACCGGTCGCCGCGCTCGCGATCCTGGCTGCGGCGAACCTGTTTCGCACGCGCATCGGCCGCGCCTTCATTGCAATCCGCGACCGCGATATTTCGGCGGAAGTGCTCGGCATTCCGCTATTGCGTTACAAGCTGCTGAGTTTCGCGATCTCTTCGTTCTATGCGGGCGTTGCCGGCGGCCTCTGGGCATACATGCAGCGCACGGTAACGCCGGAGAGTTTTCCGCTCGAGACTTCGATCTTCCTTTTAGCTGCCGTCATCATCGGCGGCATGGGCAGCATCCTCGGCGGGATTCTCGGCGCGATCTTCATGACGCTTGTGCCCGACATGCTGAAAATCGCGGTGTCTTGGCTGACGCCGGTTTTCCCGAATGCGCCCGCGCTGCTCGCGCCGGTGCGCACCATCGTTTTTGGCGGTCTCATCATCGGCTTTCTGCTGTTCGAGCCGAAGGGGCTTGCCGAAATCTGGCGCCGCGTGCGCCGGTTCTTTCACCTGTGGCCGTTCAGAAAATAATCATCACCCGGAGGAAATGAGAATGAAGAAGATTAATCGAAGAGAAGCGGTAGCGCTTACCCTCGCGGGTGCGGCGACTGCCACGTTCGGTTTTCGCGGAACAGCCGCCGCGCAGGCCGGAGAAATCGTACTCGGCGGATCGATTCCGCTGACCGGCGTGTTTTCGTTCGCAGGCATCGCGATCAACAACGGCATCAACGACTACGTGAAGATCGTGAACGATGCCGGCGGCATCGGCGGCCGCAAGATCAAGTACGTGTTCGAGGATACCGGCTACAAGGTCGATACCTCGGTCGCGGTGTTCAATCGCCTCACCAGCCAGGACAAGATCAACCTCTATTACGGCGACTCCACCGCGTTCTCGAAGACGATCAACGCTGAATTGCTTCGCCGTGGCGACATGATCATGGCCGGCGCATCGTTTGCGACCGAGCTGAACGATCCGGCAAAGTTTCCGTATCAGTTCATCGCGGGTCCCGACTATTCGGAAATGACCGGTATTCTGCTCGAATACATCGCCAAAACCACGCCGAAGGCGAAGATCGCGCTCGTCAACTCCGATACCGAATTCGGCCGCGACCCGATCGCAGCAACCGAAGCGAAGGCGAAAGCGTTGGGCCTGACTGTTGTCGAAAAGATCATCACCGCGCCGGGCAGCGTCGACGTTTCGACCGAGGTGCTGAAACTCCGCCGGGCCGATCCCGACTACACGATCTTCCACGGCTATGTGCTGGCGCCGCTGCCGGAGTTCATGACCCAGGCCAAGCAACTCGGCCTGAAGTCGAAGTTCATGGGCACGTTCTGGTCGATGGACAGTGGTCTCTGGGCGAAATCGGCGGATGTGGCCGACGGCTTCATGGGCGTCATGCCGTATCGCTACTATTACGACACCGACGGCAAATCGCCGATGTTGGAGCAGATCCGCAAGCTACGGCCGGAATATCAGTCCACCGGCTACACGCAGGGCTTCCTGACCGCGATGCTGCTGATCGAGGCGGCGAAGCGCACCCTCGCCGACAAGAAGGAACTGAGCGCGAAGAACATGAAGGCCGCGCTTAACTCCATCAAGGATTTCGACACCGGCGGTCTGATCGGCGTGCCGATCTCGATTCCTGGTAACACGATCCCGGTCGGCCGCGTCTATAAGTATGACGGCAAGGAAAAGAAGATGGTTGCCGTCTCTGACTGGATCAACCTGCAGAAGTGACGACAATGGCCGCGGACACTGTTCTCGAAGTGAACAACATCGAGGTCGTCTATAACAAGACGGTCCAGGTGCTCCGCGGCCTTTCGCTTCGCGTGGTGGAGGGCAACGTCGTTGCGTTGCTCGGCTCCAACGGTGCCGGCAAATCCACCACGCTGAAAGCGATCTCGAACGTGCTCTCGCTTGAGGACGGCGAGGTGACGGCCGGTAATATCGTTTTCAAGCAGCAACCTGTCGCGCGCCGCGCCCCACATGAGCTTGTGCGGGGCGGTCTTTTTCACGTCATGGAAGGGCGCAGGATTTTCGAAGACCTGACGGTCGAGGAAAACCTCACTGCCGCGACTTACGCCTTGTCCGGCCGCAGCGAGAAGGCGTCCACCAAGTTCGATCTCGTTTATAATTATTTCCCCCGGCTGTTCGAGCGGCGCAGTGGCCGTGCCGGGTATCTCTCCGGCGGCGAACAGCAGATGCTCGCCATCGGCCGTGCGTTGATCGCGCAGCCGAAATTGATGCTGCTCGACGAGCCATCGCTAGGTTTGTCGCCGAAACTGGTCGAGGAGATTTTCACCATCATCGCGCGCATCAACCGCGAGCAGGGCGTTTCCATGCTTCTGGTCGAACAGAATGCAGCGGTCGCCTTCGCCGTCTCCCACTATGGCTACATCATGGAGACAGGTAAAATCGTGATCGACGGGCCGACCGAGCGCCTGCTGCGCGATCAGGACGTACGCGAGTTCTATCTCGGCGTGGGCGGTGCGGGCGCTGACGGGGAGGCCAAGAGCTTCCGCAATGTGAAACACTACAAGCGCCGCAAGCGCTGGCTGTCGTGAGGCCGCCGATGTTTCCCGAACTCACGCTACCGCAGATGATCCGCAAACACGCGCAGGAGAATGCTTCGCGCGTAGCCATCCGCCAGAAGGAATTCGGAATCTGGAAGCCTTATTCGTGGGCGGAATATTATGAGCGCGCCTGCGCAGTAGGCCTTGGCTTACGTGCGATGGGTCTGGGTGAGGGCGGGCATGTTGCCGTCATTTCGGAAAACCGTATCGAATGGGTGCTTTCGCAATTGGGTGCGGGTCTGGTTGGCGCTATTACCATCGGCGTCTATCCCACCAGCCCGTCGAACGAAGTCGCCTATGTGCTGGAGCACTCGAACACGGAAGTCGTGGTCTGCGAGGATCAGGAGCAGGTCGACAAGGTACTGGAACGGCGCGGCGAACTGCCCAGGCTGAAACGCATCGTTGTCATCGAAACGAAAGGGATGCGCCAGTATCCCGAAAATAGCGTGATCTCGTTCCTCGATCTGGAGCGCGCGGGGAAAACCTATGCCTTCGATCATCCAAAGCTGATCGAGGATGTGCTCTCTAAGCAAAAGCTCTCAGACACTGCGCTCATGATCTATACGTCCGGTTCGACCGGAAAGCCCAAGGGCGCGATGCTCAGCTACAGGAACATCCGCGCGCAGGCGATTGCCGTGGTCGAGCGGCTGCAACTCGACGAAAGTACGACGCTGCTGTCCTATCTGCCGCTATGCCACGTCGCCGAACAGATGACGACGGTGATGGTGCCCGGTTATCTCGGTTCGCTCGTCAACTTCGGCGAATCGATCCGCACCGTGCAGGAGGACCTACGCGAGGTTGCGCCAAGCATGTTCCTTGGCGTGCCGCGCATCTGGGAAAAGCTCCATTCCTCGATCCACATCAAGCTGCTGGAATCCGACCCCGTTCGCCGCAGACTGTTCGAAAAGGCTTACACGGCCTGCGAACCGTTCGCGGAGAAGGCGCCCTCGCAACGCAGTTTCGGCGAGCGGATCAAGTTCTTCGTCTATTATTGGCTCGTTTTCCGCGCGTTGCAGAATTTCATTGGTTTGCGCAAGGCGAAGGTAGCAATGACCGGCGCCGCGCCGATCTCGGCGAAGATCGTGCGGTTCTTCCGCACTATCGGCGTGCCGCTGATCGAAGTATACGGCCTCACCGAAAGCTCTGCCGTCGCGACCGCGCAAACGCAGGAGGAGCGCATACCTCTATGTGTCGGCACGGCTGCACCGGGTATCGAAGTGAAACTCGGTGCCGACGGCGAGCTGCTGGTGCGCGGCGATACCGTATTCGAGGGCTATTACCGTAACGAGGATGCAACGAAGAATTCGATTCGCGGTGGCTGGCTGCATACCGGCGACGTGGCGGAAATGCACAAAGGCCAGTTCAAGATCGTGGACCGCATCAAGGACATCATGATCACGGCGGGCGGCAAGAACCTCAGCCCGTCCGAGATCGAGAACACCGTGAAGGCCAGTCCGTTCATCAAGGAATGTATCGTGATTGGCGAGTCGCGGAAGTATGTCTCGGCCTTGATCCAGATCGACTACGAGCTGACTGGGAAGTGGGCGGAGGAAAAAGGCATCGCCTATACCAACTTCAGGAATCTTGCCGAGCATCCGGCGGTAAATGAGCTGATCCAGAAGGAGATCGACGTGGCCAACGCGCAGCTTGCGCAGGTGTCGAACATCCGCAAATTCCATCTGCTCACGAAAGAGCTGGATCACGACGACGACGAAGTGACGGCCACGATGAAGGTGCGCCGCTCGAACATTACCAAGAAATACGCGGCGGAGATCGAGGGCCTGTATCGCTGATCATTCCTTGCGGATGTGAAAGCGCTTGATCTCGGCGGCGTCACGCTGTTCCAGCAGCGTGTTTCCGGTTTCCCGCACCATGTTTGGAATGTCGATCGCCGTCATTGGATCGGTACACTCGACGAGCAGTTCCTCGCCAGCCGTCATCGACGACAGCGCCTTGCGTGTGCGCATGGCAGGGAGCGGGCATTTCAGGCCGCGAAGGTCGAGTTTCTTTGGCATCTTGTAAAGTATACGCCATCGCCACCCGCAGCCGAGTCAGGCTGACGGGTTCGTGGCAGCGATCATGTTTGCGCGCACTGCGTCTACCGGCGTGTTCACGTTCATAAACGGGTCGAAAGGACTGTCGTCCCATTCGGCGATGGCTACACCATAACGTGCGCCCCAAACCTCGACCTTGTGCAACCCTTCTATGGTGAGCGCGCGGCGCAGTTCTTCGCGCAAACCGACAGGCCATAACCCGATCACCGGATGACGCCAATCGCCGGATTGCGCGCACGCGAGCGGCTTACCCTGTTCGCGCCGTGCCATGCTCAATCGTGCGATCAGGTCGCGCGGCAGGAAAGGGCAGTCGCCCGCCACTGTCGCAATATATAATGTGCCCGGCACATTCGCGGCCGCCCATTCCATCCCCGCGAGAATCCCTGCCAGCGGCCCCACGAAACCTGGCACATCATCCGAAATTACCGGCAACGATGCGGACGAGAACCGCATGGCGTCTCCGTTCGCGTTGAGGATGAGGCGCGAGCATTGCGGTTGCACCCGCTCGATGACGCGCGAGAGAATGGTCCGTCCGCCGATCTCTTTCAGCGTCTTGTCGCCGCCACCCATGCGGCTCGCCAGTCCTCCCGCGAGGATGACGCCGAGCGGTTTTTCGTTGTCGTTCATGAGGCGGGGCCGGAAACGTTTACGAATCCCCGATCTTCAAACGGGAAACGGCGCGCAGGCAAGTGCGCGCCGTTTATGCCGTTGCACTCTAGCCTAGTTCGGGCGCTTTTTGCTTTCTTCGGCCATATAGTCCATCGCCGCCTGCACGCCGCCTTTCTTGTGCGGGATGCCGGCGAGGCCGAGCGCCATTTCGGTCAATGCCAGCGCGCCGAGAATAGTGCCGTCGTTGGTATCGCCGAGGTGGCCGATGCGGAAATACTTGGCAACATAGGGACCGAAGCTCGCGCCATACGCAATGTCGAAATGTTCGAGCGCAGTCGCGCGGAACTGATCGGCATTGTGACCTTCCGGCAGAAGGATGGCGGTGATGGTCGAGGAGTAATGCTTCGGTTCCTTGCACAGAAGTTCGAGGCCCCACGTGCGCACCGCGCGGCGGGTCGCTTCGGCGAGGCGGTCGTGGCGCGCGAACACGTTATCGAGGCCTTCCTCGTGAAGCATGTCGATCGACTCGGCGAGGCCATAGAGAATGTTGGTTGCCGGCGTGTAAGGGAAGTAATTGGTCTTGTTCATCGCGATCATTTCTTCCCAGCCCCAGAAGGACTTCGGAAGCTTCGACGTCTTTGAAGCCGCGAGCGCCTTGTCGCTCACCGCGTTGAACGAGATGCCCGGCGGCAGCATCAGTCCCTTCTGCGCGCCGCCTACGGTGACATCGACGCCCCATTCGTCGTGGCGATAATCAATCGAGGCGAGCGAGGAAATCGTATCGACCAGCAGCAGCGCGGGATGGCCCGCGGCGTCGATTGCCTTTCGTATTTCCGCGACAGGCGAAACGCATCCGGTCGAAGTCTCGTTGTGCAGCACTGCGACGGCCTTGATCTTCTTTTCCTTGTCTTCGCGCAGCTTTGCTTCGATCGCTTGCGGCTGCGCGCCCGTGCGCCAGTCGCTGTTGATGAAAACTGGAACGAGGCCCAGCTTCCCGGCCATCTTTTTCCATAGCGTGCCGAACTGGCCGGTCTCGAACATCAGGACGTGATCGCCGGGCGAAAGCGTGTTCACAAGCGCAGCTTCCCAAGCGCCGGTGCCCGAAGACGGATAGATGATGACCGGGTTCGTGGTCTTGAAGATCGTCTTGACGCCGTCCAGCACGCGGCGTGCGAGCCTGCCGAATTCCGGGCCGCGGTGATCGATGATCGGCATGTCCATCGCCCGCAGGATGCGGTCGGGAAGGGGCGAAGGGCCGGGGATCTGAAGAAAATGTCTGCCTGCGGTGCGCGAACGATTAGACGCCACTGTGATCCCCCGGTAGTCTTGCCGCGCTTGATTTGCGCGTGAATGAAAGAACGAGTCGTCAGTCCTGTGAATTATACACGCATCCCGGTCAAGCAGCGCGTGCGGCTCATCGGCCATGCAACGGCATGGGGGATCGCCCGGTGACCTCGCTGATGCCGGTTCTGGAGCGAAAGCTGCGCCGCGAAATCACGGGCGATGTGCTGTTCGATGCCTTTAGCCGCGGCCGTTACGCGACGGATGCTTCTCATTACCAGATGATGCCGGTCGGCGTCGTTGTGCCTCGCACAATAGAGGAGGCGAAGCGCGCGATTGGTTTGGCCAATCAGGAGGGGGCGACCGTTCTGGCCCGCGGCGGCGGAACGTCGCAATGCGGACAGGCCATCAATCATTCACTGGTGATCGACTGTTCCAAGCACCTTAACCGGGTGCTCGAACTGGATGTGGCAAACCGGCGGTGCGTGGTCGAGCCGGGTATCGTGCTGGACGACCTGAACCGTCAGCTTCGTCAGCACGGTCTGTGGTATCCGGTCGATGTGTCGACCGCATCGCGCGCAACCATCGGCGGCATGGCCGGCAATAATTCCTGCGGCGGCCGTTCGCTCCGTTACGGCACCATGCGCGACAATGTGCTCTCGATGGACGCGGTGCTGGCCGATGGAACGCAGGCGCATTTCGGCCGCGCGAACGCGGACCTTTCCGACATCCCCGATTCTTCGCCGCTGAAGCCGCTGGCGAAGGACATGCTCGCGCTCGGCGCGCGCGAGGCGGCTGAAGTGGAGGCGCGTTTCCCGAAAGTGCAGCGCCGCGTCGGCGGCTACAATCTCGACGCGCTTACGCCGGGCCGTAACGATCTCAACCTCGCGCACATTCTGATCGGCTCGGAAGGCACGCTCGCGTTCACGACGCAGGTAGAGCTGAAACTGTGGCCGGTACTCGGCAAGCGCATCGTCGCTGCATGTCACTTCGGCAGCTTCTACGAAGCGATGAACGCGGCCCAGCATCTGGTGAAGACCGGCCCCATCGCGGTCGAACTGGTCGATCGCACAATGATTGAACTCGCGGGACAGATCGCAATGTTCCGGCCGACGCTGGAACGCTTCGTGCGCGGCAAACCCGACGCGGTGCTGCTGGTCGAATTCGACTCCGGCGACGAGGAAAACAGGCGCAAGCTCGCGCACCTGCACGACGTGATGAACGACCTCGGCTTCGGTTGGGATAAGCAAGGCGCGAAGTGGGGCGGCGTGGTCGATGTGACGGAACCGGCGCTGCAAACGGCGATTGCCGAACTGCGCGCTTCCGGCCTTAACGTCATGATGTCGATGAAGGAGCAGGGTAAGCCGATCTCCTTCGTCGAAGATTGCGCCGTGCCGCTGGAACATCTGGCGGACTACACCGCACGGCTGACGGAAGTCTTCGAGCGGAACGGCACGCGCGGCACCTGGTACGCCCATGCTTCGGTCGGCTGCCTGCATGTGCGCCCGGTGCTCAATCTTCGGCAGGATAAAGATGTAAAGGCCATGCGCGCGATTGCGGAGGAGGCCTTCGCAATGGTGCGCGAATACAAAGGCTCCCACTCCGGCGAGCATGGCGACGGCATCGTGCGCTCCGAGTTTCACGAAAAGATGTTCGGCCCGAAACTGATCCGCGCCTTCGAGGAGGTGAAGGATCGCTTCGATCCGAAGCCGCTGTTCAATCCCGGCAAGATCGTCCGCGCGCCGAAGTTCGACGACCGTAATCTGTTCCGTTACGCGCCCGGCTATCACGCCGAGCCGTTCACGCCTGCCTTCGATTGGTCGGACTACACCGGCGGTGCGAACGGTTTTCAGGGCGCGGTGGAGATGTGCAACAACAATGGCGCCTGCCGGAACAGCGCCGGCAATGTCATGTGTCCGAGCTATCGCGTCACGCGAAACGAGCGTGACGTCACGCGCGGCCGCGCCAATACCCTGCGCCTCGCGCTCTCCGGCCAGCTTGGCCGTGAGGGCATGACGTCCGGCGAAATGGCGGAGACGTTGAAGCTGTGCGTTTCCTGCAAGGGCTGCCGTCGCGAATGCCCGACTGGCGTGGATATGGCGCGCATGAAGATCGAGGTGCTGGCCGCGCGCGCCGCGAAGTACGGATATTCGCTACGCGATCGGCTGGTCGGTTGGCTGCCGCGCTACGCGCCGTATGCAAAGAAGATCGGCTGGCTCCTGAATTTGCGCGACATCATTCCGGGTGCCGCGAAACTCTCCGAATGGCTTACGGGCTTCAGCGCCCGCCGCAAATTGCCGAAATGGCGAAGCGATGTCTTTGACGACCATGCGGCCACCCCCGGAGAGGGCGAGCGGGAAGTCGTGCTGTTCGCCGACACCTTTAATCGTTACTTCGACCGCGAGAATCTCGAAGCCGCGCGCGATGTGCTGAAAGCCGCAGGGTACCGGGTTCATTTTGCGGATGACGGCATGGGCCGCCCGCTTTGCTGCGGCAGAACTTTCCTCTCCGTCGGCGCAGTAAAGGAAGCGAAGGCGGAAGCGGAACGCACGCTGAAAGTTCTCACATCTTATGTAGGCAGGGGCGTTCCGGTGGTCGGGTTGGAGCCGAGCTGCGTGTTCGGTTTTCGCGACGAAATCCCCGGATTGCTGAAGGGCAATTCCGACGCCACCGCGTTGTCCGGAAACGTGCTGCTGTTCGAGGAGTTTGTCGCGCGCGAAGCTGCCGCTGGCCGCATGAAACTGGACCTGAAACCGCTCGGCACGAAGGCTTATCTTCATGGCCATTGCCACCAGAAGGCCTTCGGCGCGCTTACACCGGTACAGCAGACGCTTAAACTTATTCCTGAACTTGAAGTCGAAACCATCGAATCCAGTTGTTGCGGCATGGCCGGCAGCTTCGGCTACGGCGCGGAAACCATCGACACGTCGCTGGCGATGGGCGAACTCACACTGCTTCCGGCGGTGCGCAAAGCGCCGGCCGATGCGCTGATCGTCGCCGACGGAACGTCTTGCCGCGAGCAGATCGCGCATGGTGCGGGCCGCGAAGCGCTGCATGTTGCGCGGGTTCTGGAAAGAAGTCTCAATAGAGCGAACGAAGCCAAGCAATAAGCGGCGAAACAGCCGCAGGGAGGAACAAGATGACCGATCTAACACTGGAAGCCGCACAAACCATCGTCACCGCCGGCCTGAAACATGCGCGCGGCGCGAACTTCAAGCCGATGGGTATTGTCGTACTCGACGCAAGGGGGGCGATGGTTGCTTGTGCAATCGAGGATAATTCCAGCCTGCGCCGTTTCGAGATCGCACATGGCAAGGCGCATGGCTGCCTCGGCATGGGCATCGGCGGCCGCGCGGTGGACGCGCGCGTGCGCGAGCGTCCGCACTTCGGCGCGGCACTCGCCCATGTATTCGGCGGCGACTTCATCCCGGTGCCCGGCGGCGTGCTGGTCCGCAACGCCGGCGGCAAGGTGATCGGAGCGGTCGGCGTTTCCGGCGATACTTCGGACAACGATGAAATTGCAGCCGTCGCCGGGATCAAGGCGGCGGGCCTGACGCCGGATACCGGCGCGTAATCGCCGGCCGCCATGAGCGGGTCTGTTACCGCAAGCAAAGATGCCTTCGTCGCCACGGTGACGATGGAAAACGCCGGTCGCCTGAACGCGCTGTCGCTGCCGATGTGGCGGCAGTTGCGTGCGTGTTTCGATGCGCTGAGCGAAGACGATTCCGTTCGTTGCGTCATCCTGCGTGGAGCAGGCGAGGCGTTTGCTGCGGGCGCGGATATCGCCGAATTCGAGAACGAGCGGCATGATGTGGAATCCGCGCGTGCGTATGGCGCGGAGATGCATCCCGCACTGGACGCGGTTTCTTCCTGCCGGCATCCGGTTGTTGCCATGATCGACGGTCCCTGCATCGGCGGCGGGCTGGAAATCGCGGCGCGCACCGACATCCGCATTTGTAGCGAGCGCTCGCGTTTCGGCGTGCCCGTGAACAGGTTAGGTCTTGTTGCCGCCTACGAAGAACTCGCGCCGATTGTCCGCATTGCCGGGGCGGCGGCTACGCTCGAAATCCTGCTGGAGGGCAAGATCATCGATGCAGCGCGCGCCCTGCAACTCGGACTTGTCAGCCGCGTGGTCGCGGATGCGGATATAGAGAAGGAGTGCAGGGCGACCGCCGCGCGCATCGCGGAAGGTGCGCCGCTGGTTGCACGCTGGCACAAGAAGTTCGTGAACCGGCTGCTCGATCCGCAGCCGCTGTCGGCGGCCGAGCGCGAGGAAAACTTCGCCTGTTTCGGAACGGAAGATTTCCGGATCGGTAATCGCGCTTTCCTTGCCAAGGCCAAGCCGGCGTTCAAGGGTGAATAGGATGAGCGCCGCCCCGAAAGGTCCGCTGCATGGCCTGAAAGTGATCGAACTCTGTCACGTCATGGCTGGCCCCGTATGCGGGCTGATGCTCGCCGACATGGGCGCAGAAGTCATCAAGGTGGAGAAGATCCCCGGCGGCGACGACACGCGACGCACCGTGCCGCCGAAGGTCGGCGACGAAGCGGCTTCGTTCCTGATGATGAACCGCAACAAACGTGGCATCGCGCTCGATCTCAAGACCGAAGGCGGCAAGAAAGTCCTGCATCGTTTGCTCGATAATGCCGATGTTGTCACCGAAAACTATCGCGCGGGCGCGATGGAGCGCATGGGTTTCGGCTTCGAAGCACTCCGCGCGAAGAATCCGAAGTTAATCTACTGCGCGATCTCCGGGTTCGGCCGCACTGGCCCCTATGCCGACCGCGGTGGTTTCGATCTCATCGCGCAGGGCATGAGCGGACTGATGTCGATTACCGGCGAAGGGCCGGGCCGCCCGCCGGTGAAGGTCGGCGCTCCGGTGACCGACATCACGGCAGGCATTCTCGCCGCGATGGGGGTACTTGCCGCGCTTCACGCACGCACGCAGACGGGGAAGGGGCAGTTCGTCGATACGTCGCTGTTCGAGGCGGGGATCGTGCAAACATATTGGCAGTCCGCGATCGCGCTGGCGTCGGGTGTCGCGCCCGGTCCGCTTGGTTCAGCGCATCCGTTGAACACGCCGTATCAGGCTTTCGAGACGAAAGACGGCTGGATCAATCTCGGCGCGGCGAACCAGACGACATGGCTCTATCTGGTGAAGCTGCTTGAGCGCTCTGATCTCGCGCAGGACCCTCGCTTCAAGGACAACTCGGCGCGGATCATCAATCGCGAATTGCTCGCAACAACCCTTGCGCCCGAATTCAGAAAGCGCACGCGCGCAGAATGGCTCGCGGCACTGGAGGCGGCCAGGGTTCCGGCCGGCCCCGTTTTCGATGTGCTTGAAATGCAGGCGGACCCGCAGACACTGGCTCGTGACATGGTGGTGGAAGCGGAACACTCGCGTCTCGGGCCGGTGAAGACGTTGGGTGCGCCTGTTAAATTTTCGGAAACACCATCGAGTGTGCGCCGCAGCGCGCCAGTCTTCGGGGAACATACCCGCGAGGTGATGCGCGAATACGGGTTTGCGGAAGCAGAGATCGCCGAGATGGCGAATGCCGGAGCGGTTCACTGCGCTTGAAGCACTGCAGCATTTCACTTTCAGACATTTTGCCGCTCGCTTGTGCATCTTGCAATGCAGCATCGCATTGATTTTGAAATGTAAAATCGTTGATTGGAGCGCTGCAAAATCTGGTCACTGCCAAATCCATCCGCTATAGAGAAATGGGGACGATAAAACGAAAAGTAAAAATCGAGTCTCGGGGTGGAAGCGCTAGTAGCTGAAAAAGTAAGGGCAGATGCGACGGCGACGCCGTTGCTTAGCATCGAGAACCTGCACGTTCATTTCGAAACGTCGCGCGGTACCGTGCGCGCGGTCGAAGGCGTTTCCTATACGGTCAATCGCGGCGAGTTTGTCGCCGTCGTCGGCGAGTCCGGTTGCGGCAAGTCCGTCACGGCGCTGACCATCATGCGCCTGCTCGCGAAGTCCGGCCGCGTGGTCGATGGCGCGGTCAAGCTCGAAGGCCGCAATCTCCTTGAATTGAGCGATGACGAGATGCGCGCCGTTCGCGGCCACCAGATCTCGATGATCTTCCAGGAGCCGATGACCTCGCTCAATCCGGTGCTGACCATCGGATTGCAGATCATGGAGCCGCTGCTCATCCATCTGAAGATGACCGAAGAGCAGGCCAAGGCGCGTGCGCTCGAATTGATGCAACAGGTCGGCATCACGGACGGCGAGCGCCGTCTTGCGCAGTATCCGCACCAGCTTTCCGGCGGTATGCGCCAGCGCGTGATGATCGCAATCGGCCTCGCATGTAATCCGAAACTCATCATCGCCGACGAGCCGACCACTGCGCTCGACGTGACCATTCAGGCGCAGATTCTCGAACTGATGAAGAACCTGTCGCAGCGTCTTGGCATTGCGATGGTTATCATCACGCACAACCTCGGCATTGTCGCGCGCTACGCCGACCGCGTGAACGTGATGTACGCGGCGAAGATCATCGAGCAGGGCACGTCCGACGATATTTTCCTGCAACCCGCGCATCCCTACGCGACCGGCCTGATGCATTCGGTGCCGCGTCTCGACGAGCCGCGCGGCACGCGGCTGCAAACCATCGAAGGCTTGCCGCCGGATTTGCGCGCGCCGCCGAAGGGTTGCCGTTTCGCGCCGCGCTGCCCGCATCGGCTGGAAAAATGCGCCGAACCGATTGCGCTGATCCCGCTAGGCAATGGCCATTCGGCGGCCTGTCATCGCGCCGATGAAATCGTTTCCGGCAAGCTGGTGGTGAAATTTCCGGAAGGTCCGGCGCCGAGCGACCAGTCGGAAATGGATTCAAAGCCGATTCTGGAAGTGGCCGGGCTGCAAAAGCACTTCCCGGTGAAGGCCGCGAAATCGGGTTTCTTCTCGTCGAACACGGCGACGGTGAAGGCGGTCAACGATATTTCTTTCAGCATCGCGGCCGGCGAGACGCTTGGTCTTGTCGGCGAGTCCGGCTGCGGCAAGACCACAGTGGGCCGCGTGGTGCTACGTCTGGACGAAGCGACCGGCGGCACCATCCGCTTCAACGGCATCGACATCACCCATCACAGCAATCGCGAAATGCGCGAGCTGCGCCGCAAGATTCAGGTGATCTTTCAAGACCCGTATTCGTCGCTCAATCCGCGCATGACGGTCGGCGAGATCATCGCGGAGCCGTTGAAGGTCTATAAGCTGGTACCGGAAGCGAAAGCGCGCGAGGCACGGGTAGGCGAGTTGCTGACCCAGGTCGGCCTGTTTCCCTACATGGCGGAACGCTATCCGCACGAACTTTCTGGCGGACAACGCCAGCGCGTCGGCATTGCGCGCGCGCTCGCGCTGGAGCCGACCTTCATCGTCTGCGACGAGCCGGTTTCCGCGCTCGACGTTTCGATTCAGGGGCAGATCATCAACCTGCTCGAAGATTTGCAGGCGCGGCTCGGCCTTACCTATCTTTTCATCGCGCACGATCTCGCGGTGGTCCGCCACATCTCCGACCGCGTCGCGGTTATGTACCTCGGCAGGATCATGGAGCTTGCCGACCGCGATGAAATCTATCTCCGTCCGCTGCATCCTTATACGAGAGCGCTGCTCGACGCCGCACCGGTTCCCGATCCGAAGATCGAACGCGCTCGCGCGCCGCGTGCGCTGCGCGGAGAAATCCCTTCACCCTTGACCCCGCCTTCGGGTTGCGTGTTCCATACCCGCTGCCCGATCGCGATTGATGTTTGCAAGCGCGATATTCCGCCGCCTCGCGAATTGAAGAAGGGCCACATCGTTGCCTGTCACCGGGCCGAAGAAAATCTAAGCACCTAGAAAAAAGGTGCAGCGACAAGAAACGAAACGATGACGCGAATTAACGGGAGGATACAAATGAAAAGGCTGGTCTTGGGCCTGCTCGGCGTAGCGGCTTTCGCTCTCGCCGGGGCCGGCTACCACGCAAATGCCCAGACGCCGAAGCGCGGCGGGAATCTGAACTTCGCAATCAGTGCGGAAACTCCGCACTATGACTGTCATGCCAGCGACACCTACGCGACGCTGCATTTCTCTTCGCCGTTCTATTCCACGCTGCTGCGATATAACCTGAAGAAATTCCCCGAGGTCGAAGGCGATCTCGCGGCTTCTTGGACGATTTCGCCCGACAAGCTGACCTATACGTTCAAGCTGCGTGACGGCGTGAAGTTCCATGACGGCACGCCGTTCACTTCCGCGGACATCAAGGCGACCTACGAGCGTCTGCGCAATCCGCCGCAGGGCGTGGTCTCGACCCGCCGCGCGACTTTCTCCGACATCGACACGATCGAAACGCCCGATCCGCTGACGGTGGTGTTCAAGCTGAAAGCCGTTAACTCCTCGATGCTCGATCACTTCGCGAGCCCGTGGAACTGCGTGTATTCGGCGAAGGACCTGCAGGCCGATCCGGCCGCTCCGCGCACCAAGATCAACGGCACCGGCCCATTCACGTTCGTCGAACACGTGAAGGGCAGCCACGTCTCAGGCAAGCGCAACGAAAACTATTTCCGTAAAGGCCTGCCGTATCTCGACAGCTACCGCGGCATCTTCACCTTGCAGGCGGCAGCGATGCTGAACGCGCTGCAAGGCGGGCAGGTGCTGGCGGAGTTCCGTGGCGTCTCGCCGGCCGAACGCGACCGCATGGTCGCAGCACTCGGCGACAAGCTGCGCGTGCAGGAATCGAGCTGGACGCTCAACCTGCTCGTCGTCTTCAACGTCGAGAAGCCGCCGTTCAACGACGTGCGCGTTCGCCGCGCGTTGCTGATGGCGATTGATCGCTGGGGCGGCTCTGCCGGTCTGGCGCGCATCTCGACGCTGCGCTCGGTTGGCGGCGTCGTTCGCCCCGGTTCGCCGCTTGCGACGCCGGAAGCCGAACTCGTCAAGCTTGCGGGCTACCGCAAGGACATCAAGGCCTCGCGTGCCGAAGCTAAGAAGCTGCTCGCCGAAGCGGGCGTGCCGAACCTGAAGCTGACGCTCTGGAACCGCAACCTCGCGATGCCCTACACGCCGGCCGGTATTTTCCTGGTCGACCAGTGGCGACAGATCGGGGTCGAGGTCGAACACAAGCAGTCCGACACCGCGCCGTATGTCTCGGCGCTGGCGAGCGGCAACTTCGAAGTGGCGATCGACTTCTCTAACTTGTTCAACGACGATCCCACACTGGCACTCACCAAGTTCCTCTCGCGCGACAAGAACCCGCTGAATATGTCGCGTGCGAACGACGCGGAAATCGACAAGCTGTACGAATTGCAGCTTCGCGAGGCCGATCCGGCCAAGCGTCGCGGCTATATCGCCCAGATCGACAAGCGGCTCTCCGAGCAGGCCTACCAGCAGCCGTTGCTGTGGTGGCATCGCATCGTGCTGAGCCACAAGAAGGTCATGGGTTGGGAAATGTCGCCGAGCCACAACCTCGGCGCCGATCTCCTGACCGTCTGGCTGGCTGAGTAATTCCGTATGCCGCGGCCCGGTTCGCCGGGCCGCGGCAAGGATTTTTGCAATGTTGCGTTACGCACTAAGCCGCATCCTCTTCATGGTCCCCACGCTGCTCGGCGTGGCGGTGCTGGTGTTCTTCATGCTCCGCATCGTCCCAGGCGACGTGGTGGAGGTGAAGCTGCGCGGTGACGGCGGCAACGTTACGCAGGAAGTGATCGACCAGGAGCGAAAGCGCCTCGGTCTCGACCGGCCGTTATTGCAGCAGTTCGGGGACTGGATGGTAGGGCTGGCGAAGCTCGACCTCGGCATGTCCATGTGGACAGAGCGCCCAGTGCTCGAAGAAATCATGATCCGGCTGGAGCTGTCGCTGGAGGTCGCGATACTCGCGACAATCATAGCGACGCTCATATCAATACCGCTCGGAACGGCCGCCGCGCTGTTCCGGAATACGTGGATCGATTACGTCGTTCGCATCATCACAATCGGCGGGCTGTCCATCCCGTCGTTCTGGTTTGGCATGTTGATCGTGCTGATGCTGCTCTCGCTGACAGGCGGGTTGCCACCGATTACATTCACGCCGATCTATATCGACCCGGTCGCAAACCTGTCGCAGTTGATATGGCCCGCGCTCGCGGTCGGTTACCGTTACTGCGCGGTGACGGCGCGCATGATCCGCTCTTCATTGCTCGAAGTGATGAGCGAGGATTACATCCGCACCGCCCGCGCCAAGGGCGTATATGAAAAGCTGGTCGTTGCGCGCCACGCGCTGCGTAACGCGCTTCTTCCCGCGATTACCGTGATGGGCCTCGAATTCGCATTCCTGATCGGCGGTCTTGTCGTCACCGAGCAGATCTTCAACCTGAACGGAATCGGCCAGTTGTTCGTGCAGAGTGTCTCGCGCAACGACTTCATGCTCATTCAGGGCATGGTGATGATGATCGCCGCGTTCTATGTGCTGATTAACCTTGTGGTCGATTTGCTTTACGCAGTGTTCGATCCGCGCATCCGGTACGGCTGATGGCAAACGTATCTCCCGCAATTCCTGCCGCCGCGCCGGTTCTGCCGAAACGCCAGAGCACGATCGCGCTGTTCTGCCGCCAGCAGCCGCTCGGCGCGATCAGCTTCGTCGTGATCTGCGTAATGATGTTTGCGGGTTTCTTCCCGTGGCTGGTTGCAACGCACGATCCGCTCGGCATCGACTTCAGCCAAATTCTGGGCGCCCCCTCGGCCGATCACTGGTTCGGCACCGACGCCTACGGCCGCGATATTTTCTCTCGCATCATTTACGGCTCGCGAACCGCACTGGTGATCGGCTTCGCATCCTCGCTGCTCGGTTCGGTACTCGGCGCGATCCTCGGCATTGCATCTGCTTATTTCGGCGGGCGGATCGACAACTGGATCCAGCGCTTCATGGACATCCTGCTGGCATTTCCGATCATCGTGCTGGCGCTGGTCGTCGTGGCGGCATTGCGCAAGACCATCATCTACGGCGTCGACGTCAACCTCATCATCGCCATCGCAATTCCGATCATACCGCGCGTCGCGCGCGTCGTGCGCTCGGCTGCGCTTTCGGTCAACGTGATGCCGTACATCGACGCGGCGCGCGCCGCCGGATACACCGATACGCGCATCATTTTCCGGCACATGGCGCCGAACGTCGTCGCACCGTTCCTGATCATGTTTACGGCGTTCATCGCGCAGGCAATCCTGCTCGAAGCCTCGCTGTCGTTCCTCGGCCTCGGCGTTACCGAGCCGACCGCGGCATGGGGATTGATGCTCTCCGGCAATGCGCAGGACTTCTATCGCGAAGCGCCGTGGATGGTGATTTTCCCCGGTCTCGCGATCAGCCTCGCGGTGTTCGCGTTCAACCTGTTCGGCGACTCGCTCCGCGATTTCCTCGACCCGCGCTTCAAGGTCTGACGCGCCTCGTCGCGCAGGCGAAGGTAAGCAAGAAAGTGCCAGCAAAGTTCGATTTCGGTTCGCTTTATGCCGCCGGGCTTCCCGTTCCTGCCGTCAAATGGAATGGCGCCGCTCGCTATAACTTCGTTGGCGGTCACAATGATCCCGGTGAAACACCTGTTGCCGAACTGACGGCGGCTGCGGACGCCGTGTTGAAGCGGGAAGGGCATATGCTCTCCCACTACAATGTCGGACACGGGCCGCAGGGCTACAAGCCGCTCCGCGAATTCGTCGCGAAGAAATTGAAACGCGATGCGCAGATTGCCTGCACCGCGGACGATATTCTTCTCGTCTCCGGCTCGTTACAGGCGCTCGACCTTGTCAATGGCGTGTTCTGCTCGCCTGGTGACACGGTCATCTATGAGCAAGAGAGCTATCAGGGCTCGATAAACCGCATGACGCGGATGGGCGTGAAGGTCGAAGGCATTCCGCTCGACAGGCACGGGATGCGAATGGACGTGCTGGCCAATGTGCTCGCCGCGCAGAAGTCTCGCGGGGTGCGGCCGAAGTTCATCTACATCATTCCCACGGTGCAGAACCCGACCGCGACCATCATGCCGCTGGAGCGTCGGCAGGAGTTGTTGCGGCTGGCGGATGAATATGGTGTGCCGGTTTTCGAGGACGATTGTTATGCCGATCTGATCTGGAAAGGCGAACGACCGCCCGCGCTCTATGCCATGAGCGAAAGCAATAACGTCGTACACATCGGTTCGTTCTCGAAGTCAGTCGCGCCCGCGCTGCGGGTCGGGTACATCGTTGCGCCGTGGGAAGTACTTTCTCGCGCGCTGTCGCTGAAAACCGACGCCGGTTCGGCGTCGCTCGAGCAGATGCTGCTCGCGGAATTCAGCGAAGCGCATTTTCACGATCATGTACCGAGGCTGCGGAAAGGACTGCGTGCAAAACTCGAAACCCTGATGGAGTCGCTGAACGCACAGTTCGGCACCAGTGCCGAATTCGACGATCCCGAAGGCGGCATCTTTCTCTGGGTCAAGCTGCCCGACAATGTCGATGCGATGAAACTGTACCAAGCCGCGTTGGCTTCGGGTGTCGCGATCAACCCCGGACCCGAATGGTCGGTGAACGCGGATCACAGCCGCAGCCGTATCCGGATATGCTTTGCCAGTCCCACGCATGAAGAAATTCGCGAAGGCATCGCGATCCTTGCGGAAGTGTGTCGCAAGGAATTCGGCGTGCCGGTGCGTAGCGCCAACGTCACGGCAAAGCGATAAGGATTACCGCTTGATCCAGTACGCTCCGAAGTCGTCGATCTTCACGATTTCGTCCGCTATGCCTTGGCGCGCGCGGTACTCGTCCACGGCTTCGCGCTGCGACTCGAACAGATAGTAGTCATCCGCGATCAGCGTTCCGCCGGGCGAGAGCTTGCCGTAAAGCGCGTTCATGCAATCCATCGAGCCTTCGTAGAGATCGCAGTCCAAGCGCAGCAGCGCGAGCCGCACGACCGGCGCGGCGGGCAGGGTGTCCCTGAACCAGCCCTTGAGGAAGACGACCTGTTGGTCGAGCAGACCGTAGCGTGCGAAGTATTCCTTCACGGTATCCAGCGAAACCGAAAAGTCCGGGTGCCCGTGAAAGTCGGCTTTCCGGTCGGCCTCGCTATCGCGCGATGAAGGCGGCGGACCTTGAAAGGAGTCGGCGGCAAATACCCGGCGGTCCGACACGCCGTATGCCTTCAGCACGGCCCGCATCATGATACATGCGCCGCCGCGCCAGACCCCCGCTTCCAGAAAGTCTCCTGGGATGCTTGCCGCCAGCACGCGCTCGCATTGCTCGCGCAGGTTCTGCATCCGCTTCACGCCGATCATGGACGGCGCGGAAGAAGGCCAGTCCCAGCCGTTGGTCCGGTAGTCGTCTTTATAGATGCCATTGTTGGACGCCGGCAGCGGCGGGTCCTGACTCAGCCTTCCGGTAAGGCTGTCCCGCATAAGGTCAAGATAGGTGGAGAGCAGCGGATTGGCGGCCTTGGTCATGCCGCCGCACGATAGCAATTCCCCCTGCGCTGCGCGATGATGGGCCGATAAAGAGGATTCGTTCACGGCCCTGCATGACCAGTAAGCGCGTACTCATCACCGGCGGGGCCGGGTTCGTCGGTTGCAATGCCGCCCGCTACTTCGGACAGCGGAACTGGGACGTAACGGTCCTCGACAACCTTTCCCGCAAGGGCGCCGACCAGAATCTGGAATGGCTCAAGGATGAGACCGCCTTCGCCTTTGCCAATGTCGATGTGCGGGACACCGCTGCCGTCGATAAAGTGGTTTCCGAAAGCCGCTACGATGCCGTGATCCATCTGGCGGCGCAGGTCGCGGTAACGACCTCGGTGATCGAGCCGCGCATGGATTTTGCTGTGAATGCGCTCGGCACCTTCAACATGCTGGATGCCGTGCGCCGCTTCTCGCCGGAGGCCGTTTTCCTGTTTGCCTCGACCAACAAGGTTTACGGCAAAATCGCAGGGGCCACGACCGAACTGCGCGGCAACCGCTACGCCTACACCAATCGGCCGCACGGCATCGGGGAGAGCGAACCGCTCGATTTCCTGTCGCCCTATGGCTGCTCCAAGGGCGCGGCTGACCAGTACGTCCTCGACTTCGCGCGCATCTACAAGATCCCGGCGGCTTCGTTCCGGCAGTCCTGCATCTACGGGCCGCGCCAGTTCGGCGTGGAAGATCAGGGCTGGGTCGCCTGGTTCGCCATTGCCTCGTTGTTGGGCCGTAACATTACGATCTATGGCGACGGCAAACAGGTCCGCGATGTCCTCCATGTGGACGATCTGGTCATGGCCTATGAAGCCGCGATCCGCGCGCCGGACCGCATTGCGGGGCAGGCGTTCAATGTCGGCGGCGGGCCGGACCGCATCATGTCCTTGCTCGACCTGATCGCGCTGCTGGAGGAACGTCTGAAGAAGAAAATCCCGCTTCGTTGGGATGCCTGGCGGCCCGGCGATCAGGAGGTCTATATCAGCGACGTTCGGAAGCTCGCACAGGCACTGGACTGGAAGCCGGAAATCGACCCGGCTAAGGGCGTCGGTGCGCTGATTGATTGGGTCGCCCAAAATCGCGACGCCTTCTAGGAAAATCTGCCCATAAAATATTCTTCTAATCCGATGAACCGGAGGCGATGCTGATGCGTTGTGTTCCGGCGGCTGCCGTACTTTCTTTAGGCCGGGCTGTTCTTGGGCTGGTTCATCACGTCAGTGTCACTTCCTTACGTTCGGCAAAACGGCTACGCTTCTCTTGAAGTGAAGGACTGGCTGAACATCCGTTCATTTCACCCTGCAGAAGCATACGCGACGTCTGCGGTGTCTTGCGAAGCGAGGCGAAAGGCGTCCCGATGAAGTCCGAAAAGAGCAGGGTATTGGTGACCGGCGGTGCCGGGTTTGTCGGTTCTCATCTCTGCGAAAGGCTGCTGGCCCAGGGCCACGAAGTTCTTTGCGCCGACAACTTCTATACCGCTTCGCGTTCGACCGTCGCTTTCCTGACTGAGAACGAGCGCTTCGAGCTGCTCCGCCACGACGTTTGCCACCCGCTCTTTGCGGAAGTGGACAGGATCTACAATCTCGCCTGTCCCGCGTCGCCGGTGCATTACCAGTCCGACCCGATCCAGACCATGAAGACCAGCGTGCTCGGCGCGCTGAACATGCTCGGCCTTGCCAAGCGCACCGGCGCAAAAATCCTGCAAGCCTCGACCTCGGAAATCTACGGCGATCCGATGATCCATCCGCAGACGGAGGATTACTGGGGCAACGTGAACCCGATCGGCGAACGTTCCTGCTACGACGAGGGCAAGCGCGCCGCCGAGACCCTGTTCTTCGACTATCACCGGATGCACAAGCTGCGCATCAAGGTGGCGCGCATCTTCAATACCTACGGTCCCAACATGCACCCGAACGACGGGCGCGTGGTTTCCAACTTCATCGTGCAGGCGCTGACCAACAAGGACATCACCGTCTACGGCAACGGCGGGCAGACCCGCTCGTTCTGCTATGTGGACGATCTGGTCGAAGGCCTGATGCGCCTGATGGAAAGCGGCGACCATGTCACCGGCCCGGTCAACCTCGGCAACCCCGGCGAGTTCACGATCCGTCAGCTTGCCGAACTGGTCGTGGAAATCACCGGCTCCAGCTCCAAGATCGTCCACCGGCCGTTGCCCTCTGACGATCCGAAACAGCGCCGCCCTGACATCAGCAAGGCCCACGAGTTGCTCGGTGGCTGGCGGCCGATGGTGCCGCTGCGCGAAGGGCTGGTGAAAACCGCGGCCTACTTCGAGGAACTGCTGCGCAGCGAGCGCGAGCCGGTTACCGTCTGACCCGCTGAAAGCACCTCTTCAATCGGCTTCCCATCAATGAAAGAATATGATCGTACGGGTGCGTCTTGCGGCATGAGCGCCGTTTGCGTGCCCGCAGGAGCGTGGAAGATATGAGGGTACTCGTTACCGGCGGCGCGGGGTTTATCGGCACGCATCTCGCGAGGCGGCTGCTCGCGGACGGCCATGAGGTGCTGGTGGTCGATAACGAGTCGAACGGCTCGCCGGACGGGCTTCCTAAAGAAGTCTGGTATCGCAAGGGCGATGTCACGAAGCCGGAGGAAATCGAACCGGCCTTCGCGAAGGGGCTCGATGCGGTTTGCCATATCGCCGGACAGGTTTCGATCATCCGCGCCTTCGACAATCCGGTCGGCGATCTGCGCACGAATACGGAAGGCACGTTGCAGGTCGTGAGTTTGTGCGTGAAGCACAAGGTGCCGCGCCTGGTCTATGCGAGTTCGATGACGCTCTACGGCAATGTCGCCGCCGTGCCGACGCCGGAAAGCGAGCCGTGCCTGCCGGATTCCTATTACGGCATCACCAAGTTCGCGGCGGAGCGCTACGTCCATTCGACGGCCGGGCGTCCCGATCTCGATTTCGATTTCTCGGTGACGTCGCTGCGCATGTTCAGCGTGTTCGGGCCGGGACAATCGTTCAGCAATCCCTATCAGGGCGTACTCGGCATCTTCTCCGGCAACGTGCTGCGCGGCGAACCGATTTCCATTTATGGCGACGGTGAACAGACCCGCGACTTCATTTACATCGGCGACATCGTCGACGGCTGGGCGCGCGCACTCACCACGCCCGGCGCGAAAGATAAAATCATAAACCTGGGCAGCGGCCGCCCAACCTCGATCAATCAGCTTGCCGAATACGTCACCGGTGCATTCGGCTACAAGCCGGGCGAGTATCCGATCAAACGCATGCCCGGCCGCCCCGGCGAACAGCGTAAGGTGCAAGCCGACAGCAGGCTGGCGAAGCAGGTTCTCGGGTGGGAGCCGCGCTATTCGTTCGAGCAAGGTCTCGCGGAAACCGTAAAGTGGGCGAAGGCCGAGTTCGCCTCCAACCCCGGCGCGGATTCTCTGAAGGCACGGAAATGAAACTGCTCATCGTCACCGACGCGAATGCATGGGTGCGCAGCATTGCGTCCGTCCATCACTGGAGCGAAACCGGCAAGGCGCTCGGCCATGATGTGCTGGTTTATGGCGAGCCGAACCCCGAACTTCCGGCCCTGCGTTTCACCCGCGACCTTTCTGGAATCGATCTCGCCTTGATCCTGTTGCAGGTGCCGTCCGACTTTCCGGACATGCCGCACCTCGCGCGGTTGCTCGACGGTATTCCGCCGGAGCGCCGCGTGGTTGCCGACCTCTGGGGCCACTACAACGACACCATCCGCGTCGATCACGACTTCAACCATCTCGAAAAGCTCGACGGCCATCTCGGTTGGGAGTGGGAAGAGGCGGTGCAGGCCGCTGGCAGCACTGTTACGCAACCCGCGTTGAAGCCGCGGCGTGCCAATGTGAAGCCGTTTCTGTTCCATGGCTTCAATCCCGCGGCGGTGGTGCGCAACTACAAGAACGCATCCGAAGCGGCTGCTGCCTGGAAAGCAGCGGCAAAGCCCTATGGCGTCGTCTACGTCGGCAGCAACTGGCAGCGCTGGTCGCAGATGCGCGCTTTCCTCGAAGGCTACGGTCCTGCGCGAAATGAAGTCGGCAAGGCTTGCCTGATCGGGTGGGACTGGGCGGAGCGCCCGGAATGGGCTGCGCAGAAGGGTATCGCCGGCGTCGATACCGACCCTGCGTTATTGAAATCCCTCGGCGTGGAGACGAAGAACGGCGTGCGCTTCGACGAGGTGACGAAGCAGCTGAACGAAGGCCGCTTTGCGCCTGTTATCCATCGTCCGCTGTTTCGTGAACTCGGTCTCGTCACCAACCGGACCTTCGAGACGTTCTACGCCGACACCATGCCTGTGCTGATGCTGGCGGAAGATTTCGCGGTTTCGATCTACGGCCCGGCCGGAGCGAGACTCATCCCGAAGGTGAGTGTCGCGGATCATCTTCGTGCCGCGTGGAAAGAGCCTGAGCAGTATTGGGACGCGGTCCTGAAAGTACGCGAGCACCTCGCGCAGCACCATTCCTATGCGCGCCGTTTCGACGAATTGCGCGCGCTCGCCGGGGCCGCGCGGTGAACATCCTGTTCGTGATGAAGCATCGCGGCAACGCAGGGAATACCCATGCGGTTGCGAATTACATCCGCGTCGCGCCGCGCTACGGACATTCGGTCGCGCTGTATGGCGAGCCGCAGGAACACCTGCCGGAATTGAAGTTCTCGACCGACATCAATGCCGCCGACGGTATCGCCTATCTGTTCGAGTCCGAGATTTACCGCATCAAGCCGCTGCGCGAAGTGAAGATGCTGGGGTCAATTCCGAAGCATCGCCGCCTCATCTTCGATATGGACGGAATGTATAATCCAGTCGTGCAGGTGGATGGCTACGACTTCAATCATCCGAGCGAGGCCGAAAGCCGCCGCTGGGAGATCCACTACGAAGCGCTCGCCGACCGCATCATGAAGCCGATGCTGGCAAAGCCCACGCGGCCGCACGAAGGTGCGATGATCTTCTACGGCTACGATCCGGCGCTCGAACTCGATCCTGCGCAGGCGCCGGAAAAGGATTTCGACATTCTCCACCTCGGCCATAACTGGTGGCGCTGGCGCGACATTGGCGGAAAATTGCTGCCCGCAATCGAAAAGGTACGGGGAGACATCGGGGAGATAGGTTTCGTCGGCCTGTGGTGGGATGGCCCGCCGGCGGAAGGCGCGGATGCCGGGCCGCGGGCTGCGTTCGAGTCCGATCCCGCGGCTTTCAAGCGGCTTCGCATCAAGACCTCTGACTCCGTTCTTTACACGGATGTGATCCGCACCATGAGCCGCGCAAAGATCAATATCTTTACGCAGCGGCCCGTGTTGCATCACCTGAAGCACCTTACGCTAAAGTATTTCGAGATTTTCTATGCCGACACCATTCCTCTTTTGATGCTGGACGAGGAACTGGCGGTTTCTGTCTATGGTCCGGCCGCGCGCGAACTGGTGCTGGACCGCAACATCGACGAGAAGTTGCTCGATGCGTTGCGCCGTCCGGATTATTACCGCGACCGCGTTCGCGAAGTGCGCCGGCATCTCGCCGCGAATTATTCTTACGACAGGCGGATGAGCGAACTCGCTGCCGCGTTCGCGGACTAACGGCATGAATATCGTATTCGTGTATTGGGGATACGAGAACGCAGGCAGCATGCTCGACCTGCGCGGTTATTCGCACGCCGCAGAGAAGATGGGTCACAAGGTTACGATCTACGGTCCGAACGAAGTGACCTATGCGCCAAATTACTCCAAAGATCTGCGCGAAGCCGACGCCGTGGTTTTCGTGGTCGAGTGGACCACCGACCTGCAATTTGGCGACCGGGTGGACTGGGCGCGGCTGATCGCCTCTGTGCCGCGTTCGCGTCGTGTAGTGATCGATTGCGACGGCGCGTATAACGAGCCGATCCGTCATCACGGCGACTATAATCACAAGAGCGAAGAGTCGAGCCAACGTTGGCTCGAGGTCTGCGACGGCATTGCCGACAAGATCTGCCAGCCGACCGTCAAGCCGCAGCGCAAGAACGTGCGTCCATTCCTGTTTCATATCTACGATCCGAGTTGGGAGTCGCCGCTCGAATTCTCGAACAAAGAATTCGACATGATTTATGTCGGCCATACCAAATTTCGCTGGCGCGGCATGTCACGCGTATTACGGGCGATCGAACCGGTGCGCAGCAAGGTGAAGCGGATAGGCCTGGTGGGCGAGGGCTGGGACAATCCGCCCGAATGGACCCAGTGGCACGAGATCAAGGCCGACTACGAAGTCGACCGAGAGTATCTGAAAAAGCTGAACGTGGAGCTGTTCCCGCCGATCCCGTACCGTGAAGTGACGGACACCATGAACAAGGCAGTGTTCAATCCGGTGATGTACCGGCCGCTGTTCGAAAAACTCGATTTTGTGACATGCCGCACTTACGAGACACCCGCCGCCGGCACCATCCCGGTTTTCGTTCTTGAGCCTGCATACATAAGAGAAGTGTACGGCGAGGCGGCGCTGGAACTCGTACTGCCGCAGGAGCATCCTGAAGATAAAATTTCGGACGTGCTGTCGCGTCCGGAGCACTATGCAGGTATCGTCCGCGACATTCGCGCCGATTTCGGCGTGCGCCACAGCCCGGAAGCGCGGCTGAAAGAATTGATCGGAATTATCGAGGCCTGAGCGGATGCACGCCATGCGCGAGCAGCAGCAGAATGTGAGCGTTGCATCCGGCACATCCCGCCGGATGCAGCTTCGCTATGGCTTCAACGAGATCGACGGCTGGTGGCATATGTCGTCCGGCCCGCATGCGAAGGAAATCCAGCGCCGCTTGCGGTTGATGGACACCAAGGTTGTCCGTGTCTTCGTATTTCATCCCTCGGTACCGGAACCCGCGAAGGACTGGCATAGCTTTGCGGCGACACTGCAAGGCGTGCTCGACATCGGCGCGGTGCCAATGGTCACCTTCGCGAAGTTCGCTCCGCCGTTCGATAACGAGCGTAACATCGACACCTTCGTCGCGCGTTGCGAGGAAATCGTATGGGGCTGCATCGAACAATGGGGCAGCGCGGTTAAAGACTGGTACTGGTGTATCTGGAACGAGCCGAACAATCTCATCATCGGCGGCGACGTCAGCTACGAGCAGTATCGGGAAATCTACCGGCGTGTCTCGGCGCGGATCCTTCCGCTGTTGCGTCCGCATCTGAATGGGGCTCAAGCTAAAATCGGCGGCCCTTCGATCGACGGCACGCATCGTCCATACTGGATGGACTGGATTTCGCGGCTGCTCGATGATTTCGGCGATGACGCGCTCGGCTTCGTTTCATGGCACCGCTATGGCGATTGGCGGCCAGCGGTCTCCAGCGAAAGTTTGAATATAGAACTCTGGGGCACGCCGGATTCTCCGAACTACGAAGCGTTCGAGCGTTTGCTGATGGCGCAGACGCCTGCATACGAGTCGCGCGCGCGTGGTGTCGCCCGTTTGCTCAGGGGCCGTTCGGTCGAGAATATCTGCGGCGAGCTGAATGCAATCTCGCATCACGAGAACTATTACACCCTCGGCCTGAACCAGAATGTTTTCGGTGCGGCGTACTACGCTTCGGCGCTCATCAACCTGCTGCGCGGTGGCGCACAACTTGAAATGCGCTGGACCGCGACAGGCCACAACGACGCTTATGGGCTGATAACGCTCGACGGCCAGCCGACACCGGCCTGCTTTGCCAAGCAGCTTTTCGTGCAATGTGTGCGGACCGGCGACTTCATTCGTTTTCCGGAGAACCGGGCTGGACCTGAAGTAGATGCGGTCGTTTCCGGCGAAGGCGAGAGGATAAGCGGTGTATTCGTCAATACTGCGCGCCAGCCGCTACGGCTTTCGCCTGCGCAATGGGACAGCGGGCTGGAAAAGTGCGCCACCGTGCTAAAACTGGATGGCAAGACCGGAGGGCGCGTGGTACGCGCGCCCTTCGATGGTACGCTGCTGATCGAAGGCTATGGTCTGGCAGCGGTCACCAACACGACGGATATTGTAATCGACTGACGCGGCTTTGCGCGCACGAACGTAGGGGTGCTTCTTTGGATAAGGCATTTGGCTGGGTTGGCGAAATCTTTCAGGCGCTGTTGCGGGTCATACCCTGGCTCGTCATCGTGCCTGCGACCCACGGCGGCATCGCGTTCGTTCACGGTCACCGGGTCAAGGAATGGAAGCCGGGGCTGCACATCTACTGGCCGGTCGTGACCACCTACAAGCTGATCGTGACGGTGCGGCAAACGCAACGTATCCAGTCGAAGGTCGTCATGACCAAGGACCTCAAGACCGTGACGGTCGGTGCGCTGGTCACCTATTATGTCGATGACGTCGTCTCCGCGATCGTGAAGATCGCCGATCTTCCGTCCGACATCATCGAGCGCTCGCAGGGCGCGGTTCTGGCGGTGGTCGCGGAAAGCACGATCGAAAGCATTCAGGCTGATCGCGTCGGGTTCAACAAGATGCTGACGGAGCGGGTAGGCGAAGTGCTGAACGGTTACGGCGTGCAGATCCTGCAAGCCTCGCTGACAGAGTTCGCGCCTTGCACGGCCTATGCGATCAATGGTCACGCTGCTCTTGGCAATTACTCGCTCTGGACCGGCTTCTGATTGTTGGCACGACGTTCGCATCTTTTTTCCGGACAGACGTAGAATCCGCTACAAAGAGATCGGGAATAAAGAGAGCGTGAGGCAATGGAGACCGTCGCTAAAATCGTCGCGGCCCACCGCAGCGGCAAGACCACCCCGGAACAGACGATTGCGCGTACCTTCGAGCGTATCCGCGCCTACGACGATCCGGCGCTGTTCATCTCTTTGGCCGGCGAGAAGCAGGCGCTGGCGCAGGCCCGCAAGCTGACGAAGGCGAAAGGCCGCAAGCTTCCGCTCTGGGGCGTGCCGGTCGCGGTAAAAGACAACATCGACGTCGAAGGACTGCCGACCACCGCCGCGTGCCCGGCCTATTCTTACATGCCGAAGCGCGATGCGACCGTGGTCGCCAAATTGCGCGCAGCGGGCGCAATCGTCATCGGCAAAACTAATCTCGACCAGTTTGCGACCGGCCTGGTAGGCGTGCGCTCGCCCTACGGCGTGCCGCGTAACCCGCATGATGCGGCGGTGATCCCCGGCGGTTCGAGTTCGGGTTCAGCGGTTGCGGTGGCGGCCGGCATCGTACCGCTTTCGCTGGGCACCGATACCGCAGGCTCCGGCCGTGTTCCGGCAGGCCTGAACAACCTTGTCGGGATCAAGCCCAGTCTCGGTCTGATATCTGCGGCCGGCGTAGTGCCCGCGTGCCGTTCGCTTGATTGCGTCTCGATCTTCGCGTTGACCGTGGAAGATGCGTGGAGCGCGCTCGGCGTGATGTCTGGCGAAGATCCGCTCGATGCCTATTCGCGCAAATTTGAACTCGGCAAACCGTCATCGCCGCGCAAGCGTCGCATCGGCGTTCCGCGCGAGATGGAGCGCCATTTCTTCGGCGACAAGCGTTCGGAGAAGGCGTTTACGGATTCGATCAGGCTCGCGAAGAAATCCGGCGCACAGATCGTAACCCTTGATTTCTCCCATCTGCTCGAAGCGGCTCGGTTGCTTTACGAGGGTCCGTGGGTCGCAGAGCGTACCGCCGCGGTCGGCGATTTCATCGACAGGAATCCCGATAAAATCTTCCCCGTGACCAAGCAGATCGTCGATACCGGAAAGAGCAAGAATGCGGTCGATGCCTTCCGCGCGTTCTACCGGATGCAGGAAATCCGTGCGCTGACCCGCAAGACCTTTGCGGAGGCCGATTTCCTGATGGTCCCGACGGTGCCTGCGGTCTACACCGTCGCGCAGTTGCAGGCTGATCCGGTGCAGTTGAACTCCAATCTCGGCACCTACACCAACTTCGTGAACCTGCTCGATCTCGCGGGCATCGCTGTGCCGTCCGTGCTCGCGGATAACGGTTACCCTTATGGCGTGACCTTCCTCGCGCCCGCGGGCAGCGACGCGAAGCTCGCAGGTTTCGCGCGCGGCTTCCATAAGCACGCGAACCTGCCGCTCGGCGCGAGCGCGGCGAAATAACGATCAGAGCGAGCGCAGGTACGCGGCGTATTCGTCGTACACCGTCATGATGTGTTCGCGCATTGCCTTCGTGGCGGCAGGGGCGTTGGCGCGCAGGATCGCGGTCACGACGCGGTCGTGTTCCTCGTGTGATTTCGAGAGACGCCCCAGATTGCGGAACTGCGCGCGCCGGAACGGCGAGACGCGAATGCGGGTCGCAATCGTGATCTCGGCGAGATAGGCGTTGTGCGCGCCTGAATAAACCGAGCCATGAAAATTCTGGTTGATTTCGTGATAGCGCTGCGGGTCGCCGCTCTGGATCAATTGGCGCAATTCTTCGTGCGTGGCTTCGATGGCGGCGCGCTCCTGCCGCGTCATGCGCTCGGCCGCATAGCCTGCGCAAAGTCCTTCCAGCTCGGCCATCGTTTCGAACATGCCGATCAGGTTTTCATGGCTCGGCCGCGCGACGACTGCCGCGCGGTGCGGTGGCGCCTCGACCAGTCCGCTGGCCGCAAGCTGGCGGATCGCTTCGCGTACCGGCGTGCGCGATACGCTGAAGCGCCGTGCGATTGCAGTCTCGTCGAGGGAGGATCCGGGTGCGATCACGCCGCGCACGATCTCGTCGGCGAGTATCTGGCGCAGCTCGTCAGCGCGCGTGAGCCGGACCGGAGCATCCGCCCCGCGGCCTTCGAGAATAGTTCGCGCTTCCGTCACCATGCCCCGACTCAAACCGGCTTATCCATCAGGCTGACATGCGCTGCGACGACTTTCCAGCCTGCCGGCGTTCGCATCCATGTCTGGCTTTGCCGCCCGATCTTGGTGCCGCCGTCGCGGATGAACAGCGTGTTGGCGGTGGCGAAGTCGTTGCCATAGGTCGTGATCTGCGTGCGCTCCAGCTTGCGCGCGAGATTGAGCGGCGAACGTCCCGCGCGGAACGATTTGATCTCGGCATAGCCGTATAGGTTCTCCGTCACGCCGTAGCGGATGGTGTGCGGGTCGTTCCAGAACAGTTCGTCGAGTACGGCGACATCGTTGGAGACCAGCGCCTTCTCATAGCGCTCGAAAACCGCAGTTACTTCTGCCAGCACGTTGCCGTCGTTGATCTTCATGGGGTTGCAACCTTGCTGACGCAGACGCCGGAACGCTCCAGCGCATAGGCGGCGCGCAGGGCGAGGTCCTCGCGCCATGGCGGGGCGATGATCTGCACGCCAATCGGCAGGCCGTCATCGAGCCAGACGGGTACTGCGGCAACCGGCAGCCCTACGAACGAGATCGGCTGCGTATAGAGACCGATGTTCGGACGCACCAGCAATTCCTGCCCATCAAGCGTGAACTTCTTCTGCCCGATCTTAGGCGCGCGTGTCGGCGTGGCGGGGGCAATCAGCAGGTCGTAGCGCTCGAACATCTCCCGCACTTGCGCCTGAAAGTGACGGCGGACTTTTTGCGCATGAATGGTCCACGCTGCCGGGATCAGCGCGCCGCCAAGTAGCCGGTCACGTACGTCGGGATCGAAGTCGGCTGCCCGCTCGCGCAGGCGGGGCAGGTGAAGTGCCGCACCTTCGGCCGCTGTGATGAGATAGGCGGAAGCGCGCGCGACAGTGGCATCCTTCAGTTCCACCGTTTCGGTGGCCGAGAGCGCCTGCGCAACCTTGTCGGCGGCGGCAAAGGCGTCGGCTTCGCCCATTTTCGCGAAATATCCGCCGAGCTTTGCAATGCGCAGCCCCTTGATGCCCTGCGCAAGCTCGCCAGCGGCAGGCTCTACGGGACGCTGCGCGCAGACAGGGTCTTCGCGGTCCGGCCCCTGCATGGCGTCGTAGGACAGCGCGAGGTCCATCGCGGAACGCGCCAGCGGCCCGAGATGGTCGAGGCTGCCAACGAACGGAAACGAACGCGCACGCGACAGGCGGCCATAGGTCGGCTTCAGGCCGAACAGGCCGCAGAAGGAGCTGGGAACGCGGATGGAGCCGTTGGTGTCGGAGCCGAGCGTCAGTGGCACCAGTCCGGCCGCGACCGCGCCGCCGGAGCCGCTCGACGAACCGCCGGTCATGTAATCGGGGTTGTGCGGATTGCGCGCGGCGCCGTCGTGCGCGTTCTCGCCCGTGAAATCGTAGGCGTACTCGCCCATGTTGAGCGCACCGACCAGCACCGCGCCCTGCGCTTCAAGGCGCTCGATCAGGGGGGAGTCGAGTCGCGCCGGTTCGCGCTCGCGGTTGATCTTCGAGCCGGCGCGCGTCGGGATTCCGCGCACGTCGAAAAGGTTCTTCACCGCGAACGGAACGCCCGCGAGCGGCAGCCTGTCGCTATGCGCGACGCGCTTGTCGATGCGGGCGGCGGTTTCGTGCGCGCGGGCTGCCAGCACGTCGGTAAAGGCGTTGGTGGTCTTGTCTATGGACTCGATACGCTTCAGCGCGGCCGCGACAACTTCGCCAGCACTCGTTTTCTTTGCGAGTACGGCGGCGGCGATCTCTGCTGCGCTGGAAGTTTCGTATTTCATGGACGGAACACCGGAGCGGGTTCGGCGTCATCCTCGACCGGAAAGGCGAGCACGAGTTTCGCGGCATTCTCGGTGGCGGCAAGGTGCAGGCGCACGCCTTCGCGGTAAGGTGGATCGATCGCGAGGCCGCACAACGCCGCTCCGGCATCGATAAAAGCATCGAGTTCGGCCGGGTTCGAGGGAAGCGACGGCAGCGGGTCTTTCGGTTTCGATGTCATTGGACTGCATCCGTCTTACATGGGCGGATGCGGAATGGCCGTGAGGAGTTCGCGCGTGTATTCGGCTTTCGGGGCGCCGAGCACTTCTTCTGCCGTTCCTTCCTCGACGATCTTGCCGGTACGCATCACGATCACCCGGTCGCACAGGAGCCGTACTACGTTCAGGTCGTGCGAAACGAAAAGATAGCTCATGCCGAGCGTATCCTTCAGGTCCTGCAGCAGATTCAGGACGACCGCCTGCACGGAAACGTCGAGCGCTGCAGTCGGCTCGTCGAGGATGACCAGTTCGGGGTTGAGCGCAATCGCGCGCGCGATGCCGACGCGCGCTTTCTGCCCGCCGGATAGCTGGTGCGGAAAGCGATCAAGCAGGTTGAGGGGCAGGCCCACGAGCTTCGCCAGTTCCTCGCATCGCGCACGCAGCGCGTCGCGGCCCTTGATGCCGCCAAGGCGCATGATGGGATCGGCGATGGCCCGAATCGCGGTGAAACGCGGGTTCAGGCTGTCGGTCGGGTCCTGAAACACCATCTGGATACGCTTGCGTTGCGGCAGGGTCGCGAACTTCGCGGCGGGAATGGAGCCGATGTCTTCGCCGTCGAAGAAAATGTCGCCGGAAGTCTTGTCGATCAGCCGCATTACGATGGTGGAGGTCGTCGACTTGCCGCAACCGGACTCGCCGACCAGGCCCACACTCTCGCCGCGGCCGACCTCGAACGAAATTCCGTCTACGGCGCGAAAAATGGATTCGGCGTGTGCGGGCTTCCCGAACAATTCGCCGATGGTCTTCGACGCGCCTTGCCGCGGGTATTCTTTCACGAGATTCTTCACCGAAAGCAGCGGCGGCCCGGAGCGGTCGATCTCGATTTTCGGCATGGCTGCCGCAGGAGAAAGCTCGGCATCTTCTGGCAGCAATCCGCGCAGCGTGCCGCCGACACGCGGCGTCGCTTTCATCAGCTTCTTCGTATAGGCGTGGGAAGGTGACTTGAAGATTTCGGAGGAAAGCGCCGTCTCAACGATCTTGCCTTTCTCCATCACGACGACACGGTCGCAATAGGCAGCGGCGAGGCCGAGGTCGTGCGTGATCAGGATCGTGGACATGCCGCGCGCCTTGGTCAGCTCGACCACGAGGTCCATCACGGATTTCTGCGTGGTCACGTCGAGGCCCGTGGTCGGCTCGTCCGCGATGAGCAGGCGCGGCTGGCAAGCAAGCGCGAGCGCGATCACGATGCGCTGGCACATGCCGCCCGAAAGTTCGAACGGATAGGCGTGATAGCGTTCTTCAGGCCGGGCGATGCGCACCTGCTTCAGCATCTCGATCGCTTTTTCCTTCAGGTCGCGGCCGTCGGCCCGCACATGCTGGCGCAATACGTCCTCGATCTGGCGGCCGACCTTGCGGATCGGGTTTAGCGCAGCGCGTGGGTTCTGGAAGATCATGGACATTTCGCGGCCACGCAGGTCGCGCATCACATCTTCCCGCGCGTTCTTGATGTCGATGCCGGAAAACATCACCGAGCCGGTCGCGATCTTTCCGGCGCGGTCGAGAATGCGCATGACCGCATAAGAAGTGACCGACTTGCCTGAACCGGATTCCCCGACGATGCCGAGGGTTTCGCCCTTGCCGAGCGAGATATTCACGTTCTCGACTGCGCGGACGATGCCGCGCCGGGTCGCGAACTGAACCGTGACGTCCTTGATTTCGAGGAGATTGCTTTCGCTCATCGTGCTCTCCTCAGGTGCGGCGTTGCGGGTCTACGATATCGCGCAGGCCATCGCCGAGCAGGTTGAAGCAGAACACGGCCAGCATAAGGGCAAGGCCGGGGAATACTGCAGGCCACCATTGCCCGGAGTAAATGTATTCCGCGCCGTCCGCGATCATGATGCCCCATTCAGGCGTCGGTGGGCGCACGCCCAGCCCGATGAACGAAAGGCCGGCGGCGTTCAACACGGCGTAACCCATGGTGAGCGACATCTGCACCACCATGATCGGCATGACGTTCGGCAGGATCTGGGCGAAGAGGATGCGCCATTCGCTGTTTCCGGAGAGGCGGGCGGCCTGTACGAATCCAGCTTCGCGGCGCACGGCTGCTTCGGCCCGCGCGATGCGTGCATAGAGCGGATAATTGATGATCGCGGTCGCGATCACGATGTTGGTAACGGTATTTCCCAGAGCTGCGACAATACCCATTGCCAGCACGAACAGCGGGAACGCCATGATCATATCGGCAAGACGGCTAACGACGGTATCGATCCAGCCGCCGAAATAACCGGCTGCGATTCCGGAAATGCCGCCGAGAGCGAAGACGAGCGCAACCGATGTCACGGCAATCATCATGTCGAGGCGCGTTGCAACCAGCACGCGGCTGAAAATATCACGTCCCAAATGGTCGGTGCCGAACCAGTGCGCCCAGGACGGTGGTTGCAGGCGCATCGCAGTGTTGCTGGCCGAGGGATCGAAAGGCGCGAGCGACGGACCAAACACCGCGCAAACCAAGAGCATCAGAAACAGCAGGAACGCGAACGCAGTAATCGGGTTTCCGGAAATGACGTATCGCGCATGCTTCAATGCCGCGCGAAGCCCGACCGCTGGCGGCCCATCCTGCATCGGCGCGGCAGGCGGCAGCAGCAGGGCGCTGGGAACCTGCGATGCGGAGGAAACGGCGGAAACTTGGGAGTGAAAGTTCATGCCGCCACCCGCACGCGCGGATCGATCACGCCGTAGAGAATGTCGATCAGCAGGTTTAGGAGAACGTACATGACCGCCATCACCAGTACGAAACCCTGTACCGGGGCGAAGTCCGAAACCAGCAAGGCATCGACCGCGTAGGAACCGATGCCGGGCCATGCGAACACGCGCTCGACCAGCACGTTCGCGCCGAGCAGGAAAGAGAACACCATGCCGAGCGTCGTGATGACCGGGAGCAGCGCGTTCCTGAACGCATAGGTGCCGATCACCTTGCGCTTGCTGAGGCCGCTCGCCCGCGCAGTACGCACGAAATCCGACGAGAGCACCGAGAGCATCGAGGCACGGGTGATACGGGTGATTGGTGCGAGCGAGAAGATCGCGAGCGTGGCGGCGGGCAACAACAATTGCTTGAGCGACGCCATGAATACTTCGCCGTTGCGCTCGATCAGGCTGTCGATCAGGTAAAAACCCGTGACGTGCGCAGGAGCGGAGTAGATGATGTCGAGCCGTCCGTTCGGCGCGGGCGAAAGCCCCCAGCGGAAGTAGAAGAAGTAGGACAAAAGCAGGCCGGTGAAGAACACGGGCAGCGAGACGCCCGCGGTCGCGATAATGCGCGCCGCGTGATCCACGAACGAGCCTTCCTTCACTGCGGCGAATACGCCGAGCGGTATGGCAATCGACATCGAGATCAGGAGCGCGAATAGCGTGAGTTCGGCTGAGGCGGGCAGGCGCGTGATGAGATCGCGCGTTACCGGCTGGCCAGTGGAAAGTGCCTGTCCGAGGTCGCCGCGCGAGAGATCGGCAAGGTAGCGCACGAATTGTTCGGGCTTCGATTTGTCCAGTCCGAGTTTGACACGGACTTCCTGAATCGCCTGTTCGGTGGCGGCAGGGCCGGCGAAATAGGCTGCCGTGTCGCCGGGCAGGAGGCGCGTCAGCGCAAACGAAATCACGATCACCGCTGCGATACTGAACAGCGTGATGCCGAGACGGTTGGCGATGCGCAGCAGCATGACAGGCTCCGGATGGGAAATCCGGGCGGCAGCGTGACCGCCGCCCGGTTTCGGTTACGCCTTGGCGAGGTTGCGATAGTCGAGACGGCGGTGGAACCAATACTGGTATCCACTGACATTCTTCTGCATCGCCACGTTCGAGTACGGCTGGAACAGCGGAATACGCGGCACGTCGGCGAAGGCGAGATCGACGAAGCCTTTCACGTTCTTCTCGTATTCGGCCTGGTTGCCGTTCGAGGCGGCGGCGCCTGCGCCGTCGATGAACGCATCCATCTGCTTGTTCTGGTAGCTCATCGTGTTGAAGATGGAATTCTTGCCGTGGTAGCACCAGATGAAGAAGTATTCCGGGTAATCGAGCCAGCCCGAAAATACGTTGGTGTAAAGCGGCAGCACCTTCTTGTTCAGTTCGGTACGCCAGTTCGCGCCCGGCACCTTGTTGATCGTGGTCTTGATGCCGATTTGCGCAAGGCTTTCCTGAATCAGCAGGCAGGTCGGCTCGTTGACGCCCGCGAAGTTGAGGTCGAAGGAAAGCGTCGTCTCAAAGCCGTTTTCGTAACCGGCTTCGGCCATCAGCTTTTTCGCCTTCGCGATGTCGGTGTTGTATTTGTGCGCCTGCGGCCATGCGACTTCGGTCGGCTTGTTGGCTGGCGCGCCATAGACCTTGCCTGCCAGCTTGTAGAGCACCGCATCGACGATCTTCTCGTAAGGCACCGCATAGGCGACGGCCTGGCGCACCTTCACGTTGTCGAACGGCGGCTTGGTCACGTTCATGCCGAGGTACTGCACGCCGTTGGAGAACGGCGTGGACACGATGTTAAGCTTGCCCGCGTCCTTCAGTTCGACGAAATCCTTGTTCGGCAATTCGTAGGAGATGTCGGCATCGCCGCGTTCCAGCAGCGCGCGGCGGTTACCGGCGGAAGGAACGATGCGCCACACGATGCGCTTGGTCTTGGGAAGCGGTCCGAGCTTGTAGTTCTCGTTGCGCTCGAAAATCACTTCGCTGCCTGGAGTCCATTTTGCGACGTTGTACGGGCCGCCGCCTGCGATCGTCTGCTTGGTGTAGTTGAGACCCCACGGATCCTTCTCGTCGGCATTCTTCTTGACGAGTTCCGAGTGCATAACCACCGGCACCACGACTGCGAGATCGGGGATGGTGAGGCGATCCTTGCGAAGGAAGTCGACGCGGACAGTGTGGTCGTCGACCACGACAAACTGTTCGGGCTTCTCCAGCGAACCGGCGCGCATCTGGAAGGTCGGAAAGCCGCCGACGGAAACTGCGCGGTCCAGCGACCACTTCACGTCCTTCGCGGTGATGGGCGTGCCGTCGTGGAAGGTGGCATCCTTGCGCAATTTGAAGGTTGCCGACATGTCGCCGATCTTCATGTCCTCGGCGAGTTCCGGCTTGAACTTGTCCTTGTCGTAGTACTCGACGCCGTTCGGCAGCTTTTTCATTTCGTGGCTGATGAGGCGGCTATAGCAATTCCACGCCACTTCGTAGCCCGGCACGTTGGTGCCGACGCCGTGGATGTCGATATTGTTGGGACCGCCTTCGGAAACGATGAGCAGCGTTTCCGCGCGCGATTGCGCCTTGGCGGGAGAAAATACAGCCGGTGCGGTCAGCGCCGTCGAAGCCGCCAGTGCACCGGCCGACTTCAGGAAGTCACGTCGTTTCATGGAAATCCCTCCGAACCCGTTGCGACAGGGATTGCGAAGGACGTGCCAACCGGAACTGGCTACCGTGTTTACGGAAATAACAAAGCATTATCAATGGAATAGCGGAGTTACTGAAAGCGATAGGCATATTTAGGGACTGCATACAATCCGGCTGAATTGCATACAATTAGCGTATGGAAGCCTAGAAAATAGGCGGCCCGTTCCTGCGTGATGCTTCTTTTGGCTGCCTATAGCTGCCAAGCGCCAAGAAACAGAATGGCGGTTAGAACGCCCATCGCGACGCTGGCGCGGTCCCGGATCGCGAACAGGATCGGGTCGTCGTCGAGCCGGTTACGCACGGCGAGCAGCCAGATGCGCCCCAGCCACAGGAAGAAAATGAACGGCATGCCCCACAGCAGCGCCGGAGAGGAATACAGGCCCTCGATGAAGGCTTCCTCGATCAGGTAGACCACCATCAGCAGCACCGCGCCGACCGCCGCGGCCGAACCGATGCCGAGCAACAGCGGCGCGTCGCCGGCCAAATAGCCGCGTCCCTCGACAACCTGCTTGCCGAGTATCCCGACGCGATGCACTTCGACGTAACGCTTCGCCAGCGACAGCGACGTGAAGATGAACATGCCGAAGGCGAGCAGCCACGGCGAGGCGGTGACGCCTGCCAGCTCGATCCCGAACCACAGCCGGAAGGTCACGAGCGTTGCCAGCGTCAGTACGTCGGCGATGGGCAGCCGTTTCAGGCCGAGCGAGTAGGCCGCGCTGATCAGGCCGTAAGCCAGCAGCAGCAATGCGGACTCGCGGTCGATCTGCGCAGCGATGGCGAGCGCGAGGAAAAGGCCCGCCGTCGCAAAGGCCAGCGCCGTAACCGGGTGCAGGTCGCCGCGCGCAATCGGGCGGCGGCATTTCGACCAGTGCAGGCGGTCCGCCGAGAGGTCGCGCAGGTCGTTGAGGATATAGGTCGCGGAAGCGAACACGCCGAACGCGACGAAGCCGATGAAGCAGTGCCACCACGCCTCAAAGCTGGTCAGCTTGCCGCCGAGCGCGAGCGGAACGAAGATCAGGAGGTTCTTCGCCCATTGATGCAGCCGCATCGACTCGATGAGCGCGACAACGGTGCCGCGCCGCGCAACTACGCTTTCCATTGGATTGCTGATCGGACCGTCTCCCCAGTCGTGTCCGCTGCGCGGTCATTCGTATCGTCGCATTATCGCAAGGATTCTTTTCCCGTCACGACAAAATCGCGCGATGATTCAAGTTTTATCGGCTCCAACTTTGAACAAATGTTCATTTTTGCAAGGCAGCAAGGCGGCTTTGTCGTAAACGGGACGAAACGCTGCGCGGTTCCTGTGCATGGGATAAGGTGCGCGCGGAATTGCGGGGGTGGAACTGCGTGAAGAATTATCTGCTTGCCATCGATCAGGGCACCACTTCTTCCCGTGCGATTCTGTTCAGGCAGGACATGACCGTTGCCGCAATAGGGCAGCAGGAATTCGCGCAGCATTTCCCCGCATCCGGCTGGGTGGAGCATGAGCCGGAAGACCTGTTGCGCTCGACCTTCGCGGTTTGCCGCGAGGCGCTGACGAAAGCGGGCGTGAAAGCGGGCGAGGTCGCAGCCATCGGCATCACCAACCAGCGCGAAACCACGCTGGTCTGGGACCGCACCACCGGCCGCGCAATCCATCGCGCCATCGTCTGGCAGGACCGCCGCACTGCGGACATCTGCGAGCGGCTGAAAAAAGAGGGGCATGAGGCGGCGGTAACGGCAAAAACCGGCCTGCTGCTCGATCCGTATTTTTCGGGGACCAAGCTCGCCTGGATTCTCGACCACGTTCCCGGCGCACGTTCCCGTGCCGAGCGCGGCGAACTGGCGTTCGGAACCGTCGATTGTTTTCTCCTGTGGCATCTCACCGGCGGCGCGGTGCACGCAACCGATGCAACCAATGCGTCGCGGACGTTGCTGTTCGACATTCATCGCGGCGATTGGGACGATGGCCTGCTCGAACTGTTCGGCATCCCGCGCGCGGTGCTGCCGGAAGTGCGCGACTCCTCCGGCGACTTTGGCTCCACGACGGCTTCGCTGTTCGATGGTTCGATCGCGGTGCGCGGCATTGCTGGCGACCAGCAGGCCGCGACGGTCGGGCAGGCGTGTTTCAATCCCGGCATGATGAAGGCGACCTACGGCACCGGCTGCTTCGCGTTGCTGAACACGGGCACGACGCCGGTCGCCTCAAAAAATCGCTTGCTCACCACCATCGCATATCAGTTGAACGGAAAGCGCACCTACGCGCTCGAAGGCTCGATCTTCATTGCCGGCGCGGCGGTGCAATGGTTGCGCGACGGGCTTGGCGTGGTGAAACACGCATCTGAAACCGGCCCGCTCGCGGAAGAGGCCGACCCGCAACAGGACGTCTATCTCGTTCCGGCTTTCGTGGGTCTCGGCGCACCGCACTGGAATTCGGAAGTACGTGGCGCGCTGTTCGGCCTTACACGCAATACCGGGCCGAAAGAGCTGGCGCGCGCTGCGCTGGAAAGTGTCTGCTACCAGACCGCCGACCTGCTCGAAGCCATGCAGGCCGACTGGCCGCAGGCAAAAAACGCGGCGACCGTGTTGCGCGTAGACGGCGGCATGGTCGCTTCCGACTGGACCATGCAGCGGCTCGCGGATTTGCTCGCGGCGCCGGTGGATCGTCCGGCAATCCTGGAAACGACGGCAATGGGTGCTGCGTACCTCGCGGGGCTTGCGGCAGGCTTGTTGCCGCAGCCGGAACAGTTCGGGGATTCATGGCGGCTGGAGCGGCGCTTCACGCCGCGCATGGACGCGGTTACACGCGAGCGAAAATTCGCGGGATGGAAAAAATCGGTGCGCAGCCTGTTGGGCTGAGCGACAAAAAAACGGGAGTGAAGTTTTCAAATGGAAATGCCGCGTAACAACTTCAAGCACGCCATCAAGGCCGGTAAATTGCAAATTGGCCTCTGGAGCAGCCTGTGCAGCAACATCGTGTCCGAGGTCATCGCCGACAGCGGCTTCGACTGGATCCTGCTCGATACCGAGCATGCGCCGAATGAATTGCCGAACGTCGTTTCGCAGCTGCAATCGGTGATGCGCGGAACTGCCACGCCGATCGTGCGCCCGGCATGGAACGATACGGTGCTGCTCAAGCGCTATCTCGATGCGGGCGCTCCCGCGGTGCTGCTGCCCTTCGTGCAGAATGCGGAAGAAGCGAAAGCGGCGGTGGCCGCCACGCGCTATCCGCCACGCGGCATTCGCGGCATCACCACCAGCGGCCGCGCCAGCCGCTTCGGCCGCGTGAAGGATTATCTGAAGAACGCCGACAGCGAGATTTGCGTGCTAGTGCAGGCGGAAACGAAAGAGGCGCTCGGCAATCTCGAAGCCATCGCTGCGGTGGATGGCGTGGATGGAATCTTCATCGGCCCCGCCGATCTCTCCGCATCCTTCGGTCACATCGGCAATCCGCAACACCCGGAAGTGCAGCAGGCAATTCAGGATACCGCTGTGCGGTTGAAGAAGGCCGGCAAGCCGGCGGGTATTCTAACCTCGAACGAGGATGAAGCGCGCCGTTACATCGAATGGGGGTACACCTTCGTTGCGGTCGGCTCGGACCTCGGTATTCTCACGCGCGGCGCCGACACGCTGGCGGCGAAGTTCAAAAAATAACACGCGGACAATTCGCGGCAGTATCGGAGGAAACGGATGGGCGCGCAGGGCAGGCTGCAAGGCAAACGTGCGATCGTGACCGGCGCAGGCAGCGGCATTGGCCGCGCCGCTGCGCAGATTTTTGCTGCCGAAGGTGCAAGCGTACTCGCGGTGGACAAGACCAAAGACGCCGTCGAGGAAACCGCCGCGCTCGCAAGCAAGGCGGGAGGAAAAGTGATTGCGCTTGCCGCCGACGCAGGCGACGAAGCGGAAGTTAAGAAATACGTAGATCTCGCCGTCGGCGAGTTCGGCGGAGTCGATGTGATGTTCGCGAATGCGGGTATCAGCGGCGGGCTGGTGCCGTTGCACGAACAGACCGTCGACATGTGGAAGGAAATTCTCCGCGTGAACCTGATCGGTCCTTTCCTTGCGGTACGGACCGTAATGCCGCTGATGGTGAAGCAGGGCAGCGGCTCGATCATCTGCACGGCATCGGTTGCGGCGCTGCGGGCGAATGCAGGCGGCCATCCTTATTCGGCGAGCAAGGCGGGTGTGATCAGTCTGGTGCAGACCACCGCGAGCACGTTGAGCGGCAGCGGTGTCCGCATCAATGCGATTTGCCCCGGCCTGATCGAAACCGGCATGACCAAGCCGATCTTCGATTACGCAAAGCAGCGCGGCACCACCGGCAAGCTCGGCCAGATCAATCCGATGCAGCGTCACGGCCTGCCGGAAGAAATCGCGAAGGCGGCGTTGTTCCTCGCCAGCGACGACGCTTCGTATGTAAACGGGCAGGCAATCCCGGTGGATGGCGGGCTTTCCAGCACGCATCCTTTCGTGGGCAAGCTGCGCGTGTAACTCAGGCGAGCTTTGCCAGTCCTGCTTCCAGATCGGTGATCAGGTCGTCCGTATCTTCGAGGCCGATGTGAATGCGCACGCCGTGTCCGCCCGGATTCCATTTCGTCGCCGTGCGGTATGCCGCGCAGTCGAACGGGATGATGAGGCTCTCGAACCCGCCCCAGCTATAGCCCATGCCGAACAGACTCAATTCGTCGAAGAAGGCGGCGAGCTTTTCTTTTGGCTGCGGTTTCAGGATGAACGAAAACAATCCGCATGCGCCGGTGAAGTCGCGCTTCCAGATCGCGTGACCGGGGTCGCTTTCGAGCGCGGGGTGCAATACGCGCAGCACTTCCGGCCGCGATTGTAGCCAGCGCGCGACCTTCAGCCCGGACTGCATATGACGTTCCAGCCGCACCGCCATCGTGCGCATGCCGCGCAATGCGAGATATACGTCTTCCGGTCCGGGGTTGATGCCGAGATTGCCGTGCGTATCGAGCACCTTCCGGAAATAATCCTTATTCGCGGAGATCGTGCCGAGATTGATGTCGGAGTGGCCGCCGAGATATTTGGTGCCTGCTTGAATCGAAATATCGACGCCGAAAGCATGCGGTCGGAAATAAAGCTGCGTCGCCCATGTATTGTCGATCAGCGTGACAAGGCCGCGCGTCTTGCAGGCCGCGACAATGGCGGGAACATCCTGCATCTCGAAGCTCTGCGAGCCGGGCGCTTCGAGAAACACTGCGCGCGTATTCGGCTTGAACAATGAAGTTATATCGCCACCGATCATCGGGTCGTAATAGGTCACCTCGACGCCGTAGCGTGACAGCACCTTGTCGCTGAAAACGCGCGTCGGGTTATAGGCGCTGTCGGTGATCAGCACATGATCGCCTGCATTGGTCACGGACAGGAGCGCGGTGCTGATGGCGGAGAGTCCGGAAGGCGTCAGTACCACGCCTTCGCCGCCTTCGAGTTCCTTGAGCGAACTCGCCAGCGCATCGGTGGTGGGCGTACCGCGGCGACCGTAAGTGTAGCGTCCCCGATGTGCGATCAGGTCGTCGTAGGTTTCGTAGAGGACCGTAGAACCACGGAATAGCGGCGTGTTGACGAAGCCGTCATACTCGAAGGGCGAGCGGCCTGCGAGCACGAGAGAAGTCGCCGGCTTGAAGCCGCCGCGGCGGGATTGCTTGCTCATCCTGTCCCCATAAAACCTTGACCGGACTTGTTTTTTGGCTTGTGATGACGGTTCTGACAAGCTGCAAAATCTGGGTCCGGGCCTTGCATGTTTTGCAACCCCGGAAATCTAACGGTCTTTAAGGAGTAGCGCGATGAAGCGTTTTGGCGTTGCCGGTTCGGTATTGCTCGCAACCCTCATGGCTGCAACCGCGGCGGGAGCGGGAACGCTGGACGATGTGAAAGCGCGCGGCGTGCTTCATTGCGGCGTCAGCGGCGGCCTGATCGGATTCTCGCAGCCGGACGACAAGGGCAACTGGCTTGGCCTCGACGTGGATTTCTGCCGCGCGCTCGCGGCCGCGATCTTCGACGATCCGTCCAAGGTGAAATTCCTTCCGCTTACCGCGAAAGACCGCTTTACCGCATTGCAGTCGGGCGAAGTCGATCTGCTGTCGCGCAACACCACTTGGACCAGCTCGCGCGATACGCAACTCGGCTTCAACTTCGCGGGCGTTATTTATTACGACGCGCAGGCCTTTATGGTGCGCAAATCCGCAAAGATTTCTTCTGCATTGGAATTGTCGAACACCACGGTCTGCACGCAGACCGGCACCACCAACCAGCTCAACATGGCCGACTACTTCCGCTCCAACAACATGAAGTACGAAGGGGTGGTGTTCAACACCGCCGACGAAGTGATCAAGGCATACGAGAGCGGCCGCTGCGACGTGTTCACCACCGATCTCTCGCAGGTCTATGCCGAACGTCTCAAGCTCTCGAAACCCGACGACCATGTCATCCTGCCGGAACTGATTTCGAAGGAGCCGCTCGGCCCGGTCGTGCGCCACGGCGACGACCAGTGGTTCGATGTCGTGAAGTGGACGCTGTTCGCGCTCATCAATGCCGAGGAGTACGATATCAGCCAGAAGAATCTCGATCAGCGCCTGAAGTCGGATCGCCCGGACGTGAAACGCATCCTCGGCGTCGAAGGCAACTACGGCCAGCAACTCGGCCTGACCAATGATTGGGTCGCGCGCATCGTGAAGCACGTCGGCAACTACGGCGAAATCTTTGATCGCAATGTCGGCGCCAACTCTCGCCTCAAGATCGAGCGCGGCCTGAACAACCTCTATACCAAGGGCGGGATCCAGTACGCGCCGCCGATCCGCTAGCGGCGCGCATCGCGGCGGCACGTAAGCGATGCTCTCCCATCCGCGCATCCGCTCTGCGCTGATCCAGATACTTCTGCTCGCGGTTCTCGCCGTCACGGCGTGGTACATCTACCAGACCACGCGGGCGAACATCATACAGCAGCGTATCGCGACCGGTTTCGATTTCTTCTGGGTCGAGGCGGGGTTCTCGATAAACCAGGCGCTGATCCCGTATTCGGAAGCAAGCAATTACTTCCGCGCGTTTCTGGTCGGGCTGCTGAACACGCTGCTCGTTTCGGCGTTAGGTCTGGTGTTCGCGACAGCCGTCGGTTTCGCGGTCGGCATCGGGCGGCTGTCTTCCAACTGGGTCATTGCACGAGTTTGCGGCACCTATGTCGAAGTGGTGCGCAATCTGCCGCTGCTGTTCCAGATCGTGTTCTGGTATCTCGTAATGATCGCGGTGCTGCCAGCGCCTCGCGAGAGCGTAAGCGTATTCGGGGAAGCGTTCATCAACCGGCGTGGCTTCTTCTTCCCGAAGCCGATTTTCTCCGAGGGTGCCGGCACCTTTTTGCTGGCCGTTCTTGCGGCGTTGTTTGTCGCATGGGTGGCTGGATATTTCGCACGCAGGCGGCGCGTTGCGACGGGAAGAAGTGCAACGGTCTGGCCGTTGCAGATGCTTGCCCTTATCGGCATCCCGCTGGCCGCATGGCTCGCGCTCGGCATGACAGTGAGCGTCGAACATCCCGTGTTGAAGGGCATGAACTTCACCGGCGGCCTGCAACTCATCCCGGAGTTCGTCGCGCTGTTGTTCGCGCTTTCGACCTACACCGCCGCGTTTATCGCGGAGATCGTGCGCGCGGGGATTCTTGCGGTAAGGCGCGGGCAGAGCGAAGCGGCCTTGGCGCTCGGTCTTTCGCGCAGGCAGTCGCTGCGGCTGGTCGTGGTGCCGCAGGCGCTGCGCGTGATCGTGCCGCCGCTGACCAGCCAGTATCTGAATCTCATCAAGAACTCTTCGCTCGCAGTCGCCATCGGCTATCCCGATCTGGTGAGCGTGTTCGCGGGCACGACGCTGACCAATCGTGGGCAGGCCATTGAGATCATCGCGATCACCATGCTGGTCTATCTCGCGATCTCGCTGATCGTGTCGTTTGCGATGAACCTCTATAACCGCCGCATTGCGCTGACCGGACAGGGAGCGCGCGCATGAGCGGATATGTGCGCACGCAAACGGCTGCGCCGCTGCCTCCGCCACAAGGTAGTACGACGCAGCAATGGGTTGCGGGACATCTGTTCGGCAATATCTTCAACGCCGCGCTGACAATTCTCGCGGCCGCGGCTTTTGCGTACATTCTGTTTCTGCTGTCGCGTTTTCTGGTTTTCAACGCGGTCTGGAGCGGCACGGACCGCGACGCTTGCAAGGACGTGCTGAACGGCGCGTGCTGGCCCTATGTGCAGGCCAAGTTCGGACAGTTCATCTACGGATTTTATCCGCACGCGGAGCGGTGGCGTCCGAACCTCGTATTCGTCGTTGGTGCGCTGTTGCTCGCGCCCTTGCTCGTTCCCTCCGCGCCGTGGAAACGGCTGAATGCGCTTTTGTTCTTCGGTGTCTACCCGTTGCTGGGCTTCATCCTGCTGACTGGTGGCAATATCGACTTGCAGCGCTTTCTCCTGGGGCGCTTCGTTGCATTGCCGGAGCTGCCGGCGGCGTTCGGCCTTCGCGCGAACTTCTGGCTTGATTATGCGATTTCCTCCGCGCTGCTGACGGCCACGATTGCGCTGGTCGCACGCATACTCGGCACGCCGTTTTCGTTTTCCTTCAAGGTGCTGCCGCTTTGTTTTCTTGTGCTGGCGTTACTGCTCGCGCCGCTGGATGCTGATTTCGGGTTGCGTTGGGTGGATACGCGTGAGTGGGGCGGCCTTCTCGTCACGCTGGTAGTTGCCGTCACGGGCATTGTTGCCGCGCTACCCATAGGTGTCCTGCTCGCGCTTGGTCGCCGCTCGGAAATGTTTCTGGTGCGCTGGCTCAGCATCATCTTCATCGAATTCTGGCGCGGCGTGCCGCTGATTACCGTGCTGTTCTTCGCGACCTACATGCTGCCGTTGTTTCTGCCGGGCGGGGCGTCCATCGAACGGCTGGTGCGCGCGTTGATCGGCGTCGCGCTGTTCTCCGGCGCGTATATGGCGGAAGTCGTGCGCGGCGGATTGCAGGCGGTCGCGCGCGAACAATACGAGGGCGCTGCTGCGCTCGGTTTCGGATACTGGAAGACGATGAGCCTTGTCGTGCTGCCGCAGGCGCTGACGCATGTCATCCCCGGAATCGTCAACAACTTCATCGGCCTGTTCAAGGATACGACGCTCGTGCAGATCGTGGCGATCCTCGATCTGCTCGGACAAATCCGCGCTTCGTTCGCGGACCCCAACTGGGCGTCGCCGACTACACTTTATACCGGCTTTGCTTTCGCCGGGATCATCTACTTCGTATTCTGCTTCGGCATGTCGCGCTATTCGCAATTTCTGGAGCGGCGCGCTGGCAGCAGCGTGTTGCGCAGGGAGGCGGAGTTGCGATGAGCGGCATGGAGGCGGGCGCACATCACGTCGCGGTGGAGATGGCTGCCGTCAACAAGTGGTTCGGCACGTTTCATGTGCTGCGCGACATCAACCTTACCGTGAAGCGCGGCGAGCGCATCGTGATTTGCGGTCCGTCCGGCTCCGGCAAATCCACATTGATCCGCTGCATCAACCGCCTCGAGGAGCATCAGCAGGGACGCATCGTGGTCGACGGGATCGAGTTGACATCTGATCTCCGCAGCATCGACGCGGTGCGCGCCGATGTCGGCATGGTGTTCCAGCAGTTCAACCTGTTCCCCCATCTTACGGTGCTGGAGAACTGCACGCTGGCGCAAATCTGGGTGCGCCGCCGCCCGAAAGCCGAGGCGGAGGAAATCGCGCTGCAATTCCTGAAGCGCGTGCGCATTCCGGAACAGGCGAACAAATATCCGGCGCAGCTATCGGGCGGTCAGCAGCAGCGCGTCGCAATTGCCCGCGCGCTCTGCATGAACCCGAAGATCATGCTGTTCGACGAACCGACTTCGGCGCTTGACCCGGAGATGATCAAGGAAGTGCTCGATACCATCCGCAATCTCGCCGAGGACGGCATGACCATGCTGGTCGTCTCGCATGAAATGGGATTCGCACGGCAGGTCGCCGACCGTATCGTATTCATGGACGACGGGCAGATCGTGGAAGTGAACGAGCCGGAAGCGTTCTTCAACAATCCGCAGCATGAGCGGACGAAGCTGTTTCTCTCGCAGATCTTGCCTTGAGCGTCTTACAGCGCGCCGATCGGGATTTTGAGGTAGGAGCGCCCGTCGCTTTCCGGCGGCGGCAGCCGGCCGCCGCGAATGTTCACCTGTAGCGCGTGCAGGATCAGTTTCGGAAGCGGCAGCGTCTTGTCGCGCGCTTCGCGCAGCCTGACGTAATCTTCCTTCGAGCGCCCGCCGCCGACATGCTTGTTGGATTTCTTCTGCTCCGCGACCGTCGACTCCCATCGCGGTTCGCGGCCATCCGGCATGTAATCGTGGCCAGTGAACAGGCGCGTGGCATCGGGCAGCGCGAGGATTTGCCGGATTGAATCGTAGAGCCGCGCTGCGCTGCCGCCGGGAAAATCGCAGCGCGCAGTGCCGTAGTCGGGCTGGAACAGCGTGTCGTGGACGAAGGCCGCGTCGCCGATCACATAGGTGATCGAACAAAGCGTGTGGCCGGGTGAGAGCAACACGCGCGCATCGAGCGAACCAACCCTGAAAGTTTCACCTTCGGCGAACAGCTTGTCCCATTGCGAACCGTCAGCGGGAAAATCGGGAAGGTTGTAGATTTTCTTCCAGAGTTTCTGCACCTCGACGATGCGCCCGCCGATGGCGGTCGGCGCACCGAGTTTGTCTTTCAGGTATACGGCCGCCGAAAAATGGTCCGCATGCGGATGCGTGTCGAGAATCCATTCGACCGTCAGACCGCGTCTTTCAATTTCGACGAGAAGCGCATCGGCGCTCTCGTACGAAACGCGTCCCGCTTTCTCGTCGTAGTCGAGCACTGGGTCAATGATGGCGGCACGCTTTGTCGTTGGATCTTCGGCCAGATAAACGATGGAGAAGGTCGGCTCGTGAAAGAATCCAGTGACGACGGGGTTGCCGGGCATCTTTCCGGTCACGCTTTCTTAGCGGCACGGGAAGGGCCGGTCTCGACAGGCATTTCAGGATTGCTGCCCCATTCGGCCCAAGAGCCATCGTAGATCGCGGATGGTTTCTTGCCGATGGCTTCCAGCGCCACCCACAGGATCACAGCGGAAACGCCGGAGCCGCAACTTGCGATGATCGGCTTGTTGGGATCGAGGCCTGCGTCGTCGAAAACTTTTTTGATCTGGTCTAGCGAAGCGAGTTTGCCGTCTTTCAGCACCTGATCGGACGGCACGCTGAGGCTGCCGGGAATATGACCCGATGTGAGACCGGCGCGCGGTTCCGGCGCTTCGCCGCGAAAACGCGGAGCAGGGCGTGCATCAATGATTTGAGCGCTTCCGTCTGCGGATGCCTGCGCGACGCGGTCCAGATTGGCGACCTCTTCCTTTGAAAACTTCGGGGTGAAGCTGCCAGGCGCACGCACGACCGGCCCGCTTTCGACCGGAAGACCCTTCGCGCGCCATTCCGGGAAACCGCCTTCGAGCATGAAGACGTCCTTCACGCCGAACACTTTGAAGGTCCACCACACCCGCGGAGCGGAATAGAGGCCCGCGCCATCATAGACCACGATGCGCTGGCCATCGGAGATGCCGAGACGCGCCATGTGCAGCGCGAATACTTCCGGCGGCGGCAGCATGTGCGGCAGCGTCGTATTGATGTCCTTCACTTCGTCGAGATCGAAGCGCACCGCGCCGGGAATGTGCGCGGCAAGATATTCCGCCGCCCCGTCGCGTTTCATGGTCGATAGATACCAGGAGCCGTCCACGATCACGAGATCGGGCTTCGTGCGTTCGGCTTCCAGCCATTCGGCAGTGACGAAATTCTTCGATTGCATGTTGCTTCCACTTCGATGCGCGCATTTTCGGTCAGCGCGGCGAAGTTGGCAACATTCGTGGCGACGCGTTCAGCGGCAGTTCGCGCGGCAGCGCACACTTTGAATGATGGGCTGCTCGCCGATGGTGTGCACCTCGATCACGGTCTGGCCGCGCCGCCACGTATAAACACAGGCCGCAAGCCCGGTACCGGCGCAGGCAAAGACTTCCGGAAAGCAGCGCGGATCGCTTTTCTCGCACTTCTCCGCGTTCGGAAGTTGCGCAGGCTCATAGCCTTGCGAGAGCAGGGCCTTGCGCGCACCCGTGTAGTCGCTGTCTTTCTGCAGTTTTGGCAGCGCGGCGGATTGCGCCAGCGCTGCGCTTGCCGCGAGCAGGAAGCCCGCGGCAAGAAAGCCTGCGCGCACGCTCACGCGCAGAGCTTGTCGCGGAGCGCGCGGAATTTGACGAGCTGGTCCTGTTTCAATTCGCGCTTTTCGTCGCGGCCGACGAAGCACTTGTACATGATGCCGCCATCCACGTTCACGAACGCGATGAACACCGAGAGCTTGTTGTTGAATGTGCGCTCGACGAAGGCGACCGCGCCGCAGCGTTCGTGCCGCAGGTGGCCGTGCAGGCCTTGCGAGCCGCCGAGATTGAAATAGCCATGGCCGAGCGATCCCTGCGGGATCGGACCGCCGATTTCGAAAATGCCGTCGTCGGTATGGATAATCGTGGTGATGTCGCCCCACGTTGCGAGATCGTTCATTGCCTCAATGAATTTATCGCCGGGCGCGAACTTGCGCATGTCGTCGGGAAGCGCTTCGAGGATGGTTTGCGGCGTGACGCCGTTTTCCTTCGCCACCTGCTCGATCACGGCGCCGGGATTTTCGGCCATCTTGCGCTTGAGTTCGGTAAGCTTTGCGGTGTCGAGCATGAACGCCTCCTCGGATTTGCGTGACGGGCTTGCTCGCGGTCATTCCGCTGGCTGGCGGTTCGCACCTAAGAGGAGTGTGCCGTCAGCGTCAATCTCGTGGTTCAGGCGAACAGCTTTTCCGGTCCCGGCACCTCGATCCGGCGTTCCAGAAACGCGGGAACCGGCAGGTTCTTCTCGCGCAGGAACTTCGGATTGAACAACTTGGTCTGGTAGCGGGTGCCGTAATCGCAGAGCACAGTCACGATGGTATGGCCCGGACCCATTTCCTTCGCCATGCGGATCGCGCCTGCGATGTTCACGCCTGACGAACCGCCAAGGCACAGGCCTTCGTGTTCGAGCAGGTCGAATACCGCGGGCAATGCCTCGTCGTCGGGAATGACGTAAGGGCGGTCAACCGTGATGTCCTTGATCATGTCGGTCTCACGTCCCAGGCCGATGCCTTCGGTGACGGAGTCGCCCTTGGTCGCCTCCGCCTTGCGGGTCTTGAAGTAGCTGTACATCGCCGCGCCATGCGGATCGGCGCAGCCGATCAGGATGTTTTTGTTCTTCTCTTTCAGGAACAGCGATGTGCCCGCGAGCGTGCCGCCGGTGCCGACCGAGCAGATGAACGCATCGACCTTGCCGTCGGTCTGCGCCCAGATTTCAGGTCCGGTCGAAAGATAATGCGCGCGGCGGTTATCGAGATTGTTCCACTGGTCCGCGAACAGCACGCCATTCGGTTCATGCTTGCGCATCTCGTCGGCGAGGCGGCGGCCGACATGCTGATAGTTGTTCGGGTTGGAGTAGGGCAGCGCCGGGACTTCGACCAGCTCCGCGCCGCAAAGCCGGAGCATGTCTTTCTTTTCCTGACTCTGCGTGTTCGGGATGACGATGATGGTGCGGTAACCGCGTGCGTTCGCGATCAGCGCGAGGCCGATGCCGGTGTTGCCCGCGGTCGCCTCGACGACGAGTCCGCCGGGCCGAAGCTCGCCGCGTTTCTCGGCTTCCAGAATCATTTGCTTCGCGGGCCGGTCCTTCACCGACTGGCCGGGATTCATGAACTCGGCCTTGCCGAGAATGTTGCAACCTGTCGCCTGAGAGGCGCGCCAGAGCTGGATCAGCGGCGTATTGCCGACGGCATCAACAACGTCTTTTCGGAAATCCATGTTCCTGAAGTCCGGGGAATAATTCACAGAGGATTTGTGGATTGATTTTTATTCAACGTAGCCCCGCTGCGTGTGAGCGGCAACCTCAGTCCTTGAGGGACTGAAATGCCTTGAGCGCACGTTCGCGCGCCTCCCGGTGGTCCACGATGGGTGCCGGGTAAGCACCGCCAAGTTTGATTCCCGCCCCGGCGAGTTCGGGCGGAGCCGCTTCCCAAGGCTTGTGGATGAGATGGTTGGGCAGGCCACCGATTTCCGGAATGAAGTTGCGAACATAATCGCCGTTTGGATCGAACTTCTCGCCCTGCAACACAGGATTGAATATGCGGAAATAGGGCGCTGCATCCGCGCCGGATCCCGCCACCCATTGCCAGCTTGCGGCGTTGTTGGCCGGGTCTGCGTCTACCAGCGTGTCCCAGAACCATGCTTCGCCGAGCCGCCAGTCGAGCAGCAGATGTTTGACGAGAAATGATGCGCACACCATGCGCACGCGGTTGTGCATCCAGCCGGTGCGCCAGAGCTGGCGCATCCCGGCATCGACGATCGGATAGCCGGTGAGACCCTTTTGCCATTTCGCCAGCGCCTTGTGGTCGTCACGCCATGGAAACGCATCGAAGCGGCGCTGGAAATTCCGGCGCGGCAAATCAGGAAAATGATGGAGCAGATGATACGAGAATTCGCGCCAGCCGAGTTCGGCGCGATATTTCTCTACATCGCGCCCGCGTGCCGGAAGCTCGGCAGCGATCTGATGCGGGCTGATCTCGCCGTGCGCGAGATAGGGCGAGAGGCGCGACGTTCCATCAATGTCGGGACGATCGCGGTGTTCCGCGTAGCCTTTCAATCCTCCGTCGAGAAAATCCTTCAGGCGCTGCTTTGCGCCGTCTTCGCAGCGCGTCCACGCGCGGTTCATGTCTATCGCCCAATCCGGGGTCGATGGTTCGAGATTCCATTCGTCGAGCGTTTCGCTTTTCGGCGCGCGCGCAGCTTCAAGCTTGCGGATTGCGGAGATGATTTCACGCGGGTTGCCGCGCTCAGTACTCGCCTTGAAGTAGGGCGTGAATACGCGGATCGGCCCGCCGCTCTTGCTTTGAATGTCCCACGGTTCGTTCAGGAGCGAAGCATTGAAGGTTTCGACGGGGATATTCTGCGAAAGCAGCCATTGCTCGATTTCGGTATCGAGCTTTGCTTCGGCTGCTTCATAGCGGCGATTCCAGAATGCACCGGCGACATTCGCTTCCTTCGCGATCTCCGCGATGATCTTTCGCGGGTCGCCGCGGCGAAGGGTGAGCGTAACGCCGTGCTTCGCCAGATTGTCCGCGAGCGCACGCAATGAACCGGCGAGCCACCACTTCCATGCCGCACCTTTCGGGCGAAGGCCTTTCGCATCCTCAAGAACGTAGAGGGCAACGACCGGCGCGCCGCTTTTCGCGGCGGCATGAAGTGCTGGATTGTCGGAAACGCGAAGGTCGTTGCGGAACCAGACGAGGGAGGGACGCTCGGTCATGCGCCACGATAACGCGGCAACCCACGCTGCGGATGCATCCCGGCTGTTTGTTTTATGAAATGAGTGCGGGAGAGGAAAATGGCTCCCTGGGTAGGATTCGAACCTACGACCGATCGATTAACAGTCGATTGCTCTACCACTGAGCTACCAGGGAACAGGCGCGGCGAGGCGCGCGGGCACCCTATAAACAGCTTCGCCCCGCCTTGCCAAGCAGTCTGTCAGTGGGCCGGGTCGATCACCCGGAAGGTGGCATTGGCCCGCGCGCAGGGCACGCCGTCGGCGGTAACAAAACACTGTGTGAAGCAGAGCGTCGCGCCGGTCTTGATGAAGGTGGTGGTGAATTCGACCCACTGGCCAATCTTGGCCGAACCGAGGAAATCGACCGAGAGGTTCACGGTGACTGCGCTTTTTTGCTCCGGTCCGAGCCGGGTCACCAGCGAGTAGCCCATCGCATTGTCGGCGAGCGCCGAGATGAAACCGCCATGCGCGAAGCCGCGGGCATTGGTGTGCGCTTTCGCGAGCCGCACCGCCAGTACCACGGCATCCGGCGTTTTCCTTGCGTAGATCGGCTCCCACGGCTCCGTCACCGGGCTTTTCCGGGCGAGCGGTTCAAAACCTTCGGGAATGTCCATGAAGAACCGGAAGTTGAGTGGAGGCCACGGCCGGAATCGAACCGGCGTACACGGATTTGCAGTCCGCTGCGTAACCACTCCGCCACGTGGCCTCAGACCCGAAGCCGCGAAGCAAGGGGCCGGACCTGATACCAAAGGGGCTGGGGGGCAGCAACAATGCCGCCTTGCCAAGCGTGAAACCTTGGCACAAAGGTTGACGAAATAACGCTTTTGACGAGGTCGGCAGTGATTGATTTTGCGCAGGCGCGCCGCGCGATGGTGGACGGGCAGGTCCGCGTCAATGACGTCACCGACGCGGCGTTGATCGCCGCGATGCTGGAAACGCCGCGCGAGAAGTTCGTCCCCGAAACCCGCAAGGCGCTGGCCTATATCGACGACGATGTATGCGTTCGCGAGGCGGGGGCGGCCGGTCCGGCCCGTTACCTGATGGAGCCGATGGTGCTGGCCAAGCTCCTCCAGGCGCTCGAACTCACCCCCGAATCCACGGTACTCGATGTGGGTACTGCCACCGGCTATTCATCCGCGGTTCTCAGCCGTATTGCGGGCAGGGTCGTCGCCCTCGAAGAAGACGCAACCCTCGCGGATGCTGCCAAGGGAGCGCTGCGCGGTACCGGCGTCGAACTGGTGCGCGGTCCGCTGGCGGCCGGCTATCCTGCGGCTCAGCCCTATGACGCCATTCTGCTGAATGGCTGCGTCGAGCAGGTTCCGGCCGTGCTTCTCGATTCGCTCAAAGACGGGGGCCGCCTCGCGGCAGTCGTCCGCAAGGATTCGGCGGCCAAGGCCACGTTATTCGTGCGCTCCGGCAACAACATCAGCAGCCGGTGGCTGTTTGATGCCGCAGTGCCGCAGCTTCCGGGCTTTGAAACCCCGAAGACCTTCGTTTTCTAGCGAAATCGCTACGGAAACCTTCGCCACATTGTGTGGCCGCAGTGCTGCACTGCGCGGGGAAAGCCCTTGATTTCGTTGTTCTTCGGTTTGCGAAGGCCGGTCCGTCCACTATTCTCCTGCCCAAGAAATGGAACCGATGACCGGCCGCTCGAACGGCCGGCAAGGGGCGTCGAGTTGATGCAATACAAACACCGCTGCGCGGCGCTTCTGGTGAGCGTTGCGTGCGCTTTCGCTGCTTCCACGCCGTCGCTCCGCGCGATGACGCTGGAGCAGGCGCTGGTCAACGCTTATTTCGCCAATCCGACCATGAATGCGCAACGCGCCGCGACCCGCGTGGTCGATGAACAGGTGCCGCAGGCGCTCTCCGGATATCGGCCTAAGATTTATGGCAACGGCGAATGGGGCATTGACCGCATCCGCACACGCAACAGCGTGACCGGCATAAACACCGGCAACACGAATCCCTATGGCTATGGCGCGACTGTCAGCCAGAATCTTTTCAACGGATTCCAGACCGGCAACCTGACGCGCTCGGCGGAAAGCCAGGTGCTGTCCGCGCGCGAAACGTTGCGCAACACTGAACAGAACGTGCTGCTCGACGCAGTCACCGCCTACATGAATGTGCTGCGCGACTCCGCGATCGTTCAGTTGCAACAGCAGAACCTCGCCGCGCTGAACGAGCAGTTGCGTGCAACCCGCGACCGTTTTCAGGCCGGTGAACTGACCCGTACCGACGTTGCCCAGTCACAGGCGCGCGTGGCCCAGGCCGAATCTGCGCTGAGTGCTGCTAACGCGAATCTAAACGCCTCGCGCGCCGCATTCCGCCGCGACATCGGTGTCGATCCGCAGAGCCTCATGCCTGCGCGGCCCTACGAAAAGTTCAAGTTCAATTCGATGGATGCCGCGATTGCACAGGGCTTCGGCGATCACCCTGCGATCATGGCCGCACGGCATGGTGTCGACGTTGCCTCGTTGCAGGTAAAGGTTGCGGAGGGCGCGCTGCTGCCGACCGTGAACCTCGAAGCAAGCGTGCAGAACTTCCACGAGCCGAGCGCCGGCATCGATCGCTCGTTTAATGCGAGCGGCGCGGTGCGTGTGACGGTGCCGATCTATCAGGGCGGCGCTGAATATTCGCGCGTCCGTCAGGCCAAGGAACTCGCAGGGCAGCGTCGGCTGGAAAGCGACATCGCACGCGATCAGGTGCGCGCTGCGGTCATCCAGTCGTGGAGTCTGGTTGCGGCTTCCCGCTTCCAGGTCGAAGCGGCACAGGCGCAGGTGCAGGCAGCTGAGATCGCGCTGAACGGCGTTCGCGAAGAATACAAGGTCGGCCAGCGCACCACGCTGGACGTGCTGAACGCACAGGCGGAACTCGTGAATGCCCGCGTGGCGCTGGTCACCGCCCAGCGCGACCGCGTGGTCGCGAGCTACTCGCTCCTGTCCTCGATCGGCTCGCTGAGCCTTGTGCATCTCAAACTCGCGGATCAGGCGCAGACCTATAAGCCTGAAGTTCACTACGAACAGGTTCGCGATAGCTGGTTCGGTCTCCGCACGCCGGACGGCAAGTAAGTCCTTTCCCTTCATTTAGATGGGTTTAGCGCCTCGTTTGCATTTGCCACCCGGACTCCGGGTGGCATATTGCAAATGGTGGCCGGGGTGATTCTCTCCGCGCCGTCAATGGATTGCAGCCCGAAGAACAGCGGCGGGACGGCGGCAAGTCGATGTCACAAAGTGCCAGAGTGCAGGAACCGTCGATGGAGGAAATCCTTGCCTCCATCCGCCGGATCATTGCCGACGATTCACCGGAGGCGAAAGCCGCCGCGCAGCAACAGCCTGCGCCGCAGCCTGCTCCCGTTGTGGGTCAGGTGCCGCCACCTCCGCCGCCCATGCCGCCGAAACAGCAAAGCATGAGCCAGCAGGACATCGATGCGATGCTGGCCGATCAGGCTTCTGACGATGTGCTGGATCTCACCGATCCGGTCCCGCCGCCGCAGCCGCAACCGCCCGCAGGTTTCCGGCAAGTGCCCGCGAATGATGTGATGTTTCGCGAGGAAGAAGAAGATTTGCCGCCGCTGAACTACCCGGCTGCCGCGCCTGAGCCGCAAAATCCGCCTGAAGTGCTCCTGTCGCCGGAAACGAATGCAGCCGTGACCTCGGCCTTCGGCTCGCTTGCGACGACCATCCTCTCGGAAAATTCGCGCACGCTTGAAGATCTGGTCCGCGAGATGCTTCGCCCGATGCTGAAGGCGTGGCTGGACGACAACCTGCCGGGTCTTGTCGAGCGCATGGTCCGCGCTGAAATCGAACGGGTTTCCCGCGGCCGCTCGTAAGCGCCGTTTTCACGCTCCGTTGACACTGCCGCCGCGCTTGGGTTCTTAGGCGCACCCGCGCCGGCGTTGTCAGGCGCGTCGGCCATGCCGGGTCTCGGTATGGCCAGATCAATCTCCGGTCCGGGACTGCCCGAACCGGCGGCGCCGGAAGCATCATGTTGGAAAAGACCTACCAGCCTGCCGAAATCGAAGACCGCATCTATCGCGCATGGGAAGACACCGGCGCGTTCGATTGCATGCGCGCGGAGCGCAAGGATGCGGCGCCGTATTCCATCGTGATCCCGCCGCCGAACGTGACCGGTTCGCTCCACATGGGTCACGCGCTGAACAACACCTTGCAGGACATTCTTGCGCGCTTCGAGCGCATGCGCGGCCGCGACGTGCTCTGGCAGCCGGGTACGGACCACGCGGGCATTGCGACGCAGATGGTGGTCGAGCGGCAGCTCATGGAGCGCCAGCAGCCGGGTCGCCGCGAGATGGGCCGCGACGCGTTTCTCAAGCGCGTCTGGGAATGGAAAGCGGAGTCCGGCGGCACCATCGTCAACCAACTGAAGCGTCTCGGGGCGAGCTGCGACTGGCGGCGCGAACGCTTCACGATGGATGAGGGACTTTCGCGCGCGGTTCTTAAAGTTTTCGTGGAGCTTTATCGCGCGGGCCTGATTTACAAGGACAAGCGCCTTGTGAACTGGGACCCGAAATTGCTGACCGCGATTTCCGATCTCGAAGTGCAGCAGATCGAGGTCAAGGGCAATCTCTGGCATATCAAGTATCCGATCGAAGGCTCGGATGAGTTCATCGTGGTCGCGACGACGCGGCCGGAGACGATGCTCGGTGATACCGCGGTCGCGGTGCATCCGGATGACGAGCGCTACAGGAAGCTGGTCGGCAAGAACGTGATCCTGCCGCTGGTCGGCCGCAGGATTCCGATTGTCGCCGACGAATATTCCGATCCCGAGAAAGGTTCGGGCGCGGTGAAGATCACGCCGGCACATGACTTCAACGACTTCGAGGTCGGCAAGCGCCACAACCTGCCGCTCATCAACATTTTCACGACCGAAGCGAAGCTCGCGTTGAAGGGCAACGAAGACTTCATGCAGGGCGCGGACGGTGCGGATCTGAATGAAGTGCTCGCGCTCGACGGCGCGGATCGGTTCAAGGCGCGCAAGGCCATCATCGAGATGCTGGAAGCGCGCGAACTGATGGTGAAGATTGAGCCTAACGTGCACATGGTGCCGCACGGCGACCGCTCGAACGTCGTGATCGAGCCGTATCTGACCGATCAGTGGTACGTCGACGCCAAGACCATGGCGCAGGAGCCGCTGCGAGCGGTCCGCGACGGACGCACCACTTTCGTTCCGAAGAACTGGGAAAAGACCTACTTCGATTGGCTGGAGAACATCCAGCCGTGGTGCATCTCGCGCCAGCTCTGGTGGGGTCACCAGATTCCGGCGTGGTACGGACCGGACGGAAAAGTCTTCGTGGCTGTGAGCGAAGATGAGGCGAAAGCCGAAGCGAAAAAGCATTACGGCAAGGACGAAACGTTGACGCGCGACGAGGACGTGCTCGACACCTGGTTCTCGTCCGCGCTCTGGCCGTTCTCGACGCTCGGCTGGCCCGATAAGACGCCCGAACTTTCGCGCTTCTATCCGACCACCGTGCTCGTCACGGGTTTCGACATCATCTTCTTCTGGGTCGCCCGCATGATGATGATGGGACTGCACTTTATGAAAGAAGTGCCGTTCAAGGACGTTTACATCCACGCGCTCGTCCGCGACGAGAAGGGCGCGAAGATGTCGAAGTCGAAGGGGAATGTCATGGACCCCCTCGAACTCATCGACCAGTACGGCGCGGATGCGCTGCGCTTCACGCTGGCCGCGATGGCGGCGCAGGGCCGTGACATCAAGCTCGCGACCTCGCGCGTCGAGGGGTATCGCAACTTCGCAACCAAGATCTGGAACGCCGCGCGCTTCGCCGAGATGAATGGCGCGAAGCGCATGGACTCGTTCGATCCGAAGTCCGCCAAGGAAACGCTGAATAAGTGGATTCTCGGCGAAGCCGAGAAGGCGGTGCGAGAAGTCACCGAGGCCATCGAAGCCTACAAGTTCAACGAAGCGGCCGGCGCGGCTTATCGTTTCGTCTGGTCGATCTTCTGCGACTGGTACGTCGAACTCTCGAAGCCGTTGCTCACCGGCGCGGACGGCGCGGCGAAAGCCGAAACGCAGGCGACCGCAGCCTTCGTGCTCGACGAGATCATCAAGCTCCTGCACCCCTTCATGCCTTTCATCACCGAAGAACTCTGGCGTGTGAAAGGCGAGGAGGGGGCACCGCGGAAATCCATGCTGGCGCTGGCCGGATGGCCGAGCCTCTCCGGCCTTGAAGATGCAAAAGCTGAGAACGAAATCGGCTGGGTCGTGGACCTGATTACCGCCATTCGTTCTGTTCGGATGGAAATGAATATCGCTGGCGGCACGCAGATACCGTTGCAATTGGTCGCCGGTGCTGAAACGAAAGCGCGCGCCGAGCGCTGGATGGAAGCGCTGAAGCGCCTCGCGCGCCTGTCAGAAATCACATTTGCGGATGCCCCGCCAAAGGGTTCGGTGCAGTTGCTCGTACGCGGTGAAGTTGCTGCCCTGCCATTGGCGGGTGTCGTCGATCTCGCCGCAGAACGCGCGCGTCTCGAAAAAGAGATCGCAAAATGCGATGCAGACATCCAGCGTGTCGACAAAAAGCTCGAAAACAAGGACTTCGTCGCGCGTGCGCCGGAGGAAATCCTCGAACTGGAGAAAGAACGGCGCCGCGAAGCCGAGGAGCGCAAGACGAAAATTCTCGAAGCGCTTGAGCGTCTCAAAGGTGCTGCGTAATCCCTCGAAAGTTATGTCGGAAACCGGACGGTAAAGTGGTTTCGTGACAGCGCATCTGCTAGGTTTTCCTCGACTCGGAGGTGGGGATGTCCGAGGAAGCGCGAAATATCGCGATCCTGAAGGAAGCGTACCGTCTTTGGCATGAAACCAAAGGCGCGAGCGTGGACTCTTGGATGTCGATTTGCGCGGACGAACTCGAGTTCGGTTCAATCGGTCAGAGCGTCAAGGCGACGCCTTACATGACCGTCTACGATAGCAAGGAAAAACTTGGCGAATATTTTTCCGGTCTGGCACGTGACTGGGAGATGATCGAATTTCGCATCGAGCATTATGTAGCGCAGGGCGATCGCGTCGTCTGTCTTGGCCGTTGCAGTTGGAAAGCGCGCAAGACCGGAAAGACGATATGGACTCCGATCGCGAACTCGTTTCGTTTCGCGAACGGCAAGCTGATCGAATACTATGAGTACTTCGACACCGCGCAGATGCGCGACGCGCTGCAGAATTAAAACTTCTTGCTCAGGAATCGCGACCCCTTCATCCCGTAGCGCCACGGGAAATCCGCCGCCTTTGAAATGCCGATCCGCGGCCCGGTGACGATCTCCGGCACCTCTTGTCGTGCGAGCACTTGAAACGGGGCGCGATCCAGGCGCGCGCCGTTATGCTTGGCACGCGAGATTCCCAGCGCCTGACCGAGCCGTCCCGGTCCGGCGCATAGCAGACGCTCGTCTTTCAGGTGCCTTCTGCGCCGCATGGCCGCCAAACCTTCGGTCGGCTCCAGCGCGCGGATCAGGATTCCGCTGGCCGAGCCTTCTGCCTCGCAGACGAAGTTGAGGCACCAGTGCATGCCATAGGAGAGGTAGACATAAGCGTGGCCGGGTGGGCCGAACATCGTCGCATTTCGCTCTGTCTTGCCGCCAAACGAATGCGCTGCCGGATCGGTGTGATGGTAAGCCTCCACCTCGACGATCTTTCCGCCGATTCCGCCGACCAGCAGAGTCGCGCCTATCAACTCCGGCGCAACGTGGTGAACGCTGCGCGAGAAGAATGTGGTGGTTAACGGCTTACCTTTGCCCACGCTTCGCCTGTTTCCCGCCCGAAGGCCGTCAAATCTTATGTGGCTGTTTGGCCACACCTTTATCGTATCGTCACGGATGCTGCAGTGGAGCCAGTCCACGCCGTGAAGGTGCCATAAACGGCACCGATTTCGGTCTGATCAAGAGCCGCCCGTGGGGGGTGCAGCCAGTCCGGCTGCGGGGTGCGGTCGAAGGCCAGAAGTCAATGGACGCCAAGACGTTCGATAAATCCAAGCTGCCGAGCCGTTATGTGACGGAGGGTCCGGAGCGCGCGCCGCACCGTTCCTATTACTACGCAATGGGTCTGACCAAGCACCAGATCCACCAGCCGTTCGTTGGCGTCGCTTCGTGCTGGAACGAAGCCGCACCTTGCAACATCGCGCTGATGCGTCAGGCGCAGGCCGCGAAGAAGGGCGTCGCCGCCGCAGGCGGTACGCCGCGCGAATTCTGCACCATTACCGTGACCGACGGCATTGCCATGGGCCATGCCGGCATGCGCGCATCGCTGCCTTCGCGCGAAGCGATCGCGGACACAGTTGAACTCACCATACGCGGCCATTCCTATGACGCGCTGATCGGCCTGGCCGGCTGCGACAAGTCGCTGCCCGGCATGATGATGGCGATGTGCCGTCTCAACGTGCCGTCGATCTTCATCTATGGCGGTTCGATTCTGCCGGGTAATTTCCGCGGCCAGACCGTCACCGTGCAGGATATGTTCGAAGCGGTCGGCAAGCACTCGGTCGGCGCGATGTCGGACGACGACCTCGACGAGATCGAACAGGTTGCCTGTCCGTCCGCTGGCGCATGCGGCGCGCAGTTCACCGCGAACACGATGGCGACCGTTTCCGAAGCCATCGGCCTCGCGCTACCGTACTCGGCAGGCGCCCCGGCACCCTATGAAATCCGCGACAAGTTCTGCACCGCCGCCGGCGAGAAGATCATGGAACTGCTCGCGATGCGGCTCCGCCCGCGTGACATCGTCACGCGCAAGGCGCTGGAGAATGCGGCGGCCGTCGTCGCAGCTACCGGCGGTTCGACCAACGGCGCGCTGCATCTTCCCGCTATCGCGCACGAGTGCGGCATCAAGTTCGACCTGTTCGACGTTGCCGAGATCATGAAGAAGACGCCGTACATCGCCGACCTGAAGCCGGGCGGAAAATACGTCGCGAAAGACGTGTTCGAGGTCGGCGGCATCCCGCTGATCATGAAGACGATGCTAGATCACGGCTACCTGCACGGCGATTGCATCACCGTCACGGGCCGCACCATCGCGGAAAACCTGAAGAACGTGAAGTGGAACGCCGATCAGGACGTGGTGCGCCCCGCGAACAAGCCGATCACCGTTACGGGTGGCGTCGTTGGCCTGAAGGGCAACCTCGCACCGGAAGGCGCGATCGTGAAGATCGCGGGCATGGAAAAATCCATGCTGAAGTTCACCGGTCCGGCGCGGGTGTTCGACGGCGAGGAAGCCTGCTTCGACGCGGTGAAGAACCGCACCTACAAGGAAGGCGACGTTCTCGTCATCCGTTACGAAGGTCCGAAGGGTGGCCCCGGCATGCGCGAGATGCTCGCGACCACGGCGGCGCTCTACGGGCAGGGCATGGGCGGCAAGGTTGCGCTCATCACCGACGGACGCTTTTCCGGCGCGACGCGCGGTTTCTGCGTCGGCCATGTCGGCCCGGAAGCGGCGGTGGGCGGTCCCATCGGTCTGCTGAAGGATGGCGACATCATCGAACTCGACGCGGAAGAAGGCGTGCTCAATGTCAAATTGAGCGACGCCGAACTTGCCGAACGCAAGAAGGCATGGAAGCCGCGCGAGAACACCGCGAAGTCCGGCTACCTCTGGAAGTACGCGCAGCAGGTAGGCAATGCGCTCAACGGCGCGATCACCCATCCCGGCGGCAAGGCCGAGGATAAATCCTATGCGGATATTTGAGGCCGCACGCATCACTGCCGCTGCCGCGCTGGTCATGGCCTGCGCGGGCAGCGCGATTGCGCTCGACCCTGAGAAGCCGACGCCGCAGGCGGGACCGCGCACGCAGCCGATGTCGATCATCGACGCGTTTCGTAGCGGTACGCAGGCTTACCTTGCGGGCGACCGCAAGAAGGCGATTACGTCTCTGCAATACGCTGCCGAACACGGTCATGCCGGCGCGCAGTGGAAGCTCGGCCGCATCTATGCCGATGGCGACGGCGTGAAAGCCGATCCGTACAAGGCGTATATCTATTTCAGCAAGGTAGCGTCGAAGGCGTCCGATACGTCGCCGTTCGTTCCGGAAGCACGCTTTGTTGCCAATGCGTTCGTTGCGCTCGGCAATTATCATCTTGAAGGGATCGCCAATACCGAAGTGCATCGCGACTCCCGCCGTGCTGCGCAATTCTTCCGCTATGCGGCGACCTATTACGGCGATGCCGATGGCCAGTATCATCTTGCGCGCCTGTATCTCGATGGCGTCGGCGTACAGAAGGAGCCGCGGGTCGCGGCGCGGTGGCTCTATTCGGCTGCGAACAAGGGTCAGCACCAGGCACAGGCGCTGCTCGGTCAGATGTTGATTGCAGGCGAAGTGTTGCCGAGGCAGGCCGCGCGCGGTCTGATGTGGCTGACGCTGGCACGCGACGGCGCTGCGGGCAGTGACGAATGGATCGAGCAGGCCTATCGCGATGCGCTGAAGGAAACCAGCGAAGACGATCAGATCGTCGCGCGCAATTTCCTTGAGCAGTATCTCCGTTCCTCGCGCTGATCCGGGTCTGATGCAAAGAAAAAACGCGGCGTTTTGAACGCCGCGTTTCTTTTTCTTAGCGGAAGCCGCGCTTACCAGCTTTCCAGCACGACCTCCAGATTGGCTTTCTTCAGCGCATCGGCGCGGGCTTTCTGCCAGCCGGTTGCGAATTCCTTCTCATCGGAAGGTGCCTTGGCGGTATAGGCCTTCCACGCATCGGAGAGCACCTTCTGCCGCGCGACCAGCGCATCGTTCTGCTTCTGGTGTTCGTCGGTCCAGAGCTTCGCTTCCTTGAAGTAGCGGATGGCGCCATCATGGAACGGGATCGCCCAGTTGAAAATCTGCCGCTTGATGTCCCAGCCGACGTTACCCGGCGCACCGTCCTTGTAGTCGTCGAAAGTTTCAACCATCGCTCGCGTCATGTTGTAGACCGTGTCGGCATCGACGGTGGCCATGCTCATCAGCACGGGATAGGGGTAGGTCGCGCCTTCGACTCTCTTTTCTTTCGAGAGGTCCGCGCCTTCCGCGCCCCACTGCGGCACGTAGAACGGAGCGATCTTCTTCAATCTTTCCCACGCGGCTTTATCGCCATGCGGCACGATCGGGTATTGAATGCCGCGCGGTGAAGCCGCAATCTTGAAGGCCTGCCCTGAAATAGTGGACGCGAAGGCTGCATCGACCTGATTGGCGATAATGCCGTCCATCGCCGCGCCGAAGCCACCGAATTCGACGCGCTTCACGTCGTTCCACGTCAGTCCGGCGGAGGCGAGCAGCGCGGTGATGTTCTGGTTGAGCGAGGGCGAACCCACGACCCACGCGACGCGTTTTCCCTTGAGGTCCGCCATTGTTTTGATGTTGGCGTCCTTCGCCGTGACGATGGTGAGGAGCGCGTCCGAATTGTTCAACAGGATGGCGCGCACCGGCTGCGGTCCCCAGTCCTTCGAACCGAACTCGTAAAATCCTTCCTGCGCCATGTAGCTGCCGCCGACGCCGTTCGCGGAGAAAGGCACCTTGCCGTCGCGCAGCGGAATAGTGCGCGAGACGTCGTTCTTGCCGGGAAGCACGCGCAGGCTGACGCCGTACTTGTTTTTCAGCGCATTGCCGATGGCGACTGCCTGATTGTAGCCGCCGGAGCCGACGTCGTAAGCGGTCCATGTCAGCGTTTCGGGCAACTTCACGCCACCCGTTTGCGAGGCCGCGGGCAGCAGAAGCACCGCAGTCAAAGCGGTTGCGGCGAAGATCGTACTTTTCTTCATGACGTTATTCTCCCTGCTTCGGTTTTTCTTGTGACGATCAAGTAGAGAACGATGAGTCCGGCTGCGGTCAGCATGGCTGCTATGGCGAGGTTCTGCGAGAAAGGCAGTCCTGTCAGCCACGGCACAGGGGCGGCGAACAATAAACCTCCGGCAATGAGAGAAAGGCGCGCGAGCCAGCCCGCTACGGTTCGCGGGATCAGCCCGATGCCTGCGACATAGCCTTGCAGCGCGGCGGCCATAACGATCAGGCCCGCAAAAGCAGCAACGATGGAGATCGTGACCGTCTGCGCGTCGCCCTTGAACAGCAACGCAGGGTTCAAAACGAAACAGAACGGTACCAGATAGATCGCGGTGCCGAGACGGATGGATTGCAGCCCGATCCGCATAGCGGATACGCCTGCAAGTGGTGCTGCTGCGAAGGTTGCAAGCGCGACCGGCGGCGTGATGAACGACACCATGCCCCAGTACATGATGAACAGATGCACCGCGAGCGGATCGAGGCCCGCCTTCACCAGCGGCGGCGCAAGCACGATCGCAAGGAAGATGTAGCAGGCGGTGACGGTCATCCCCATGCCGAAGATGAAGCTGGTGATTGCGCCCATGATCAGCAGGATCAGCGGCGCTCCGCCGGCGAGATAGACGAGATCGTTCGCGAGCGTTCCCGCGAGACCCGTCATCGACAACGCGCCGATGATGAAGCCGACCGCCATCAGGATCGCGACCAGTTCTGCCAGACCGCGCGCGACCGCGACGGCGAAATCTCCGAGTTGTGCCCAGGACATCCGGTGCTTTGGCAGCAACTGATTGATGAGGACAAGCAGCGCGGTTGCATAGAACGGCGCGAGCGCTTCTTCCTGTAGCCAGACGAGAAGGAATATCAGGAGCGCGAAGACCGGAATGTAGAACCAGCCTTCCTTCATCACTTCGCCGAGCCGTGGCAGTTCGCTGGATTTCATGCCGCGCAGGCCTAGCCTTGCGGAGTAGGCGTCCACCTGCACCACCAGAGCGATGTAGAACAGCAAGGCAGGTACGGTCGCGGCTAATGCGATCTCGCCGTAGTTCTTGCCGAGGAACGACGCCATCACGAAGGCGGTCGATCCCATCACGGGCGGCATCAGCACTGCGCCAGTCGAGGCGACGGCCTCCACCGCACCCGCATAATCCGCGCGGAAGCCAGTACGCTTCATCGCCGGGATGGTGACAACACCCGAACTGATGACATTTGAAATCACGCTCCCGGAAATCGAGCCTTGCAATCCGCTCGAGATGATCCCGACCTGCGCCGCGCCACCGCGCATGCGGCCGACGAGCGCGAAAGCAAGATCGTTGAAGAATTTTCCGCCGCCCGTGTAGTTCAGCGCGAGTCCGAACACGATGAAGCCGACGACGATCTCGGCAAAGGCTTTCATGGGAATCCCGAACAGCGATTCCGAACTCACGACATGAAAGGCGAGGGTGTCCGTGAGCGGGTGTGCGATACCCTTGAACGGACTTGGTGCAAGCTGCGCAAATACCGGATAGAGCGCGAGTACGCCGACAATGAGGGTCATCGGCAAGCCGCTGGTGCGCCGCAGTGCTTCGAGTGCCATCACGCAGAGGATCGCGGCGAGGACTTTCGCGATGAGCGGGGAGTTATATTCCCAGCCTTCGCTCAGTCCCCGTTCCGCGTTCCACGCAAACCAGAGCAGAATTGCAAGGGAAGCCAGTGCGATAAGCCAGTCGTACCAGGGCACGTTGCCCTTCACGGCTTGCGGACGCATCGGGATCACGATGAAAACAAATGGAAACAGCGAAGCAGCGAGCAAGAAAAGATAACGGCTGTCGATCAGCGTTATTTCTGGAATATGGAGACCGAAATACTGGTTGAGTAACTGCGCGCCAAACTTGATGTTCAGTAACTGGTTCATCGCGAGCAGCGGTGCAATGAGCGATGCCGCGATCAGGATGTATCGCGCAAGGCCCGTTGTTTCACGTCCTGCAATTTCGTCCGGCATCATGGCCGGCGCAGCGCTGCCTGCGTGCGGCTCACCCGCACTTTTGCGCTCCATCACCCTCTGCTCCCGTTGCGGCTTCTGGCGGCCGCGTGGGTGCATCTTGTGGGCGTGCGATTGGCTCTACAAGAATTAAATCGCCGGTTTCGCTGTGCGGTAGAGGTTATCGTATTGCGATGCGAAGATCGGCATAGATTGGTACGTGATCGGAAGGCTTGTCCGCGGCGCGGACTTTCTTGTCGATGCCGACGGAGGCGAGGCGGTCGGCTGCGCGCGGCGAGAGCAGCAGGTGATCGATGCGGATACCGTTGTTCTTCTGGAACGCACCTGCCTGATAATCCCAGAAAGTGTAGTGGTCTTTCGCGTCGGTCGTTGCGCGCAAGGCGTCCGTGAAACCGAGCGAGAGCAGTTCGCGGAATTTGCCGCGCGACTCCGGCTGGAACAATGCATCTCCGGTCCATTTCTCCGGAAACTCGGCGTCGGCGGTGGTGGGAATGATGTTGAAGTCGCCAGCCAGCACCAGTGGCTCTTCCAGCGCGAGCAATTCGCGCGCATGGCGGGTGAGGCGATCCATCCACACCAGCTTGTAAGCGAACTTTTCGGTGCCGGCTGGATTGCCGTTCGGCAGATAGATCGAGGCGACGCGCACCACGCCGTCCTTGGTGGAGATCACGGCTTCGATGTAGCGGGAGTGGTCGTCCTTGTCGTCGCCGGGAAGTCTCGGCTTCGCTTCGTCAATCGGGTGCTTCGAGAGGATTGCAACGCCGTTATAGGTTTTCTGTCCGTGAACCGCGACGTTGTAACCGAGCGCTTCGACTTCCTCGCGTGGAAACTGGTCGTCCTGACACTTCAGTTCCTGTAGGCAGACGACATCCGGATCGCGTTCTTTGAGCCATGCGGTGAGGGCACCTACCCGCGAGCGGACGGAATTGACGTTCCACGTCGCGATGAGCATTGCGCGCCTTTAAGAAAAGTCAGAGAGCGAAGCTGGTGCCGCAGCCGCAGGACGCGGTCGCGTTCGGATTGTCGATCTTGAACGCGGCGCCGATCAATTCGTCGGCATAGTCGATCCGCGAGCCGCTGAGATATTGCAGCGATACGGGATCGATCACCACGGTCGCGCCATCGCGGGCAATGACGAGGTCTTCGGCTTCGGCCGCGCGCTGGATGTCGAACTTGTATTGAAAGCCGGAGCAGCCGCCGCCTTCGACACTGACGCGCAGTACCGACGGCTGCGCCTCGCCGCCGAGTATGCTGGCGATTTTCTTCACGGCGCTCTCTGTCACTTCGACCGGAATGGCATTCATGGCTGTCCGCGCTCGTTTTTCGCGATATACCAAGGCGTTAGGCTCTATAGGTAGGCGAGCCGGCGGCGAAGTCAATTCGGGGCAAAACATCGTGACGGTAGCGGCACTTACACCCCGCGCGCCCTGGGCGGCGGACCCTGCGCGCTCGCGCGGGCGGCTGTTCCCGGAAGAGCCGAGTCCCGCCCGCAGCGACTTTCGCCGCGACTGCGACCGGCTGATCCATTCCACTGCCTTCCGGCGCCTCAAGCACAAGACCCAGGTCTTCGTCTCCCACGAGGGTGACCATTTCCGCACCCGCCTTACGCATACGCTGGAGGTGAGCCAGATCGCCCGCGCGCTGGCGCGCACGCTCGCGCTGGACGAGGACCTCGCGGAAGCGTTGGCGCTGTCCCACGATCTCGGCCATCCGCCATTCGGCCATGCGGGCGAGCGGGCGCTCGATGCCTGCCTGAAAGACTTCGGCGGCTTCGACCACAATGCGCAGAGCCTGCGCGTGGTGACGAAGCTGGAGCGCCGGTATGCGTCGTTCGACGGCCTGAACCTGACGTGGGAAACGCTGGAAGGCATCGCAAAACACAACGGGCCGCTCAGCGACGAAGACGGCGCCGGCATCGGCCGTTATTCGGAAGATGGCCTGCCTGCGGCCTTCGCCGAACAGCGTGCTGAGTGGGATTTGGAATACTGGACGTTTGCGAGCGCCGAAGCGCAGGTCGCGGCGATTGCCGACGACATTGCCTATGACGCCCACGATCTCGACGATGCGCTGCGCGCGGAACTGTTCACGCTCGGCGATCTCGCGCGGCTACCGCTGGTCGGCGAGAAGTACGAGGAAGTAATCCGGCGCTATCCGGAAGCGGGAAGCGAGCGGCAGGCGGGCGAGGTCATCCGCCGCCTGATTGCCGCGCTGATCGACGACGTCATCGTAGAAACGCAAGCGCGCATAGACCGCCTCAAGCCTCATTCGGTTGAGGATATCCGCAATGCGCGCGAAGCCATGGTGGCATTTTCCGCGCGGGGCGCGGAGGCCGACCGCGCGATCAAGGCGTTCCTCACGCCGCGCATGTATCGCGAGGAACGGGTCATGAAGATCATGACCGACGCCGAGGCCATCGTGCGCACGCTGTTTGCCCATTACTGGAAGTCGCCGGGCGATCTGCCGGACGGCTGGCTGCCGCAGTCGGGAATGAGCGAGACGGTGCGCGCCCGCGCCATCGCCGATTTCATCGCAGGCATGACCGACCGCTTCGCGCTGGAAGAACATGCCCGCTATTTTGACTCGACTCCGGAACTGCGTTAGCTCCCGCGGCCTTCGATACTTTCTCCCAAGCGCTTCACGATGAACGTTTTTTCGATCTATCTCGGCCATGTCCATGCGGCGCTCGACGCGCTAGTGAAGGATGGCGCGCTCAACCCCGGCCTCGACTACGGCCGCGTGGTCGTCGAGCCGCCGAAAGACCCTTCCCACGGCGACCTCGCGACCAATGCCGCGATGGTGCTTGCCAAGGACGCAGGCAAAAAGCCCCGCGAACTGGCGGATGCGCTGGTGGCGAAGCTGCGTACGACCCAAGGCGTGGTGAAAGCCGATGTGGCCGGTCCGGGTTTCATCAACCTCGCGCTCGACAATGCGGCCTGGTTCGACGTGCTTCGCGCGGCACTGCGCGGCGGCGAGAAATTCGGCCGTAGCGAACTGGGCAAGGGCGAGAAGGTCAACGTCGAATACGTTTCCGCGAACCCCACCGGGCCGATGCATGTAGGCCACGGCCGCGGCGCGGTATTCGGCGATGCGCTCGCGAACCTGCTGGCTTTCGCGGGCTACTCGGTCACGCGCGAGTATTACATCAACGATGCGGGCGCGCAGGTCGATGTGCTCGCGCGCTCCGCGTTCCTGCGCTATCGCGAGGCGCTCGGTGAAGACATTGGCGAGATTCCGGAAGGGATATATCCCGGCGATTACCTGATCCCGGTGGGCAGGGCGCTGGCCGAGAAGCATGGCCGCGCACTTTTGCAGAAGCTGGAAAGCGAATGGCTGCCGCTTGTCCGCCAGACCGCCATCGACGGCATGATGGACATGATCCGCGAAGACCTTGCGGCCATCGAAATCCGCCACGAGTATTTTTTCTCCGAGCGATCGCTGACCTCCGGCACCGACAAGGTCGCGGAAACCATCGAAACGCTGCGCAAGGCAGGCCACATCTATGAAGGACGTCTCCCGCCGCCGAAAGGCGCGCCGGTGGAGGACTACGAGGATCGCGAGCAGACGCTATTCCGCGCTACGGCTTTCGGCGACGACGTGGACCGTCCGCTGAAAAAATCGGATGGCAGCTACACCTACTTCGCCGCTGACATGGCCTATCACCGCGACAAGATCGAACGCGGCTTCAAGACCCTGATCGACGTCTGGGGCGCGGACCATGGCGGCTACGTCAAGCGCATGAACGCGGCAGTAAAGGCGCTGGGCGGGGGCAGGGCCGTGCTCGACGTGAAGCTTTGCCAGCTCGTTCGCCTGCTGCGCGACGGCGAGCCGGTGAAAATGTCGAAGCGCGCAGGCGATTTCGTCACGCTGCGCGAGGTCGTGAACGAGGTTGGCGTCGAGCCGGTCCGTTTCATGATGCTGTTCCGGAAAAACGACGCCCAGCTCGACTTCGATCTGGCGAAGGTGATCGAGCAGTCGCGCGAGAACCCGGTGTTCTACGTCCAATACGCTCACGCACGGGGCCGCTCGGTGCTCCGGAACGGAGCGGCCGCGATTCGGGACCAGTATCTTTCTCCGGCCGGGCTGGCGAGTTCCGCGCTGGAACTCCTCGATGACAGTGGAGAACTAGGGCTGCTGAAGAAGCTGGCCCAGTGGCCGCGCCTCGTGGAATCGGCTGCGGACGTCCACGAACCGCACCGGGTCGCCTTCTACCTTCACGAACTGGCGAGCGATCTCCATTCCCACTGGAACAGGGGGAAAGACGCGCCACATTTACGCTTCATTATCGAAGATAACCCTAGGTTGACCGTGGCCCGCCTGAGCCTGATCCAAGGGATTGTGAGTGTTCTGGCGTCCGGTTTGGCCATCCTTGGTGTCAGAGCGGCCGAAGAAATGCGTTAACGGCCCTCCGCGCGGAGTGGTACTATGGCAGTTGCGCGGACCCTTGTGAGTGATCGGGAGAGAATGGCGGAAGAGACCAGGTACAGGTCATCCCAGAGCTATGGGCAGCTTTCGCCGCAGCCTGCGGCTGGGGCTGCGCGTGCGCGCCGTGGAGAAGATCCGCTTGCCGAACTGGCCCGGCTGATTGGCCAGGAAGACCCATTCGCAGAATTCGGCCAGCAGCAGCGGCGACCGGCCACGAACGGCAATGGCGCGCATCATAGCGCCCCGCCTCGCGACAGCCGTATGACGGCGGCTCCGTCGCCAGCTCCGGCCCGTGATCCTCGTATGACGCCTCCGCAGCCTGCCGCGCGTCCGGCGGCTGCCAATGGCCTCAACGGTTCGAACACTGGCTATAGCAATGGCCGCGATCTCCAGCGCGAACCCGTGCCTGCGCCCCGCCGCCCGCTAGAGGCGCGCAACGACGACCCCCGCGCGATGCAGCCGGTACGAGGCGCTCAGCCGCCGGTACAGCCGCAAATGCGCGCGCCTGCGCGCGATACCCGCGACCTTCAGGACAGCCGCGATCTGCAAGGCGATCGAGCCTATCGCGATGCCCGCCGCGAACCCGCCCTTCGCAACGACCGCGACGAGTACGCCCAGCCGCAGCGTCCTGCGGCTCGCGCCCGCGCGACAGACGACGACTACGATTACGCTCCTGCACCCCGGAATGGCCGCGACCGCGACGTTCGTCAGGAACCGCGCCAGCCGGCCCACGCTCCGCGCGACGATTTCCATGCCCGCGACCCTTATGCAGACCGCCGCGCCCGCGACGACGGCTATGGCGAGGAACTGCCGCGCTCGGCGCGCCGGGGTAGCGAGCGTATGGACGAGGAGGCCCGCTACGGCCGCTCCCGTCAGGCTCCGGCTTATCGCGACCGCCGCGACAACTACGAACAGGATTACGAGCAGGACTACGATCCCGAATACACGGGCGACGGCTATCTCGATGAGCATGCCGACGACGTGTATGCGGACGAGGAGCGTCCGCGCCGTACGGGTCTTTGGCTCTTCCTCGCCATTGTGACAATCTGCATGATCGTCGCCGGCGTGGCCGGCTGGTTTGCCTATCGCACGATCTTCAACGCACCGGCTAAGCCGCCGGTCGTGAGCCGCACCGATGCTCCGGACAAGATCGATCCGACGAAGCAGACGACGGTCAATCCGAACAACAAGACGATTCAGGATCGCATCGTCACGCAGCCTGAGCAGATCATCTCCCGTGAGGAGACTCCGGCCGACCTGACTCAGAACAACCAACAGCCCCTTGGTTTCGCGCCGACCCAGCCGCAACAGCAGACGATCCAGCCTCCGGCGCAGCAGCCGAAGCGTAATATTCCGGGCTTCCAGCCGCCGCCGACGCAGCAGGTAGCGCCGCCGGCTCCGCAGACCCAGACCACGCCGCCGAGCAACGAGCCGCGCCGCGTGCGCACCGTCACCGTTCGTCCGGATGGCTCGGTCGTCCAGAATAACCAGCCGCCCGCCAACAACGGCCCGCTGCCGCTGAATGCGAACCAGAATTCGCTGGAGCAGCAGGAACAGCCCGCACCGGCGCCCGGTCCGCGCTCGCAGACGAACCCTAATCGTCCGCTGGTGACGGCGAATGTGAACCCGACACCGAACGTCTCGACCGGCGGCAACTATGTTGTGCAGGTCGCTTCCCACAAGACGCTGGAAGAGGCGCAGACGGCTTGGGCGACCCTCAAGACCCAGCACGCGGGTATTTTCGGCAACCGCAATGCCGACATCCGCAAGGTCGATCTCGGCGACCGCGGCACGTTCTATCGCGCCATGGTCGGCCCGATGCAGCGCGATCAGGCCAATGCCCTTTGCCAGAACCTCAAGACCGCTGGCGCGGGCTGCATCGTCCAGACCCGTAACTAACAGCTTCCTTTCCTGCGTTTCTTGACCTTGGAGCGGGTGCCGCGCACAAGCGCGCATGACCGCTTACGCCTACATTTCGGGATGCGCCGGCACCTCTCTCCTTGAGGAGGAAAAGGTCGTATTTTCAAGACGTTGCCCTTGGGGATTGATTCTCTTCAAGCGAAACATTCAAAACCCCGCGCAGGTCGCGGAATTGGTAGTTAGCTTCCGCGAACTGGCCGACCGCGCCGATGCGCCGGTGCTGATCGATCAAGAAGGCGGCCGCGTACAGCGTCTCGGTCCACCGCACTGGCCGAAATACCCAGCCGCCGCCGAACTGGTAAGCGCGACGGCGCAGAGCGGCGCGACGGAAACCGGCGTGGGCCTTGGAGCAAAACTGATTGCCCACGACCTCAGGAAGCTCGGCATCAACGTGGACTGCCTGCCGGTAGCCGATCTTCGCCACGCAGGTGCCCACGACATCATCGGCGACCGCGCCTATGGCAGCGACCCGCAAACAGTCGCTGCGCTGGCCCGCGCGGCGGCGGACGGCTTGATCGCGGGCGGGGTGCTGCCGGTGGTGAAACACATTCCCGGCCACGGCCGCGCGCTGGCCGACAGCCATCTGGAGTTGCCGCGCGTTACCGCTACACGAAGAGAACTGGAGCAAACCGACTTCGAGGCGTTCCGGCTGCTCTCTGATCTGCCGCTCGCGATGACGGCACACGTCGTCTACGAGGCCTACGACGGCCAGTTGCCCGCGACGTTATCCCCTACGGTCATGGACAAGGTCATCCGTGGCCATATCGGGTTCGACGGTCTCGTCATGACCGACGATCTTTCGATGAAGGCGCTGAGCGGCTCGATGGTGGACCGGACGTTGTCTGCATTTGCGGCCGGTTGCGACATGGCGCTTCATTGCAACGGCGACATGCTGGAGGCGATTGATGTCGCCTCGTCTTCGCCGCCGTTGCAGGGCAAGGCGCTAGCCCGCGCCGAGAAAGCCTTGGACAGGATCAAAGAACCTTTGGAACCTTTCGATACCGCCGATGCCTGGCAGCGCTTTTCCGCTATGATCGGAACCGCTTGAGACGGAATCAGGAACGTGGAACCAGGCGATTTTGAACTTCCCGAGGCCGAGCGCGCTTCGCATGAACCGGCGCTGATGGTCGATGTCGCGGGCTTCGAAGGTCCACTCGACCTGCTGCTCGCGCTTGCGCGCACGCAGAAGGTGGATCTCGCCAAGATTTCCGTGCTCGCACTCGCCGAGCAGTATCTCGCCTTCATTCATCAGGCGC